>NZ_JBFAVX010000091.1:0-1019 GCF_040680095.1 Nonomuraea sp. NPDC052129 | reverse complement strand
AACCGATCACGCCGCAGTGTCAGGCGGATCAACTTTCCCGCACCGGTCAACGCGTTCATCGCCGCGCCTCCGCGTGCCGCCCGGAGCTCGCGCCGGTGCGGTCGTAGTGCCGCATGAACAGTTCCTCCAGCGTGGGCGGCTGGCTGACGAGGCTGCGCACGCCCACGGCGGTGAGCTGCCGCAGCGCCGTGTCCAGCGCGGCGGCGTCGACGGCGAAGCGAACCCGGCCGCCCTCGGTGCGCAGATCGTGCACGCCGGGCAGGCCGGCCAGCCCGTCCACGGGCCCGGACAGCTCGGCCTGGATGGTGGTGCGAGTGAGATGGCGCAGGTCGGCGAGGGTGCCGTTCTCGACGGCCCGGCCGTCGCGGATGATGGTGAGCCGGTCGCACAGCGCCTCGACCTCAGACAGGATGTGGCTGGACAGCAGCACGGTCCGGCCGCGGCGCTTCTCCTCCTGGACGGCCTCGCGGAACACCTCCTCCATCAGCGGGTCCAGGCCCGAGGTCGGCTCGTCGAAGATGAGCAACTCGGCGTCGGACGCCAGCGCCGCTACCAGGGCCACCTTCTGCCGGTTGCCCTTGGAGTAGGTGCGGCCCTTCTTACGGGGGTCCAGGTCGAAACGCTCCAGCAGGTCGGCGCGGCGCTTCTGATCGAGCCCGCCGCGCAGCCGGCCGAGCAGATCGATCACCTCGCCGCCTGACAGGTTGGGCCACAGCGTGACGTCGCCGGGGACGTAGGCCAGGCGGCGGTGCAGCGTCGCCGCGTCGACCCACGGATCGCCGCCGAGCAGCCGGGCGGTGCCCGCGTCCGCACGCATCATGCCCAGCAGGACGCGGATCGTAGTGCTCTTGCCAGCGCCGTTCGGCCCCAGGAAGCCGTGCACCTCACCGGCGCGGACGACGAGGTCCAAACCGTCCAGGGCTCTGCTGGATCCGAAGGTCTTGACCAACCCGGCCACCGTGATGGCGTCAGTCATGGTCGTGCTCCTCATCCTGGCGGATCGCGGTCACGCGTTCCGC
>NZ_JBFAVX010000090.1:0-1145 GCF_040680095.1 Nonomuraea sp. NPDC052129 | reverse complement strand
GCGAGCCAGCCCGGATCGACGACGGACGCGCCGATGGTGCTGTGTTCGGCGCGTTCGGGGTAGAGCTGCCGCGCGACCTCGATGACGTCGGGGAAGTCCACGCCGTACCAGTGATGGCCGGGCGGTGGATCGACCCGAAAGACCCTGAAGTCGAGTCCGCACCCGAGATCCAGAACGACCGCATCCGGGTTGTTCGCCAGATACTTCGCAACCCACCCGTCCATCACGCGGGACCGGACGGCCACGGCGAACCGTCCGATGGCCACGGACTTGAACTGGGAGAAGTCGAAGTCGAGGCGCTGTACGGCTCGTTGTGGCCATGGGTCGCGCAGGATGGGGCGCCGATCTCGGCTGTCCAGCCATCGAAGGTACAGCTCGAGGAGTGCGGTTGCCCGCACGCCGGTGAAGTCGATCTGGATCTTGTCCATGAGTCCTCCTGGCTCTGCTTGTGGTCGGTGAGGTTGTGCGGGCTCAGCCGACCGGCATGTCACGGCGTCGCAGGCCTGCCAGGCCGAGCACGATGAGCACTGTCGCCATCGCCGTCAGCACGACCAGCGGCAGCACCCTGACCTCACCACCGGGGAGTTGCGGGAGGTGGGCGAACACCGACAGGTCGATCACCCACTGGCTGAGTTCCAGCTCCGCGCCGACCCAGCCGAACAGCGTGCTCACCAGGAGTAGGGCGAACGCGCCGGCCGAAAGGCGGGGCAGCAGGCCGAACAGCGCGAACGCGAGCCCGGCGAACACCCACACCGCGGGCAGCTGGATGAGGGCGGCGCCCAGCATGCGCGGCAGTTGCCCGCCCACGTCCCCGGTATTCATCCCGTACGCCAGCCCGGCCGCCGATCCGAACACAACCAGTCCGAGCGCGGAGCCGAGCAGCGCGAAGGCCAGGTGGCCGCCCGACCACCGCAGCCGGTCGACCGCAGTGGCCAGGACGGCTTCCACCCGCCCGCCGCTCTCCTCGGCCCGTAGCCGGAGCACGGCCTGGATGGCGAGCCCGGCGGAGATCACGCCGAGCATGGCCATCATGCCCACGAGGAACTGGTCCGCGACGGTGCCGGGGCCGCCTATCCGAGCGAGGACCTCTCGCGCCGCCGGAGTGCTGTTGTTCATCATTTCGCCGAGGCTCTCAGCGATGCTGC
>NZ_JBFAVX010000089.1:0-1491 GCF_040680095.1 Nonomuraea sp. NPDC052129 | reverse complement strand
CTTTGTGGTCAAGTCCTCGGCCTATTAGTACCGGTCAGCTCCACACGTTACCGTGCTTCCACCTCCGGCCTATCAACCCGGTCGTCTACCGGGAGCCTTACCCACTCTCATGGTGGGAGACCTCATCTCAAGGCGAGCTTCCCGCTTAGATGCTTTCAGCGGTTATCCCTTCCGAACGTAGCCAACCAGCCGTGCACCTGGCGGTACAACTGGCACACCAGAGGTTCGTCCGTCCCGGTCCTCTCGTACTAGGGACAGCCCCTTTCAAGTCTCCTGCGCGCGCAGCGGATAGGGACCGAACTGTCTCGCGACGTTCTAAACCCAGCTCGCGTACCGCTTTAATGGGCGAACAGCCCAACCCTTGGGACCTACTCCAGCCCCAGGATGCGACGAGCCGACATCGAGGTGCCAAACCATCCCGTCGATATGGACTCTTGGGGAAGATCAGCCTGTTATCCCCGGGGTACCTTTTAGCCGTTGAGCGACACCGCTTCCACACGCCGATGCCGGATCACTAGTCCCAGCTTTCGCTCCTGCTCGACCCGTCAGTCTCACAGTCAAGCTCCCTTGTGCACTTACACTCAACACCTGATTGCCAACCAGGCTGAGGGAACCTTTGGGCGCCTCCGTTACCCTTTAGGAGGCAACCGCCCCAGTTAAACTACCCACCAGACACTGTCCCCGATCCGGATCACGGACCAGAGTTAGACGTTCAAAACGACCAGAGTGGTATTTCACCAATGACTCCACCCGAACTAGCGTCCGAGCTTCCCAGTCTCCCACCTATCCTACACAAGACGCTCCAAACGCCAATGTCAAGCTGTAGTGAAGGTCCCGGGGTCTTTCCGTCCTGCTGCGCGTAACGAGCATCTTTACTCGTAGTGCAATTTCGCCGGGTCTGCGGTTGAGACAGCGGGGAAGTCGTTACGCCATTCGTGCAGGTCGGAACTTACCCGACAAGGAATTTCGCTACCTTAGGATGGTTATAGTTACCACCGCCGTTTACCGGCGCTTAAGTTCTCACCTTCGCCAACCCGAAGATCGGCTAAGCAGTCCCCTTAACGTTCCGGCACCGGGCAGGCGTCAGTCCGTATACATCGTCTTACGACTTCGCACGGACCTGTGTTTTTAGTAAACAGTCGCTTCCCCCTGGCCACTGCGACCCCCACCAGCTCACAGAGCTAGCCTGATCACCAGCAGAGGTCCCCCTTCTCCCGAAGTTACGGGGGCAATTTGCCGAGTTCCTTAACCGCAGTTCACCCGATCGCCTTAGTATTCTCTACCTGACCACCTGAGTCGGTTTAGGGTACGGGCCGCCACAACACTCACTAGAGGCTTTTCTCGGCAGCATAGGATCATCCACTTCACCACAATCGGCTCGGCATCACATCTCAGGCATACAGAACGCGGATTTGCCTACGTTCAGCCCTACATGCTTACCCCAGGACAACCATCGCCTGGGCTGGACTACCTTCCTGCGTCACCCCATCG
>NZ_JBFAVX010000088.1:0-1520 GCF_040680095.1 Nonomuraea sp. NPDC052129 | reverse complement strand
GGCGATGTCGAGTTCGATGAGTGCTTCGCGCCAGCCGATGGTGCGCTGTCCTTCGATCAGGCGGGCGGTGCTGGGCGAGTTCTTGATCTTTCCGGTTTTCTCCTTGTGCGCTGCGCGTTCGCGGGCGCGTTTGTCCTCGATGTTGATGATGGCCAGCCAGAGGAGCTTGACCACGGCGTCGTCCCCTGGGAAGTGCCCGCGGGCCTTGGTGACCTTGCGCAGCTGGTAGTTCAGCGACTCGATGCCGTTGGTGGTGTAGAGCAGCTTGCGGACGGCCGGGGAGAAGGCGAAGAACGGCGTGAAGCGGTCCCATGCGGTCTCGAACACGCGAGCCGCCTGCGGATACCTCTCGCCCCAGGTGGAGACGGTGAAATCGGCCAGGGCGTCGAAGGCGGCCTCCGCGGTGGGCGCGGTGTAGATCTTCTTGAGTTCGGCAGCCACCGCGGCGCGGTCGCGGCGGGCGACCGGCCGCAGCGCGTTGCGGATCATGTGAACGACGCAGGTCTGCACGGTGGTGTGCGGGAAGGCGTGGTGGATGGCGTCTTCGAAGCCGTTCAGGCCGTCGGTGCAGGCGATGAGGATGTCGCGCACTCCGCGGTTGCGCAGGTCTGTCATCACTGAGGTCCAGAAGCGGGCCGATTCGCCTGCAGTGGCGGCATCGAGCGGGGTCTTGGCCAGCCAGATGCCCAGGACGTGCTTCTCGCCGTCGGCGTCGATGCCGACGGCCAGGTAGGCGGGCTTGGCCTGGACGCTGTGGTTGTCGCGGACTTTGACCACGATGGCGTCCAGGAACAGCACCGGGTAGACGGCATCCAGTGGCCGGGCTTGCCAGGCGCGGACCTCTTCGAGTACGGCGTCGGTGATGTTGGAGATGGCCTCGTGCGACAGTTCGGTGTCGTAGATCTGGCGCAGGTGGTGCTGGATGTCGCGGACGCTCATGCCGTGCGCGTACAGGCTGATGATCATGTCGTCCAGGCCGCCGGAGACGCGGCCGGCGCGCTTGGGCACCAGCATCGGCTCGAAGGTGCCGGCCCGGTCTCGGGGTACGGCCAGCCGGACCGGCCCCACCCCGGTCTGCACCGTCTTGCCGATCCTGCCGTTGCGGGAGTTGCCGCTCCCGTGGCCGGCCGGATCATGCTTGCCATAGCCCAGATGCGACGACAGTTCGGCCTCCAGCGCGCGTTCCAGCACCGCCTTGACCAGCTCGCCGAGCATCGAGCCCTCACCCGTCAGCCGCAGTCCGCCCGCACCGTCGCGCGAGCGCTCTAGCAGCAGGTCCAGCACCTGATCGCCGAGCAGGTCCCGCAACGGCACCTGGCCGTCACGATGGGGGGATTTTTCCCCGCCATGATGAGCAGCCGCCCTCAGCAGCGCCGATGCGTCATCGTGTCCGTCTTGCCCCACCGCGGCCAGCGCGGTTCTTCCCCGTGTCGTGGACATGATCGTGTTTTCCCCCGAGATGGTGAATGATCTTTACAGACTTCCGTCTACGTTCGGTGATCATTTCCACACCTAGAGTG
>NZ_JBFAVX010000087.1:0-1596 GCF_040680095.1 Nonomuraea sp. NPDC052129 | reverse complement strand
CGTATCCATTCACGCCTGTGATTGATCAGGCGTTTTGCGGTGGCATCCAGGGGTTCCCGGCCAGGGCGTCACGGAGGGCATCGAGTGGGTGGATGCCGTGGTTGCGGGCGGTGCCGAGGTAGGAGCGGATGAGGCAGTAGCGGGCGGCGGTGCGGACGCTGCGCCAGCAGCCGCCGATCTTCATCTGGAGTTTGACCATGCGCTGGGGCTGCTCGGCGGGGTTGTTGGTGAAGGGCACGGCGAAGTCGACGGTGAAGCGCCAGACCTGGACGGCCCGGGTCTGCAACCGTTTCGCCAGGGTGTAGCCGGGATGTCGGCCATGGGGCCAGTCGCGGTGGGTGTTGGTGGCGATGCCCCAGGCCACCGCCTGGTCATAGCGAGTGCGCAGCCCCTGCAGAACCTCCGCATCCACGGCGGTGGCGCCCTGGGCGCGGGCCTTGGTGACCGCGGCTTTGGCGTCGGTCAGCGCGCTCATCACCGGCTCGGTCCAGCACCGCTGCACCCGGTTGCCTTCGCCGTCCAGCTCGCCGATGCCGCGCAATGATCTGAGTAGATGCGCGCAGCACAGCTGCACTGCGGCCAGGTCCTGGTCGTACTTGGCGTAGCCGGGGTAGTCGTCGCGGACCAGGGTGCCCCGATAGCCGGGCAGAATCTTGAAGCCGTCCAGGGCGTCATGGCCGCGGTTGTCGGCGGCACCGAACCAGACCAGCCGGTCGGCGCGGGCGGTGTAGATATACAGCAGTCGATCTCCGTCGTCGGCGGCGACGCGGGCCGGGGTCTCGTCGTGGTGCAGCACCGGCGCGGCCCGCAACGCGTTCTTCAGTGCGGTCTCGAAGGCCGGCAGCCGCGAGGCGACGCGCTTGACCAGGCCGCCGGTGAACCCGGTGGAGACCGGCGCGTCCAACAGCACGCCCATCAGATCGGCGGCCCGGCTGATGCTCATATGCCCGGCGCACGCCAGGAGTGCGGTCGCGGCTCGGACATTCGGGCCGTAACAGCACGGCCCGGCCAGATGCGCCGGGGTGGCCGCCCGCGTCATCCGACGGCAGGCCGGGCAGGACATGCTGACCATCCGGTACTCGGTGACCTGGAGTTTGACAGGCGGGGTGTCGAACATCTGCACTCGCGCGACGACCTCCCCCTCAAGATCGACCAGCGTGTAACCGCACCCGGCGCATGCTTCGGGGGCGACGACGGCGATCTGATCCGGATCGCTCCGCCAGGCCAGCCCATGCCCCTCGTGCCCGGCCTGCCCACCGCGCGGCCGGGGCGAACGCTTCATCGGCTTCTTGGCGCGTTTGGCCCGCGCCGCCGGACCATCCGAACCCGGCGGCATCGAGGAGTTGGACGAATCCGTCCCCGCACGCCGCTTCAACTGCTCGACCTCGGCCAGCAACGCCCTGATGACAGCATCCCGCTCCGCGATCGCGGCTCGCATCTCCTCCAGGGCAGTCAACAGCTCCTCACGGCTGAGTTCCTGGGGGTCGGACACGAGCCCAAACTACGACGAACCATTACAAGATCCCTGTATTCCGCAGAACCGGCGCGTCTACCCCAAATCAGACTCAAGGCTCAACGCCAGGCGTGAATGGATAC
>NZ_JBFAVX010000086.1:0-1650 GCF_040680095.1 Nonomuraea sp. NPDC052129 | reverse complement strand
GGCTCTGCCAAGATTCCCGTGGTAACGCTCAGTTCCTGGCGATGGTGAGAAGTATCCGTTTGCGTAGCAGGGCGAGACCGGCTCGCCCGTACATCTGCCGTTTCAGCAGTTTGATCTTCGTGACCACGCCTTCGGTGGGGCCGTTGCTGTAGGGCAGAGTGAGCCCGGCGACGACGGCGTCGTGGTCGATGAGCAGCCCTTCAGCGAAGGAGCGCAGGGGTTGCAGATCGCTGGCGCGGACTACGTCGATCCAGTCGTCCAGCCGGTGTCCTTGGCGTTGGGTGAGCAGATTGGCGAAGGTGCGTACGTGCTCAGTGGCCTGCTTCAACTCCAGGCAGTGGTCCAGCACTTCCTGCAGTCGGGCCATGCGGCCGGGGCTGAGGTGGGCCGGGTCGGTCATGATCCAGATGGCGACGCGGCGGGGTGAGGGCGGCGCCTGGGCATCCTCGGCGCGCCCTTGGCCCAGGTAGCGGTACAGCAGGGTGGAGCCGCCCTGATACCCCATCGACTTGATCTCCCGCAGCAGGGTCCACGCGGCCACGCCGGGTTCGGCGGCCCGGCGGCTGCGCAGGTAGTCGCGGAACGGATCGACCAGCGTGGCACCCCGTTTCGGGCCACCGATCACCTGCTCGACCCGTTGGGCGCGGGCGTACTTCTTGACAGTGTTCAACGCGAGGTTGAGCCGGCGGGCGATCTCGTTGTTCGCCAAGCCCTGGCCCAGCAGGGCGTGCACGGCCGCATACCGGCTGCGGGTGCGCTGCACCGTGGGACCTTCGTCGCGGCCCTGGCCTGCAGCGATGTCGCGAAAACAGCCACGGTGCGTCAGGGCGAGCCTCTCGATCGCCTCGCTCAGGTTCTTCAGCAGGTGCCAGCGGTCGGCGCACTGCACCGCCTGCGGCGCGCCATCGCGGGCGCCGGCCGCGTACGCGGTCGAGCGGTCCCGGCAGATGAGCTGGACTCCGGGATGCTGTTGCAGCCAGTGGGCGAAGGTGACGCCGAGCCGATCGGGCAGCACGTCCAGGCATCTGTGGGTGACGGCATCGATGATGACGGTGGCATAGCGCTGACCCCGTTTGATCGCGAAGTCGTCGACGCCGATCGCCGCCGGAACGGCCGACGGCAGCTCCGGCAATGCCATCAGGGTGCTCAGCACGCTGGTACGGCTGAGCAGTAATCCGATCGTGGCCAGGAGAGCGGCTCCGCCTCGCCCGGCCAGCGCCAGCGCGCACGCGATCACCAGCGCCGTCGCGCCTGGCGTGCGACGCCCGTAGCGGCCGGCCAGGCCCGGCACCTGCTCGTGGAAGGTCTGCCGCGCGCAGTCCAGGTTGATGCACACCAAGCGTCGTAACCTCAACTCGATCACCACGGGCAGCCCGTCCACCGGACGGTCAGCCAGGCGCCGCCAGTGATAGCCGTGCACCTTCCCCGTGGCCATCCCGCACGACGGGCAGCACACCGGGTCACCTCGCGTGCGGGCCACCATCCGGATCTGGCCGTCCTGACGGTCCACCTGCTCGATCTCCACCGCGGCCAGGTGCGGGAAGAGCACGTTCACCATGTCACGGTTACACACCGTTCACGGTTGCATCCAGAACAGCGGAGTGTGGATAGAACAGCACAATCTGTCACCACGGAAATCTTGGCAGAGCC
>NZ_JBFAVX010000085.1:0-1668 GCF_040680095.1 Nonomuraea sp. NPDC052129 | reverse complement strand
CTAGCCTCGGGCTTTCACGACGAATTTGGCCAGAGCTGATCGTTTAAATGAGAAAAGTGCCTTTGAACTGGGAGAATAGGGCTTGTCGAAGGTCCTGTCCGCACCAGAGCAAGAGGCACTTTTCACGTGCAGACTATCGCGTCCCGCCGCAAGATCAGCGCGTCCGCCGACGCTGACGGCCTCCTGTCCCATGCAGGCGGCCTGCTCCTCACCCGAACGCTGGCCATCACCGGCCTGGACCGGGCACTCTCACACGAGCTGGAGCGGTGGCGCCCCTCCCGCGCCGTCCACGACCCGGGCAAAGTCATCGCCGACCTCGCCATCAGCCTCGCCCTCGGCGGTGACTGCCTGGCCGACATCGCCATGTTGCGCGCTCAACCCGAACTCTTCGGCCCCATCGCCTCCGACCCGACCATCTCCCGCCTGATCGACCGGCTGGCCAGCGACCCAACGCGAGCATTGAAAGCCATCCGCGCTGCCCGCGCCACCGCACGAGCACGCGCCTGGACGCTGGCCGGGCCCGCCGCGCCCGGCGCCGACGGCATGTTGATCCCGCTCGACATCGACGCCACCATCGTCATCGCCCATTCCGACAAGGAACAGGCCACACCCACCTGGAAGAAAACCTTCGGCTTCCACCCGATCACCGTCTTCGCCGACCACGGAGAAGGCGGTTCCGGCGAGCCACTGGCCATCGCGCTGCGGCCAGGAAACGCCGGCTCCAACACCGCCGCCGACCACATCGACGCCACCCGGCTCGCCCTGGCCCAACTGCCCAAGCACCGCCGGCGCCAGGTGCTGATCCGCACCGACGCCGGTGGCGGTACCCGTGAGTTCCTCACCTGGCTGACCCGGCCGGGCCGATGGCTGTCCTACTCGATCGGGTTCACCCTCACCGACGACATCCAGCACGCGATCTTGCGCTTGCCGAAGACGGCGTGGACGCCCGCTTATGACTGCGACGGCCAGGCCCGGCCCGGCGCCTGGGTGGCCGAGCTCACCGGCCTACTCGACCTGGCCGGCTGGCCCAAGGGCATGCGCGTCATCGCCAGAAAGGAACGCCCGCACCCCGGTGCGCAGCTTCGCTTCACCGACATCGACGGACACCGCTTCACCTGCTTCGCCACCAACACCAGCCGCGGCCAGCTCGCCGACCTAGAGCTGCGCCACCGTCGCCGTGCACGCTGCGAGGACCGCATCCGCTGCGCCAAGGACACCGGCCTGACCAACCTGCCGCTGCACGACTTCACCCAAAACCAGATCTGGTGCGAGATCGTCACGCTGGCCTGTGAGCTCCTGTCATGGATGCCGATGCTCGCCCTGCACGGCACCACCGCACGCCGCTACGAACCCAAACGCCTACGACTGCGCCTGTTCGCCGTCGCCGGCCGGCTCATCCGCGGCGGCAGGCGCCTGCGCCTACGCATCGCCGCACGATGGCCTTGGGCCCGAGACCTCCTCACCGCCCTGCACCGGCTCCAAGCACTCCCAGCACCGACCTGACCTGCAGAAATCATCACTACGAGCAGGAAGGACACACCCTCGGGCCGGTGGAACCCCGCCCACCCGGCGCGACAGCCGGGCCAACGCGCTGACCACACCCAGGAAATCAACCGCCAGCCGAACCGCTCAGCCGACCAAACGAAGATCGTGAAAGATCGAGGCTAG
>NZ_JBFAVX010000083.1:0-1886 GCF_040680095.1 Nonomuraea sp. NPDC052129 | reverse complement strand
CGTCAGGCCGGGCGCAAGGACGTCCCGACCCAGTCGGGCCTCGAAGAGATCTTCGAAGAGATCAGTCCCATCGAGGACTTCTCGGGGACCATGTCTTTGTCGTTCCGTGATCACCGGTTCGAGCCGCCCAAGTACTCCGTAGACGAGTGCAAAGACAAGGACATGACCTTCTCCGCCCCGATGTTCGTCACGGCGGAGTTCATCAATAACACCACTGGTGAGATCAAGTCCCAGACGGTGTTCATGGGCGATTTCCCGCTCATGACGCCGAAGGGCACGTTCATCATCAACGGCACCGAGCGTGTCGTGGTTTCGCAGCTCGTCCGTTCGCCGGGCGTGTACTTCGAACGCAATGTCGACAAGACCTCGGACAAGGACTTGTACGGCTGCAGAGTCATCCCGTCGCGGGGTGCCTGGCTGGAGTTCGAGATCGACAAGCGTGACAGTGTCGGTGTCCGTATCGACCGTAAGCGCAAGCAGGCCGTCACCGTGCTTCTCAAGGCGCTGGGCTGGACCAGCGAGGCGATTCTGGAGCGGTTCGGCCAGTACGAGTCGATGCGCGCCACGCTGGAGAAGGACCACACGGCCGGCCAGGACGACGCGCTGCTGGACATCTACCGCAAGCTGCGTCCGGGTGAGCCGCCGACCAAGGAGTCGGCGCAGACCCTGTTGGAGAACCTGTACTTCAACCCCAAGCGCTACGACCTGGCCAAGGTCGGTCGCTACAAAATCAACAAGAAGCTCGGCGTTGATTCCGCGATCACTCAAGGCACTCTGACCGAAGAGGACATCGTCTCCGCGATCGAGTACATCGTCCGGTTGCACTCGGGCGAGGAATCGATGCCGGGCACCGGCGACCGCGAGGTCATCGTCGAGGTCGACGACATCGACCACTTCGGTAACCGCCGTCTGCGCAGTGTCGGTGAGCTCATCCAGAACCAGGTCCGCCTGGGTCTGGCTCGTATGGAGCGCGTCGTGCGCGAGCGGATGACGACCCAGGATGTCGAGGCGATCACGCCGCAGACCCTGATCAACATCCGCCCGGTCGTGGCGTCCATGAAGGAGTTCTTCGGCACCTCGCAGCTGTCGCAGTTCATGAATCAGACCAACCCGCTCGACGGGCTGACGCACAAGAGGCGTCTGTCCGCGCTGGGTCCCGGTGGTCTGTCGCGTGAGCGGGCCGGTTTCGAGGTTCGTGACGTGCACCCGTCGCACTACGGCCGGATGTGCCCGATCGAGACCCCGGAAGGTCCGAACATCGGCCTGATCGGTTCGCTGGCCTCTTATGGCCGGATCAACGCCTTCGGTTTCGTCGAGACGCCGTATCGCAAGGTCGTCGACGGCAAGGTGACCGAGCAGATCGACTACCTGACCGCCGATGAGGAAGACCGTTTCGTCAAGGCGCAGGCCAACACGATCCTCAACCCTGACGGCACGTTCGCCGACGCGCGGGTCCTGGTCCGTACCAAGGGTGGCGAGACCGAGCTGGCGCGGGCCGACGAGGTCGACTACATCGACGTGTCGCCGCGCCAGATGGTCTCGGTCGCCACCGCGATGATCCCGTTCCTGGAGCACGACGACGCCAACCGCGCGCTCATGGGCTCCAACATGATGCGTCAGTCGGTGCCGCTGCTCAAGAGTGAGGCGCCGCTGGTCGGTACGGGGATGGAATACCGGGCCGCGACCGACACGGGCGACATGGTGAGTGCCGAGAAGGCCGGGGTGGTGCAGGAGGTCTCCGCCGACTACATCACGGTCTCCAACGACGACGGTACGAGCACCACCTATCGGGTCGCCAAGTTCAAGCGTTCCAACCAGGGCACTTCGTTCAACCAGAAGCCGATCGTGGCCGAGGGTGACCGGGTCGAGGTCAACCAGGTCATCGC
>NZ_JBFAVX010000082.1:0-1954 GCF_040680095.1 Nonomuraea sp. NPDC052129 | reverse complement strand
GTTATCTAGGGTTGGAGGACCCTTCCAGCAGGTCAGAGGACGATGATCTCTTCTTTCACGTAGGCCAAGTTGACCGAGCTCGGCCCGCGACGCCACCCGCCAGGCGGACGGGTGCCGCCCACTCCCGTCCGACGAACCCTGCGAAAGGGGCAGACACCCGTGGAGATGCGTCAAGCCTGGCAAGCCCCGCGGTGAGCGGCTGGCACTCGAGACCTACGAACCCGACCCCCCGGTGCTGTCCGCGTTGCCGAGGGTTCGTCCCAGCTGGTCGATGCGCCGCACCCGTCCGTCCTCAGTGACCTCGCCGATGAGGATCCACTCGATCACCACGTGTCCGAGTTTGCGGTGGTCGGTGCTGAGGGAGCAGCGTGCGGCGAACCGGGGGCCGTCGATGAGGAGATCGTCGATGCGCATCTCGCAGGCGGTGACGTTCTTGCGGGCCGGAGGGGCGTGCGCGATCAGCTGGTCGCGGGTGAGTTTCGTGCCGTCGGTCACCCAGACCGCATCGTCGGTCAGGGTGCGGTTCACGATCTGCGCCGGGTCCTCGTCGGAGAGGGCCATGTCGCGGGTGTAGTCGATCAGCAGGCGGCGCGCGGCCGCTTCAGTTATCTCTGACATGCGTGTCATTTTTAGGGGTGCTGTTATGATTGTCAACCGTGTCAGAGATAAGGCGTCGTCGTCAGCGGGTCGAGGTCGGACGCAACCGTGCCGCCTTGGTCATGGCAGCGATCCGGACGCTTGCTGAGCGCCCCGAGGCAAGCATGGCCGAGATCGCGTCAGCGGCAGGCGTGGCGCGGCAGACCGCGCATGTGCACTTCGGCACCCGCGAAGCGCTCCTTGCCGCGGTGCGCGACGAGTTGAGCCGTCGGGCGATCGACGTGCTGGATGCCGCCGACCTTGAGGCCGGCACCGCCACCCAGGCCCTCGGCCGGTTCCTCGACGCGGCCGGAACTTTGCTGGCCGAGCAGGTGGCATCCAGTCACGCGGATACCGACATGGAGGAGGAGGCGGACCGCCACCTGCCCGTCGAGCAGCGCCTGGAGGCCCTGATCCGCCGCGGCCGTGACAGCGGCGAGTTTGCGACCGATCTGGAGACCGGCTGGCTGGTCGCCGCGACGATCGCGCTCGGCCACGCCGCCGACCACCAGATTCGCATCGGCCGCCTGGAGACACAGGTCGCGGCAAATCAATTCCGGACCTCGGTGATGCGCCTGTATGGCGTCAACGACCCCGACCATGCACGGTGACACGCGGCCCCGGTCCAGCCGCGCAGGCCGCACTCAGGACCGCTTTGAGCAGCGGTGCCTCAGGCCAGGAGACCCAGGGTTTCGGGCGTTTCCCAGGCCGTCAGCTGCCGCTCAGGGTCGGTTTCCTGCTGTGACAACTGGTTGATCAGGTCGGCGAGGGCTTGCCGGTCCAGCGCGGACAGATCCTGCAGGACGGTGACCACCGGTTCCAGCACCTTGATCGTGGCCTCCGGCCTGATGACGTCGGCATCGCTGTGATCAAGCCAGATGACGACCTCGGTGAGGGCTTTGGCGAGGGTGTGTTCGAGCGGGGTCATGATGGGCTCCTGGCTGGTCGTCGAATTGCGAGGCATGTCCGGGAGCGGCTGACAGGACACGGGAGGCGGCCTTGGTCAGCGTGCTGCCGACTCGGTGAGCCGGGCTTCCATCTCGGCGATCATCTGGGCGAGCAGGCCGGTGTTCTCCTGCTTGACCACCTGGGGGCCGACCGTGTCGATGCCGGAGACCTTGGTGATGCACTCGTCGACGGCCGTGGCCATCGTGCCGAACTCCTGGCGCGCGATGGACTTGTCGTTGCCGGCCTCGAAGGTGGTGGCGCGGTGCATGTCTTTCATCGCGGTCATCGCGGTGCGGGCGGCGGACATTGCGTCGCGGGCGCCGAACTCATCGCCCAGGCCCTGGCGCATGTAGCGGGTGACGAAGACCCG
>NZ_JBFAVX010000081.1:0-2253 GCF_040680095.1 Nonomuraea sp. NPDC052129 | reverse complement strand
GCTTGGCCCGCACCAGGTCGCCCATGAACCGCTGCAGCCTGGTGGTGGAGGCGAGCTTCTCCTCCTGCGAGGCCGTCAGGCTCAGCAGCGCGACCAGGTCTCGCTGGAACCGGGCCCGCTCGCCGGTCGGAACTCCGAGCAACTCGCAGATCACCAGACTGGGGATGGGCACCGCGAACGCCTCCACCAGGTCGACCGGCGGGCCGTGCCGTTCCATCGCGTCCAGGTGCTCGGCGGTGATCTGCTCGATTCTCTCGGTGAGCAGGCGCATCCGGCGGACGGTGAACTGGCCGGTGAGCAGGTGGCGGTAGCGGGTGTGCTCGGGCGGGTCCATCGCAATGAAGGCCCCTGGTGGGGCCGGTTGCGGCTTGTCCGTCGTGTTCGCCACGGCCACCAGGCTGTGTGCGAGCTCGGGCCGGTGGCTAAAGCGATTGTCGGCCAGGACCGCACGGGCCAGGGCGTGGCTGGTGACCAGCCAACCGACGTGACCGTCCGGATAGGCCAGCGGCCTGAGGGGATGGTCGGCGCGCAGCCGCGCGAGCTCCTCGGGTGGATCGAAGGGACAACCCGCGGGACGCTCGGTCGGCATCGACACCGGGACCGGAGTTGAGGAAATGGACATCTATCTCCTTCCAGAGATGTTGTGATCCGAACGCAACGGTCGCTTCTCATGTCCGCGCGACCTCGATGACGTCCGGGAAGTCCACGTCGTACCAGTGATGGCCGGGCGGCGGATCGACCCGGAAGGCCCTGAAGTCGCGCCCGCACTCGCGTTGGGGGCGGCGATTCGATCATTTGAGCCGGCCGGTGACCCCTGCGTCGAATTCGCGGTCGGACAGGGACCTGTTGAGGTTGAGGAGCTCCTCGGCCTGCCAGCCCACGACGTAACGGGTTTCCGGCCGGTCCGACTCGACGGACTGCCGGATCGTGGTTGCGACCACCTCGGGGTCCGAGGCCGGGTTGTCCCCGCCCGGCCGCGTCTCGACCGCGCGTGCCATGGCCTCGGTCATCTGCCGGTAGGCGCCGTTCCCGGAGATCTCCCGCAGTTGCCGCGCCGTCCCGGCCTCGAAGTCGGTCTTGATGATGCCGGGCTGGATGACGACGACATCGATGCCGAACTGCTCGACCTCCTGGCGGAGCGTGTCAGAGAAGGCTTCCAGAGCGTGCTTGGAGGCGTAGTACCAGGCGCCGAGCGGCAGGGCGATCTCGCCGCCGATCGACGACACATTCACGATCGTGCCCGATCGCTGCTCCCGCATCTGCGGCAGAACGAGCTGGGTCAGCCGGGCCGGTGCGAACACGTTGATCTCGAACTCGTCTCGCGCAAGCTCCAGCGGTGTGTCCTCGACCGCGCCGTGGACGGTGGCTCCCGCGTTGTTGACCAGGACGTCGATCCGCTGGTGTTCATCCAGGATGGTACGGACGACCCGCTGGAGATCTTCTTCCTTGGTCACGTCCATCGGCAGGGCGTGACCTCCCGCTTCGCGGATCGCCTCCATCATGTGCACCCGCCGCGCCGCGCCGTACACGATGTGTCCTGCGCGCAGGAGCTCGAGCGCGGCGGCGCGGCCGATGCCGGATGAGGCGCCGGTCACGAGGCATATCTTGGCAGTCATGTCAGGGGTCTCCTTGATTGAGATTCGATGTCGTTTACGCGTCCCAGGCGACCGGGACCCGGTGGACGCCGTAGACGGCCATGCCGGCCGAGGCACTGGTGGATGCCGTGGCCGAAGGCGACGTGCCCGCCTGACGGGCGGAGCAGTTCGAGGGTGTCGGGGTCGGCGAAATGCTGGGGGCGCGGTTGGCGGCCGCGATGGAGACGGTTACCGTTTCGCCCGCCTTGATCCGGCGCGCACCTGGTCAGAACTGGTAGCGGAGTATCCAGCCGCTCTCTCTCCAGGACGGAACCATGCTGATCAGGGCGCACAGTGTCCGGTAGTAGAGCGGAGTGAGTGCGAGCAGGGGTGTGTCCAGCTGGTTCTCCTTGTCCACGAAGAGCAGGCGGTCATCGAGCTTCTCGGCTCCCCGCGCGTCGTCGAGTGCCCATTTCTCTTCGATGCCGAACTTCGTGAAGAGCGCCGACGGCCGCTTCTGGTGCCGTTTCTTGATCGTCGACGAAATGTTGTTGAAGACGAACTCCCCTCGCGGGAAGTGGTCCATGATCTGCCGGAAGACCTGTCGCACCTCGTCTTCGCTGAGAAACCCGAACAGGCCGTCGGCGACGACCACCACGGGCCTGTCGCCCGGGATCTG
>NZ_JBFAVX010000080.1:0-2505 GCF_040680095.1 Nonomuraea sp. NPDC052129 | reverse complement strand
GAGGGCCTCCAGGCGCTGTCGATGCGCCGCGTCGCCGAGCGGCTGGGCGTCGGCACGATGTCGCTCTACACGTACGTGCCAGGCAAGCCGGAACTACTCGACGTCATGCTCGACACCGTGTACGGCCAGACGGGCTACGGCCAGACGGGCTACGGCGAGACAGCCGGGCCGGAGGAATCGCCCGGCGACTGGCGGGCCAGGCTGACGCTCATCGCCAAGGAGAACTGGGCGCTCTACCCATGCGCGTGCACGGCCTGGACGGGCTGCGCGTGGTGGACGCCTCGGCCATGCCCTACGTCACGAACGGCAACATCTACGCGCCGATGATGATGCTGGCCGAGAAGGCGGCCGACCTCGTACTCGGCAACACGCCCCTGCCACCCGAACCCGTCGAGTTCTACCGCCACACTCCGTGATTTCCGTATTGTTCTTCCTCTCCCCCGAAGGGGGTGTCCCTCAAAAGGGACCCCAGCCCCGACGGACCGTCACTCGTGTGACGAAACACCCGGGGAACCATGGTGGCTACCGCGCTACCGGTCCAGGCGCTGGTAGAGGCGGACCGACAGGACGAAGAAGACGGCGGTGATCGCCAGCGGCCAGACGATCGCCATCGTCACCGCGTGCTGGGCGACCCACGAGTCGCCGCCCCAGCCGGGATTGCCGAACAGTTCCCTGGCCGCCGCGACGGTCGACGACAGCGGGTTCCACTCGGAGACGGCGCCCAGCCAGCCCGGCATGGTGGCCGGGGCGACGAAGGCGTTCGAGAGGAACCCGATCGGAAACTCCAGCGTCTGGATGACCGTCACCGCCCCCGGGTCCTTGGTCACCAGGCCGATGTACATCCCCACCCACAGCAGGGCGAAGCGCAGCAGCAGGAGCAGTCCCACGGCCCCGAGCGCCCCGCCGAGGCTCGCCGGGCGCCAGCCCACCGCGAAGCCGCAGGCCAGCAGGCCCGCCAGGACCAGCACCGAGTTGAGCAGGTCGGCGAGGGCCCGGCCGATGAGGACGGCCGAGGGGGCCATCGGCATGGACCGGAATCGGTCGGTCACGCCACGGGAGAGGTCCGTAGTGATCGCGACCATGGTGGCACCGAGTCCGAACAGCATCGTCATGCCGTACATGCCGGGCATGAGGAAGGCGAAGTAGTCGGCTCCCTCCGGCACATCCACGGCGCCGCCGAACAGGTAGCCGAACGCGAGGGTGATCACCACGGGGAACGCGACCCCGAACACGATCGTCATGGGCTGGGCGATCCAGTGGATCAGGTCACGCCGCGCGACCGACCACCCGTCGGCCAGCGCCCAGCGCAGCCGGGTGAGCGGCGGGTCCACAGCGGTCGCGGTCAGGTCGGAAGCTACTGCGGTCATGTCGGAGCTCCTAAGGTCGATTGAGGTCCGAGGCGTTCACTCGGCGATGCGGTCCGTCGGGTTTCCCGCAACGGTGAGGGGTTTCAGGCGGTGGTGAGGCTCAGGAAGACCTCGTCGAGTGTCGGCCTGCGCAGCGCGACGTCCTCGGCCTCGATGCCCGCGGCCGAGAACGCCGTCAGGACCGCCGTGAGCGCCTGAACCCGCTCGCTCACCGGTGCGCTCACATGACGGGTCTCCTCGTCGATCTCGGCGGGCCCGGCGGCCACCCGGCCGACGATGCCGGCGGCCTCGGCCAGCCGCCCCGCGTCCCTGACGACCACGTCGAGCCGGTCGCCGCCGAGCTTGGACTTGAGCTCGCCCGGCGTGCCCTCGGCGACGACCCTTCCGGTGTCGATGACCGAGACGCGGTCCGCGAGCTGATCGGCCTCCTCCAGGTATTGGGTGGTGAGCAGCACCGTGGTGCCGGTGGCGACGAGGGCGCGCACCGCCTTCCACACCTCGCCGCGGCTGCGCGGGTCGAGCCCCGTGGTTGGCTCGTCGAGGAAGAGCACGGGCGGGGAGAGGATCATGCCGGCCGCCAGGTCGAGCCGGCGCCGCATACCGCCCGAGTACTCCTTGACGGGGCCCGGATGCTCCAGGCCGAACGCGTCCAGCAGTTCGGCGGCCCGTCTCCTGGCCGCGCCGGCGTCCAGGTGGTAGAGGCGGCCGAACAGCTCCAGGTTCTGCCTGCCGGTCAGCACCTCGTCCACCGCCGCGTGCTGGCCGACGAGGCCGATGCTCCGCCGTACCAGCCGGGGGCGGGCCGCCACGTCGAACCCGGCCACCTCCGCGCGGCCGCCGTCCGGGCGCAGGAGCGTGGTGAGGATCCTGACGGCCGTGGTCTTGCCCGCGCCGTTCGGGCCGAGCAGCCCGCAGACCGTGCCCTCGGCCACCTCCAGGTCGAAGCCGTCAAGGGCCCTCTTCTTGCCGTACGCCTTGCGCAGGCCCTGTGCGAGCACCGCCGCCATAACGCCTCCTAGAATTCCGTACGCCGTACCGTACAGCATACGATTCAATTCCGGCAACCGTACGGTGTACCGTACGAAGGTGACCATCGAGTACTCCGGCAAGGGCGACCCGGCACGCAGCCTGGCCCTGC
>NZ_JBFAVX010000079.1:0-2758 GCF_040680095.1 Nonomuraea sp. NPDC052129 | reverse complement strand
CGCTCGCTCGACGGCGGCGTGCACGTCGTTGGCCAGCGCGGCCAGGAGATCGACGGCTTCGCGGATGGAGCGCCAGGCCGTGGTGGTGCCGATGGCAAAGCCGCCGGCCAGGCGGGCATAGGTATCGCCATTGCGCAGGTGGGCCAGGACCAGCAGGGCTTGCCGGGCCGGGTCTAACTTTCGCCATCGGGAACGGCGTTCGGCACGCCGGATGCGGACGAGCTCGGCCAGGCGGATCAGGATGTGGTTGGACAGTGGAATCGAGGCACGGTAAGACAGCAACGAAACTCCTGGTCGGGGCATCGGATCTTGGTCGACTGCTGTCTTATCGGGAGCCTCCCCTCATCCGCCACCGCTCTCCGCCAACCCATCCTGACCAGTGCCGTCACGATGGAAAAAGATCACTCTACGAATTCAGCCCGTGTAATCGCCTGTCAAGGCAGCAAAGTCACGATTATATATACCCGCTGCCGTGCGGCGTCCAGTGCGTCAGTATATTGGCGTGAATGGAGCCCGATCCTGGCGGCGGACAATCTGTGCCACGATAGCGATTGCATCCTTGGTCATCTTTGTGCTCATAGTCGCTCGAGCACTTGATATTGACGCTGAGGTTAATATCGCCGATTTGGCAGCCGTCGCCATAGCGGCTAGCATGACAGCGGCGGCCATAGTCGCATGGCTTAGAAGTCCCCGAATCAATTCAATGTCTCCGCCAATCGTGGATCCAGACGATTTACACGCCGCCGGACAATCATTGGCCAAGCTATTGAAACAACAGTGGACGTCAGAAGCGCGTCATCGAGCGCTAGACGATCCCCAGCCAATACCGGTCGCCTGGCAGTTGAGCACCAATCCGATCCTTATGGGCGACCTTCGCCTAATTACTGGAAGAAAGCGTACTCTTACCGGACGTAGTGACGACATCGCCGCTTTGGCAAGCAGATTTCGTGCGTTAGAGCGGCGACGTCTGGTGATAACAGGTGCGCCAGGCACGGGGAAGACTACCCTAGCCGTGCAGTTGCTACTAGAGCTGATCGATTCATGCGACTTCTATCAGGCGAATGTTGGTGAGCAAAAGATAGCGCCCATTCCAGTATTATTTCCAATCAGTGGATGGGACACTCGTCATCATTCGCAGCTGCATGACTGGCTCGTAATGCGCCTACGGGAGGATTACCCCGCACTCGCCTCTTCAGGATCCAAATTAGATCTCGCATCTAGGTTGGTATCGGCCGGCTATATTCTGCCGATTTTAGACGGCTTGGATGAGCTCCCAGCCGAGGCCCGCGTTCGGGCTATCGAAGCTCTGAACAAATCTCTAGCCGCCGCCGACCAGCTTATTCTCACCAGCCGGGTCGATGAATTTACTTCAGCCGTCACTCAGGCTGGGCGGCCACTAAACGCCGCCGCCGTTATAACTGCCCAACCACTTCCTCCCGAGGCTGCTGCTTCCTATCTTAGGTCTTGCTTACCCCAAAGCCTTTCGCAGGCGTGGGAAGAAGTTTTGGCAGCACTTCGCGCTCGCGCCAATCCTGGGCTAAACGAGCTTGCCTCCACGCCGTTAGGCTTGTGGCTGATTCGTACCGTATACCTCACCCCAGGCAGCAATCCCGCATCGCTGGCAGGCCCACTAGGTAGTGATGCGTCTACACTGCGCACGCATCTTCTAGATCACCTCATTCCTGCTTTGATTGCCTCGCGCCCGCCTAGCCGCGATCCAGCCGACCACTTCCGACCTCGTCGCCAACTTAACCCCCAGCTGGTGCGTCGGTACTTGATCTATCTAGCTCACCAGTTCCATCCTAAAAATGGCCGAGACATCCCCTGGTGGCATATCGCGCGCACAACTCCTTCCCGCCTTCTCCCTATTACGAGACTTGCGTCCGGCTTGGTAGCAGGGCTTGTGGCAGGCTCGGTTGCCGGCCTTTCAACCGGTCTGACATTCGGGCTTGTATTCGGCCCCAAGATTGGACTCATAGTTTCCCTGATGGCCGGGTTCACGTTTGGGCTCTTGGGAGGTCTGCGCTCCGGATTGTGGCATAGCGAAGTCCCCGGCTATGCCCGCTTTCGCTTACGCGGACGCACAACTCTGCTTTTTCGCATGATAAAAAACTACTTTAGCTACGGACTGATAGGTGGCTTAGTCTTCGGCCTCGGAGGCTCTATAGCGGGCGGCTTGATAACCGGCGTCCTGCTTGGATTTATCGTCCTAATCATGGGCACTTTCTCTATCGGATTCATCAACTGGGCCGAACAGCCCACTATCATGATAGTAAGCACACCAATGTCGGGATGGAGGTCAGATCGAGCGCTTACTGTTTTAAGAATTACTATCGGGCTTGTCAGTGGACTCGTCATTGGTCTTGCGAGCGGGCTTGGAGCCGCTCTAAGATTCGGACTCACTGGAGACCTACTGAGCAGTATGCTTGGAGGCCTTGGATGCGGGCTCGCTAGCGGCCTTCTGGGTGGAACAATAGGCGGACTAGGAACCAAGGCCACAACATCTATTGAAAATGGAAAACATCACGCATGGCTTGCTTGCAGCATCTCAGTTAGCACGCTTGCGATCACAGGAAACCTGCCGTGGCGCGTCATGGAATTTCTTGAAGACGCCTATCGAGTGGGGCTGCTGAGGACCGTAGGCCCAGTTTACCAGTTCCGTCACGCCGACCTTCACGACCATCTCGCTGAGCAATAACTCGGAATTCCCAAATTACCCGGCTTCCATTTGACGTAAACAATTTCAGTCGAGCGAGCA
>NZ_JBFAVX010000078.1:0-4604 GCF_040680095.1 Nonomuraea sp. NPDC052129 | reverse complement strand
CCGGGCGGCGTGCTGGTCAGCTACGCCTCCATGGGCCGGCCAGGACACGTGCTGGCCGACACTGTCCGCGGCGCGCTGCGCAACAGAATGCCGAACCTGCTGCCTGGCAAGCGCACGGCCCTCTGCACGCTGCCCCGGGAGATCTCCGCGGACCGTTCTGACCCCGGTTGCCATAGCGATGAACATATGTTTACTATAGTAAACGTGTGTTCATCACCTTCGGCGGATCTGACCGCCCAGGCCAAGATCCGTAACGCCGCCATCGCGCACTTCGCCGGCGACGGCTTCCAGAAGACGAACCTGCGCGCCATCGCGGCCACCGCGGGGGTGAGCGCCGCCCTGGTCATCCGGCACTTCGGCAGCAAGGACAACCTGCGGAGCGTCTGCGACGAGCACGTCCTGCAGATCCTGGTGAGGAGGGCCCGGACTGCGGCTGACCTGGTCGGCGTGCGGGATCTGTCCCAGGAATACCTGTCGGGCTCGGAGGAGTACCGCCTCCATGTGCAGTACATGGTGCGCGCGATCGAGGAGGACTCCTCCGCGGCCACCACGTTCGTCAACACGCTGGTGGAGGAGACCGAGCAGCTCTTCCGGGACGGGATCGCCGGCGGCTCGATGCGCCAGTCCTCCGACGTGCGGGCGCTGGCCGTGCTCACCGTGCTGGTGAGCCTGGCCACGCTGACCATGGCGCTGCCCCTGACCCGCGCGCTCGGCTTCGAGCGGATGGGCCCCGACGTGCTGCGGCGCATCGGGCTGCCCATGCTCGAGATCTACACCCACGGCTTGTACGCCGACGACACCATGCTCAAAGCCGCCCAGACCGCCTGGGAGGCCCATCAGGGAGACGATCTCTAGCCCTCTCCCCATCACCACACAAGGACATCCATGATGACTGAGACTGATGCCATTTCCATGGCCGGATTGGTCAAGTCGTTCGGCCCGGCACGGGCACTGAACGGCCTCGACCTCGTCGTACGGACCGGCGAGGTGCACGGCTTCCTCGGGCCCAACGGCGCGGGCAAGAGCACCACGATCCGGATCCTGCTGGGCCTGATGCGCCCCGACGCGGGCGCCGCCCGGCTGCTCGGCGGCGACCCCTGGACACAGACCGCTGAGCTGCACCGCCGCCTGGCCTACGTGCCCGGCGACGTCACCCTGTGGCCCGGCCTGTCCGGCGGTGAGGCCATCGACCTGCTCGGCCGGCTGCGCGGCGGGCTTGACCGGCGGCGCCGGGACGAGCTGATTGAGCGCTTCGACCTCGACCCGCGCAAGAAGGGCCGCACCTACTCCAAGGGCAACCGCCAGAAGGTGGCCCTGGTCGCGGCTCTGGCCTCCGACGCCGAGCTGCTCATCCTCGACGAGCCCACCTCCGGCCTGGACCCGCTGATGGAGGAGGTCTTCCGGCAAACGGTCCAGGAAGTGCGGCGCGCGGGTGACCGTACGGTGCTGCTGTCCAGCCACATCCTCTCCGAGGTCGAGGCGCTGTGCGACCGCGTCACGATCATCCGCGACGGCCGTACCGTCGAAACCGGCACCATGGCCGAGCTGCGGCACCTCACCCGCACCTCCATCGACGCCGAACTGGCCGCCCCACCGGACGGGCTGGCCGGCCTGCCGGGTGTGCACGGCCTGCGCGCCGACGGCGGCCGGGTACGCTTCAGCGTCGACGCCGCCGCGCTGGACCTCGCACTTCGCCACCTCACCCAGGCCGGCGTGCGCAGCCTGGTCAGCCAGCCTCCGACGCTGGAGGAGCTGTTCCTGCGGCACTACGACCGCGCGACCGCGAACGTCAAGGGCCGGCACGCGGAGGCAGGACGATGAACGCGTTCGCCGGCACGGGAAAGCTCATCCGCGTGGTGCTGCGGCGCGATCGTGTGCTGCTGCCGCTGTGGGTGGCCTTCATCTGCATGATCCCGGTGGTGTTCGTCGGCGCGTTCACCGGCGCGTACCCCACGGCCGAGGCCCGTCAGCACTACTACGAGACCAGCGTCCACACCAGGGCCTTCACCATCGCCTACGGCGTGCTGAACGGCTCCAGCCTCGGCGAGCTCGTCGCCTGGCGGTCGGGGTTCGTGACGTTCATGGTCGCGCTGTTCGCGCTGCTCACGGTCATCCGGCACACGCGTACGGAAGAAGAGGCCGGGCGGCGCGAACTGGTCGGGGCGACCGCGGTGGCGCGGCACGCGAACCTGGCCGCCACTCTGATCGTCACCTGCGGGGCCGCCCTCGTCCTGGGCGTGGCCTCGGCGCTGGCGCTGATCGGCCAGGGCCTGCCCGCCGCCGGCTCCCTGGCGCTCGGACTCGGGTTCACGGTGGCCGCCTGCGCGTTCGCCTCGATCGGCGCGGTGACGGCGCAGCTCACGACTGGCGCGGGCGGCGCGCGCGTCATCGGGATCAGCACGCTCGGCGCCGCGATCCTGCTGCGCGGCGTCGGCGACGTCGCCGCGCAGTCCGGTGACGGGCCTGCCTGGGTGTCCTGGATGACGCCGCTCGGCTGGGCGGAGGCGCTGCGGCCCTACAGCGGCGAACGCTGGTGGGTGCTCGCGCTCGCGGCCGGCGCCGTGCTGGCGCTGATCGTGCTGGCCGTGGCGCTGTCGGAGCGGCGCGACCTCGGCGCCGGCATGTTCCAGGCCCGCCTGGGCCCGGCCGCCGCCGGACCCCGCCTGCGCAGCCCGCTGGCGCTGGCCTGGCGGCTGCACCGCGGGCCGCTGATCAGCAGGCTCGCCGGACTCGCCGTGGTCGGGCTCGTGGTCGGCGCGATGTCGGCGAGCCTTGGGACGCTGATGGACAACGGCGGCGCCGCGGCCCGAGAGGCGCTGGCCCGGCTCGGCGGTCCCGGCACGCTCGTCGACCAGTTCCTCGCCCCCATGATGACCATGCTCGGCCTGGTCAGCGCCTGCTTCGCCATCCAGGCCGCGCTGCTGCTCAGGAACGAAGAGCGCGACGGGCGGGCCGAGCCCCTGCTGGCCACCCCGGTGCGCCGGCTGCGCTGGGCGGGCAGCCACTTCGCGTTCATACTGCTCGGCCCGGCGCTCGGGTTGATCGCCTTCGGGACGGCCGCCGGTCTGGCGCACGGACTCAACACCGGCGACGTCGCCCGTGAGCTGTCCCGCCTCCTAGCCGCCGCTCTCGTGCAACTCCCTGTGGTGTGGGTGTTCACCGGGGTCGCGTTCGCGCTGTTCGGGCTGCTGCCTCGGCTGGTCGCCGGCACGTTCGCGGTGGCCATGGTGAGCATGTTGTTCGGCTGGGTCGGCCTGGAGTTGCAGCTCGACCAGTGGGTCATCGACCTGTCGGTCTTCGAGCACGTACCGAAACTTCCCGGCGGGGTCATGACGGCCACCCCACTGATCGTCATGACCGCCGTCGCGGCGGCCCTCGTCGCGGCCGGCCTGGCCGGATTCACCCGACGCGACATGCCCACCATCTGAGCCTGGAGGACATCATGGGAGTGACCCTTCCTACACTGACCCCGCTGCAGGAAACCCTGTGGGTGACGCTGTGCGGCCGGGCGCTCGACAGCCGCCTGCCAAGCCCCATACTCGGCGACCGCATGGCCTACGAGATCATCCACAAGACCGGCTACGACCACCGCAAACTCCGCTGGAGCGCGGCCTCGGCCATCGACGTCGCCCAGCGCGCCAAGAAACTGGACGAGATCGCGCAGCGGTTCATCGCCCGCCACCCCGACGCGATCGGCATCGACCTGGGAGCCGGCCTCGACACCCGAGCCCTCCGCATCGACCCTCCATCGACAGCGGACTGGTACGACGTCGACTTTCCCGAGGTCGTGGACGCCCGGCACCGGATCATCCCGGAGCGGCCGCACACGCACACCATCGGCGCGGACCTGACCGAGCCCGGCTGGCTGGAGGCGCTGCCCGCCGACCGTCCCGCCGTGATCGTCGCCGACGGCGTGCTGCCCTTCCTCTCCCAGGAAGAGATGATCACGCTGCTGGACCGTCTCACCAGCCATTTTCCCAGTGGGGAGATCGCGTTCAACGTCTACACCCGATTCACCGTCTGGGCCGCGAGACACTACTCCGGCAGCCGGTTCCTGGTCCCCCTCTTCAAGTCCCCCGGCTTCGACCGCCTCGACCCCGTACGGTGGAACCCGCGACTGACCCTGATCCGGCACATCCTGCTCACCCGGGAGCCCGAGGTCGACCAGTTCCCGACGGCCCTGCGCCTGTGGACCCGCCTGTCGGCGCTCAGCGCGGCCTTCTCCAGGCTGGGCACCACGGTCGCGCACTACCGTTTCTGACGATTCCGGCCGGCGACTCACGCCGGGGTCGGGCATCCCGTCTTCTAGTTGTTCGCACAGCGTGTACAGCAACACCGCGTGAGGAACATGCGAGTTCCTGCCGTGCAAGGATCTGAACGCCTGGCAACTATTCGTGGAGACGGCCGGCCCATGCAGCGCTTGCAGCCGCCAGCCCGCACGGATTCAGCCGAAGCGACGACAGTTCAAGGCACCCGTTGGAACCGTGTCGAATGCCTCCGCCATCACCTTCCGAGACCACCGGCAGGGGAAGGTGGATGGTGCCGGGCTTGTATCGGTTTGCTGGAGTCCACACACCCAGCCGTCGAGGCAGCGCGTTCGACGT
>NZ_JBFAVX010000077.1:0-4950 GCF_040680095.1 Nonomuraea sp. NPDC052129 | reverse complement strand
TACGAAGCATCGCGGCACCCCATTTCGGGCCGTTCGACCGACCTGAACTGGTGGACATCTTCGCCGAGCTCGCCAGCCGCTGACCTCACCCCGGGGTTCCCGGCCATGCGGCATGGAACTGGTTGGAAACGCCGTTCACGGTGCGCCGGGACTCCGGCCTGCGCAACCAGCACGATCTCACCGGCCTCTCGCACGGGGCGGCGGGCGTCGCCGTGGCCTTCCTCGAGGCGTTCCGGCGGACCGAGGAGGCGAAGGCGAGATCGTTTTCCTTCCGCCTCACGCCCGTCCGCTGTGCCCCCGTACACCCGCAAGATCCTCACTTCCGACCAGAGCAGCGCCGCCGTCGGCAGGACTCAGCCGCGCGTGATGTGAAGGCGCATGTCGGTGTAGTCGAAGGTGATGGCGAAGGGCTTGAAGAATTCGTGGGTGAAGTTGGCGATCAGGTCGAAGCCGAACTGCGCGGACTGGCCTGGGCCAGGGAAGCCGGGAAAGACCTTCTCGGCCGCGTGACCGCGCACCCTGCGCCCGACCGCTCCGCTCAGGCTGATCCGCTCGGCCGTGATCGGATAGAGCTTGGTTCCGGGCTGTTCGATGGGATGGTCGTAGTCCACCTTGATGCCCACCCGTTCGGCGATCTCCACCGTGGTGTCGAGACCGCTGCCGATGCCGCCGGTGTCGACGGTGACCATCCGTGGTCCGTAGTCGCCCAGGCTGCCCAGCGTGCACGGGTAGTGGTCGCCGGCCAGCCACAGCGGGAGCCGGTCGGTGGCGCGTGCTCGCGGTGCGCCTTTGGTCTTGCGCCGCAGGATCAGGGCCCGGCCGGCGTAGTTCATCGTGGTCAGGAAGTGGTAGAAGATCGTCGTTCCGAACGCGCCCGCCGCCGGTGACCCGTCGGGCAGCGACGGCCGCCGCGCGTCGCTCCATTGCACCGGAAGGTTGCGGATCTCGATGTTACCGATCTTGAACGAGTCCAGGACGCCGAGCCAAATGGTGATCGGTTGATTGTTGGCGACCCCTCCTGAGTGGGTGGCCACTGCGCGCAGACCCGCCTCTTCCGCCACCTCGCGCGACAGATCGAGCGTTGCGTAGGTGTCGAGCCAGAACTTCCCGGGTTTCCCCCCGTTCAGGATGGCTTCGACGGCAGGAACGGGATCCAGGGTGACGAAGGGCACGTGCGCGCTCTGCGCCCCGTGAATCTGCCACGGTGTGCCGCTGATGTGGGAGTAGAGGTCGGCGTACGCCTTGTCGCGAGGGCGGTTCGTGCTCTGGAGCAGCGGTATCGCACGGGCGAGCTGATCTTGCCGGGCGAAGCACTCGGCCAGCCGCTGCGCCGAGGCGACGTCGCCGGGCTGCAGGGCGACGGCCTTGGACAGGTGCTGCTCCGCGTCGCCGAAGCGGTTGGACAGCAAGGCGATGTATCCGACCTGGGCGTAGGCTTGCGCGTTCCGCGGATCCTCGCGTAGGAGCCGCCGATAGCCGCGCTCGGCCGCGGTGAACCTGCCCTCCTTGAACAGCTGATCAGGGTCGTCCGCGGAGGCGAACGCCGGGCTCGGGGCGGAATCCAGTAGGGGGAGGCTCGCGCCCGCGGCCACGGCCAGGCCTGCTCGCCGCAGGAACGCGCGCCGGTCGGGGGAATGGGAATCGGCAGGAGGGGTCATGTCAGAGTCCTCATGTCGTGCTCGACGAGTCGCACCGCCGAGATGATCACAGCGGTTGTGAGGCCACACAACATGGAAGCGTGTTTCCCCGGCGTTTCTTTTTGGCGCGCGGTCATAATGCGCTCTTGTGGAGATCAAACGGATTGCGACGTTCGTCGTGGTATGCCTGGGCGTGGCCGCCGGGTGCTCGGGGCAGGGAGCCGTTCGATCGAGTCCTCCGATCGCGACTCCCTCGGCCGCCAAGAGCACGGGCGCCGGGGAAGTGGTTACGCGTTCCGAGCAGTGGGGCGTGATCGAGGGGCCGAAGCTCTCGGCGAGCGCGGGGCTGGTCGACGTGGTGGCTGACGGCCCCCGGCGGGCGTGGGCGGTGGGTTACGAGGACGGCGCGGAGGATCGAGCAGGGAATCCGATCGTCGAGCGATGGGACGGGTCAGCATGGAAGAAGGCCACACCGAGTAGCCGGGAGTTCTACGTGAGCGGGTTCGACGTCGACGGAGCCGACGACATCTGGATCGTGGGCGAAGGAGACACAGCCCACTGGGATGGGCAGCGCTGGTCGTACCCGCAGCCGTCCGGGCTGCAGGAGGATCAGACGTTCACCGACGTGTCCATCGACAGGGGACGGGCGGTGCTGATCGGTGAGGAGGGCGATACCTCCTTCGCCGTCGAGTGGGCCGGCGGGAGGTTCGGGAAGCGTGCTGTCGTCTCGGGCCGCTTCGCCGCGGTGACCGCCAGGCGCGACCAGGTGTGGGTGGTCGGCGCCGCCTTGCGCGATGGCTGCTCCGCCATCAGGCCCGCGGTCTGGCATGCGAGCCCGGGTACGGGATACGCCGAGATGACGGTCCCGGACGTGCCGGGAGGCTACCTCAGCCAGGTGTGGCAGATTTCGGAGGACGACGTGTGGGCCGTGGGCGGGATCGGTGGCGAGGAGGCGCCGTTGTTCGGCTGCCAGGCCGTGGAGGAGGACATCGAGCAGTCGGAGCCGCTCGTCATGCACTGGGACGGGTCCTCGTGGCGGCGGGAGATCGTGCCCGGTGGGGCCGGACCGCTTGGGAGCGTCACCGCGTTCGGGCCCGATGACGTGTGGGCGATTGGGCCCGATAGGGGCGATGCGATGGTGGCCCTGCACTTCAATGGCCGGGCATGGGCTCGAGAGTACGCCTACGCCCGTAGGCTGGACCGCCTGGCGGTGACGGCGATCCCCGGGACGTCCCAGCTGTGGGCGGTTGGGACCGCGGGGGCGGAGTCCGATTATGGCCAGGACGTCATCCTCCGGAGACGCCGGCCACCAAGCTGAGCAGCCCGGGTGTCGCTCGCGCTCCCTGCTGGTGCGCCGCGACCGGGCCGTCCTGCACGACGTCGTGGTGGCCACTCGGGTCTTACCGTCGCCATAGTTGCCCGTGCGTCACGTGCCGTGCACATCGCGTTATCGAGACGTCCAGGACCTTCCGGCGTTACCGTCAAAACGTCCCCGACGTCCTCAGTCCCCCGAGGTGCACCGTGGCCAACGCTGGTTGCAGGACGAACTCGCTTTCCACGCCTCCGACGCCAGTGGTCCGTCGGAGAGGCACTAGGAGCTGAGACATCCGTGCTATGGCCAGACGCTCTTCGCAACACCCTCAAAACTGGGCCGGATCGCGAAGTCCTGACCGTCTATCCGTATCGTTCCGTGTGCCCTAAGTCGATCTGGTGCAATCTGATCAACTCCGCGGGCAGCGAGATCGTGTTCGCCGACTACACCAACTACTTCTTGTGGCTCGAACACCCCAATCTCGCAACGCTCCTTGAGCGGAAAGCCCAGCAGGGATGCAAGGTCTGGTTCGTGGTCGGAGACCCGGACAGCGATGTGACCCGCCGTCGTGAGGAGGCGGAGAATGCTCCGCTGACCGTCTCGACCCGCATCCGGATCACTCTGTCCGAGATCGAGCGACTGCGGGACGTCGCGGGGGTGGAGGCCCGGTACGGCGATGAGCACCTCGCCATGAGCGTGTTCCGCTTCGACTCCGAGATGCTCGTCACCCCGCACCTGGCCAAGCTCGTCGGGCACGACTCGCCGATGCTGCACTTGCGGCGCCATCAGGACGACGGCCTGTTCGACCGGCTCGCGCAGCATGCTTCCGAGCTTTGGCGCAACGGCCGTGACGTGTGGGAGCGGCCTCAGGGGCTGGGTGGCGGATCCTCCTGACCGTGTTCGGGTTGGAGCTCCCGATCTCTTGGTGGTGAGGTCGGATATGTACTAGTTCAATACCTGGCAGGACTAGTGCACTTGTTTTCGCTAAATGGCCGGATAGAGCGCATATGGCGGGCGGTGTCGATACCGTGTGCGCATGGCACTTGATACGGCGTACGCATCCGTGCGGCGGGCGGATGTCGAAGACCATCAGGCGGTGTTGGACGTCCTCGCCGTGGCGTTCATGACCGATCCCGTCGCCTGCTGGGCCTTCCCTGAGGCGGGCGAGAGGGGTCGGCTGCAGCCGCGCTTCTACCGCTCCTTGCTCAGCCATCCCGCCGGGGAGGCATACCTGGTCGGCCGTCGTGAGGGGGCGTCGGTGTGGCTGACGTTGGCGGCGGCCAGACGCTCGCTGGGGAGCATCCGGTCTCTGAGGGGCGTCCGGATGCACCAGAGACAGGCCCGGACGCGGTCTTCAGTGAGAGCGGCGCGCGGTCCCGGGCTCTGAGTGAGGCTCTGGATGAGCGGCACCCCACTCACGAACCGCACCTCTACCTGCCGTGCATAGGGGTGGTCGGCGAGCGGCGGGGGGCCGGGCTGGGCTCGGCGATGCTGCGGCACCGGCTGGCACGGGCGGACGCCGACGGGCTCGGCACTTATCTGGAGGCGAGTTCGCCCCGGAGCCGGGCCCTCTATCTGCGGTACGGATTCAAGAATCTCGGCGAACCGCTTCGCGTGGCCGACAGCCCGCTCCTGTGGCCGATGTGGCGCCCGCCGAGCCGCTGACGGCCGACGTACGACAACGCCGCCGACTTGCGGCACTCGACAAATACCGACAAATGCAAGGGAAGAACAGATGAACCACGAAGCAGCGGCCAACGTTGATCGGCGCCCGCCGACCCTGGTGTTCGTCCACGGCACCAACTCCTCATCCGCCCTGGCATCCGGGCTGGTCACCGAACTCAACCTGCGTGGGCACCGGAGCGTGGCCGTCGATCTTCCGGGACATGGCGGCGAGGCGTTCTTTCCCCGTGGGTACCAGGCGCCGCAGGATCTTGAGGCGCTGGCGACCGAGCCGTCGCTGCTCGCCAAGATCGCCATTGACGACTATGTCGAGCGGGT
>NZ_JBFAVX010000076.1:0-4952 GCF_040680095.1 Nonomuraea sp. NPDC052129 | reverse complement strand
TGATTTCAGGGGTGAGAGCTGGCTCCACCTACCGGCGAGTTTTGGCCCCATTTAGCGATCTTGGGGGTCTTGATCACGGGTGAGTTTTGGCCCCACCCGAGGCATAGCTGAGGCCTTGATGGCGGGTTGAGCCCGTGACGATCGCTGGCTGTGGCTGATGGCCGGGGGGTTGCCGGGGGCGATCGGCGCCGCAGGGCCTCCTTCGTCGGCTCGATGGTTATCTTGGGTTCTCGAGCGACTTCGCTGGTCAGTGGTCTGCAGCGCTGTAAGGCAAGTGGACCGATCTCGGCCGCAGTCGAGTGGCGTTCCAAGAGGCCGCCACGTGCCTCACCCGGGCTCTAAGGTCATGGCGAGTGGCGTTCGCTCAGGTGTTGATCAAGTCAGCGAGAGTGCCACCTGACGCTGATGCATCACTGAAGGTCTCCGCCGCCTGCCTCAGGGTCTTGAGCGTTCCGGCTGTTCAGCGGTTGATGATCGGTAAGGCATGTCAGGCAAGTGGGTCAGCCGCCAGGACGATGTCGACGTGGTTCAGGCTCATGGCGGGGCATCATGCACGAGAGCACCGACAATTTTGGGAGACGCCGATGCCGGACAGCCCCGACGTGCCGGACGACGTCCTCGACCGCCTCCGCGCGCTGTGCCTCGCACTCCCCGGCGTCTACGAGGAACAGGCCTGGGTCGGCACCCGCTGGCTGGTCCGCAAGAAGACCTTCGCCCACGTCCTCGGCATCAGCGACGAGTACCCGCCCGCCTACACCCGCGACGCGCCGTTCGTCGGGGATGCCACCGTCCTGACCTTCCGCTCCGACGGTGCCGAGCTCGCCGCGCTCGTCGGCACCGGCCACCCGTTCTACAAACCGAGGTGGCACCCGCAGGTCGTGGGCATGGTGATCGAACCGGACGCGGACTGGGACGAGATCGCCGAGCTGCTCATCGAGAGCTACTGCCTGCGGGCGCCGAAGAAGCTGGCGGCACAGGTTCCCCGGCCAGGTCCATGTCGGCCGCCCGAACGGCGATGACCGCGATGAAGGACATGCACCGCGCCACCACTTACGAGGCCGATTGTTATCTGGGTTCTCAAGCGAACTTGCTGGTCAGCTGTTTGAGGGGCTGTCAGTCATGTTAGGCAAGTAGGCTGCCCGGATCGGCTTCGGTGGTCATGTTGGGCAGTGGGCTCGTCCCGCTCGATTCGTTCGCGTGACCTGACCGCGGTTGTTCGTCGGCTGTGACCGCGGGCATGGTTGGGCGAAGTCGTTGTTCGTGGGATTCGACCGCACTCATGGACCGCATCGCCGGCCTCCAGGGCGGCGCACCTCTACGAGCTCGCCGACCTCCGGGCGGCCGCCCGTTATCAAAGGTGCCTGCGGAGCATCAGGCATGTGAGGCAAGTACCGCCGGATGCTCGAGAAGTACCGCGTGAGTCCGTGGCCGGTCCTACTCAGCGTCCTGCGCCTCGATCAGGTCGAGGTCGCGGACGCAGAAGCCGTGGTGCTCGAAGGTCTCGTTGAGCACCGTGCCGAGGCACCGCCGCACCGAGCGGCCCCGGGCGTACGGCGGCCAGACATCGTCGTCGGGCACCGGCGCTCGCCCGGCGAGCTGCCCAGCGGTGACCCCGTCGAGCCAGGCCTCAAGCTCGGCGGCCTGTGCCTCACGCACGCTCACGATCTCGTCGAGGGACGGATCGAGCGAGAGGTCAAGCCCGTGCGCTCCACGGTAGGGCTCAACGGTCGTCCCGATGCCCATCGGCGTGAACAGCTCCGTCGAGCCCAGGCAGCAACGGCGGAACCACGAGTCGTGGACGAAGACCAGGTGGCGCATCGTCTGCACAGCCGACCACTCGTCATTCACGCTGCGGCGCTCGATGCCGGGCGTACGACGGATTCGCTCGATCGTGGCGGCCCAGCCGGCATGGAGCTGACGCGCTGCCTCGCGCAGATCGGCAGGGTCCTCGGAGCGGATCAGCAGCCGCACCGGATTACGCCGGTCGAGCTCTGCCTCGACGTACTCGGTGACCTCGACCCCGTTCACCACGAGGTTGGTGATGAGCCCGTCGATCACGGCGTCCTGCATGACCACGCCGATCAGGCGTGCCCCGGTCAGATCGCACTCGCGGAACTCTGCACCGTGCAGGTCCTCGTCGACATATCGTTTCATGCTCCGCATGGTAGGGCCGAGCACTGACAAACCAGCCCCCCTGTCCCCGCGACCTCCATCCCATTGGTGCGGTCGGCTCTCCCGAACATTGATCATGGTTCCAGCCCTCAAGTGCGGTCAGAACTCACGAACAAATGCGGTCACTTCTCACGAACGAAACCAAACGCACGGCCGTCGATGGCATCGGGTGGCGTGGATGGTCGGAGGCTGGGACTCAGGCTCCGCTTGCCTGGCGTGCGCGTGTCTGTGCGAGTCGGTAGGAGCTGGTGCCGGTCTCGATGATGGAGCCGTTGAAGGTGAGCCGGTCGACGATCGCGGCGCAGAGGCGGGGTTCGGTGAAGGTTTTGGTCCAGCCGCCGAAGCTGTCGTTGGAGGCGATGGCGACGCTGGCGGTCTCTTCGCGTTCGGTCAGGACCTGGAAGAGCAGCTGGGCGCCGCGTTTGTCGAGTTCCATGTAGCCGAGTTCGTCAATGCAGAGCAGTTCGTAGCGGCTGTAGCGGGCGATGGTCTTGTTGAGGATCATCTCGTCGGCGGCTTCGACCAGTTCGTTGACGAGTTTGGCGGCCAGGACGTACTTGACGCGGTATCCGGCCATGGCGGCCTCGGTGCCCAGGGCGATGAGTAGGTGTGACTTGCCGGTGCCGGAGTCGCCGATCAGACACAGCGGGTGCCCGTTCTTGACCCATTCGCATTTGGCCAGGGTGTGAATGGTCGCTGCGGGGATGTCGGGGTTGGCCTCGAAGTCGAAGTCGGACAGCCATTTTTGGCGGGGGAATCCGGCGGCTTTGATGCGCCGCTCGGAGCGGCGGCGCTCTCGGTCCTCGCACTCGCCCATCAGCAGCTCGGCGAGGAAGCCGCGGTAGGTGAGTTGTTCGCGCTCGGCGGCGTCGGCGATGGCCACGAACTGGCTGCGCATGGTGGGCAGGCGCAGCATCTTGCAGGCCTGGTCGATCGCGGTCTCGGCGGCCGGCTCGGTGAGACCACGCTGGTGAATCGTCATGGGGTATCTCCCTGGCCGGTAGCGGGTGGACGAAAGCGCAGGAGCTGGTCGTAGGCGGCCACCGACGGCAGCGGTCGGCTGTCGGGTGGGAGCGCGGCCAGGCGCCGCTCGGTCAGCGAGGGCAGCGGCGGCAACTCGGCCGGTTGGCCCACCGGGCCGGTCGGCGAGGAGGTAGTGGCGGAGGCCATTCCGGTCTCGGCGTGGGCAGCCTTGCGGGCCTCGATCGCGACGACGTCACTGGTCAATGCGCCGACCGACAGCGCGGTGGCGATGCCGTCGACGACGTGCCGGTGGGCCATGCCGCGATGGAGGAGTAGCACCTCGATCAGCGCGCGGGTGCCCTCGGCCTCGCCGTGGGCCTTGCGGACCGCAGCCCACCAGGCGTCATGGACGGTGGTGAAGGTTCCCAGCTGGCGGGCCTGCTCCAGCGCCGTTGACCCGGCCAGCGCGCCTGGTTTGCGCAGCAGAATCTCCAGATAGTGATCCAGCCTCAGCCGGGGCTTACCCCGGGCGATCAGCCGCTCGTGGCGGGCGACTTCGGTCTTGCCGTCGAAAATGACCAGTTCCGAGGCGTGTAGCAGTACCCGGACTTTGCGGCCCACCAGCCGTACTGGCACCGAGTAGTAGTTCATCCGGACGCAGACCAGCGAATGACGGTTCACATGGGGATGGAAGACGCGGCCCGTCTCGAATCGATCGTCGGGCAGCGGCCGCAGCAGGGGGCGCTCGATGGCGAAACTCTCGCTCACAGTGTGCGCACGCGAGCCGATCCGCCGCTGGTCATCGACGGTGTCCCACTCATCGATGGTGGCATTCAGCTCCGCGAGCGTGGCCACCACCGGGACCGGGACCAGGTGGTTGCGGCGGAATCGGCCCACCTCGCCCTCGACCCCGCCCTTCTCATGGGCTCCGCTCAGGCCGGGGCGGCAGTAGAAAACTTCCAGGCCGTAGTGCGAGCGGAAGGCGGTCCAGCGCTCGTTTTCCACCCGGCCGCGGGTGAAGCCAAGCACCTGGGCCACCGCGGAGGTCAGGTTGTCGTAGCGGACTTGGCCCGTCGGCAGGCCCCCGAGCACGTTGAAGGCGTGTTCGTGTCCTTCCAGGAACGCTTCTTGGCCGCAGGAAGCGGTCACGCGGTGCACCGCCTTGCCCGAGTACGACATCCGGAACACGAACATGTAGCACACGGTCATCGTCCCGGCCAGATTCACCCACACCTCGCCGAAGTCGACCTCGGCCTCGACTCCGGGCCGTTTCGACTGGGAGATGAACACCTCAGGAGCCGCCCGGCCCGCCTCAATGCGGATCTTCGGGCGCCGGTCGTGGACGTATTCGCACAGCGTGGAATAGGACACGCCTTCCATCTCGTGTTCGGCGACCAGTCGGTCGAAGATGCGCTGAGAGGTATGCCGCTGCTTACGGGGCGCGTCCAGGTCAGCCCGCAGGATCTCATCGATCACCTGCTTGTAGGGGTCCAGCCGTGATCGGCGCGGGAGCATCTTCTTCCTCGGTGACGGCCATGCCGAGCCCAGCGCGTCCCGCACGGTGCGGCGGTGCACCTCGTACTTGTCTGCGAGTTTGCGGATCGACAGGCCCTCAGCCCGGGCATCTCGGCGGATCGCCGCATACAACTCGACCTTGGTCTTCAGACCCACCACGTGCCCCCTCGCCATCGGGCACATCGAGAGTCTCACCACAAGCCTGCGGGTGGGGCCAAAACTCACCAGAACGCAATCAACCGATCACGCAGTGGGGCCAACACTCACCCGTAGATGGGGCCAGCTCTCACCCTTGAAACCAG
>NZ_JBFAVX010000075.1:0-5333 GCF_040680095.1 Nonomuraea sp. NPDC052129 | reverse complement strand
CCGGCGGGGTTCGACCCGGGCGAGGACGGCCAGCACCGCACGATCATGGCCCGCACGATCAAGTACAGGGTCGCGATCCCGGGCTATGAGTGGCTGACGGATGAGGAGATCGACGTGCTGCTCGGCCTGGCCAGGCACGACCGCGACAAATTCCTCATCCAGCTCCTTTCGCAGACCGGCATGCGGATAGGGGAAGCGCTCGGGCTCCGCAGACAGGACATGCACCTGCTGCCCGATTCTCGGGTGCTGAACTGCCGGCACGAGGGGCCGCACGTCCACGTCCGGCGGCGCCTCAACGCCAACGGGGCGTTCGCCAAGGCCCGGCAGCCCCGGGCGATCCCGGTGGACGAGGTCACGATCGAGCTCTATGCGCACTACCAGTTCGAGCGGGCCGAGATCGCCGGGGACGCCGGGGACGCCGGGGACGCCGGGGACATGGTGTTCGTGAACCTGTTCCATGCGCCCGTGGGCAAGGCCATGTCGTACGGGACGGCCTATGAGCTGTTCTGCCGCCTGGCCAAACAGGCCGGATTCCGAGCCAGACCGCACATGCTCCGCCACTCGTCGATCACCAGGCTCCGGCGGGCCGGGGTGGATCGCCGGGTCGTGCAGGAGATCGCCGGCCACGTCTCGGTGACCTCGCAGGACCCGTACTCCCATGTCACCGACTCCGACAAGCGCGAGGCCGTGGAGATGGTGGCCGCCAAGAGACGGCAGGCCCGTTCGTGAGCGGGCCGGGCAACGTGCTCGCCTTCCCAACGCCAGACGACGAGCCGGCCGGGCGCGGGCCGAGATCTGGACCGCGTGGCTGTCGGCGAACACGCCCACCCCCTGGCGGGTTGGGGAGTGGGATGCGGCCACGTGGCTGTTCACCGGCGATGTCGGCAACCGCTGCACGGTCGCCTACCGCTGCACGGTGGCGGCCTGCGATCGGATCTCGCGCACGCAGGCCCTGTGTGACCTGTGTGAGAAGGCGTTGCGGAAGTCGGGGCTGGCGCTGGAGGAGTTCCGGGACGGCTTCGTCCCGGACCGCAACCGGGTGATCGACGGCGGGGCCAGGCCCTGCATCGTGGCGGGCTGCGCGCGGGACGGGGCGGTGTGGGGGTTGTGCGCCGCGCACGGGTCGCTGCGGCACAAGGACATGATGCGCAAGCGGACCGGCGCGGAGGAGCTGGAAGTCTGGGTCGCCGCCGCGGCCCCCTACGACCCGCTTCCGGCGTGTCTGGTCGGCGGCTGCGGGCGTGATTGGCGGCCGGGCTCGGGGATCTGCGACCTGCACACCCGGCGGCTGAAGGCGGACGGCCTGGAGGTGGCGGACGCGGCCTGGCTGGATCGCCAAGCGCCGTTCCTGATCGTCAACCAGTTCTCCCTGGCGCCGCTGGAGCCGGTGGTGCGCGCGGAGCTGCTGTTCGCGCTGGCCGCCCGGGATTTGCGGGGGCAGCGGCTGGACCCGACCGCGGTCCGGCAGTCGGTCGCGGTGCTGGCCGGCCACCGCGTCGCCGCGATCGCGGCGGTCCAGTTGGGGGCGCTGCCGAGCCGGGTCACGGCGAACGTCGATGCGCTGTTGCGGGAGACGTTCCGGGTGGTGGCTGCGGCCTTCGACCGGTTCCGCAGCGTGGATCCGGCCACGCGGCCGAGTTTGGACCTGGTCGACCTCGGGGCCCGGGGCAGGCACGGCAGGCCCACCGCTCGGCCCGGCGATCTGGACATCTCGATGATCCGGCAGATCTGGCTGAAGGAGATCCTGGTGGCCTGGATCAGCGAGGCCAAGCCCACGACCAGCGAGGTCCGCCGGGCACACAAGGCGGTGCAGACCGCCGCCCGGGCGCTGGACGCGCGCACCGGCGGCGGGCTGGACCCGGCGAGGCTGGGGTTCGCCGATATGACGGCGGTCGTCGCGGGCTTTGAGAACCTCCTGCGGGCCGATGGCCAGGAGATGAGTCAGAAGAACAAGGGCGGCCTGCTGTCGATGTGGTTCAAGGTGCTGGACTGGGGCCGGCTCACCGAGCGGCTGGACGGCATGGCCGCCGGGTTCGCCCGGCACTCCAGTCACGTCATCAAGCAGGTCCAGGTCAACGAGGACGAGATCGGCAGGGCGATCCCGGAGTCGGTGATCGGACAGTTGGACGAGCACACCGACCTGCTGGGCGCGGGCATCACCCACGGGCGGCTCTCGCCCGAGCAGGTCCACGCGATGGCGGTGGCGGTCTATGAGCTGCTGCGCGACACCGGCCGCCGCCCCGCCGAGATCGGCCAGCTGGAGGTCGATTGCCTGGAGCGGGACGGGGAGGACTGGCAGCTGCGCTGGGACAACAGCAAAGGGCTGCGCAACCGGCGCCGGTTGCCGATCCCATCGGAGACGGTGACCACCATCCACACCTGGCAGGCCGTCCGCGCCACGATCGACCTGCCGTCCGGTTCGGAGGGGTTTCTGTTCCCGCCGGCCGGAGAGTTCGGGCAGGTCCGGCATCTGACCTCCGAGCAGATCTCACCGATCATCCGGGCCTTCGCCGATGCGGTCCCGCAGCTGCTGGCCGAGGAGTTCGGCCCGGACGGGCGGCCGCTGCCGTTCGAGCGCTCGCTCATCTTCCCCTACGCATTCCGCCATTCCTACGCCCAACGACATGCCGACGCCGGGGTGCCGATCGACGTGCTCCGCGACCTTATGGATCACCGATCGACACATACCACCTCGGGGTATTACACCGTCTCCCTCAAGCGGAAGCGGGAAGCGGTGGCGATAGCCGGCCGTCACGGCTTCGATCGCGCCGGGCGGGCGCGGCCGACCCGTTCGGGCACCGCCTATGAGGCGCAGTCGGTGGCGGTGCCCTACGGCCGCTGCACCGAGCCCGCCAACGTCAGAGCCGGAGGAGGCGCCTGCGCCATCCGCTTCCAGTGCGCCGCCTGCACGTTCTTCCGCGCCGATGCGACCTATCTGCCGGAGATGGAGCAGCACGTCATGCAGTTGCGGGCCGATCGGGAGCGGGCGCTGGCGATGGACGTCGACGAGTACGTGATCAAAAACTTCGACGCCAACATCGAGGCGATGGCAAGGATCGTCGGCATCGCCCGGGACAAGCTGGAGGCGCTGCCGGAGGAGGAACGGGCCGAACTGCTCGGGGCCGCCGAGGCGTTGCGCATCGTCCGGGCCCAGCAGGCCCGTGTCATCGACCTGGGCATGCCCGGCTTGCCCGGGCGGCGCGGGCAGGAGAGCGCGTGAGCCAGAGGTCGCCGGGTGCTGGGCGCACCCCCGGCGACGTGCTGCGCGAGGTTCGCCGCAAGGACAGCCAGGTCAAACGCGGCAAGGTGCTGGCCACGCTGGCGGAGCTGAAGTCCGGCGGGGAACCGATCACCTTCCGGGGTGTCGCGGCGGCGGCCCAGGTGTCGACCTCGCTGGTCTACTCCCCGGGCGTCCGCGAGCACATCGAGACCGCGATCGCAGGGCAGGCCAAAGCAGCCCGGCGCGCCACCGCGACCGGAATCAGCGTCTCGGCCGCGTCCCTGGCCTGCGACCTGGAACTGGCCCGCGCCCAGATCAAAGAGCTGCGCGCGGAGCGGGACAAGCTCAAGGCCGCCGTCCGGCGCGGTCTGGGAACGGCGCTGGAGACGGCCGGCAGCCGGGAACTGACGGAGCGGATCAACGAGCTGATGGCCCAGGTCGAACGCCTGGCCGCCGAGCGCGACGCCGCGCTGGCGGAGAACACGCGGCTGAAGGCCACGCTGACCGAGACCGAAGACAATCTGACCGCCGCCCGGACGGCGCTGAAAGACCTGATGAAGGAGGTCAATCGTGATCGCTGACCCCGCGCCGCTCCCGGGCCCTGCCACCTGGGCAGACAATCGGCAAACAGAAGCGTATCTTCCTGATTACACTGCGTGCTCGTCAGTCTGCCCGGTTCGCTGAGGGGTCCGCATGAGCTTCACAGAACACGACGTTCACGAGTGCCGCCGCCTGATGAGCACCTGCCGCGTCAGCCAGCTGGCGATCGGCGACATGCTGACGGCCGCGTGGGCCGACGGCGACGCCCTCGGGCAGTTCTGCGAGCGGGTCGGCCTGTCGGTGACCACCGCCAAGCAGTGGCGAGCAACGGCGAAGGCGGTCACGCCGGACCTGCGCACGCTGCTGGAGACCTGCGGCGTCTTCGTCTCCTACAGCGTCTTGCGCGAAGGGACACGCATGATCGGCGGCCGGCCCGTCGACCCCGGCTACGCCAAGCTCCGATGCTTGATCGACGATGCGAGGACGGTGGGCGCCGACCGGGTCAACCACGCCACCTACCAGACGGTCCTGGGCACGGCACCCCCGCTGGCCATCGTCATGGATCCGCAGGCTCGCGAGGCTGAGGAGGTCGTCGACTACGTCAGCGACATGAACAACAGCCCCAACCGCGACCTGCTCGTCTCGGCGCTGCTCGCCGACGATGCCGTGACCCGCGCCGAACTGGAGGCCGAGTTCGACAAGCAGCGGGCCGAGCGCGAAGAACAGAACGGCCAGCAAGCCGCCGAAGCAGCCCATCGGCAAGCCCGACCCCAGCGCCGCGCTGGTCGCTGATCTGCTCGCCCTGGCCGCGCAGTCGGCACGGATCATCAAACGCCTTCCCAAGACAGTGCAGCTGGATCTCGCGCAGAAGGCCAACGCCTCTGTCGCCCTGGACGAGCTGGACGTCTTCACCAAGAGGGTCCGTCAGATCGCCGCGATCCGCAGGGTCAGCGTCCCGGCGCAGCGGCGGCCGCAGCGCGAGAAGGCGACAGCATGAACCCCGGCTCGCCCGAGGATACTCTCGACGACGGCGAGGAAGCCCTGCAAGCCGACATCGACGAGTTCGTCACCCTGGATCGCAGAGGCCCTTGGAAGCTCGCCCTTCTGGTCGCCAGGCGCGTCACGCCCGGCGAGGGCACCGGCGTGAGAATCGACTACCAGCCCCGCAGCGGCCTGAACGCTTTCCGGCGCATCAGTGCCGGAGAGTTCGCCCGCCGGGCCAGCACGGCCCCCAGGCGCGTCATGGCCCTGTTGGATGCGTGGAATCGGCTCGCCGCCGACGGCGTCGTCCCGCCCGCCGATGCCCTGCGCCCGGACACGAACATTGAGTCTCCTGATACCGGGGAGTACCCCTTTTACGGCAAGAACGGCTACTACCGCAGCTGGGAGGCCACGGGTCTGTCGACCGAGCGGCGTGATGCGGTCGAGAAAGAAGCGGAAAAGAGCGGGACCCGGCCTTCAGCCATCACCTATGTCATGGCTCTGCCAAGATTCCCGTGGTAACGCTCAGTTCCTGGCGATGGTGAGAAGTATCCGTTTGCGTAGCAGGGCGAGACCGGCTCGCCCGTACATC
>NZ_JBFAVX010000074.1:0-8119 GCF_040680095.1 Nonomuraea sp. NPDC052129 | reverse complement strand
GCTCCAATTCGATCAGCCGAACGTGTCCTGGGAGCTCGACGGCAACCAGTCCCAGGCCCGCGCCGCGCGAGCGGCCCTCCTCGAACAACTGACCCGACCACACCACTTCGTAGCCGGCGCCCACCTCGACTCACCCGGCATCGCCCGCGTAACCCCCTCCGGCGACGGTTATGCGCTGGAATACCTCGCACCACCGATCGGCTGATCGAGCCTGTCGGCTCCGGGCCGCGCCGGCCTGCGCCGAGACCGGGCCGGGAGCTCGTTGTCAGTGGTCGAGAGGACACTGGCGTCGTGAAAACGTTCTCCTCCACCACCGCCAGTTCACGCGAGCCTTTCCCTGTCTGGGTCGATTCGATGGGCGGCCCGCTGATAGCCGTGCCCGTTTCCGCGCTGGCCCAGTGGCGTGGTTGCACGGAGTCGGGGATGGTCATCGGCGACGGGGACGTTCTGGACGACTACGACCGCGCCTGCGTGGTGGAGGGTCTGGCGGGAGTGGTCGCTGTCGGCGAGGAGGGCGCCTGCGGACTTGTCCTGGCGGATGAGCCCGCCAGCAGCTGCTATCTGCCGGAACACCGAGCGTTCGTTCGCTGGCTGGGTGCCAACTGCGAGGCCGATCTGATTGCCGCAGCCCAGGCGGTGCTTGCCGACCCCACCACCGTGTGGGAAGACTGCGGCGTCTGGGAAACGGACGGCCCAGCGGTGCTCATTGACTCCGTGACGGCCGGAGCCGAGCTGGGCGTCGAGTTCCCGAACGGCGAAGGCCTGCCGGAGCAGGCCCCCGTCCCGCTCGGGGCCGGCAGCTGGATGGTCCGCGCCGTCTACGCCTCACCGATCGAGGACACCTCGGTGGGCGTGATCCAACTTCTGCCTCAGCCATCGAACTGACCGAGGTGCTCCCTCGGTGGGAAGGGGATCAGGACGGCATACCCCGGTGGACCGCCGCCGAGCGCCGGGCAATGAGGTTGTCGAGGTGGGCAAGTTTCACCTCTCGCTCCGCCTGCCGCCTCAGTACTGTGACTTCGCATGACCGACACCGAGCTCGAGATCACCGCGGACGTGGTCCGCGACCTGCTGCAGGAGCAACATCCAGACCTTGCGGGGCTGGCCATCCGCGAGGTGGTGGGCGGTTGGGGCAACCAGATGTGGCGCCTCGGGGACGAGTTGGCCGTGCGCATGCAGCGCATGGACCCCACCGGGGAGCTCCAGCTCAAGGAGCGGCGGTGGCTACCCGTGCTGGCCCCGCGCCTGCCGCTCCCGGTGCCGACCCCGGTGCGGTTCGGCGAACCGTCCGAGCGCTTCCCCAAGCACTGGACCGTGATGACGTGGGTTCCCGGCGAGCCGCTGGACCACGGCTCGATCAGCCGCGGCGCCCACGCGGCCGACACGCTGGCGGGTTTCCTCCAAGCGCTCCATGTGGAGGCGCCCGCCGAGGCGCCGATCGCTACGGACCGCGGTGCCCACCCCAGGAACTGCACGGTCGGCTTCGAGAACTTCCTCCAGGCCGTTGCCCTCGACGACATCGCGGCCGACGTCCGAGATGTCTGGGACGACGCCGTCGCGGCCAACGCGTGGGAGGGCCCGCCGGTCTGGGTGCACGGCGACCTCCATCCCGCGAACGTCGTCGTCTCGGACGGAACGCTCTCGGGCATCATCGACTTCGGTGACCTGTTCGCCGGCGATCCGGCATGGGACCTCGCCGCCGCATGGGTGCTGCTCCCCGCGGGCACGGCCGCACGGTTCTTCGACATGTACGGGCACGCGGACGAGGCGGCGATTCGGCGCGCCCGCGGGCTGGCCGCTATGAAGAGCCTCTTCCTGATGCTCATGGGGCAGAACGGAGATCGGGGTCTTCCCGGCGGCAAGCCGCACTGGGGACCCGCGGGCCGGGCGGCACTTGATCGTGTTCTGAAGGGCGTTTGACGCACACTTCTTGCTCGGCCTCAGCGATGCGGGCGATGAGGTTGTCGCGGATCCCCTCCGGCCGGCCGCGCTGGGCCGGGTCCGGCCGGAGAAACGCGGCGAGGCGATGTCTCACCGGCTGATCGGCGCCGCGGATCGGCGCTCAACTGGTCGAGGCCTCCACGAGACGCATCGGTGCAGCACGAAGCCTGTCTTACCGGCGGGACCGTTGATCCTGATCACAGGCCTGATGCTGGTCCTTCCAGGACCCACGGCGATCAAGGCGAAGGTCGATCGGGTGGCACATACTCCTGCGTCTGGAGCCTCGCTGGCGCCTAGAAGCATGGCAAGCTGTATCGGCGGTCTTCCACATGGTCGTAGATAGCGCGCAACCACGGCTCACGAGCCGCTGGCAGCCGCGCCAGCGTGTGGAGGAACACGCCCACATCAGGTCTGAAGGGCCTCCATGGCAGCCGTGGCGGCGGATCGTCGCGGCGGACAATGTCGGGCATTCCTGCCGCCGCGAGGGTAAGCCGCCGATCGTCATTGAAGGCCATGTACATCCACACGTCAGCCGCCAGCGGCACCACCGCTCCCGCGCCGCACGGCCACACCTCGCCGCTTTGCGGGTGCCGCGGCACCAGGGCGATTTCCGCGGTCACGCCGGACAGGCCAGGCCCAGCCAAGACGAGGTTCCGGGCCGACGGACCTGCAGGGAGCAGCGTGTCGAGTGCCTTGCGAAAAGCCTCGGCGACCGGTCCGTCAGGGACGGCAACCCGCTTGCCGCCCGACAACGCCAACAGGTGTGCCAACGCCACCGCGGCTGCTGCCTCCCACCGCGGGCTCCACCATCCGGGCTGCTCAACCGGCGGCGTGTCCGGATAGGCCGCCCGCAGCGCCTCCCAGCCGACCACCGTGCAAGCGGGGCCATCGACGCAGACAGGTCGTACGGCCCGCGGATCCAGCCACACTACCTGCCAGTACCCGCAGTCATCGATGCGGGTCGCCACCGCACGCCCGCACTCCACACACGCGAGGTTGGCGCCGCTCCGGCCGTCCAGGCCACAGCAGCAGCCATCACACCGCTCTCGGATGAGGACGGTTCCGCGGACATCGCCCGGCGTGACCCCGATGGTCCCCGGGGGTCCGTACGGCAGGGAGTACACCTGTAGGTACACGCCACGGGCTGCCGCCTCCTCCGCGCCCACCTCGTCCCAGACTCGCCATGGCGGCCCGGAGGGTTGGGATCGCACCGTGTACGTTCCGGGCTCCAGAAGGGCGGGGAGCAAGTCATGGCCGTACTTCTGATCGGCGTGGTCGGGAAGCGCGACACGCGACACCCTCGCGGTCAAAACGGCACCGCACCCCGCACATGCGAAAACGACCAAACGCCCCTCCCACGCCTCAACGATTCGATAGCAGCCTCTGACACGTGGTGGCGCAGGTCAGGAGCCTCAGCTGGTCCAAGTGCATGGAGCCGCCGGAAACGACATCATTCCCGAACTCATGCGTCGACGCCGGGTGAATCCTGGGTCTGGCACGAATCCCGGAAAGTGGCCAGAACCGAAGCACTTGGCCGTTGACATTCGGGGTGGGCGCGGGTGTTGTGCCGACCGTGGATCGCCGCGTTCTGCTCACACGAATGTCCATGGGCCTGGGATCTGTGCGGTGTCTGGCTCTACGACGCTTCCTTGGAGAGCACGACCGTGGACTTCATGTCTCGGCAGGTCGACGCTCTCCCAATCGTGAGTTCGCACACTTGCCGTCCGTACTTGCCGTCCGTACTTGCCGACCGATCCCCTGGCTGGCCTGATGCCCGTCGTAATGTGGGGATTCTGCGCGATTCCAGCCCGTGCTGGAGCGGATCAGTGTGCCCGGCTCGGACCGGGACGCCCGCGCCCGGGTCCCGGCAGGGTCCATGCCGATAAGGCGTACGGCTCCCGTTCCCGCCGCGCCTACTTGCGCAGGAGCGGTATCACCTGCACGATCCCGGAGAAGACCGGACCGCCCAGCCGTACGGTGGTGGATCGGCGGCGTGCGCGCTTCGCCTCCGCGGGCACCGGAAGGCCGCGTCGGCTGAGGCCTGTAGCCCTATGAGGCGGTGAAGTGTGGTCGTGGCTGCGTCAGGCAGACGACCGCGGGGATCGGGAAGAGCATGAGGTAGAGGTTCGGCAGCCACCAGGCCAGTGAGAAGTCGCCGCGCAGGGTCCAGAACGCGATCGCCATCAAGCCGGACGCCATGGTGAGCACGAGCGAGACCAGCATCAGGCCTGGACCCGACCGCGACCCTCGGCGCAGGAGGTACAGGCTGGTCAGGCCGGTGGCGCTGGCCAGCAGGTCGATCCAGAGAAACGACCAGTTCCAGTCGGCCATCACCGGGTTGGTGTAGTCGGCGAACGCCCATTCGGGCGGGATCGCCCCCAGCCCGGTGATGGTGAAGTAGACGACGAACGCCAAGTCCGTGAGCAGCATCAACGCTTTAGTGGCGCGTAGCACGGTCGATCGCCTCCATCAGGTAGCGCCTGGTGTGTTCGTGCAGTGCTGCGTCTGGTTCGCCGAGTCCGAGAAGCCTGGCCGCCCACCAACCGTCGATGGCCAGCCGTACCGCTGTCGCCGCGGCCGGATCGATGCCGTCGTCGGTCAGTCTGTCCTGCCAAGCAGCGAACCGCTCTCTCAGCGGCGCAAGGCCTGCCGGGTCCACGAGCACCGCGGCCAGCAGCGCGGCGGTCACTCGGTCGGCCGGAGCGTTGGCCGCGGTGTGGTGTTCGGGGATCGTCGCGTTCAGGTAAGCGCGCAGGAAGTCGCCCGGCTCGGCGCCCACCTCGGCCAGTGCCTGGTCGAAGGCCTTGGTCAGGCGGTCTACCATGCCGGCGACCAGCGCCTGCTTGGTGGGGAAGTGGTAGAACAAGCCGCCCTTGGACACGCCTGCCTGCCGGGCCACCGCTTCCAGGGTCAATGCCTCGGCCCCCTTGGACAGCAGTACCTCGGCTGCGGCGTCGAGCAGTCGCTCTTTCGAACTGGGACGTGGCACGAGGGAAACTATACCGACCAACCGGTACAGTTTGCTGTTGTTGAGGTGGCCAGCAGCCCATGGTGAGACCTGGGGCGCAGGGACTATTTCCTCACGTGCCCGTTCTCGAGCACTGCGCCATTCGATGACGTGTGTCACCGATCTCCGCTGGTGAGGCATCCGCGTGGGCTGCCTCGGCAGCCGATCGTCCAGCCGCCCCGCCTACGGTGAGCAACCGAGTTGGCATCGTTACGGCGGCGAGTTGGGTTGTGGGAGGGGCCGGCTGTTGTCGAACATGCCGGGGACCCGCCATGACGAAGCTTTCGCCGGTTCATCAGGAGTCTCCCGAGCAACCTCATAAGGTGCGCAGGGCCGCATGTCGTCCGCTCAACAACTCAGTCCTGATCCAAGACATACCTCAGATAGAAATCGGGCTTGGCGAGAAATCGTCGCCAGTGGTCCACCACCTGGAGCTTCTCCCAGTCGGTGGTGCGGATGCCATGGTCACCGAGTTCGATGACCTGCGCCCCCGGAAGGCTGGCGAGAATCGGCGAGTGGGTGGCGCAGATGATCTGCCCGCCTTCGCCGGCAACGCGATTCATCAGACCGACCAGGCGCACGCATGACTGAAACGACAAGGCAGCTTCAGGCTCGTCCATGAGATAGAGCCCCGGCCCCGACACCATCCGCTCTAGAACGGTGAAAAACCCTTCCCCATGGGATTGCTCCGTCAGGTCCTCCTCCCAGAACCCATACCGGCCAGACACGTTCTGCCCCAGATTGAAGAGCGTTTCGGCACGGAAGAAGAACGCCCGCCGCTTGAGGCGGGGGCCGTGAAGCAGTCGTAGCCCTGTTGCGGTGAGGTCAGCGTCAAGGACCTCCCCCAATGGAGTAGCGGGACCGGTACTGGCGTACTTGGTACCGGCCTTCCCGCCCTCCGCGTTGATGCCACAAACGTCGGCGACCGCTTCCATGATGGTGGACTTACCGGAGCCGTTCTCCCCAACGATGAAAGACACAGGGGCGGCGAATGCGAGCCCTCGTTCCGCCAGGTGGCGAACAGGCGGCAGCGTCGCGGCCCAACCTGGTGGAAGACTGCGGGCAGTCAGCTGGGTGAGCAACACGGCTAGTGCCTTCCTGCGGGCTGGATCAGCCGGGCCGCGTACGCACGTACCGGACTGACAAGGGTGGGGTAGTCACCACTCCGGGCGGCACGATCGAGAATATGCGCCGCAGCAGACAGCTGCGCCAGACGACCGGTCGGGGCGTCGAGGACGTCGGCGAACACATCGTGGACCCGCGCGGCTATGGCGGGGACCACGAAGCTGTGCAGATAGAGCACTGCGGCACCGTATCCAGCGGGGGCAGTTCCCCAGTGTTCCCAATCCAGCAGCCACAGGCGAGGTCGGGTGAGGTTGGCCCAGTGCAAATCGGTGTGCTCAGTACGCAGAATCGGGGTCTCGGGCAAATCGAGCGGTCGGCCATAGAAGGCTTCAACGCGTCGGGCCAGTGCCCACGGGTCATGCTCGCCTCGCGGAGTGGGATGCAGGGCAAGCGCATCGACAGCGGTACGCAGGTTTGTCCACCATGACGCAGGCAGGACTGGGGACACGGCCAATTCCGGAGAGGGGGAGCAAGGCGCATCGGGCACGTAGGTCATCAATTCGACGTAGATGCACACCGGCCCCTCGTCCCACTCAGTACGGGCAATCAATGTGGGTTTGGGAACATCACTGATTGATGCAGCGTCTCGATTTCCTGTCCATGCTGGGCCGTGCGCCCAATCCCGGTGTTCGGCGGTCGCACGAAGCCAAAACCGATCGCCCTCCGACCGGGAGGCCGATCCGATCGTTCGATCATGCCAGCCGAACACCGGATCCCCGGCCAGGATCACGCCGAGGCGGTTCGAGCCCTCGGTGAGAATACGGCGCAGAAAGGCGCGCTGCCCAGACTCAGGATCGCGGTGTCGGCTGGCCATGTCGGTCCCTACCTATTTTTGTCGGGGCGGCACTTGTTGGGGTCGCAGTTCATTACCGGCTTGCAGTTCTTATCCTTTGGCGGGCATGGCCCGCAGTGGTAGTTCGGCAAGCAGTTGTCCGCTGGGCGGCAGTTATTCTGTGGCTGGCACGAGGGGCTACAGTCTGGGCTGCACGGGTCTGGTCGGCATGGCCGGGCACGCGCCCCGAACTCCTCGCGCAGTTCGCTCGCGATCTGGGCGAACTTCTCGCCGGTGAGGATACCCGGCAGGGATGTCTGCCGGACGTTACCGACAGGCAGCCAGCGAGAGAACACGCACGGCCACACCTCGCCCGTGGGTGAGACTGCGACCCGCCGGTCTCCGCAGTTGCCGCAGAGCTGATCGACTCCCGGTCCGTTCTCCCGGACCCCGCGCCCGACTTCCCGAAGGTCGTCGTAACCGATCTCAGGAACGCCCAGCCGTTCCAGGGCTGTGATGGCCTGACCGGTGCGCTGCCTGCCGAGAACCCCGATCACGTCGGCGCGAAGCGGGATACCCAACTCTTGCGCGCGGGCGATGTTCTTGGTCGTGACTCTGAGCGAGGGCCGCTTGGTGATCGCCTCGTGTTCGTCGGACCGGTCGGAGTAGTACGAGGTCGCCAGACGGACCCCGGCAGCCGGAAGGTCTCCCACATCTCCGGTGTGACATGGACGAGATTCGTATAGATCTCGACCTCCATGTCAGTGCTAAGCGCGTGCTGTACGAGCTGGGGCAACGCCGGATGCAGCGTTGGCTCACCTCCGATGAACTGCCCCATCCTCGCGCCCGCCTCACGGGTCTGGGTGATGACGCGCCGCCAGTCGGCCACGCTCAAACTTCCGTGAGTTCCTTCGGGTCCGGACGAGGCATAGCAGTGATCACAGGCGAGCTGACACTTTCCCGTGATCTCCCACCACGCGAAATCGAGCACATCGAGCTTCGGCACAGTACCTCCTACGGGTTCAGCAGACTAGACAGGACCGATTGGATTGAAGCCGCGACTTCCGGCGATTACCAGCCCTGCATAAGCCTCCAAATTTGTCCTTTAGAGCGCTTTTCCGCATATGGCTTCCACTTCATCGGACATGACCGACAAGTAGGGCGCTCCACATGCTGTCCGGTATCCATTCACGCCTGGCGTTGAGCCTTGAGTCTGATTTGGGGTAGACGCGCCGGTTCTGCGGAATACAGGGATCTTGTAATGGTTCGTCGTA
>NZ_JBFAVX010000073.1:0-9631 GCF_040680095.1 Nonomuraea sp. NPDC052129 | reverse complement strand
GCTGGGCACGCCGACCACATCGCAGCCCGCAACATCGCCACACGCGGCATCGCGGGCTGGGCTGCCATCAACCAGCCACACGCTACCGACCTCCCCTCATCCAGACGGGACCGCGAGAGCAAACCACCAGATTCAACCAGTGGTAGTTGATCCCTTGACACTCCCAGCCGGGCCCCTGGGAATCTTCGATCCCATGCTGACTCCCTTCGAACGGAACGCCTGACCTGCGGGTTCCGGTTGAGGAGAGACATTATTCGTATTTTATTAATAATACAAGAGTGTTGCTGGGCGGTTTCCTGCGATTTCGTATGACATATGGGACTATGGGGTCTCGGTAGTGAAGGGGTGCTGAATGCACGATGACTTGCAGGCTGCCATCGAGGGTCTGGTGGCGGAGTTCGGCAGGCAAGTCAGCCAGGTCCGGGAGACACACGCTCAGCTCCGGGAGGTCACGGCCACCGTCTCCGACGGCAACGTGACCGTGACGGCGGGTCCGCAGGGCCGGATCGACGAGGTCGTCTTCCATCCCCGCGTCTACACCCGGTTCTCCCCGTCGGAGCTGGCCCAGGCGGTCCTCGACCAGATCACCGAGGCCAACGCGCGGGTCGCCGAGGAGTCGCGGAAGCTGATGGCGCCGCTCGTGCCCGAGGGGATGTCGGCCGAGCAGCTGTTCGGCGGCGAGTTCGACCTTGACCGGCTGCTTCCGGACACGCCACTCCAACGCGGGGAGAGTCGATGAGCGAGTGGGCGCAGGGGTTCGACGTCGCCTGGGGCCAGATGCGCAGGGCGGGCACGGACTGGTGCGCTCCCGCCGCCACCCTGCGTGAGGCGAGGGGGCTCGTGCAGTCCGTGCTCGACAGCGCCCCGTGGGGACAGGACCAGTACGGCCGGCAGTTCGCCGCCCGGTTCACCGGCACGCTCGAAGACCTGCTCGCCGACTTCCACCAGGGCGCGAAGAGCGTCGACGACCTGACGGAGCAGGTCGACACGGCGGCCCGCAACTACGAGCGGGCCAATCACCTGTATCCGCAGGTCTGAGGCGTGGATCTGAAGACCCTGCTCGGCCCCGCGTTCCCGTACGTGGAACCGGTACTCGGCTGGGTCGTCGGCATGGACTACCCGGAAGGCGACGGCGAGGAGAGCCTGGCGCGAGCCGCCGACCTGCGCAGTGCGGCCGGGATGTGCCGCACAGCGGGCGGCCAGGGGGACGAAGCGCTCAACCACGTGCTGGCCTACGCCGTCGGCCCCGCGGCCACCGCGCTGTGCGGCTACTGGGAGAAGTTCACCACCGATGATCCCGCGTACGTGGAGGAGCTGGCCAAGGCCTGCGAGGCGGCGGCGAAACAGCTCGAGTCATACGGCCTGGACACCGACTACACGCAGAAGTACATCGCGCTCTGTCTGATCCTGCTGGCCTTCCTGCTGCTGCGGTCCTACGCGTTCGGGCCCGCCACGGGCGGCGCCTCGTTCCTGTCCATCGGGCCCGCCTGCTCGATGGCCAGGCTGAACGTCAGGACGATCGCCAAGCTGCTGCTGATGAGCATCGCGTTCATGGTCGGCCTGGACGGCGGAACCCAGCTCTGGCAGTTCGCCGAGGGTAAGCGGCACGAATGGGACGGCGGCAAGACGGCCGCGGCGGTGGAGGGCGGGCTGCTGACCGGGCTGGCGTTCGCCGGGCTGGGCGGGATCCTCGCCAAGGTCGGCGGTCCGCGGCTGCTGGGCGGCGTCGTGCTGAAGGAGGAGCTGACGGCGCGCGAGCGGGTGGCCGCGTTCCTGACCCAGACCGTGGGCGGGGTGGCGGCCCAGAGCAGCGTGGCCTCGGTGATCGGCTCGATCCCCATGCTGTACGAGAGCGGCCCGCTCACTCCGGAGATGCTGGCCAAGGCGGCGGTGGCGGGCTTCGTGGGCGGCATCGACGGCAGGGCGGGCTACGCGGGCCCGCGGGCCGCCGACGGCCTGCGCATGCCGCGCCTGGGAGAGGCGCCGCGACTGGACGGCACCCGGCTGGAGGGCACGCGGGCGGAGGGCACCCGGCTGGAGGGCACGGGGCGTCCGGCTGATCAGCGGGCGCCCGCGTACCACTTCGGCCAGGACCCGCACGACGGTCCGGGCCGGCCGCCGCCCGAGGGGACCGGACGGGCCGAAACCGGCGGCGGCGGGACGGCCGTGCCGGTGCTCACGCCCAGGCACCGGGAGCTCATCCGGCAGAGCCGGCACGAGGTCGCCGCGGGCGTCTGGTACCGGGATCCGGGCCGGGCGGTCATGCCCAGCGCGGACATGCGGCTGCTGCGGCAGACGCCCGGTGTCATCAACGTGGGCATCCGCACCGACCGCCACGGGTTCTACATCGGTGACGAGCGGCTGTCGAGCCGCGACGTGGGCACGATGCTCGCCCACGACCCGGCCGTGCGGGCCGACCCCACCGCCAAGCTGCGCCTCCTGGGCTGCGACCTCGACCAGAATCGCGGCGCGGTGCGGCAGCTCGCCGACCTCACCGGCCGGGAGGTCATCGCGGCTGACAAGCTGGTCTACATCGGCGCCGACCGGCAGGCGCACACCGGGAGCATCCCTCAATACCGTGCCGACGGCCGGCCGATCTTCCGCGACGACGGCCAGTGGCACCACACCCGGCCGGAGCAGCCGCACCAGCAGCCGGCCGTCCCGGTGGACGTGCCCGGACCCCGCCACGAGCTCCCGCGCGGGCCGCTCAACGAGGAGACGCTGAAGGCGAAACTGGAGCAGGAGAAGCCGCAGCCCAAGTTCCTGGCCGGTGGCCAGCATGGAGTGGTGCAGACAGTCCGGTTCCGCGACGGAACCGTACTGATCCGGAAACTTCATCTCTACGGGCACGTCACGGTGAAAAAGGACCTGCTCGCCTCCCTCGTCGGGCGGATGATCGGCGCCCCCGTACCGCACGTCATCAGGGATCCGTTCAACCGGGACGCGGTCTACATGCAGTTCATGGACGGCGTCGACCCGTCCGAGATAAGGGGCGAGCTGTTGCCCTTCCACGAAAGCGCGGGGGGAAGGCGGCTCGGCCTGCTCGACGCCCTGATCGGCAACACCGACCGCAGGGGCGGCAACTGGCTCGCGCACGGGAAGGACGGGGTGGGCGGGATCGACCTCAGCAGGTCCTTCTCGTTCGGCCTCGACAGGATCGAGTACGCCCAGAACGACTTCGCCTGGCACTACATGGACGACGACGGCGAGTGGATCGACAACCAGCTCACCCGCGAGGACATCGACCTGTTCACCGAGCGGATCCAGGCGCTGCGGCCGGAGTTCGAGCGGCTGGGTCGCCAGGCGTGGCACGACGAGGTGCTCGACCGCCTGTACCAGATCGCCGACCACGCGACCGGTGACGTGCCGTTGACCCATGAGCCCGTCCACCACTTCGGCGGCTCCTGAGGTGACCGAACAGCTCATCAGCCTCTATGCGATCATCGGCTGGCAGCCGTCCGTTCTCGACAGGTGCCGTCCGGAGGGGAAAAGGCCATGATCATGGTCGCTCGGGTGTTCGACGGCGTCCGGGACGGGGTGCCGTGCTTCGAGCCCGGTCATCCGCTGGTGGACAGCCCAGAGGAGCGCGAACGGCTGGCCGGCTACCTGGAGGCGGGCACGCCGATCCTGGGCACCACCGGGCTGGACGTGGACCGGGTCGAGCCGGCGCGCGGCGAGGTGGTGCCGCTGAGCTTCCGCACCGACGGGACGTACGTCTGGACCGACACGGTCACCTACTACCTGCGCACCCACCACCTGCGGCCGGATCCGGAGCTGTGCGCGCACATCGCGGCCGGCGGGTACGTGTGCCCCGAGGTCGGCGAGGAGGCCGCCGCGCGGGTCCTCCAGGAGTTCTACCGGTTCTCCGCCGAGTCCGGATAGCCGATCGCGATTCTCCACGGGATCGCGGTTCTCTACGGGATCGCGGTTCTCTACGGGATCGCGGTTCTCTACGGGAACGCGGTTCTCGGCCGGGTCCGGACCGCCGATCGGGTGAACCTGTGCGGCCGGAGGTCCGTACCTCTACGCAGGACGGGTGTCGCGAGCCGAGGAGGTCTGCCACGTGGGCGTGCGTCGTCGCCGGATCGCGGGCGTGGCCGTCGTCGCGCTCGGCCTGCTCGCCGGCGGCCTGCTGCTGCCCGCCGCACCGGCCGGCGCCCATGGGGCGCTGGAGAATCCGCTCAGCCGGGCGGCGGCCTGCGGCACCGACAGCCCGCTGACGAAGAAGTCCCCCGCCTGCACTGCCGCCATGGCGGTGAGTGGTACGGAACTGCCCGACGAGTGGGACAACCTCAGGGTGGCGGACGTCGCGGGCCGGGACCGCGAGGTGATCCCCGACGGGAAGCTGTGCAGCGGCGGCATCGAGGGCTTCGGCGGCCTCGACCTCGCCCGTGCCGACTGGCCCGCCACCAGGCTGACGGCTGGAGCGGGGTTCACCTTCAAATATCGCGGCACGATCCCGCACAAGGGAACCTTCCGGCTGTACGTCACGACGGACGGCTACGACCCGTCTCGCGCGCTCAAGTGGTCCGACCTGGAGAAGCAGCCCTTCCTCAAGGTCACCGACCCGGCGATGGCGGACGGCTCGTACGTCATGAAAGGGCGGCTGCCCGCCGGCAAGAGCGGCCGTCAGCTGATCTACACGATCTGGCAGAACTCCGACACGCCGGACACCTATTACTCCTGCTCCGACGTGGTCTTCCACACCGCCAAGGCCGCCGCCGTACCCTCCGAGCCCGTACCGTCCGAACCCGCACCCACCGACCCCGCCGCTGCCGAGGCCGAACCCACCGACTCCACAGCCGACGAGTCCGCGGTTGCCGACCCCGCATCCGAGTCGGCGGCCGCCGCGGCCGCTCTCTCCGGGAGCGGGGGGAGCGGCGGGCTGCCGTGGGCGGTCGGCGGTGTGGCACTTCTCGCCGTCGCGGCCGGGGCGATCGTCGTCCTGACCCGAGCGAAGGGCCGCCGTCCTAGGTAGGGACCGAGAGGCGCCCGCCGCCCTAAGTAGAGGATCCTTCGGGTCTCCGGCTTCCCGAGGTCATCGGGAAGCCGGGACGCCGTCCGGTCAGCCCGTGGTGATGAAGCCGTCCGGGTTCACCACCACCGGGGACTCCAGGTAGAGGTCACGGTATTCGTCCTGGATGCCGCTGTTGTGGATCTGGATGGCCAGCGGGCCGGCCTGACCGGCGGTGGTGTCCTTGAAGGCCAGCACCTTCACCGCCGTACACGTGGGCGTGCCCGCCGTGATCGGGCAGCAGGCCATCTTCGCCTCGCCGGTGCTCTGGTTGGCCACGAGCTCGCACTGGCTCCAGTTGTGGATGTCCCACTTGGTGTGCGGGAACTGGGTGAACAGGCTGCCGCCGCCGTTGTTGTGACCGGGGCGGTAGTCCCAGTGGCCGCCGTTGGGCGGCTGGAACTGGATGGCGCTGAGGGCGTCCCTGATCGGCGTGGTGGTGCCCCAGATCAGCACGGTCGGCGCGTGGTCGCCGGTCACCTGCCGGACGCTGAAGATCCAGCGGAACGTGCCGGTCTGCTGCTTGTTGTAGTAGATCCAGCCTCGGCCCGCCGTACCGGTGCCATGGATGGCGTTGTCGCGTACGGTCCAGCCGGCCGCCGCGTGCGGGGTCCAGCCGTTCAGCGTGGTGCCGTCGAACATGGGGACCAGGTACGGGTCACCGTACGGGTTCTGCGCGACGGGGGTGTGGACGGTGAGATCGGGGCTCGGCGGGGAGGCGTTGCCGGCCGCGTCCCGCGCGACGACGTGGATGGCGTGGTCGGTGTCGGCGCTCAGGCCCGTACAGGTGCCCGTGGTGGTCTGTCCCGAGACGGTGCCGCACGCCCGCCCGTCGCCGAACAGGTCGTAGAAGGCGACGCCCACGTCATCGGCCGAGGCCGCCCAGGTCACCGTGACGCTCGACGAGGTGATGGCCGTCTGGCTCGGCTGGCCGGGGGCCGTGGGCGCGTGGGAGTCGATGGGGCCGGAGACCGTGAGCTTGTCGAGGTTGGGCCCGCCGGTGGCGGCCGTGGCGGTCGCTCTGACCGTGTTCGCCCCGGCGTTGAGCTGGGCGGTGATGGGGAGGTCGACCCAGGTGTCCCAGTTCGCCGTGGGGTTGAACGCCTTGCCGGCCGCGACCGCGGTGCCGTTGACCGAGATGTCCAGTGGGCGGTTCTCCTTCGTGCCGTTGGCGTAGCGCAGGGTCAGCGTCGCGGTGGCCGCCTCGGCTGCGTTCACGGTCCACTCGACGTAGCCGCCGGTGGTGTTGACGTAGTCGACGAAGCCGGTGCCGGTGAAGCCGGTGTGGTTGGTGGCCACCGCCGCCTGGGAGAGTACGGCGCTCTCCGCCTGGTAGGCGATGTCCTGGGTGCTGGAGGGGGTGACGTCGAGGAAGTCCAGGTTGGGGTTGCCATTGGCGGTGGTCGCGGTGACCCTGACCGTGTTGGCGCCAGCGCGCAGTGTCGCGGTGAGCGTGGCGGTGGTCCAGGTGTCCCAGGTGCCCGTGCTGGTGAACGCGTGGGCGGTGGCGATCGCCGTGCCGTTGACCGCGATGGTGGCGGGGCGGTTGGTGGTGGTGCCGTTCGCGTAGCGCAGGTCGAGGGTCGCGCTGCCGTCCGAGGGGGCGGTGACGGCGAACTCCAGGTAACTGCCCGAGACGTTGTCGCCGTTGACGTAGCCGGTGCCGGAGAAACCCGTGTGGGTGGTCTCCAGGACGCCCTTGGAGATCGTGGCGGCCTCCGCCTCGTACCGGTTGGTTGCTGCCTGCGCTACACCTCCGATCAATATCGTCGCCAGGAGGGCGAGTACGGCTAAGACAGGCACCGTTCTGGACATGGCGCAGCTCCCTGTGACGTGCGCTCGTTAATAAACTTTCCTAATATTTCTCGATATGACCACCGACGGTGAGGCTAGTCAATAGGTCGGATGTGTTCACTTGGAACGGCATGGAACGCCCCTTTGTCAGGAGATATCGCTACACAGGGGAAAGGCGCCCACATGGAACTGCGGACACGCTTCACCGAGGCGTACGGTCTGACCACCCCGATCGCGCAGGCCGGCATGGCGTTCGCCGGGATGCTGCCGGAGCTGGCGATCGCGGTGAGCGACGCCGGGGCGCTGGGGTCTCTCGGGGTGGGGTTGATGCCCACCGCCGCCATGGTCGAGACCATCGAAGCGGTACGGGCCGGCACGACCGGGCCGTTCAACGTCAACTTCGTCACCCCTTTCGCCAAGCCCGAGCAGATCGACGCGGTCTGCGCGGCCGGCGTCGCGGTGGCGTCGTTCCACTGGGGGCATCCGCCGAAGAGCTGGATCGGGCAGCTGCACGGCGCGGGCGTACGCGTCTTCGAGCAGGTCGGCTCGGTGGACGACGCCAAGCGGGCGGTGGACGACGGGGTGGACGTCGTGGTGGCGCAGGGGCTGGAGGCGGGCGGGCACAATTACGCGACCCTGCCGACGTTCGCGCTGGTCCCGCTGGTGGTCGACGCTGTCGCCCCGGCGCTGGTCCTGGCGGCCGGCGGGATCGCGGACGGCCGTGGGCTGGCCGCCGCGCTCATGCTCGGGGCCGACGGCGCCTGGATCGGTACGCGGCTGGTGGCCACGACCGAGTCGGCGGCGCACGAGGGCTACAAGAGCCGCCTGGTGACGGCAAGGGGCACCGACACCGCGCGCACGCCGGTGTTCGGCCCGGAGCATCCGGCGTTCAATCCGACGCGGGTGCTACGTAACCGGGTCGTCCGCGAGTGGCACGACCGGGCGGACGAGGTGCCGCGCGACACCTCGGGGCTGGAGGTCATCGGGCACACGGTGGTCAACGGAGAGCCGGTGGAGATGCACAAGTTCTCCTTTCTGGTCCCGATGCGCGGCCTGACGACCGGCGACCTGGAGGAGATGGCACTGCTCGCGGGTGAGGGCGTGGGCCTGGTCGACTCGATCGAGCCGGCGGGCGTGGTGATCGACACGATCACCACGCAGGCCCGCGCCGCCCTCGACCGCTACCGGGCGGTCACGGGCTAGCGTCACCAGTTGGCGGGCAGTCCCGGCGTGGTCGCGGGCAGGGCACGGCCGGGCGGGTGGATGACGTACACGATGCCGCCGCTGCTGGAGCTGCGCAGCCAGACGTTCTCGAACGCGGCCCGCGGATAGACGTGCCGCACGGCGTCGTCATCGGCGGAGGCGGGGTCGTTGGCGACCACGTCACCCTCGGCGGTGAAGCCGACGATCACCATGATGTGCCCGTTGGTGCCGTACCCGGCGCCCGGCAGCTCGCCCTTCTTGAACGACTGCGAGGTGATGACCGGGATTCCAGCGCTGATCAGCTTCTCCAGCTCGGTCAGTGTCCGCAGGCGGGTGACGAAGCCGTCCATGCCGTAGCGACCGGCGTAGGCGGTGTTGAACGGCCAGTTGCCCGCGCCCTGGTAGGCGTGGTCGTAGGAGAAGCGAGCGGCGTAGTCGACCTCCGGATCGGGATCGGACGGATCCACCCAGGAGGTGTCCTGCGCGCTGGGCCACTTGTCCCAGTAGCCCAGGACCATCGTGGTCGAGGTCGGGCTGCACCAGGCCTGACCGCCGCCGTCCCATTCCGGGTAGTGGCCTTCGTGCACGTTCTGGGAGCGACGCGGCACGGCCAGCTCGGTGCCCCACGCGCCGCCGCCCGGGCTGACCGGCACGGTCTTGCGCTCGGGCACGTTCGAGGCCATCGCGCCCAGCGTCCGTACGGTCGGCGTCACGGCGGAGCCGGGCGTCCGGTACAGGGTGAGGCGTAGCTGGTAGGCGTTGATCTGCTTGTCCGCCGCCGCGACGAACGTGTCCACGGAGACGGTGCCGTCGGCGTCGGCCTGCCCGGGCACTGAGGTGCGGCGGATGTCGCCCTCTCCGTACGCCCAGCGGCCGAGCACGTACCACTTGCTCAGCCCGGCCGTGTGCCGGGTGCGCGCCTCGACCTGCAGCCAACTGCCCGCCGGGAGGTCGGCGGTCCAGGATGCGATCAGTTCGGTGGCGGCGAAGCCGATCGGCGACTCCGGGCCGGTCCAGCGGGCGTACTCCCAGCTCTTGGTGCCGAGCGCGTCGGTGTAGGTGGTGGTGCCGACCGCGGCGGCGAACGACAGGCCCTCGCCGATGGCCGTCCCTTCGGGCGTACCGGTGGCGAAGTCGGCCCGTTGATAGACGACGTCCGTCGTGGCCGCCGCGGGTTTCGTGGCGGCGAGGCCGGTCGCGGGAGCCGCCAGGGTCGCGGAAACCAGGACGGTGGAGAGGAGTACGGTCAGCGCGCGCATGAACCTACCTTGCTTGGACGGCGCTCGATGCGGCAGACAGTAGACATAGAGGGCATACAACGCATCGGAAAATGTACGTACGCGCACTGTCCGCTATCTCGGCGCGGGCTCCGCTCGGGCTCTGCTCAGGCTCTGCTCAGGCTCGCAGGGCCGCTCGGCGCTCCAGCCGGGGCAGCCGCATGGTGACGGTGAGACCGCCCTCCGGCCGCGCCTCGGCGGTGACAGTGCCGCCGTGCGCGTCGACGATGGCCCGGACGATCGAGAGTCCCAGCCCCGCGCCACGCGCCGACCGCACCCGGTCGCCCTGCAGCCGGCGGAACGGCTCGAACAGGTCGTCCACCTCGTACGGCGAGACCTGCGG
>NZ_JBFAVX010000072.1:0-10307 GCF_040680095.1 Nonomuraea sp. NPDC052129 | reverse complement strand
CATGTCACGGTTACACACCGTTCACGGTTGCATCCAGAACAGCGGAGTGTGGATAGAACAGCACAATCTGTCACCACGGAAATCTTGGCAGAGCCACTCTAGGTGTGGAAATGATCACCGAACGTAGACGGAAGTCCGGAAGGACTCGCCTTCGGTGACCACGACGATGCTGTGGTGCAAAAGCCGGTCCAGCAGGCTGACGGCGGTGGTGTGTTCGGGCAGGAAGCGTCCCCACTGGTCGAAGGGCCAGTGTGAGCCGATACCGAGCGCGCGGCGCTCGTAGGCGGCGGCGACGAACCGGAACAGCAGCTGGGCGCCGGTGTCATCGAGCGGGGCGAACCCGACTTCGTCGATGACGATCAGGTCGGCGCGCAGCAGGTTCTCGATCACCCGGCCGACGGAGTTGTCGGCCAGCCCCCGGTAGAGGGTTTCGACCAGTTCGGCGGCGGTGAAGTACCGGACCTTGTGTCCGGCCTGGATGGCGGCGACGCCCAGCGCGATGAGGCTGTGGGATTTGCCGGTGCCGGCCGGGCCGACCGCGCAATAGTTCTCCGCCGCGCGGATCCACTCCAGCGAGGCGAGGTAGTCGAAGGTCGCCTTCGGGATCGAGGAGGCGGCGACGTCGAATTCTTCGATGGTCTTGAGCACGGGGAAGGCGGCGGCCTTCATCCGGGCGCGGGCGTTGGAGGCATCACGTGCCGCCAGTTCGGCGTCGATGAGGGTGCGCAGGAACTCCTCGGGGTTCCAGCGCTGCGTGCGGGCGGTGACCAGCAGTTCGGGTGCCAACCTGCGGATGGTGGACAGCTTCAGGCGGCGCAGCCCGCCGTCGAGGTCGGCGGCCAGCGGCGCGGGTGCGGGCGCGGTCATGACACTTGTCCGATCTTGTCCAGGGTGTACTCGGTCAGCGACCGGGTCGGGACCGGCGGCAGCTCCAGGACCAGCGCATCCCCGGCAGGGGCCGGCTGCGGGGTCCCGGCGCCGGCGGCCAGGATCGAGCGGACGTCCTCGGCTCGCCAGCGGCGGAAGGTCACCGCCCGTTCCAGCGCCGCGATGAGCGCGGCTCGCCGTGCGCGGCCTGCAGCGCGGCCAGCTCGATCAGATCGCCTGCCAGCCGGGTGTTGCCCGAGGCGGCCGAGCCGGTCAGGAACGACTCGGCGGCCGGGCCGAGCGCCAGGAACGCCTTCTCCGCCGCGGTCCGGGGCCGGGCGGCGCGGCGGGGAGCGGGCCGGGGGCCGCCGTAGTGCTCATCGGCCACCGACGCCTCCCCGGGCGCGACCGCCTGATGGTCGGCGACGATCTCGCCGGTGGCCAGGTCGCAGATGAGCAGCCTGCCCTGCTGCTCGGCCACCGCCACGCGGGCGCCGATCAGCCGGGTCGGCACCGAGTAGCGGGCCGAGCCGAACCGCACGCAGGAGAGCCGGTCGACCTTGCGGGTGACCGGAGCCTTGCCGATCGCCGGCCGCAGCGACGGCAGCGCGGTCAGCAGGTCACGCTCGCCGGCCAGCCGCTCGGCCGGGACGGCGCAGATCTCCGAATGCGTCACCGTGTTGACCTCGGCGCACCACTGGCGGGCGGCCACGTTGGCGGCGAGCAGGTCGTCGAAGGGCGCCTGCGGCACGACCAGATCACGCTTGGCATAGCCGACCAGGTGCTCCACGATGCCCTTCGATTCCGGATCGGCGGCCTCGCACCAATCGGGCCGGAAGGCGTAATGGGTGGCGAAGCGCACGTAGTCGCTGGTGGGGATGACCTTGTTGGCGACCACGCCGCCCTTCAGACAGCCCATCCGGTCGGCCAGCACCACCTTGGGCACCCCGCCGAGTTCCTCGAAGCATTCGGCCAGCAACGCCAGCGTGGTGGCGGCCCGCTCGTTGTCGGCGAAGCGCACGAAGCGGACCCTTGACCAGGCCAGCACAGCGCAGAACACGTGCAGCCCGCCGCCCGCATCCCCCCAGTCGATGACGAGCATCTCGCCCGGCGTCCAGACCGCCGGTCGCCGGCCGCGATGATGATCACGCCGCCACGTCTTCTTCGCCTCGGCGACCAAGCGGCGGAAGTTGCGCGCCGACCCGGCATAGCCGGCGGCCTGGGCCAGGGGCAGCAGCCGTTTGGCCGACATCTTCCCGGCCGTGCTCTGGACCTTCTCGGCCACCAGATCGGCGACCGTGTCGAAGTTGTGCTCCCGCCGTCTGCGGCCCGGCGGCTTGTCCCCGGCCAGCGCCCGCTCGATGATGCGTTTGACGGTCTTGTGCGTGGTGCCGCACATCTCGGCGGCCCCGCGATAGGTGCCTACCTCGCGGTAGGCGGCGATGATGTCCATGACTTCCCCCGAAGACTTCATGGCCGGGCAGACCCCCTGAGCGGTGATCACGTGACTGGCTGACACCGTCACGATCACCGCTCAGGGCACACCCCTCCTCACGACACGCGAACAGCGCGAAGGAGAAGTGGGGACCTAAACCGGCCATCAGTGGTGACCTCGAATCTCAAAGACCGTTGACACGACCGTCAGCAGTTCCCGTAGTCCTGCACGTAGTTGGCGATCAGGCCGAGCAGGGCGTCGGCCCGGTTCCGGTCCTCATGGCGGGCGCGCAGAGCCTTGTCGGCTGCGCAGAGGCGGGTCAGGGCGGCCGGTTTGCCGTCCACCACGTCGTCGACCAGAGGCGAGGTGACCAGGTCCAGGCATTCGGTGAGCAGCCTACGGGTGACAGGCGACGGCGGGTTGGGGTCGGGGTCGGCGAACGGGGTGGTCAGGTGCCGTGCGGGGTCGGTGAAACTCCAGCCGACGACGGTGCCGTGCTGGGCGAGGAGCGCCACGTCGGGGGCGATGCCGATGCGGGCCTCCAGCGGCTCGTCGAGGACGTCGAGGTCGCGCAGACAGATCAGCATGGCGTCCCCGGGAGCGCGGTACAGCACCGTGCACGTCTCATGCCGGAAGTCTCGGACCTCGTCCGCGCGGAGCCCGCCCTGGCGTACGGCGGGCATAATGGGAAGACGCGTGGAGGTCTCGGCGCCAGCGGTCACGTACGGCATATGGAGTTCGGCCCCGACCAGCTTCCGGCTGTCTGGGTCGAACCGGAAGACGTCAGGCGTGTCCCACAGCCAGTCCTGGCTACCGAAGGTATGCGCGAGGAACCGCTCACGCTCCTGCACGTCCACATTCGGCGTGACATCCACGGAGTCGCCCATGAAGCGGGGGGTGATGTGCAGCGGATCGTCCGTCACCGTTGCGCGCCAGTTGCCCTCGAAGGACAGTTTCGTGGTCATTCTGCCTCCATTGACAGCATGTATCTTGATTTCTCACAAGATCTTTTTAGAAATTGGATCATGGTGTCCCGGGACACTATGACGCCGAGCATGCTCAGCAGTCGAGAAGCGGCCCGTCCGGCCAGCGCCAAGGCCAGGTGCTCCAGCATGCGCCGCAGCATGCGGGTGCTGCGCGCGTGCCGCTCGACTACGCCGCTGATCGGCTCGGCGAACGTGCGGACCTTGCACGTCATGTTCCGGCATTTCAGCCGCCGTACGGTCAGATCGACCAGGACCTGACGTCCGCCGGCAGGCAGGTCCTGCAGCAGCCGCCGGTAGTGCCCGTGTAGCCGGGTCGAGGACTGCCCGCATCCTGGACAGCTCACGGGTGCCCTCCCGGTGCGTGCTTTGACCAGCACATAACCGCCGCGATCAACCAGTTCCTCGACGACCAGCTCGGCCAGGTGGGGGAAGAGGATCTGTAGGCAGGCTTGGCCTGCCGGGGACACGGCATGCTGCACAATGAACTCCGCGGCCGCTCTGTCGATGATTACGTTCTTGGTCGAACCCGATCATCACGGAGTGGCCCACGCTCATGTCCAGCTTGTTACCTCATCGCGATCAATGCGGGGAAGAGCATCCCTACTGTCCGTGATCGCGGCACACACTTTGCGCCAGAGCCACTTTTACATGGCCACGGACACGGAGATCTCCGACCCCGAGGTGATCATCATGCGGACGTGCACGTGGAAGAGTGGCTGAGGTAGGTCCTGATCACCTCGCACGCCATCCACCCGGACAAGCCCAGCAGACCGGCGACAACGGGTCAAGCCCGGCTGTGACCCCCTGGCATCCCATGACCGAGGAACGGCGACCGGCGAACGTACACGCGAAGCCGAGTTTGACCCGCCGCCACGGGCCTGCCCGCCGCTTCGCGGGGGGTCGACGGCGTACGAGGCAATCAGAGCCCTGGGAGCTCGAGGAAAAGCCCACGTCACCCGACAAACAGGATGGCAATATGCATATAGGTACATAAATGCAGATTAGCGGAATCTTGCTTACCAGGAGGTTACATAGACGACCGGGTACCCACGAGTTGTCGGAGGCGTCTTGTATGAAGGAGATCCGTCAAACCATAGAAAAGGATCAAGATGGATTCTGAGATCATCGCAACCAGCGCGGCCACCCTTCTGGCCACCAAGGCGTGGGAGGCGTACGCAACGCAAGCTGGCAACGCCGCATGGAGCAGGATGGTCCAGCTCGCAAACAGGCTCAGACAGCGGTTGGGAATTACTCCCATGGACAACAAAGTCCAGGCCGAAACCATCGAAGGAGTAACTGCTCAACTTCACCATATAATGCGTGTAGACAACGATCTCTCTCAAATGGCGAGAGATTTCCTGAACCTTACTCAGCGGAACTATCACGCGATTGGCATCGCGATTGGGGATAACGCTCGCGTAGGCAAGGCCGTATACATTCACAATGTTGAACGGGATGTCAATTTCTAGCTGGAGTGGGTCAATGAACAGCCGGCAGGCGGATTCATCTGGTGATCACTCACACTCCAACGAGTCCTACGTCGTCACGCATCGCCCACCCACTCCCGGCGCGCCGTTCGCGGCTGGCATTAGCATTGGAGCCCATAGCCACATAGATAAGGCCGTGAACATCGGGCAGGCGCAGACAATAAATATCCATGCCGCCCACAGCCAACCACTCCCTCCGCCACCCCTGCCAAACCCGCCAGGCAACTTTATTGGACGCTCCAAAGAGATCCAGGATCTGAAGAATTCGACTCAGAAATCTCCCGCACCCACTCTCGCGATAACTGGAGCACCAGGGGTAGGAAAGACAGCCCTCGCCGTTGTGCTCGCACACGCCATCAAGGACAACTACCCCGGAGGGCAGACCTTTCTCACTCTTAGTCGAGAAGATCATGCTGAGCCGGAAGACCTGTTAGAAGCGGTCCTCCTGGCATTGGGGCAGCACGGCTCACAACTACCGCAGTCGCAAGCTGGAAGAGTCGGGGTAGCTCGATCCATACTATCCAGTCGACGCATACTCCTGGTGATTGATAATATCTCCCAGGAGCGGCAGCTACGCAGTTTGCTTCCTATTCCGACTGGATCGCTCCTCATCTGCACAAGTCGATCCCGCCTCAGCGGCTTGCAGACATCGGAAGTTCACCACCTACACCTAGATACTCTAGAGTCTTCAGAGGCAGCTTCATACCTGACGACAAGGATCGGAGAATCCCGGTTCTCATCCCAGGAGCAGGTGAACGAACTAGCTGACCTGTGTGGGAATCTTCCACTCGCTCTGCATTTAGTATCAGCAAAGGCTCTCTCGCGTCCCCATCTAACTGCCGACAAGATCGCAAGCGTTCTGAGCGATAAGAAGAGGCGACTGCAGGCGCTGCGGGCAGGGGATCTCTCCATTCGAACGGCCTTCGAGGTGACATATTCAGACCTTCCAGAGTCCCGCGCGCAGGCATTCCGGGCGCTTGGACTCCATCCAACAGGTAGCATCAAGACTCACATAGCTGCGACCGTGATTAGCGTGCTAGCTTCTGGAGTTTCAGGCACGGAAACGCTCGACGCAGAGGAAATGCTAGACGACCTCGTCGAGCAAGGCCTACTTGAGCAGATCGGTCCAGAGCGTTTTCGCATTCACGACTTGCTTCATAATTACGCACTAACGCTAAGCGCCGAGATTGACACGTCCCGGGTGAGACACGAAGCCCTAATCGCACTCGGTCACGCGTACCTTGATACAGCCACCATCCTAGGCGCTCGCATTGACCCACGGACAACGCCAGGTATGAATAGCTCGCCAGACGAAGGCGAAGGAAATCCGTACCTCAAGGATGACCTGGACAATCTTCTAGCTATTACACAACAGGCGGCGGAGCTTGGTGAGTGGGAGCTCGTGTCTCGTCTCACCTTTTCATCTGAAGTTCTATATCGAGCGCGGAGCCGGTGGAGGGCACTTCTTCACACAAATGAGCTCACTCTCACAGCGGCTCAATTCACATCAAACGAGCACTGGCGCGCCCGAGCTCAGTTGAACATTGGCAATGCCAATATAAGGCTAGGCGACATCGCTGCAGGCGAAACAAATCTTCGTAATGCCTTCGAGCTGTCAAGCGATATAGGTGATCCAAGTCTCGCTGCCAGTGCGCTGTACTGCATCGTCAGACTTCAGGCAGAGTCACAGCCAGTCGAAGCCATAAAGGTCTATAAAACACTTCTCAAGATCCTTCGGCAGGGCGACGACAGATATGGGATCGCGGCCGCACTATCGGGTCTAGCAGACTGCATGCTTCGGACTGGGCGACTCCAAAAGGCTGAGAAGCTTTTGCAGCACGCACTGGCAGTTGCGAAGCAAGTCAGAAGCCGCATGTTGCAGGCCGATATCCTCGGGAATCTCGGGCTTATTAATCTCGAGCTTGCAAGGCCGAACGAGGCGCGGGAATTCGTCGACCGATCGTTGCTAGAGCATCGATCCGTAGGTGACCCTTCCGGCGAAGCGGGCTCTCTGCTACTCAAGGGTCGCGTCGCAGAGGCGACAGGAAATACGGAAGACGCCATCAATGACTACGAGCAGGCGCTTGCGGTTTTCCAAGAGCTAGAAGAAGTATCTGGCCAGCAAGCCGCGTTGACTCATCTCGGGAGCGTCTATCGGGTGATTGGTCGTCCAGGCGTAGCAGCTCAGCATTACGAAGAGAGCCGCCAGTTGGCGGAGACTCTTTGTGATGCCCAAGCGGCCGTGGTTTCACTCGTAAACCTCGGATCATTGTGGGTGAATGTAGCCGAGCTTGAACGCGCTAAGGAGAGCTTTGCTAGAGCTCTAGGTGTCGCCGCGCAGTCTGGAAGCTCATTCTTGATCGCTCAAGCCCTTCAGCAGTTCTCGAAGTACTGGAGTCACCAAGGCGAGTGGGAGAAGGCTGCAGGCGTCTTGGAGGAAGCGCTAGATCTTATCCAAGGCATTCCCGGCGCGCCTGATGCCGCAGAAACTCGAGCAGTTCTAAGTCATGCCTATTATCGCATCGGGCGCGGAGATGAAGCACTCCAGCAGCTTCGTCTAGCGGAACAAGAGCTTGGGCCTGGCTCCAGCGACCCCGCTCTCATTGCGGTCAAACGTCAGCTAGCAACCGTACTCTCAAGCCGTGGAATGTTTGCCGAGGCGGCCGTCGAAGCCGAGTATGCCCTGAAACGGTCCGAACAACTGGGACGAGCTCAGGGAATTGCCGAGTCTCTCGGGGTTCTCGCAAACGTCTTGGCACGCCAAGACGAGTTCGAACAGGCGGCAGTCAAATATAGAGAGTGCATACGCGTAGCAAGAGAAACCCTCGATCCCCCCTTGCTCCTGGCTCATCTCATCAATCTCTCCACGTGCCTTTCCGCGTCAGGGGAGGACAAGGAAGCCTTGGAGGGCTACAAGAAGGCCCTTAAACTGGCCACTCGACTTCAGGACAAAGCAGCCAGAGCTACGGTCCTGCGCTGCCTTGGAGTCGAGCATGCGAAGAGGGGCCGCCTTAGCGAAGCGGAAAAGCGTTTCAATGAGGCAGCCAGAATTGCCGCGCCGCTACGAGACAAACACTTGCTTGCAGTGTTGCGTACTGATCAGGCCCAGATCTTCGTGGAGCGAGGAAAACTGGATCGAGCACGACAGCTCCTTGAAAATGCGCAACATCTGTATGCCGAAATTAATGATGTGGACGCCGAGCGCAAGGTCATGCTCAGAATGCTTGGCCTCGAACTCGACCAAGGCTGTTCTAGCCCTTCAGAGCTGTCTGACAGGGTCTCAGAACTCCTCCAGAAGAATCGCCATTCACCTGCCGGCGCATTTCTTGAAAGAGCGCTCGAACCTCCAAAGCAAGCATATCAGTTCCTTGGAAGTAAATATCAGCTCCCTGGAAGACGGATCAATATTTCAAGCGACGTAAAAGAGAGCCTTCCCGATATATCAATCGAGGGGATACTCCACCATCTCAGCGTTTCGCGACATAACTGTTTTGTTTGCAGACAACCCGTCGCACTCGAAGCTGAGGCTAATCTCGTTCACCTCCTGCATGCCGGGGATAACGCAGCTGCAGTCTGGCTGAAGCTGTGTCATCCACGATGTGGACCGTCTGCCGTCGTGGCGATAAATGAAGCAGCTCCCACTGGCATCCTTAATGTAGAGATCGAATGCTCGCTTCTACCTGTAGGGGACAAGTACATACCAAACATCATTGTCGACATCCCGCACCTAGTTCAATCTGCCGACAAGCACGGATATAGCGATACATACCTCGATTGGCTGGCGGCACATGACTTCACGCACGTAAAAGTGAATGAGCGCACGGGTCAGGTTCAGGTTGAGCTTGCACAGAGCAATCAAAATGAAAGAATTCTTGCTACACTGAATAACGGACGAATGTGCCTTACAGTTCATGGCAGATCCGTTCTCGTTGATGCACCTCTCAGCTTCCTGCCGATTTGGTACGAGAGCACGTCCGAAGGCGTTCTTGGAGTAATGATCGGACATAACCTTCAAGGTATGAGCTGGGAGAGTCCAAACCATTTAATCGACGCTGCAATGCGAGGTCGCCTTGTTTTTGCGGTCGTTCCCCTAGCGGTAAATCACCCTGCACAGAATCATCGGTGCGTTTGCACCCCTGCCACCGGAAGAAAGTTCAAGCACTGCTGCGGTGTGGTCCGGTAAGGGGTAGCTGTTACGGAGAAGGAGCGGTGCAGCCCAGCAAACCAAATGCAGAGATCCGCTTCATTACATGTGGAATGTGACAGACATGAGTTGTCGGGCTGAGAGAAGCTGGAAGGTGTGTGAGCGAAGTCCTCTCGCTGCCGTACGGCAGCGCCGTACGGCCACCACGTCTCACACGAGCACACGCGCCAGGTCCGATCTGCCGTCCGCGCAAGCCGTGACATCGTCGACCACGCTCATGCCGTTCCCTTGGATCAGACGGCTGCGTGAAGCGCCACTGACGACGATGTCGGCTTCCACCGGCTTATGGCGACAGCCGCACAACCCTTTCGGACCTCGGGCCGCGTCTGACGACGAGCGTGATCGTCCTGCCTGATGGGCGTACTGTTGGCTCCAGTCCGGCTTGTATTCGAGCTTGCTTCGCATCTACGGGCATTCCAACTAGGGAATATCTGCGGAATGGTCTTGACGACTTCGAGATTGCTAGACCACGTATGTGCAGGTCAGGGGCGAGCCGATGGTGCCTGATCACCGTCTCTCCCAAGGCGGGCATTCAGGAGTTGTGGGGTCGGACCGGAGCGCGGTGCCAGCCTTGCGACTGGTCCGTTTCTCCGGCCCGCCCTCCGAACCCGGCGTGCGACTTTCACCGCACCGGGCTCTCCACAGGTTCATGCCGCTGGGGATGGCTCTGTTGTTCGCCGTGACCAGGGTGTCGGGATGTCCCAGGCGCGCCAGCGATACCGGGTGGCCGGCAGCGATGCCGCGTCCAGCAGGACGATTCCCTGTGCGGAGATCTCCCAGCTGTTGTTGAGCAGCCGGGTCCGCACCTTCCTCCACGACATGCCACCGTGCCGCTTGCGCAGCCACCAGTAGAGGCGGTGCCAGACATAGTGGCCCAGATAGCTGAACGTCCGTTTGGACGAGCCGTGCCGGAAGTAGTTGCACCAGCCCCGGATCACCGCGTTCACGCGGATCAACAGGGTTCTCAGGTCAGGCTGTCCTGGATGGATCAGCGCCCGCACCTTGGCGATCACCGTGTTGATCGCCTTCTTGCTCGGGTAGGTGTAGACGGTCCACTTCCGGGTTCCTCGTTTGCGGCGCCGCTGGATGTGGTGCCCCAGGAAGACGAACCCGTCATCGATGTGGGTGACCGAGGTCTTGGCCTCCGATAAGCGCAAGCCCATCGGGGCCAGCACCGCGGCCGCCTGCTCCCTCAGCCGTTCGGCGTCGTGGCGGGTGCCGTTGACCAAGGCAACCCAGTCATCGGCGTAGCGGACCAGCCGCCAGTTCGCCACCCCACGTTGACGCCTGTTGTCGCGCTGCCGGACCGTGGCCATCGCCTCCTGGTG
>NZ_JBFAVX010000071.1:0-11023 GCF_040680095.1 Nonomuraea sp. NPDC052129 | reverse complement strand
CCGGTGCGGTGAAAGTCGCACGCCGGGTTCGGAGGGCGGGCCGGAGAAACGGACCAGCCGCAATGCTGACACCGCGCTTCGGTCCGACCCCACAGTCGATCGCCCCAACCATGTCTATTGAGTACCGAAGTGAGCGATCGTCACGGCGTTGACTGGGGACTTGTGCCAGCTTTCCGGGCGCGCGGGCGGTGCGTGCCCGGACCGGCCGAAGAGCCGCAGCCGGGCACGCTTGCCGACCGGCGCGCCCGGCGGGCCGCGCAGCGGGCCGCCTTTAAAGACGTAGAGAAAGTTCTCATCCATTCGAACTTCATGGCCTCTGACCTGGTTCTTTGTGACGATGCAGTCCGGAGTCAGTATCGGATGATGCTTGACGTTGGCGCTCGGCGTCGGTGCGGTGGTCCTGTGCTTCAGCCGATAATGGACGGCTCCGAAGGCCGTCACGGTCGTCGACCCGCGCACCGTGGTCAACCCGGTCCAAGCCCGGCAATTGCTCGACGCCGTGCCCGAGGTGGGCCGCAAGCGCGGTCCTCGCCTCAAGGCGCTGTTCGCCTGCATCTATTACGCGGCGCTGCGGCCGGAAGAGGCGGCGGACCTGCGGCTGACCAACTGCACGCTGCCTGAGAAAGGCTGGGGCCTGATCGTCCTGGAGAAGGCGCGGCCGCAGGCAACGAAGCGCTGGACCGACTCCGGCCAGACTCACGAGTCGCGCAGTCTGAAGCACCGCGCGGACAAGGAGACGCGTGAGATCCCGATCCCGCCCGTTCTGGTGGCCATGCTCCGTGAGCACGTCGCTGAGTTCGGCACCGCCAAGGACGGGAGGATCTTCAGCACGAGAACCGGTGGCACCTACTCCAGTTCGGCGCACTCGTACGTCTGGCAGGAAGCCCGCAAGCTCGCGCTCACTCCGGCTCAGGTCGCCTCGTCGCTGGCCGGACGGCCGTACGACCTCCGTCATGCGGCGGTGTCGCTCTGGCTGAACGCCGGTGTCCCGGCTCCGGAAGTCGCCAAGAGGGCTGGACACAGCGTTGACGTCCTACTGCGGGTCTATGCCAAGTGCATGGATGGCCAGGAGGAGCAGATCAACGGCAAGATCCACGATGCCCTGGACACATAGCCCGCATTCATCCGCTTCCGGCCCCGCTCGTCCGGGGCCGGTTCGTCTTGCAACTATTAGTTCTAACTGAGGCCCTCGTCGATGGCGCTGACGAGTAGGGGACCGTCGAGTAGGTTCGGGGTCAGCGACACGCCGGTGATTCTGGCCGCCAGCGCGAACACCCGGGCCAGGCCGTGTTCCGACAAGTCATCCCACACCTCCTCCCCTTTCGCGTCGTCTTCAGGCTCCTGCGGCGGCAGCCCGACCGCACGCATCAGCTCGTTGAGCCGATTGGCGTCACTGCCGTGCCGATCGCATGGCCAACTCGGGATGAAGTTGGTGACAACCGTGCCATCGACGGCATAGAAGAATGAATCTTCGGCGTAGTCGTGCCGCCCGACAGCCACCATCTCGCACCCGCGGGACAGCATGGTCGCGGTCTCCCACGATGTCGCGCACCAGCCCCATAGCTCGATGGCCACGCTCCAGGTACCGACCTTGACCACTCCGACGTAACCACCGCCCTGCCCGCCGCCGGTCTCCTCGACGAACTCGAACACCTCCTCGTCCAGCTCCCGGAAGGTCATTTCCCGCCCGGACGCCTCTTTGGAGCCGAACCTGCGCAGCACCTCCACGGGGTCGAGCTCGCGGAAGAACGACACGCAGTAGATGTCACCCAGGGGGTTCTGCGGACTCCCATCAGGGCCTTGCAACCACCGGTAGGGAGCGAGGAGGTCGGTCGTCATGCCATGAAATGTTGCCAGACCTCACCGACAAGATCGCCGGTCTTCGCTGGGACGGTTCCACCAGGCCGCTGCCGACTTACGCCCAGACCAAGCCATATAACCCTCACCATTGAAGGTCTCTAGTACCACAGTGCGTGTAATTCCGGTTGTTTATAGGGATGTGTGAGGCATTTACCGGGATTAGCTGTTGTGCTTGACTCCTCCCTTGAAACCACACCCTCCGGGAGGGTCCATGGGGGAGTTCGTCGGGATCGACCCCAGCCGGGCGGAACAGCTCATACGCGAGATGGAGGGCGGCAAGGACGTCCTGGGCCGCACGCGGCACGGGTTGGAGGCGGCCATCGCCGAAGCGGGTCCGACGTGGACCGGCCCCGCGGGGGTTGCGGCCATGCACCGGTCCTGGGCGTTCTTCGACGAGACGCAGCGTGATCTCAAATGGCGGATGGACACGCTCAAGCAGATGGTTCCGAGTTCCGGAAATGGCCTGCTGAGCGTGTTCTTGCCCTTCGAGAGCGAAGCCGAGGCTGCACGTCAGGGGAAAGCCGACGCGAAACCCATCGCAGAAGCACTCAAGCAGCATGAGATCGAGAGCTCCATAGAGACCTGGCGGAAGGTCACTGCGGCTACGGCGGCCACGAAGGAGAAGCTGAACGATCCCGCGTACGCCGCTGCCTTGCTGAACGCCCTTGGGCCGGACAAGTTCCGCGCGCTGTTCATGCACTGGATGAAGGACAAAGGTCCGGCCATGGACAGAGGGCTTCCGCCTGCCGTGCTCCAACAGGGCCGGGAGAGTCTGGGACCACTGGCCGAGGCATACGCCAACGCAGAACGCGCCGGGCGGCTGGGGGAGGAGTGGCGCGGCAAGTTCATGGAATCTACTCAGCCGGGCGTGCTGACCGCGATGATCGCGATGTCCAAGCCGTCGAGCAGACTCCTTAACCAGGTGGCGCTGCGCGTGCTGGGCCGTCCACTGGGGGCAGACCTTCCGACGAGCCCCAACTGGAACCTGAACGCTCTGGTGGAGGCGTACAACGCAGACCCGCAGGCGCTGCAAACGCTGCTGGCTGACAACAAGGACGCCGCAGGCTGGCTCCTGCATCCCCAGCGCGCCCGGATGAGCGGCGTCGCCGGCCTCGAAGCGAAGCTCGCTGGCGCGTTGGACAAGGCGTTGAACCCAAACGCCGGAACAGCCGGTGTTCGCGATCGAGCCTGGTTCAACATCATCCGGGGGATGGGCGCCGAAAACAGTCCGTGGATCGGCGGTTCGTGGGGCACGATCAAGGATTCCCCGATCAGCGAGACCTTGGCCAAGAACGTGGCCCCCTATCTCGACCAGCTCGCCCGTGGACAATCCAAGCGGGACTCCCCCGAGCTGAAGTCGGCCTTCCCGACATCGCCATGGGACACCCTCGCCGCCGATGATGCTTCCCGGTTCATGGGCGGCTTGATGCAGGACAAGGATGCGGCGAACATCCTGATGAAAGCGTCACAGGACTACACGCTAGGCCTGGACATCGGCCGGTTCCGGCCCTTCGGAGATGAGGCCACCCAGGACCAGTACACCTCCCGCGCGGCACTCGCTGGAGGCGCGGCGAATCTGATGCTGAGCGGCTCAACGCACGCCGAGTGGACCGACGACGAATACGCCGACTGGCTCGCAGGGGTCGCGCTGCTGCCCGTGTCGTGGCTTTCCAACAAGTACTGGCCCATCCAGGACGCCAACGTGGCCACCGCCCGAGACGCTGGGCTGGATGAGGCCAAGGACGGACTCAAGGGCGTGATCACGGATTACTTCGACAAGAAGACCCCCGCGACAGCAGAGTATGTAGCGAATCGCATCGTGCAGCGACAGGCTGAGTGGGTGAACGCATCCCTGAATCAGCACGGTCAGAAGCCGTTGACGGAGGCTCAGCAAAACGAGGTTCGTATGGCGTTCCGTGGGCGGCTTTATGATGCCTTGGCTAAGGCGCTGAAACAGCGGGGAGGTTGAGCGTGACCATCCCCAGCCAAAGCCAGTTGCTTCGACAGGCCGCAGAAAAGGAGATGCTCGCCACGGCCCTCACTCGGTTTGCCGAGGAACTGGACAAAGTCTTCGCCGGCACGCTGGCACGGCCTCAGGAAGTCGATGCGTTCTGGAAGGGGCCGGCTGCGGGACGCTTCACCTCTCATGCCGGGCAGTTACGCAGCGAGATCGGCGTACTCCGGGAAAGCTGCATAGCCACGGCTGATCGTCTTCGCAAGCAGGCCCAGCTTGTGCGGTCCGAGGCAGCTCAGATGCCCAGTTAGGCGCGCCTGATCATTTGCTTCGTTCGTAACAGCGGGTCTTGCCGACGATCATGATATTGGGCTTCTGTCCGTTGCGCACAGTTATCAGGAATGTGATCCCGGAGACTGGATGCCGCATCACGGCTGTGCCTAGATTCTCGTCAGCAAGATCCGAGTTATCCACGATGGTGTCATAGCCCTGCAGTCCTAATCCGCTCGCCATCAGACCTGCCGCATTGCTCGGCGAGCGCTGAGATGGCAGGCCTTTGAGGTCGCCCTGAGCGCGAAATAGACGCTGCACCTGGCCTTTCAAGCATCCTATTTCGCTATCCCGGTTAGCTCGTTCGGTCGCACTGGCGGAGCCCGTGGTGGCCAGATCTTGAGAGACCAGTAGTTTGTCGCCGTCCGCGATGAGCTGCTTCGAGGCCTCATCCAAGGTGGGCCTGTCGGAGTCTCCTGAACAGCCTGTCAGGGCGGCAAGAGAGACGAGCACTGCGGCAACAACGGACAGTTGGCGAGCATCTGGGCGCACGCTCCGGACACTACCTAACCTCTACTCCCACGTACACCTCGTATGCTTGCCGGGCACTGAATACGTTCATGGAGCAGGAGCGCTGAGGGCGGTCGATGGGTCGCTGGGACGGTGTAGGGCTTACGCCAGCAGCACGGGGGCTGTGGTCGCGCGTGATCTGGGCAAGCTCGGCGCGATGGTGGCGTGCGTCATTCCCACCGTATGACACTTTACGGCCAGGCCATATTTGAGTAAGAGGCTGTCCCGGACGTTGTGGTCATGGCGGCGTCATCTAGTAAACACTAACCAGCAATCTACATCACACTCGCCTTCATTTATCGGCAATTCGATGGCTTCATAATGTGATGGGCGACTTTCTGGATCTCATGGGGAAGCTTCTCGCCGTCTTCGCCAGATGGCTGGATTCGGTCAGTCCGATACCTTGGCCTCTTATCCTTGCACTACTCTTTCTGCCGTTTATGGCTGTACTTCGGGTGATGCTCTGGGTGTTGAGGGGCCGAGTCTGGCCAGTCGCCTGTAAGTATTACCATACTCAGCAATCGCGTGCCGATAAGCCGTGCAGAACCCCGGTTGCGGGCGAGTGAAAATATTGCAGACATCACAAAAGGCCCGGCCGTAGGATGTCGGACGGGCATGTTATTATGAATATCCCTCGCTGGCAGGCAAGAGCGAGGAATGGACAGTTCGTGGATCGCATGGACATCAGAGGGGTGGGCTTCGTTTCTCTCCTCTCCAATCGCGAGACCTTTCTTTTCTATAAGGGCATCGCCAAGCGGCCCGGGTTGGTGTGCAGGCGGTGGCGCGAGCTCTTGAAGAGCTGGAGGGAGGGTCTAAGACGGTTTCGCGCGATACGTCCAAGGGATCTCATCCCCAAGCGGGCTTCAGCGGAACAGGTCCCGAGCGGTGTCGCCGAGCGTATGCCGCGAGTCGTTCGCGCCACCCGACTCACGCTAGTCTCGTTTGCGCTCGGACTGGCCTTAGTCGTGGCCTCCGTCATTGCCGAGGGCACCTGGGGGGCGGGCTATCAATACGCTGCAGCCGCTTCCTTTATCCTCGCCTGGGAAGCCATCCGTTTCGGGGTCTGGAAGAGTCCAGATGATGAGAAACGGTGGTTGCGCGCTGCATTGATCGACACCGGCAAGGTAATGGGTGTGCTCTTAAGCGTCGCGTTCGCAGGCGCCTTCGTGACGCAGCTCAATGAAGCTGTCGAACAAAACGCCCGAACAGCGTCTAGCTTGAGGCGCTCGGACCGAATCATGGCTGAATGCTCGCCTGCGCTGCATTTCGAACTCGAATCCATATCTACTGCTGGGATCATTCATCACGAATCCCGCAGTCTCCTCGATCATGCGAGTTCCGCGGCTGGAACGCTGCCGGGTCGCACGGGTGAAGCGGCATAGCTCAACGTCTATCACAGCACGTGCCTATCACGGATGATGGCGATTGCGTCTACGGTATCGGCTACCACGTGGTCAGCTTGGCGTTCGTGCCCCGGCCATGTTCCTCGATCGATCCAGATCGTACAAAGTCCGGCTGTCTGTGCTCCTTGAATGTCGGCGATGAGGTTGTCGCCGACCATCCAACCGCCCTTGGCGAGGCTGGTTCCGCACCGCTGAGCGGTGATCTCGAACAGGCCGGTCTCGGGTTTCCTGATGCCCTCAACTCCCGACACTGCGTAGCCGTCGACCGCGTTGGCCAGGCCGGTTCGCCGGAGCTTGCCGAGTTGGTTGTCCGCGATGCCGTTCGTGACGATCCCCACCCGCCATCCGGCGGCGCGCAGGTCGGCCAATCCGGTTAAGACGCCGGGGTAGCCACTGCACGAGGTGGGGCATGCGTCGGCGATAGCCGGCCCATAGTTCCTCGACCGGTTCCGCGAGTGCGAAGCGTTCGCGCACCTTGCCGAAGAAGACCTCTCGATGCGGGTGCGCGTCTCGATCCTGAGAGACAAGCCAGGCAAGGTTCTCGAGGCCCAAGTGCTGTTGCTCGGCGAACTCCTCCGCCCACCGGAGAAATGCGGTATCGAGGTCGATTAGCGTTCTGTCCAGGTCAAAGAGGGCAAGGCGCTGCACGACGCCAACTTTAGACCGCCGCTCGCAGCAGCCGGTCACGCGACCTCTGGTCCATACGACCACCAACCTGGCCCCGGACTTCGTCTCCGTCTACCGCCGATGGACGAGGACAGCCGCTCATTCCTGTTGCGGCACACGTCCGGCACGCGATGGCGTTGGAGGGGAGTCTGCTTGTCGCGTCCCAGCACTACGCGACCCCCTAGCGGCTTGTCGAGCCTGATGACGTGTCCGGTTCCCCCGCAGAAACCGGTGCCCTGTGCGGGAGCGTCGAGCCCAAGGACCACCACGTCGAGCACCTCGTGGCCTCGTAGGCTGATACCTCCGATGTATTGACGACCCTAGCGCTCGGTTGGCAAGTTCCATCCATCTAGGCAGCCTCTCATTGATAGGGATATAGATTACTAAAAGGGCAAAGGGCGTAAAGCTTGAAGCGCTGAGGCTGAGAGGGAAGGCGCGGCAGCGCAGGGCTGGAAGGAGTGTCCAGGGCGGACGCGTCTCCGCGCTGTGGCCTGTACGGGGCTGCGGGTGGGCGGCGGGATATTCGATCTTGGTTCCAGTCCATCCTGCGTCGTTTGTTCAATGGCTTGTGAACGCGTCGTGCCCGCCGCACATGGCGACGGGCACTTTAAGTATTTGCCTCTGTTTTTCGTTTTGCAGTCGTTGGAGTTAGCGAAGAGTAAGAGTGATTTCTACTCCAGTGCGAACGGTGGCAACTACTATGATGGCGCCCGCGATTAGCCACGCGCCACGCTTGAGATATTGAACGATAAGCTCCGTGAGAGAGTTTGTATTAGATTCGGCGTCTGTCTGCAGCTTCTTAACGCTTAGTTCTTTGTTGCCTTTGGCTTCGTCTGGTTTGTCATTCACGTCAGTTCCTCCTCTTCCATTTCGTGGTAGAAACTGACTGCCAGTAGGATTCCCATAATGATTCCCGTACTGACTAATAGCTGCGGGGCGCATAAGATACACTGGGATTGCTAGTCCAGGTTCTGAACGCTGGATTCCATTCGGCAGTCAGTTCCAGCGGAGGTCCAGGCCCAGGCAGGCCTGGACCTCCGCCTTTGTTTCCTGCTCATGGTAGCCGTATCCGATGCCCTTGTGATGGGTACTTTCTCAGGGAAATGGCCAATGCGGATGCCCTGGCCCATTTGAGCAGGGCAAATGCGCGCGTAAAAATTTCTGAGCGCTGTGCATTTGAGCACGAGCTCTTGATCAATGATGAGACCTACGGCGTTCAGGGTGAAATAGAAGGACCGCTAAAGGCCTCCTCGAAGATTCCGATCTTGCCCGTGCGTGATGCGTCCTGCCTGCTGTCCGAGAGCCTGCCCTGTATGGCGGCCCGTATAATTGGTGAAGCGTTCTGGTGGGTGTGTGCCGGCGCAACCGTGACGTTCCAACAGCTGAAGATCTTGAGCTTGCTGTCCAGTCCTCCCGGGCGGGTCGCTGGCGCGCACTTCCTTGCTCCGGCCAGTGTGTGCTCTGCCCTCATGGCGTTTTGGCGGTGGGGACTACGCGGAGCGATTCATCGGATGAATGCTAGAGCTGTGTACCGCAGCCACGCAGGTTGGTTTGGAGTCTCAAGGTCCAGACAACGTGGTGATGGACGCCGGGAAGCGTCTCGGTCGGCTTGTGATACAAGCCCGAGGACGGTCGGCCAATGCGAAGCTGTGAGAAGGGAACGTGTCCATGATCATCCCCCGTATGTCCCCTGATCAAGGTCCTACGGCTGCATACGGGTGCTCTCGGCGGCCTACGAGGGTCCTGGCAGGCAAAAGACCTGCGGTTGAGAAACCGCAGGTCAACGCACGAAAAGCCTGGTGGAGAAGAGTGCCCCCGGCAGGATTCGAACCTGCGGCACCCGCTTTAGGAGAGCGGTGCTCTATCCCCTGAGCTACGGAGGCGGACCCCGTAAGCCTAGCGAAACTACGGCAGTGTGTGGGACGTGGGGCGGCGGTGAGTTTGGCGGGGTGGGTCATGGGTGCTCTGAGCTGCAGTAAAGGCATGGCAAGCGATCAGATTGTTGCGCATCCCGCGTGGATAGCGTCGGGTCTGTGACCAGAAGGCGACGTAGTCAGGTGCGTAGGCGGCCTGTCGTGTTGATTGCGGCTGTGTTGGCGCCGGGGATTCTTGCTGGGGGGTTGTTGGCGGGGGAGCTCACCGGCTATGAGAGGGCGGCGGCGCAGCGGGGGATGCGGGCTGGGGTTGGGGGGTGGGTGGGGTTTGAGCCGGTTTTGATGCCTGCGCCTGCTCGGCCTGATCGGTGGTACGAGGGGGTGGTGCCAGCGGTTGTGCGCGATGCTGCTCCGAAGCCGCAACTGCAGGAGGGCGAGGCGGGGGTGGTGGCGCCTCCTCCTGCGCCTGTGGTCGTGGAGCGAGGTACTACGGCTGAGCCTGTGCGTACGGAGCAGGCGTGTGCGGGGGAGTGGGTGGATACGTGGCTTTGGAAGTCGTGTCGGGAGCATGAGCGGCGGCCCAAGCGGGAGGCGACCGGACTCGAGCGGGAGGCGGCTGGCCCCAAGGGAGAGGTGACCGAGCCCAAGCGGGAGGCGGCCGGCCCCAAGCGAGAGGTGGCTGGGCTCAATCGGGAAGTGACCGAGCCCAAGCGAGAGGTGACCGAAGGGGGAAGCGAAGACGGAAGTGAGGGTGGAAGTGAAGGAGGGGAGGCGGATGTTTTGGAGTGGTGGTGGCCTGCTTGATGTGTTCGCTGAAGATGGTGCTGTTCCGACTGTGCTTGGCCTCGTCTGAGTGTGTATGGCTCCGCTTGCCTGTGAAACCGAGTGCGCGTTGATCCGACCGTGAGGAGTGCGGCAGTCGCCTGCCCTGCCACCCACCCCAATGGATGCCGCACATGACCGCTGCGCCACCCCCAGGGTCATCACATGCCCCACTGGGCCATATGCCCGTGAGGATGCACCGGCTCCACAGGTGGGCGGATCTGTCCGTGATGTACCCCTCCTACCTGCGACGACAAGCCCATGAAGGCAGCCGCGAAGGCAGTTGGACGTACAAAGTGGTTCTTTCGCGGTCATAACAGCTCTTCTGACTTCGGTCCGGGCACTCGGAGGGCTGTAGTAACGTGCGTGCCGGACCCTGGTAACAGAGTTGCAAACGGAGGAGTCGACGGTGCCATCCCCTCGGTCAGCGGGTCTGATCGCGGTTGTCATGGCCATGACTTCCCTGGTCATCCTGCCGGCGGCCACGCCTGCCCACGCCGAACGGCGGGATCCGGCGACCCTTACCGAGCTTCGCAAGGAGGCCGAGAAGTCGGCCAAGGAGCTTGAGGACGCGACCAAGGCGCTGGAGAAGCGTCGTAGCGACATTGCCGCCTCCGAGAAGAAGCTGACGGGCACGCTCAACACGCTGCAGGAGGCGGAGAGGAAGCTCGCCGTGATCCGGCAGCCGGTGGCGCAGATGGCGGAGTTGTTGTACGAGCAGCCCGTCGGTGGTGATGGGGTTGCGCCGTTCCTGTCCGGTGATGCTGACGCGGGGACGTTGCGGGCCATGACCAACACCGCTCATATCGTGGCGAATCGGCAGCAGGTGGTTGAGCAGACCAGCACGCTCTTTAAGGAGACGGAGCGGCTGGCCGGGGAGGCGCAGGAGTTGCGGGCGTCGAATCTGCTGGCCGAGGCGCAGATGGCGGTGGAGATCGACACGCTCAGGCAGCGGTCGGACAAGATCGTGAAGTCGTTGACCGCGGCGCTGGTGAAGATGGGTATCAAGGTCGACAAGGTCGGGCGGGCGGCGCTGGGGTGCAATCCGTTGCGGGCGGCGACGGCCAACTCCTATCCCAATGGGTTGATCCCGAAGGCGATGTTGTGTCCGTTGCAGCAGAAGGGGCAGAGCCTCAGGGCTGATGCGACGATCGCCTTCGTCAGCTTGAATGAGGCTTATCGGAAGCGGTTCGGTAAGCAGATGTGCGTGACCGACGCGTACCGCAGCCTGGCTGAGCAGCAGTCGGTTTACTATCGGCGGCCGGGGTTCGCGGCGGTTCCGGGGCGGAGCAACCACGGTCTTGGGCTGGCCGTTGACCTTTGTGGTGGGGTGGAGCGGTTCCGGTCGGTGGAGTTCGTCTGGATGGAGAACAACTCCAAGAAGTATGGGTGGTTCCATCCGTCCTGGGCCTACAGCAGCCCGTTCGAGCCGTGGCATTGGGAGTACGACCCCAAGAAGGATTCCGTTCTCTAGGCGAGGTTCGAGATCTGTTTCGGCACAGCCGGTGACGTATCCATTCACGCCTGTGATTGATCAGGCGTTTTGCGGTGGCATCCAGGGGTTCCCGGCCAGGGCGTCACGGAGGGCATCGAGTGGGTGGATG
>NZ_JBFAVX010000070.1:0-11644 GCF_040680095.1 Nonomuraea sp. NPDC052129 | reverse complement strand
CGTGTCCCGGTCCGATGACCGGGACACGGCACCCGCTTCTCGCGTTTACTCCTCCATGGCGACGGCGGCTGAACTGCTGCTGCTGGTGATCGGGGCGACCAGAAGCTTGCCGTCTTCCATCTCGATCGGGCAGGCGCTCAGGGTTTCGGTCGAGGTGCTCGTCGAAAGCATCTTCTCTCTCCTTTCGTGCATGAGGGTGCCGCCGGTGCGGACTGAGTGCCTCACCGGATCCTCGCGATATCTGATCGCGGGGCTCGTGGGCCGGGCCCGGGGCCCGGGTGTCTTCACACCTGCGGACCTGGTGCGGCCGGCGGGCGCGTCGGTTGATCTATTCGGCGTAGTCCGAAGTGCGCGACGGACAGGGCGCCCTGCTGGAACAGCGCCGTGCCCGTAGTGGTGAACTCCAGCCAGTCGGCGAGTGCCGTCTCATCGCGCTCGGCGATCCCGCACCCGCGCAGCTGGGTGGCCCAGGTCGCGAAGGTGCGCGCGTAGTCGTCGCGGTGGGTCCGTACGTGGATCGGCTCCCACCAACGCCCGCAGGCGGCCAGGAGCCGGTCGAGTGTGAGAACGGTGCCGGTCAGACGCAGGCGTCGCATCGCCTCGACGTATCGTTCGGCCTCGGCCGGCCAGCTCTCGCTGTGCCCCCGGATCGTGCTCTCCAGTGCCAGGCGGGCGCCCGGCCTGGTCCACGCGTGTGCGTGGGCGAAGAACTCCGCGTAGGCGTCGGGCGTGCCGTCCACGTTCTCCAGGAGCCCGATGCTGACGACCGCGTCGTAGGGCCGGTCAGGGGTGAAGGCGCGGTAGTCGCCCTGATGGATGGTCACCCCGCGCAGCCGCAACCCCTCGGCTTCCTGGCATGCGTGAGCGGAGGCGTCGACACCGCAGGCGGCCGCCACACCGCGTTCTCGGCTCAGGTAGCTCAGGAAGCCGCCGTAGCCCGAGCCCACGTCGAGGACGCGTGACTGGGCGCTCACCTCCGCCCAGTCGCTCAGCAGCCGGAATTTCGCGAGCTGGGCGGTGTCGAGGTCGTTCGTCCCCTCCCACAGCCCGCAGCTCAGCGCCATGGACTTGCCCAGCCAGCGGCGATGTGCGGCAGCGTCGAGCTTGGTGACAGTCATGTGAAAGCCTTAAGGGAGAGCGCGTGATCAACGCGACCATACCCGATCGGTGACTGTCCGTAGCGATACGATTACCTAGTGTCGCCGCGATGTATCGTTGTCTGTTGTCGGGCGCTCAGTCCTGATCTCGGAGAATCCCACGTCCACTGACAGAGACGGCGTTGGGCAGGAGCAGCGCCCCGAGTGCCAGCCCGATCAGCCCGGCGACGACCGGCGCTCCGGTCCACAGTTCGGGCACGGCGGGCAGGCCGCCCCCCATTGCCGAGGCGACCCCGATGTACAGCGACCAGGTGGCGAGGGCCGACAGCCCGGCGAACGCCCAGTAGGCGGCGCGCCGCTCACCCGACGGCCGCAGCCGGCGGATGAGCAGGTCGCTCACGACCCCGGCCATCACGAACGACAACAAGATCGGTACGTTGCGGAACCCCGTCTGGGCAGCCGGCATGAGCGCCATCACCGCGTACATGACGGTCACCGAGCCGAACGGCAACAGCCAGCGGCGCACCAGGAACAGCACCGGGCTGAGCACGACGACGTTGGTGACGACCATCGCGACGGCCACCTGCTCGGCGCCCGGGCCCATCGCTACGGGGCCGGCGCCCCCCGCACCGCCGCCGGCGTTGTGCAACATGGACAAAGCCCGGACGATGCCCTCGGGGCGGTACTTCATGGCGCCGCCGTACGACAGGAACAGCGACACCAACGTGGTGGCGAACGCGAGCCCGATCAGCGCGGGCAGCAGGCGGCCGAGCGACGGCCGGGCGCCGACATCGGGGGCCTTCCATGCCGAGCGCAGCGGTGTCGTGATGATGAGCATCATCGTCACGACGAGGCCGAGGTGCGACGGGCTGAAGAAGATGTTGATGGTCGTCTCGATACCGAGGATGGTGTGCCACATCATGTCGGCCAACCCGAAGACGGCGAATGCGGGAATCGCCACCAGCCCGGCGAGATAACCGGTGGGGACGGCCGCCAGCCCCTGCCGCCCGGCGCGCACGTTGCGCCACACCTGCCAGATGATCCAGCCGGAGACCACGGCGAAGCCGGAATAGAACACCGCGTGCCATGGAGTGAAGAACGTCTCCAGCTGCGCCAGGTTGCTGTGCGCCCAGGCGTCGATCATCAGTCCGACCCCGAACCAGATGCTGAGCAGTGCCGTCACCAGGTCTGTCCTGGGAGACACCCATCCGCGGGGCTCTCCCGTGTCCACCGCTAATCGCCGAATGCCGGCGGCGTCAGATGCCACTTCATGCTTCCTTCCCGTCGATCGAATCGATTCATTCCGGGCCGCTCGTCGGTGAATGCTCGGATGAGGCCTCTGAGCGGGGCCGGTCAGGCTGTTTCGGCGCTGAGGGCCCGCGCCACGGGCCGGCGCGCCGCCAGGCGTGCGGGCAGGGCGGTGAGTGCCGCCGTCGCCAGGAGAGTCGCGAGCGCGGCGCCGAGCAGCCAGGAGGAGGGGGGTTCCACCGCGTTCCTGGCAGTGAAGAGCGAGAGCAGGCCGATGCCCAGAGGGATGCCGATGACCGCGCCGGGCAGGCTGGGCAGGAGCTGGGCGGTGGACAGGCCCGCGGTGATCTGTCCGGGGGTGGCGCCGAGCGTACGTGCGATGGCCATGTTCGCCCGGGCCTCTATGGCCGTGGTCCAGGTGAACGTCAGGGTGTTCACGACGGCGAGCGCGATCAGCAGGATGGTGACGGCGAGCATCAGCCGGCGGTCGTGCTCGCCCCGCAGGTTGGGCAGGACGGAGGAGCCGTCCAGGCCGTAGCCCCGCTCCGGCTGGGCGTAGATGGTCAGCAGGGCGACGATCGCGATCACTGTGGTGGCGGTGGAGCACGCCTGCAGTATGGCGCGGCCCGGCCGGCGGGCGGTCAGCCGCAGCCCGAGCAGCAGCGGCGTGGGCAGGAGCGCGGACAGCGCGGTGAGCCAGGGCCGGCGACGGGGCTGGCGCGCGGTGGCGGTCAGCGCCGTGACGGTCGCCGTACGCATGGCCCGCAGCGTGGGACGCAGCGTGGACAGCACCGCCACCGCCACGGCGAGGACGGTCGCCGTGACGACGGTGGCGCCGTCGGGCCCGCCCACGTCGCCGATCCGGCTGGCGGTGGGGCTGGCGATGGCGGGCGCGGTCAGGCGGGCGATCACCAGCCCGAGCGTGTCGCCGATCAGCGCCAACGCCAGGTACTCGGTGAGCAGGACGGTGGCGATCAGACCCGGGGTGGCGCCGACGGCCTTGAGCAGCCCGGCCCGGCGCGTCTGCTCGACGGCGCGTCCCGCGGCCAGCGCCGCCACTCCGGTGATGGCCAGGAAGCTGAGCAGCCAGCTGCCGACGACCAGGATCGGCTGGCTGTTCCTGAGGATGACCAGGTCCTGTGTCTCTTTGAACTGCCAGGAGTGGAAGTTGACCCTGACGGTGGTGTCGCTGTGGGCGTCGATGAAGGCCTCGGTCGCGGCGGGGTCGCGCAGCTTGAGGTCCACAGCCGTGGTCACCGAGAGATCATGGGATGCCGCAAGGGCCCGGGCATCCGATCGGGTCATCCAGGCCAGGCCGCTGGCGTCGCTGGGGCCGCCGCCCGGGCCGATCTGCGCCGCCCAGGGGTAGATGGAGGTGGCCGCGGTGACGGCGATCCCGAGGACGGGGTACGAGCGGCCGGCGATGGTGACGCGGTCGCCGACGCCGACGCCCAGTGCGGTGGCGAAGCCGCGTTCGAGGACCGTGCCGCCGGAGCGTACCCAATGACCCGAGGTCACCAGCGGCCGGTCGACCGGGCCGGGCGTCTCGGCGAAGCCGTGCACCACCACGGGGGACGTCGTGGAATCGCGCGTGGTGAGGTTGGCGTAGACGATGCGATAGGGGCCGTGGTGGGCGACTACCTCGGGAGCGTCCGCCAGCGAGGCCAGAGCCGCGGTCTCGGCGGGGCCCGCGTCTCCGGAGAGTGCCACCACGTCCGGCCCGGCGGTGGCCGCGCGGGTCTGTTCGTACAGCGCGTCGCTCACGCCGCTCAGCGACAGGCCCAGTGCCATCGTGGCGGTGGCCACGGTCACCGCGAGCAGCAGCATCGCGGCCTGAACCTTGTGTCGTCGCACGTCGGCCAGCACCAGGCGGACGACGAGCACGATGGAGCCCATGCCGTTCAGCCCTCCAGCCCGATCAGCCCGCCGAGCCCGCGCGGGTGGGAGCCGGCCAGCCGGGTGTCGTCGACGAACATCCCGTCGCGCATCGAGATCAGCCGATCCGCGGTGGCCGCGACCCGCTCGTCATGCGTGACGATCACGAAGGTCTGGCCCGCGGAACGCAGCTCCTCGAAGATTCTCAGTACGTCGAGGGTCGCCGCGGTGTCGAGATTGCCGGTCGGCTCGTCGGCCAGGACGACCAGCGGTTCGTTGACCAGCGCACGAGCGACGGCGACACGTTGACGCTGGCCACCCGACAGTTGCGACGGCAGATGCCGGGCACGGTCGGCGAGCCCGACCCGTTCCAGCAGCAGGCTCGCGCGCCGCCTGGCCTGGCGGCGCGAGCGCCCGGCCAGCAGCGCGGGCAGCTCCACGTTCTCGGCCGCGGACAACTCCTCCACCAGGTGGAAGGCCTGGAAGATGAACCCCACCGACCGGCGCCGCAGGCGCGCCAGAGCCCGCTCGCTCAGCGTGTCGATGCGCCGCCCGGCCACCCACACCTCTCCATCGGTGGGCCGCTCCAGGCCACCCAGCAGGTGCAGCAGAGTAGATTTCCCGCAACCGCTGGGCCCCATCACCGCCAGCGTCTCCCCCTGAGGCACCTCCAGGTCGGCCTCGTCCACCGCGCGGACCCGGCTCTGCCCCTGACCGTGCGTCTTCACCAGGCCGCAGGCCCGGACCACGGCACTTGACACGTTCATGCGCCCTCGACTTCGTCATCGGCCTTGGACCAGGCCTGCTCACAGGAATCCAGCCAGCGCAGGTCCGCCTGCAACCGCAGCACGACCCCTTCCAGCAGCAGGCCGGCGCCCGACCCCGGCGGCTCGACCAGCGCCGCCTGCTGCACCTCACGCAAGCGGCGCAGCAACTCACGGCGCTGCGCCGCCACCAGCTCGACCGGGTCGGCGAGCCGGGCCGCGGCGGCCGCGGCGAGCTTGAGATGGAACTCCGCCAGGTCCGGTTTCGGCCAGCCCACCTCGGCCAACCAGGCGGCCACCCGCTGCTGCCCGGCCGGCGTCAGCTCATAGACCTTGCGCTCGGGCCGCTCGGGCAGGCCGTCCGTCCGCTCACAGACAACGAGCCCGGCTTTCTCCAGCCGGGCCAGCGTCACGTAGATCTGGCCGCGGTTCATCGACTCGCCCAGCGGGCCGAGAGTTCGCTGTAGCCGAGCGTGCAAGTGATACCCGTGTGACGGCTCCTTGGCGAGCATCGCCAGCACTGCGTCCTGCACCCCATCCCCCTAACGGTTAGCCAATAGATAGCGGTTACCCGTAGGAGGTGTCAAAACGCTCTTCCCCGCTGGCGGCGGTCACCTCCCGTCGAGCCGGGCGGAGGCTTCGCCGAACACGGCCTGGCCTGCCTCGGCGAGGAAGTCGCCAGGAAAGCCGAGGGTGAAGTCAGTGGCCTCCTCCAGGCGTCGCAGCGCTTCGTCGGGCAGGACGAGATCGAGGGCGCTCAGGGTGTCCTGGAGTTGCTCGCTGGTTCTGGCGCCCAGGATCGGGTGCACGGCCCGTGAGCGCGCCCGCGCCCAGGCGATGGCCACCTGCGCGGGGGTCGCGCCCACGTCGCCGGCGACCTCCTGCACGGCCCGGGCGGCGGCGTGCTCGCGGGCGCCGAGCGAGCCGGGGGCGATCCGGGTGCTTTCCTGCGGACCTCGGGGGCGGGTGAACTTGCCCGACAGGACGCCGTGGGCGAGCGGTCCCCAGGCGGCGACCGTCAGGCCGAACGCCTCGGCCATCGGCAGCAGCTCGCGTTCGATGTCGCGGTTGAGCAGGTTGTAGGGCGCCTGCAGGGCCGCGAATGGTGTCCAGCCGCGTATCTCGGCCAGGGTGTTGGCTTGGGCAACGATCCAGGCGGGGGCATCAGAGATGCCGACGTACAGAATCTTTCCCGCGCGGACGGCGTCGTCCAGCGCGCGCATCGTCTCCTCGATCGGGGTGTGCCGATCCCACAGGTGGACCCAGTACAGATCGAGATAGTCGGTGCGCAGCCGCCGCAGGCTCTCCTCCAGTGACAGGGTGAGGTTCTTGCGGTGGCTGCCGGCGGCGTTCGGATCAGTGCCGTCGCGTGAGACGGTGTACTTGGTCGCCACGACGAACCGGTCTCGGCGGCCCTCCAGCAGAGCGCCGAGCAGGCTTTCGCTCTGGCCGTCGGCATAGAAGTTCGCCGTGTCGACGACATTGCCCCCGGCCTTGGCGTACACGTCCAGGATGCGGCCAGACTCCTGCCCGGACGTGCCGAACCCCGCCTCACCGAAGGTCATCGCGCCCAGGAACACCTCAGAAACCCGCAGTCCGGTACGGCCCAGCAGTCGGTAACGCATGAGATCGCTCCTTCTTCCCCTGATGGGCGTGTGTCAGGCGGAGAGCGCGTGCGAGGTGACCTCGCGCAGCGGCTTGAGGGCCTGAGACCAGGCGATGACCTCGTCGAGCAGCTCGATCAGGGCCGGCTCCTGATGCGGGCCTGGCGCGATGACACCGGGCTCGGCCGGGTCGGTGATCTCGAAGTCGGTGAACGCCGACAGCGCGACCTGGGTGCGCACATTGGCGACCTGGAGTTCGGTCATGGTCAGCCGCAGGTGCTCCACCGCGCGGGTGCCGCCGTGGATGCCGTGGCTGACGAACCCGGCGGCCTTGTTGTTCCATTCCGCGAACAGGAAGTCGATCGCGTTCTTCAGCGCGGCGGGGACGGAGTGGTTGTACTCCGGGGTGACGAAGACGAACCCGTCGAACGATCGGATCGTCTCGGCCCACCTGGCGGTATGCGCGTTGCGGTAGTCGCCGAACAGCGCTGGCACGGGCTCGTCCAGCACTGACAGCCCGTACTCGGCCAGGTCGACGACCTCGAAGGCCGCCTGTCCGGCTGCCACGGCGGGATGCTGGGCGGCCACCTCGGCGACCCACCGGGCGGCGACGGCGGTCCTGCGGCGGGGACGGGTGCTGCCGATGATGATGGCGATCCTGGTCATGCGTATTTCTCCTCATTGCGCCGTGGTGGTGCGACCTGAGGTAAAGTACAACGTGCATGGTAGAAAGTAAAACGATGACTGTAAAAATGCTGAAGGGCTGCGATGACCAGGGAAGACACCATGAAACTTCGCCCTCGCGGGGGTCTGGCCGACAAGCGCCGCGCGATCCTCGCCGGAGCCCTGACCGTGTTCGCCCGCGACGGCTACACCCGCGCCAGCATCGACGCGATCGCCGCCGCGGCCGGGGTGTCCACCCGCACCATCTACAACCACTTCACCGACAAGACCGAGCTGTTCCAGACCGTCATTCAAGACAGCGCCACCCGGGCGGCCGAGGCCCAGCTCGTCATCATCGACCGGCACCTACGCAAGATCACTGACTTGGAGTCCGACCTCGTGGAGTTCGGCCGCGCCTTCGCCGCGCCGATGACCGCCGAGCACGCCGAGCATTTCGCCCTGGTCCGCCAGATCAACGCCGAGGCCGGGCACATCCCGCAGAGCGCCATCGACACCTGGCAGCAGACCGGGCCGCTACGGGTCCGCCGCGAGCTCGCCGAGTACCTACGGCAGTGGGCGGGCCAAGGATTGCTCCGGATCGAGGAACCCGAGCGGGCGGCCGTTCAGCTCATGCTGCTGATCTCGGCCACCGACCTGTCCGGCCGCGGCACCGTTCCCAGCGAGCAGGCGATCGACGACATGGTCACCTCTGGCGTCCACGTCTTCCTGTACGGCTGCCGCCACTGATGCGAGCGATCTCCGTGCCGCCCTTGGGCGTGGCGTCCATCAGCGCCTGAAGCCGCTCCTGTGCCGCCTGTCGGGCATCCTGCCAGGGCCCATGTACCGGGCTGGGTCTCGGGCCGGAACGGCTACGGCCGCGCCCGCAACGCGAGGGGGTCGAAGGCGTGTCCGGCCCACAGCTCGTGGGATGCCTCCTCCGGATACGCCGCTATGTCGGGCTCGGCGTCGATGATCCAGGTGTGCCTGTTCCGCGGCTCGTACGCCGGCCAGCCCGGGTCTCCGGTCGTGGCGAAGGCGATCCATGCCGCGCGGACCCGGGCCGACAACTCGACGGCGGCTGGGGGCGGTTCCTGTCCGATCAGCAATCCTGCCGAGCCGGCGGTCAGGTTGCCGAATGTCAGCGGCAGGCCGAGCCCGTGACAGGCGCCGAGGAGATCTCCGCCCATGCCGGGGGCCGGCCAGGTCAGCTCGTACAGATAGGCGCGGCCGTGCTTCTGGCGAGCTTCGGCCAGCCGAACGGAAGGCATCCGGAACAACCAGTCGGAGTGCACCAGCTCGTACAGCCGCTCCTCGTCGGCCCCCGGGTAGGCGGCCCGATAGGCCTCCGGGTCCGGGGTGAGCACCCGCAGCGCGGTGTCCGTCTGTTCGGCGGTGATCTGGCCGATGTCGCCGCTGATGGCCATGAACAGCCGATACTCGTCGCGGGTGTGACCCACGATCAGCTCCACCTCGTGCGCGGCCCCGTCCACCAGTGACCGCCACGGCACCGCGGGCAGCACCTCGCCGTCCACGACCGGCGCGAACGGCGTCCGGACGTGCGCGGCGTGGCCCCACTGCGGGCAGTCGCCCATCTTCTCCGCCACCGCGTCCCCGGCGTCGATCAGCCGCTCCGGCGACAGGCGGGCGAGTTCGCCTGCGAGCGGGGGCAGGCCCAGCTCACCGGCCACCGCGGCGGCGATGTCGGCGGCCAGCTCAGTGGAGAAGAAGATGCCCGGCACGCTCTGCGCGATCGCCCGGTGGAACAGGCCCGCGGCGCTCGGCATCGTCATCAGAGCCGCGATGCTCCCGGCGCCGGCGGACTCTCCGAAGGCGGTGACCCGGTCCGGATCGCCGCCGAAGGCCGCGATGTTGTCCCGCACCCAGCGGAGGGCGGCCACCTGGTCCAGGAACCCGCGGTTGGCCGGTGCCCCGTGGAAGTGTCCGAAGCCCTCGGCGGAGACCCGGTAGTTGGCGGTGACCACGACGACGCCGTCCCGGGCGAGCACGCGGCCGTCGAAGAGGGGGTCGCCGGACCACCCGTACATGTAGCCCCCGCCCTGAATCCACACCATCACCGGCAGCCGGGCGGTGCCCGGGTCGGGGGACCAGACATTGAGGGTCAACCAGTCACCGTCCGCGCCGTCCGCGCTGGCCGCGCCCAGCAACCTGGATTGCGGCGGACGCGGACCGAACGCCCCGGCCTCGCGCACCCCGTCCCACGCTTCGGCCGGCGCCGGTGCGGCCAGTCGCAGGGCGCCCACCGGCGGGCGCGCGAACGGCACACCGCGGAAGACGGCCACGCCGTCCTCCATCCGCCCGCGCAGCCGTCCTGTGCCCACCTGGACCTCCGGGTGTGCGGATCCGATGGCGCTCATGGCACGCTCCTCATCCAGGGAGTGCCGGCTCCCACAGCCAGGCGCGGCCATCTTCGCCCGAACCGCGGGTTCGCCGCACCTGGTTATCGGGCGGGCCGCTGCCGCACGGATTCACCAGCTGGCGCTTCAGGTGGCGCGGCGGGAACGACGCAGGACAGGGCGCCGCGCAGGATCGCGGCGAAGGATTCCGTATTGCCGGGCTCGAGCCAGCGTCGCCCCGCCACCCGGATGGCGGCGGCGACCGCGGCGGCCGTCACGGCGGGGAACAGGTCGCGCTGGGGGTCGGTGCCGGTGCGGGCCGCGATCGCCTCGGCGAGCGGGCCTTCCGCCATGGTGAACGCCCTCAGCGCCTCGCCCTCCAGCTCGGGCGTCGACATGATCATGCGCAGTCCGGCCTTGTCGGGCTCAGGGTCGGTGTAGAGCACTATCACGGCCGCGATGACGGCCTGGTCGAGCGGCTCGCCGGCGGGCCGGGCGCGCAGCGCCTGCCCCACCCGGCCGGCCTGGTCGGCCTGGAAGGCGCAGATCGCCTCCGCCCTGCTGGAGAAGTAGTTGTTGTACGTACGGGATGAGACTCCCGCGGCCGTGGCGATGTCATGGACGCGAACCAGAGCCAGCCCGTGCGGGCCCTGCTCGATGGCCAGGCGCAGCGCGGCGTGGCTGATCGCCTCTCGGGTGGCCTGCTTGTTGCGCGCCCGGAGGTCGGGGGCGTCGTCATTCATGGGAGCGACACTATCGGATGATGCGCGACACGCACTAGGTGCGCGTCACGCAAGTTGTGGGTAGAGTGCGACGGGACGCCTGGCACTCGCCCCTGGAGAGTGCCAACCGGCAGGGTGCGCCGGGACGGCGAGGTCCGCCTGTCGGCGGGCCGTCCGTCGCGGGCGCCGTCCCGGACAGCCCCTATCGAGAGCAGGAGCAGGAATGGCTTCGAAGATGATCGCGTTTGACGAGGATGCCCGGCGTGGGCTCGAGCGCGGCATGAACCAGCTGGCCGACGCGGTCAAGGTGACCCTGGGTCCCAAGGGCCGCAACGTCGTGCTGGAGAAGAAGTGGGGCGCTCCCACGATCACCAACGATGGTGTGTCCATCGCCAAGGAGATCGAGCTCGAGGACCCGTGGGAGAAGATCGGCGCCGAGCTGGTCAAGGAAGTCGCCAAGAAGACGGACGACGTCGCGGGTGACGGCACCACGACGGCCACCGTGCTCGCCCAGGCGCTGGTGCGCGAGGGCTTGCGCAACGTCGCCGCCGGCGCCAACCCGATGTCGCTGAAGAAGGGCATCGAGTCGGCGGTCGAGCGGGTCAGCGAGGAGCTGTCCAAGCTGGCCAAGGACGTGGAGACCAAGGAGCAGATCGCCTCCACCGCCTCCATCTCCGCCGCCGACCCCGAGATCGGCTCGCTCATCGCCGAGGCGATGGACAAGGTCGGCAAGGAAGGCGTCATCACCGTCGAGGAGAGCAACGCCTTCGGCCTGGAGTTGGAGCTCACCGAGGGTATGCGCTTCGACAAGGGGTACATCGCCCCGCTGTTCATCACCGACTCCGACCGGCTCGAAGCGGTCCTGGACGATCCGTACGTGCTGATCGTCAACGGCAAGGTCGCCGCCAACAGGGAGGTGGTGCCGCTGCTCGACAAGGTCGTGCAGTCCGGCAAGCCGCTGCTGGTCATCGCCGAGGATGTCGAGGGCGAGGCTCTGGCCACCTTGATCGTCAACAAGATGAAGGGCGTCTTCCGGTCGGTCGCGGTCAAGGCTCCGGGGTTCGGCGACCGGCGCAAGGCCATGCTGGGCGACATCGCGGTATTGGCCGGTGGCCAGGTGATCACCGAGGAGATCGGCCTCAAGCTGGAGAACGCCACCCTCGACCAGCTGGGCCGCGCCCGCAAGGTCGTGGTGACCAAGGACGAGACCACCATCGTCTATGGTGCCGGTGACCCCGAGCAGATCGCCGGCCGGGTCAACGAGATCCGCGCCGAGATCGACCGGACCGACTCCGACTACGACCGTGAGAAGCTCCA
>NZ_JBFAVX010000069.1:0-12122 GCF_040680095.1 Nonomuraea sp. NPDC052129 | reverse complement strand
GTGGCCTTCCTGGCCTCGGAACAGAGCAGCTACGTCGTCGGCGCGAACATCTACGTCGACGGTGGCACGAACCAGATCTGAGCAGGCACCACACGGTGGGTGGCATCTGAAGCGTCCCACGGTCGTGCGGAAGCACTCGGCCTTGTACAGGCCGTTGATCGTCTCCATCAGGGCGTTGTCGTACGCGTCGCCCACGGGCCCGATCGAGGGGCTGATGCCCTCCAGCGCGAGCCGCTCGGTGTAGTGGATGGACGTGTGCTGGGCGCATGCGAGGGGTCGTCGCAACACGGGTGATCAATCGCCGGCGGCGTTCAGCATGGCGAAGCGGTCACCGCTGAGCGTCCTTCCGTGGTCGGCCGGTCCGCCCTGGAAAGGACGCCCGCCACTCGGCGTCCCGGCTGGCTAGCCACGGCGGGGCGACACGATCGCGGCCTTCATCCTGTGGGTGCCTGAAACTCGGCCGTTGGGGTTGACCTGGGGTTCGGCGTTTCTGTTCTGGCGGACATGATCGCTGTTCATGGCGTTGCGGTTGCTTTATCTGATCTTCGTTCGGCTTGCGGGTTGGCTGGTGCTGTTGGGGCGGTCGCAGAGGTCGGAGGAGGCGGAGATTCTGGCCTTGCGTCATCAGCTCGCGGTGTTGCGTCGGCAGGTGGCCAGGCCTCAGCTGGGGTGGGCGGATCGAGCGATGATCAGCGCGCTGGCGCGGCTGCTTTCTCTGGAAGGTCGTCGGCGGTTGATCGCCGGGGAACTCGCCGCTCTGGGCTACTGGGCGGGGCCTCCACGGTGTGGCTGATCTTGAAGAAGGCCGGTATCGATCCGGCGCCACGACGCGCGGGGCCGACCTGGAGTGAGTTTCTGCGCGCTCAAGCAACGGGGATCTTGGCATGCGACTTCTTCCATTGCGACACCGTGCTGTTCAAACGCCTGTATTGCCTGGTCGTCATGGAAATCAGCACCCGCCGGGTGCACGTCCTCGGCCTCACCGAGCATCCGACCGGGCCCTGGGTTGCGCAGCAGGCCAGGAACCTGATGATCGAGCTGGGGGACAGAGCGGAGGGGGTCAAATTCCTCATCCGCGATCGAGATGCCAAGTTCACCGCCGTGTTCGATGAGGTCTTCGCGGCTGTGGGCGTCACGGTGATGAAGACGCCGCCACAGACACCGAGGGCGAACTGCTATGCCGAGCGGCGGATCCGGACGGTGCGCGCCGAGTGCACCGACCGCATGCTGATCTACGGTGAACGTCACCTGCGCTCGGTACTCGACGAGTACATCGATCACTACAACGGCCACCGACCTCACCAGTCGCGCGGCCAACGGCCACCCGATCAAGACCGACTTGTGGTGGTGTCCATGGAAGGCCGGATCGAACGCCACGAGATACTCGGAGGGGCGATTAACGAGTACCGCCGAGCCGCTTAGCTTGATCGGCGAAACCCCAGATCAGGCCATACATGCGAGTTTTGAAGCGGTACAGGTCCTGCTGCGTCCCGTCCCGGATCTGATCACTGATCCCGAGCGAATCGCGAGCTTGACCATCCGTCGGCGAGACCGGCTCGGCGGAGTCCTCCACGAGCACTCACATGCCGCTTGAACCGCATGGATGGAATTTTCGGCAGGCGCGCAGAGCTGGTGCTCGAAGCCCTGGCCGCCGGCGGCGGGGTGGCGGCTCTGTCAGCGTCGCACGAGGCGGTGGCCGCCCACCGCGGCAACAACTACCTGCCGTTGTGCGAGCAGTACTACAAGTCGCACCGGATCACGGCGATCGCGCATGAGCTCGCGGACACGCGCCGGGGGTACGCGATGTCGTCTATCGCGTCGTGCTGGCCGCCGCACCGCGCGGCGAGAACGCCGTGCCCGGGATCGCCACTACGATCCCGGGCACTTCACGGCTCAGCGGCAGGCGATCCAGCCGCTGGTCGCATGGGGCTGATAGAAGCTCGCGGCGCTGCTGGCGGTCACCTTCACGCAGCGGTTCCTGCCATAGACCTTGACCGGCCCGGCATAGCGCTTGAAGTTGCCGCTGTCCTTCCGCCAGCCACTGGACTTGCTCCTGATGCCCACGCTGATCCGGCTCTTGTCCGTGACGCCGGGGAGCCAGACGTTGACGGCACAGTTATAGCCGGTACGCGAGTCGTAGTAGAGGTAGACCACGCTGATCGGCATTTCGAGCCCATTCTCGAGCTTGTCGCTGCGAACTACTTGGCCCGAGCATCCATAGGCGCCGGCGTTCGCGGCAGCCGGAGTGCCGGCGACGACACCTGTGGCGACGAGCACCGTGGCGGCCACGGTAAGGACGCGTTTGATGATCACAAAATCTCCTGACGCAATGAGGGGTATCTGTTCCTGCAGAGGTTCAGCGCGGGCGCGCTCTCCGGTTCGCGGCGGGCCCCGCGTCGACGGTCGAGAGGCTGGATGCCTCCCCCCGGATGGCGCTCAACGCTCCTTCCGTGCCACGCGCAGCGCGGCGCCTCGGAAGAGGCGGCCGGAGCGCGGTGTAGTACATGAGCGCGAAGAACGCCACGAGATGCCGTTACTGGATGGGGACCTGGAGGTCGCGGAACGGGCCGATCTTGACCTTGAGGGTGCTGGCGGTATCGGGCAGGGCGAAGAGGTTCCAGAACTCGCGGGTCTGGCCGGGTGCGAACTTCTCGGTGCTGATGCGGACGCCGGAGACGTCGGTGCACGCGCAGTAGTAGTCCGTGCCGTTGTCGGTGGGGACTTCCAGGCGGGCGGGTCGGTATTGGCGGCGGGCGGTGACGTCGGTCAGCCGGACGTTGCTTGCGGCCTGGTATTTGTAGGCCTCCCAGTCTTGGGTGTGGTGGAGGTCGTTGAACCAGGTCTCGGCCGATCCCTTGTTGGTGATGTTGTAGGTGAGCAGGCCGAGGCCGCCGGGCAGTCGGCGCAGGCCGGCGATCTCCATGGTGATGGGCTGGCCGTCGGCCTTGGTGGTGGCGGTCAGGTCGGTCGCGCCGGGAGAGGTGGTGGCCGCCGGTTGCTGGGTGGGGGGCTGGGGTTTGGGGAAGGTCACGGTGACGCGGCGGTTGCGGCGTTTGCCTTCATCGCTGTCGTTGGCGTACAGCGGGCGGCGTGAGCCGTATCCCTTGGCCTGGAAGCGGACCCCGTTCCTGGTCAGCTGCGCCGTCAGGGCGCGTTGTACGGCTTGGGCGCGGCGTAGTGACAGGGGGTCGTTGATGGCGTTGTTGCCGGTGGCGTCGGCGTGGCCCGCGACGGTGACGACGGTGGCGGGGGAGGTGTCGATGAGTTTGGCGGTGCGGGTCATGATCGCTTTGGCTTGGGTGGTGAGGGTGGCCTTGTTGACCGCGAACAGTACGTCGGAGGAGAGGTTGACCTGGAGGTCTTTGCCGTCGTCGGCGGTTTCTTCGGATTTGTCGAGGGATTCGGAGGGGAGGATGAGGCGGCGGGTGAGCGGGGTGACGGGTTGGGCGTCGGGGTCGGGGAAGTCGCCGGTCGGGGGTTGGTCGTTGATGGGCACGTTGAGTATCGGCGGGGACACGGGGGTGACGACGGTGGTCGTCGCGGGGTTGCCTGATGGTGCGGGCAGTACCGCGTAGAGGGTGATCGACTGGCCGGGGTCGATGAAATGGTCGAGGCCGTCGCGTTTCTGGTCGGTGCAGAGGCAGGGGGAGTCGGCGGGTTTGTAGGGGAGGATCCAGGTGCGGGCCTGCGCGTCGAGGACGCCGATGCCGGAGGCCCACTTCATGGCGCCTAAGGGGCGGGTGCGGTCGCCCATGTCGGCGGCCCAGGACACCTTTTCTGTGCCGGTGTTGGACAGGCGGATCTGGGCGATGAGGTGCTTGCCCTTGACGCGGTTGAGGCCGACGACCTCGACCTTGAGGTCCGGGGTCTCGGTGCCGCGGGTTTCGGCCAGGGCCGGTCGGGTGTCTTGACCAGACGCTGTGGCGGTGGCGGGCGGAGCGCTGGTGGCCGGGGCACTCGACGTCGGCGCGGTGGTGGCGGGTGGAGGTGCGGGTTCCTTCGTCGGCAGCACTCCACATCCGGCCGTGGCCAGCGTGAGTACGGCGCTCAAGGCCAAGATCCGGCTAGGCACGGGGGAGAACGTATCCCGTCCGAAATATCGGCGCTCAGGTCGCGTGAGGGCGCTGTACACACCCCGACCTGAGGTGTTCCGCCCGTCAGTCGCGCGCATGCGACACCACCAGGAACCAGCCCGGAGCTACCACGTCCATCACCGACTTGACGATCGCGTGCGGGTCATACTCCTGCGAGCGAGAGCCGGTAGCGATTGCACCGGCGAGACCGGCGGCAAATCCTGCGGCCCGTAGCTTTATTCGCATTAGAGACTCCTTTTCGGATGGCCTTGGGTAATACGTGCATAGTGGGGACGGCAAAGTGCGGTCGTTACTTACTCAATGCGAATTCGTAGCAGCCATGCGGGGCTGCCCCAGTCCCACTTGTGGTAGGTGACGATTCCAGCACCCGTCATGTCGCGCCCGCGCTGCCTGCAGCCTTCGTACATGGCGTAGTTCGCGAACGGCAGTCACACGGATTCGATCGAGGTCTGGACGTGAATTCGCTGCGTTGATGCCGCCCGAGCGGCCGTGGTGGTGATGAGAGCTCCACCGCACATCAGGACGGCCGCCGACATCAGCATCGTGGCTGACTGTGCCACTCTGCGTCACGTGCTCTTCCTCTCCTGGGCGCGCACGGTCGATCGCGTCACGCACCCCTCTTTCTCCGCATGGGCATCAGGACCGGCGCGTCGCCCATCTATGGCCTGCCGGCGTTTCGGCACCCACACGCTGAGGACAAGATCGCCCACGCGGCTCCGGCAAGGCCGGTCTCCGTTCGGATCATACTATACGGTATAGTACGGAACGTACGCATAGTGAGCAATTCATTACCTCGGGAGAGACGTGTCAGCATTGCCCGATCCGGTTTGGCCGGTCGTCGTCCTAGCGATCATCCAGGCCGGGGACGCCGTCATGTGCATCAAGCCCGTTCCGTTCATCGCCCAGTGCTTCGAGGACGTGAACTGGCCGCGACGTTACTGGTGGATCATGCCACCGCTGAAGTTCGCCGCCGCGGCCGGTCTGATCCTGGGCATCTGGCTGCCGTATCTCGGTGCCGTGACCTGTGCCGCCCTCGTCCTCTACTTCATGGTCGCCATCGCGATGCACATCGCGGCCCGAGACTTCGGCCGTAACCTCTTCCTCAACGCCACCGCCATGCTGCTGATCTGCATCGCGGTCGGCGTCTTCAGCTTCATGGCATGAAGCTCGCATGCGCCTCGGCGAGCACGAACCACTCCATACCCGATGGTATGTTTGCCGGATGAGCACGGCACGAGACCGGTGGCTGAACGAAGGCTTGAAGGTCCTCGCAGAAGAAGGCGAAGCAGGGATTCGAATCGACCGGATCGCCGCTCGTCTTAACCTGTCGAAAGGGTCGTTCCACCATCACTTCGATGGCGCCGAGGGATACAAGAAAGCGCTTCTCGCTCATTTCGAGCACCTGTCGATCGAAATGTTCGAGAATGCAATTTCCGAGGCCGGTGAATCGGCTGGTGCCCGGGTTATTCTCGCACGGCTGACGAAACTCGTCCGCCCTGGCGGCACAGGACTCTATCGTCCAGAACTCGATATCGCAGTGCGGGCGTGGGCGACATGGGATGCGGATGTGCGTGCCGTGCAGACCCGCCTTGACGAGGCCAGACTGTCCGCACTTCAGCGGGTGTGGCGATCAGTCGTCGCCAGCGACGAGGAGGCCCGGACGGCGGCCCTGTTGCCCTACCTGCTCGCGGTCGGAGCAACTGTCGTCTTTCCCCCCATTGACGCTGACCAGCTTCGCGACCTCTATGAAATCCTCCTCCCCCTCGTACCGGACAGCTCCAGCCAGACACGGGGCGGCACGACGTCATCACCGTGACCTGGCCATGCGCTGGCCCTTCATCTTTTGACGATGTTCAGCCCTGATCCCGCCGGGGCGTAAGCCCTGGTCGTCCCGTCACTCGCGAGCAGGTGCCAGTGTGACCACGGTGCCGTCGTCATCGGTCCTGCCTCTCTCCGGCGCCGATTACTTCACGTCTCGTGCGGTGGTCACTGTGGGCCGGCAGGATCAGCCGGCCCACAGCCCGGATGAAGATCAGATACAGCAGACGGAAGCACATGGGGGGCGAGGATAAACCGCAGGTCAACTCCCATGCACGAGTATTGGCGCAGCGCAGGGGCTCGTATCGGGCTTCACAACATTTCCGCAATCCGGAAGCAGAACATCCGGAACCTAATATGCGAAGGATGACCGGGCCCATCGCCCAGGTTCGCGCGGCTCGACTCCCGATGTGGCGGAGCTGATCAGTCGGTGATCGCCTGGCGTCTGCCCCGAGGCGTGCTAAACGATCTACAGCGCTCGACATGAGCCCGACAGTCCATCAAGTCGGAGCGGTTCATCCTGCCGTCTTGACCTCAGGCCCTCCACCGATAAGGAGTCACGTGCTCATTTCCGTTGTCGCGGCCCTCGGGCTAGGCGCGGCCTCCGTCCTTGATGGACACGATCGAAGCGGTCTGGAACCTCTTGTGCCCCTTGCCGTCCCCCCCAGGACCAAGCTGAACACCCGGCGACTCCGCGGTGGACGTCCGCCGACGCCGGAGTGGCGCTGACACCGACGCCCAGACCGACGACAACGGCGGTGGAGGCGGCGACGACGGTAGGGGACGACGCCTCCGACGGCCGACAGCACGGAGGTGACACCGACAGCCGCGACGGCCGGCGGGCTGAATCATCCCCCGTTGGGAGTCCCTTCGCAGGGCCAAGGCGTGACGCCGTGAGCGCGGACGCCACCCCCGGTGATCCCGGCGGCGTGCCGGCGGGGATGTCCACCTCCCTGCCATCGGACGGCCGCCAATCCCAGCGAACTTTGTCCAGGCTCCGTCCAAAGGACCGGGCTTGGTCATTGGACGGAGCCAGTGGGAGGAAGAGAAACGCGCCACCGCCAGCCACCGGTAGTCGACACACGAGGAAGGTGAACAGGACGTGGAGACGCAGGGCTCCAGGAAGCGACGAGGGCGACAGCCGACTCGGCCCAATCCCGGCTCAGGGCCGACAGGGGCGTTCGCCGACAAGCTGGTGCAGCTGAAGCAGGCGGCCGGCGACCCGTCCTACGCGGAGATGGCCTCCCGGCTCGGTGCGGCGGCCTCGAAGTCGTCCCTGGCCAGCGCCGCACAAGGACGCAAGCTTCCAACGTGGGAGACAACCTGGGAGTACGTCCGGGTCCTGGCGGTCGACCGCCAGGGCGGCGACCCGGAGAAGACCCGGCAGGAGTGGCGGGACCTCTGGGAGCGTGCCAGGGCGGACAGTTCCCTTGCCGGCATGGGCACCGTCGACGGGACGCAGGATGAGGCGACGCCGCTTGACGCGGAGGCGGATCCGGCTCTCCCACCCCGGCCTGCGCAGCGCAGCCGTCTCCTCTTCTACGTGGTGGCCGCGGCCACAATGGCGGTGGCTGGAGCGGTGTTCTTCACGTTGGCCACGAAGGCGCTCCGAAACAATCCCCCGCCCCCGGGGCCGATGATGAGCCCGGCTCCCGTGGACAACTCCGAATTCGTGGCCGACGTCACGTACCCAGACGGTTCGAAAGTGCGGCCGGGCTCTTCCTTCAAGAAGGTATGGAGAATTCACAACACAGGAACGGTCGCCTGGGAGGGCCGGTTTCTGGCACGTGTCAACAAGTCCCCGTGCCGGTCGCCGGAAAAGGTGACCATACCTTCGACGGCGCCCGGCCAGACAGTGGACATCGTGGTGCGGGTGAAGGCGCCGGATAAGCCTGGGAACTGCCGCGTCTACTGGAAGATGACCGATGCGCAGGGCCGAGTGCTGTTTCCGCTCAAACGCGGGGTGTTCCTAGACGTCCAAGTGGGCCCGTCCTGACCTGCGATTTCATTTGTCCAACCACGCTTTGGACGGGCTCTGGACATAGATTCCTTGGTCGGCTGGAGGGTCGGGTGTCAGCATGGTGGCCAAGGCGCGATACGACGCCTTTCCCATTCAGACGCACGAATATCCGATCACGGGAGAAACGAAAAGTGACCAAGGTAAAGCGTTCGCTGGCCGTCGGCGTCGGCGTAGGCGTGATTTCCGTACTGGTGTCGATCGGCGGCGTTGCGGAGGCGGCGGCCTCCTCCACGTTCACGGCAAGCGGAGCGAGGGTGGTATGCAATGCCCCTGGCACTGGCAACACGACCGTCTGGGGAAAGTGCTGGAACAACGGGAACAGGACCGGTAAGGCTCGCCTGGTGTTCTGGTGCAAAAATATGATCGGCAATGGTTCCCAGCAGAAGAGCACCGGCTGGAAGAGCATCAAGCCCGGCAAGACGGTCAAGTTCGTGGGTGAGTGCACGTTCAAGGCCCGCAACCCTGACTTCCAGACCCGCTGACCTCACGTGGGTTCCGCGTTACTTGGTGACATCGAACGCTGCGTGCATGCCCGCGGCGTAATGCCCCGGGAAGTTGCACAGCAGCTCGTACCGTCCAGGGTGCAGCGTCAGCGTCACCCAGCCCGCGGAGCCCGGTGCGATGCCCTGGCCCTCGCCTCCGCCGCAGTTGCGCGACGCCTCGCCGTGGCTGCCCTGTCCCTGCCGATAATGTCATCCGTGTAGGTCATCGGGCTTCCGTGACCGCTACCGACATGCGCCGGCCTTGGCGTTCGAATGGGCAGGGCAACGGCAGGATGGTCACTTGTGCTTCTTCGACTGGCTTACCTGGCCGCCACGAACGTCCTCCCCGCGCTGAGTCTCAGTGTTCGTCTTCAGCCGCTACCGAAGGCAGGCTAGCTAGCGGTCTTGGCCTGAATGCCGGTTGCAGCAGGGGAAACAGGCTGTCGAGTTCAGCGGCGAGAATGCGCGCAATGTCTCTTGCCCGGCGGAACGAGTGGCCGGCCCCTGGAATGACCATCAAACGTGTGATGTCCGGATTCCGGCCGGAGAGTGCGCGGACCTGACCGAGGGGAGTGACGGCGTCCGCATCTCCATGGATCAAGAGCAGCGGGCGCGTGAAGACGAAATCGTCTGGGTGGCCTGCCAGGAGTGCCGCGTGATGTGCCTGGAATTTGGGCGCGCTCTGGCCCCAGACGTTCGGGTCGATGATCGCGGATCTGGCTATTCCGGCTTGGAACACCTCTGTCGAGGACAGCGCGGACAGCACCGTGAATCCACCCGCGCTGGCGCCCCAGATGGCGATCCGGTCGCGGTCGGCCAACCCTGCCGCCGCCAGGTGAAGGGCGGCGTCGGCGCAGTCCGTGGCATCGATCCTGCCCCAGCGCTGGCGCAGTTGAAGCCGGTATGCGCGTCCGTATCCGGTACTCCCGCGATAGTCGATGTCCGCGACAGCGAACCCATGGCTGGTGAAGTACTGGGCGTGGAGGTCCAGCCGTAGCGGCCAATTCGAGCTCGGCCCCGGGTGCGCTCGGATAAGGAGAGGCGAGGGCTGATCGGCTGCGGTCGCCGGAGGATGGTAGAGCCCGTGTGCTACAGCCCCGTCCCGGGTGGGGAACGTGAAACGCTGCGGTTGGGAGAACGAGCGGCGGCCCTCTGACCACCCCGCCGACGCCAGCGTGCTGATCGAGGTTTCCTCCGCACCGACTCTGGAGATCTCCGGAAGCCTGCTGGGGCTGGAGGCGATCAGGATGACATCATTCCCGGTCACGGCCATGTAGGGCTTCATCGAGGTGTACGGCATCGCGACCCGGTTCATGACCCCGCTTCGCGACCAGGTGGCGAGGTGGTGCTCGGGTCCCTGCTGGACAATGGCTATGATCCCGTTCTCTTGTACGGCGTACGTTCGATAGCCGAACTCCCATGGGGCGGCGGCGAGCTCGAATTCTCCGCTGACTACGGGAACGCACTTGTCGTCTCGCCACGCGTACAGGTTCCACCAGCCTGATCGGTCAGACACGAAGTACAGAACCCCGTCGGGTCCCCACTGCGGCTGGCAGACCGATTCGTTCTCGCCCCCCGCGATGAGCTGCCGGTTCACGAGCGTTCCATCGGGCTTCACCTCGGCGAGCCACAGCCAGGAGCCGTCCCAGGGCATCAGCGGGATGTCCCACGACACCCATGCCAAAAGCAGGCCGTCCGGGCTCGGCGTGGGGGACATGTAGAAGTCACGTCCAGAGGCGATGACCCGAGGTTCGGCTGAGCCGTCGATCGGCAAGGAGATGAGCTCGTTGTGGACGGCGTCGGGTTCGTGCCGTTCGCGGACGCATACCAGCCTCCCAACTTTTCGAATCAGCCGCAGGTCCGCATAGCGCAGCGCGTGAGGCGTTTCGGGGACGGGCGTCACCGGGAGAGGAGTCCGACCCTCCTGACAGTGGTAGATCCGCTGGTCGGCTGCGTTGCAGAACCACATCCCACGGCAGTCGGCGACGTACGCGCCCCCTCCGTACTCGTGCACGTAGGACGCGGCATGCCAGCCCTTCGGCAGCACATCCCGCCGACCGGCCCTCGGAGACCACCCGACCAGGACGTCGCCCTCCGGCCTGCCCTCGATCCAGTAGACGGTGTCGCCCACCGACTGCAGCGCGTCGAAGGACACGGCAGCATGCGCGACGGGATCAGCCGTAATCCGACTCACCCTTTCCATGATCGGACGAACTCATCCAGATCACGAACCGCAGTCGCGTGGCCGTCAGCCGCCATCCGATCCCGGAACTGCTTCACTCGCCCGACGCCGGAGACCGAGCCGCGCTGAATGAGCACGCCGACCGCCTCCCGCGCGATCCGGACGGCTTCCTCCGTCTCTCCCCGGCGCGCCAGGGCTTCTGCCAGATCCACGCTGATCTCGGCCCGTCGGCGCACGCAAGCAGGTGGCACTCCATCGAGGGCCTCTTCGAAAGCCTGTACCGCTCCGAGTGGGTCCCCGAATGTCAACAGGCAGGTGCCCTGATACCCCAGCAGACGCCGGCGATCGAAGAGGTACATCCACTCGTCGCGGGCTTCACCGTCGAGGTCCATGGCGTCGTGCGCGCGCCCCAACTCCACGCGCGCCTCCTTGCCGTTGCCCGCACGAGCCAGGGTCGTGGCATGTACGGAGTGGAACCATGACATCGTCACCGCGCTCACCGTGCGGCATGCCATGTCCAGTGCTGTCGCCGCGTGCCGGATCGCGTCATCGGTGCGTCCGGCGGCGTCCGCGGTGAGGGCCTGATATGCGACCACGTACGCACGCAGGCCGAGGTTGTGAGCTTCGGCCAGCGCGTGTGCCGCAGTCGCATAGCGATGCGTCATCTTGTAGTGGTCACCCAGGTCGTACCAGATCCAGGCGGAGAAGCCGGCGGCTTCTCCGGCAGCGGAGGCGACGCGTCGGCGGAGAGAGTCGGTGCAGGGCGCGTCGAGGAGAGAGAGCAGCACGCCGAGATGCCCGTCGACCGAGGCCAGCATCTGCGCGGAGGTCAGTTCGTGGTAGAGGTGGCGCTGGTGTGCGGTGATGGCCTCGACGTCGTCGACCACGGCAGAGGTGATCGTCGAGACTTTATTGCTACAAGCTAGAAGCCGTCCCCAGTCCGCCAGGGGTTCTGAGCCTGCGAATCCGGCTCGCCGGGCTGCCTCGTTGCTGTGCCGTACGTGAGCCTGCTCTCTGATGACGCCCGGCAGCATGCCGCAGAGGAGACCACCGGTTCCCAAGGCCGAGTCGCACGAGTTGATCACGGATTCAGAGGGAGTGACAACGCCTCGTTCCACCGCACCCAGATGCTGCCAGGAGTAGCCGGTCATCTCGGAGAGCCGCATCAGCGTGAGGCGGTGCGCCTCCCTCAGCTCACGCAGCTTGGCACCGAGCGCGGAGAGGAGGGACGCCCCCGGGTCGAGTGCCTTCCCCGGGCGTCCGCGACTCTGCTCTCTATGCGTAGTCACCTGTGCACCTCCCGTTGTCTTTGCTGCTCGTTGCCAGCAAATCAGGCGTTGCGATGTGCTGTCAGCACGTTGAACAGGCCCGATTCCCGGAATTGCCGCAGGGCCACCGATGTCGTCGATTCGATCGATCCGTCGATGGCTAGGGGGTATCACTCTAGGTGTGGAAATGATCACCGAACGTAGACGGAAGTCTGTAAAGATCATTCACCATCTCGGGGGAAAACACGATCATGTCCA
>NZ_JBFAVX010000068.1:0-12782 GCF_040680095.1 Nonomuraea sp. NPDC052129 | reverse complement strand
GTGGGGGCCCTTTGTGGGGCGCCGTGACCACCCCCCCACACCCCTGGGGCGTTCACCGCGGCCCCCCCCCCCGGCACCTCGGGGGGCCGCGCCCCCCCCCCCCCCGCGAACGGTACGTCGCATCTCATCCTGCTGACCCGCCGAAACGCGCCTACAGCAGTGGAGGGGCGATGACGAGGTCTTCCTTCTCGAACGACACCTCGCACACCACGTCGACGACGCCCTCGACTTTGCCGACCGCCTCCGTGACCGCGATGACCTGAGACCTGTGCCGCACCCGTCCGCCGACGGTCACCACGCCGTTGTCGACCTCGACGGAGAACGCTCCGGTGTCAGGCAGCACGGCCCTGACGTCAGCTTCCAGGTCGGCGGCGGGCCGGGTGAAGACCCGCAGCACATCGCGCTGGTGCAGGGTGCCGACGATCCGCCCGGTGACCGGGTCGATCACGGGCAGCTGCTTGAGGCGCTTGTCGTGCATCAGCCGAGCCGCGTCACGCACGGCGGTGCCCGGCGTGACGGTGATCGCCGGAAAGGTCATGAGCTTGGCCGCGGTCACCGCCGCCGCCTTCTCGTGCTCGCTCCGCCGCCTCCTGGACTCGAACATGGACACGCTGTGCCGTACCGGATCGGCCTCTTTCAGCAGTAGATCGTCCTCCGAGACCACACCCACCGGCCTGCGGTCGGCGTCGATCACGGTGACCGCGCCCACCGCGAACCGCTTCATCGCGGCCACGATCTCGGCGAACGACGCGTCCTCCAGCACGGCGATGGCGACCCGGCCCATGACGTCCTTGACTTGGATGGACATAACCTTCACCTCCACCCTCACCATCCCTCCCCCCGGCTCAGGCCGGCAGTGGCGAAGGACCCGGATGATCCCGTCGTAGGTCCTCTACGCGCGGACCACTGCCACCGGATGGCGGGCAGGGTGCGGACCGCCCGGTCTGACCAAACCGAGCGGCATCGAGGCCATGGTGCCCCGGCTGTGCGAGCCGAGGACCAGCAGCAGCGAGCAGAGCTGTGCGACATTGTCCTGCCAAGGTCTTTGGTCCCTTCCGGAAGCGAGGTGTGGTGACTACCGTCTGTCCCATGATTCGTGTGTTCCTCGTCGACGATCACGAAGTGGTACGGCGCGGCGTGGCCGCCCTGCTGGACGCCGAGGACGACATAGAGGTGATCGGCGAGGCCGGCACCGCCGAGTCCGCGATCGCCCGCATCCCGGCGCTCAAGCCGGACGTGGCGGTGCTGGACGTACGCCTGCCCGACGGCAACGGCGTGGACGTGTGCCGTGAAGTGCGCTCCCGCCTGCCCGGGCTGGCGTGCCTGATGCTGACCTCCTACGCCGACGACGACGCGCTGTTCGAGGCGGTGATGGCGGGCGCCGCCGGTTACGTGCTCAAACAGATCCACGGCTCCGACCTGGTCGGCGCCGTGCGTACGGTGGCTTCCGGCCAGTCGCTGCTGGACCCGCAGACCACCGCCGCCATGCTGACGCGGCTGCGCGAGCAGGCGGCCCGCAAGGACCCCCTGGCCACGCTGTCGGAGCAGGAACGGCATATCCTCGACCTGATCGGCGAGGGGCTGACCAATCGGCAGATCGGCGAGCGGATGTTCCTGGCCGAGAAGACGGTCAAGAACTACGTGTCCAACCTGCTGTCCAAACTCGACATGCAACGCCGTACCCAGGCCGCCGCGCTGGCCGCCCGGCTGCGTGCGGATCGGCGCGATTCCCGGGACTTTCGCCCCTAACCGCGACTAGCCTCGCACGCAAGGCTGTACGGCATGAAACTCGACTCTTCCGGACTCCAGGTGCTCTCCCGCCAGGAGTGCATGCTTCTTCTGGCGTCCACGCCGATCGGGCGGATCGTGTTCACCGATCACGCCCTGCCGGCGGTGCAGCCGGTCACCTTCTGCCTCGACGGTGAGCGGATCGTCATCCGCACCGGGATCGGCTCGAAGCTGGCCGCGGCCACCCGGGAGGCGATCGTGGCGTTCGAGGTGGACGAGTTCGAACCGCGGTCGCGTACCGGCTGGTCGGTGACCGTGGTGGGACCCTCCAGAGCGGTGCGTGACCCCGCCGAACTGGCGCGGCTCGCCGCGCTGCCGCTGACGGCCTGGGCGCCCGGGAGCAGGGACCACTACATCGTGCTGCGGGCCGAGCACGTCAGCGGGCGCCGCATCACTCCGTGAGGTCCGTGAGCAAACGCCCTGCGTACCGGACGTCCCCCGGTCCGGGCCGAAGGACCCTGGCTGCGGCTCGGCCTCACTGTTGAGCAGGTCGCTGATCACGTGGACATGTCGGCGGATACCGCCCATCCGCTCAGTCGCCCGCGGGCAGGACGGGGTCGAGGTGGAACATCCCGGTGACGACCTCGCCCGGCCTGTCGGCGGCCCTGACCCGGCCGGCGACCGCGGCGAGCACATCCCTGGCCGTGATCAGCCCGATCAGCCCCTCCTCCGAGACCACGGGGATCGCGTCGCACCCGGCGTCGAGCATCACGACCGCCACCTCTGACAGCGACATGTCCGGCTGGACGCGCGGCCTGCGCCTGCTGCCAAGCAGCCCGCGCACCTGGCGCCTGAACTGCTCCTCAGGGCCGCCCGACCAGGACGCGGCCACGTCCTCGCGGGTCAGCACGCCCAGCACCTGCCCGTCCTCGACGACCGGCAGGTGATGGACATCGCCCCGGCGCATCAGCTCCCATGCCATCAGCGACGACTCCTCCGGCCTGATCGCCACCAGGATCCGGCTCATCACCTGCTTCGCCGTCAGCGACTCGACGTTCATCACTCCTCCTCTCGCGGACGTACGACCGCGACGGGGCAGGTCACGTGGTGCAGCACGCCGTGGCTGACCGACCCGAGCAGCGCGGAGGCGAACGCGTCCAGCCCGCGCGAGCCGACCACCACCAGGTCCGCCGTCTGTGAGGCCTGAATCAACGCCGCCACCGGGTGCTCACACACCTCCGTGTCGGTGATCTTGACGTCCGGGTTGCCCTCGCGCCAGGAGGCCACCCGCTCGCGTGCCATCCGTACCTGCTGCTGGAAGGCGACCTCCAGCAGGCTGCCGGACACGGCCGCGTACGGCGAGAACATCGGTGTTCGCCACCCGTACGCCACATGCAGCTCGGCGCCCTGGGCGCGGGCCTGCGCCAGTGCGTACTCCATGGCCGCCCGCGAGTGCTCCGACCCGTCGTAACCGACCACCACCCGACCGTGCCGCGCCTCCGTGGGCGCGCGGACGATCACCACCGGGCCGACCGCGTGCCCCGCCACGGCCAGGCTGACCGAGCCCAGCACCAGTCCGGCGAACCCGCCAAGTCCCCTGCTGCCCAGGACCACGCTGTCCGCCGGCGCCGACTCACCGATGAGGTCGTCGATCACGTTCCCGGTCAGCGTCTCCGTCGTCACCTCCGCGCCCAGCTCGCGTGCCCGCGTCGCCGCGGCCTCCAGCGCCTTGGCGCAGTAGGCCCGCCCTCCAGGGCTGTGCGGCCACTGCTCGCACACGTGCACGATCCGCAGCGGCAGCCCTCTGCGCTCGGCATCGGCCGCGGCCCACTCCACCGCCGCCGCCGACGGCACCGACCCGTCCACGCCCACCACGATCCGTCTGGCCATCACGCGTCTCCTTCGCGAGGTTTCCTTCCATCTCCAGCATCACGAAACAAGCACCCCGGCACCCGGGGACGAAGTCCCCGATACAGGTGCCTTTGGTCCCGAATCAGCCGGACGCGCGGGCTCGTCGGCCCGCTCGACCTCCACCTTCAGTTCGGGGGCCACCACCTCCCGGCCGCTCAGCGCCTCCGAGTCTCCTCGTACGATGATCACCGGGCACCAGGCGTGTGTCGCAACCTGGAGGCTCACGGTGACCTCCCTGTTTTTACGATCACCCTCGAGGCAGCGGCCTGGGTAGGGACCTTCGTCCACCCCTGACCGTCTTAGGTCCGCCATGGCTACGCCGCCTGTGACGCGGGCAGGGCCGGCCATCGTGGATGACGGCCAAGCGCCCGCCTCCGTTACCGGAGGCGGGCGCTTGGTCGTGGGCGGCTACTTCAGCCAGGCGGTACGCCGGACGATGGGCAGGGTGCCCAGCCCGAGTGTGGCGCCGGCGTTGGCCAGGGCCAGGCCGACCAGGACGATGGAGTAGATGAGGTGCTCGTCCAGGAACGGGTTGTTGGCCAGCGGCAGTTCGGCGGCCCACATCAGGACCAGCATGAGCGTGCCGGTGACCGCGGCGATCCGGGTGCCGACGCCCAGGATGAGCGCGGCGCCGATGCCGAGCAGGCCGAGCATGAACAGCAAGTCCACCCACGGCTGGCCGGCCAGCGAGCTGAAGAACCCGCCGAGCGCGTTCTCTCCGGTGCCCTTGAGGAAGCCGGTGGTGGGGCTGCCGCCGGAGATCCAGGCGCGGTTGGCGGGGGTGGCGAAGCCCCAGCCGAAGGTCTTGTCCAGGAACGCCCACAGGAAGATCCACCCGATCGAGATTCGGGTGATCGCCCAAACGTAGTCGACGGGGCGGTGTGCGGCGACAGGGCCGTTCTCTAAAACGGGCCTGTTGACGGTGGTGGCCATGATGGCCCCCTTTCAGTGCGGATTCGTCGTTCTCGTCACCTCTAAAGCACACCGCGTGCCCCCTACCCGGGGCAGTGCCGTACGACCCGCAGCTTGAGGACCTTGGTCCCCTCGCGGCTTCCGACGGGACCTTCACGTGCATGGGCCGGCGGCCGTCGGCGACATGGACCCGATCCGCGACTTCGGCCGCCGCACCGGCAGCGCCCGCTTCGAGCCGAACCCGCAACTGGCCGTGTTGACCACCGCCACGGACGAGCCGCTGGATTGGCTGCGCGCGGGGCAGGCGCTCCAGCGCGTGCTGCTGGTGGCGGCCAAGCACGCCGTGTCCGCCTCGTTCCTCAACCAGCCGCTCGACCTGCGCGACATGCGGCGCCACAAGGACTCACATCACCGCCGTGGGCACCCTCAAATGATCATGCGGCTCGGATACGGACCACCGGTGCCACGCGCCCCACGCCGCCCGACCACCAGATCGGGGTAGGCGTCATGCCGTCCAGCTGCCACGCTAGCCGAGTTCGGGGGCAATCCCCTCAGCCGCACATGCGGCTGGATGACCTGCTGGCCGAGCTGCAGGTGCGGCGCGGCCCCTACAGCAGCGGCGGGACGACGACAAGGTCGGCCCTGTCGTAGGTCAGTTCCGAGACGACGTCGATCACGCCCTCCACCCGGCGGATCTCCTCTACCAGCTGGATGGCCTCGGAGGCGCGCGCCACCCGGCCGCTGAGCCGCACCACACCACCGGAGACGCCTGCCGACACCGACGTCAGGTCACCCATCACGGCCCTGATCTCTCTCTCCAACTCGCCCGTCGAACGGCTGAAGACACGCAGCACATCTGATCGGTGCAGAGTGCCGGTGATGCGCCCGGTGACCACGTCGATCACCGGCAGCTGCTTGATCCGCTTCTCGTGCATCAGCCGCGCCGCGTCGCGAACCGGGGTTCCCGGGGTCACGGTGATCGCGGGCGTGGTCATGAGCGCCGACGCGGTGATCGCGGCCGCCTTCTCCTGCTCCGCACGCCGTTTGCGGTTCTCGAAGATCGGGGTGCTGTGTCGTGCCGGGCCCGTTTCCTTGAGCAACAGATCGTCTTCGGAGACGACCCCCACAGGGCGCCCATCGGCATCGATCACGCTGATCGCCCCGAGGGTGTATCGGCGCATCGTCCGCACTATCTCGGCGAACGACGCGTCCTCCCGAACCGCGATGGCGACGTTCCTCATGACGTCCTTGACCTTGATGGACATCTCTGCCTCCTCATCCCTCTCGTAACGATGCGCCCTGGGCCGCCACGGGTGGCATGGGCGAACGTCCCTCTACGCGCGCACCACCGCCACCGGGCAACGGGTGTGGTACAGGACGCCGCGGCTGACCGAGCCGAGCAGCAGCGCACCCGCCGCGCCGTGGCCGTGCGAGCCCACCACCAGCAGGTCGGCTCGGGTGGAGGCGTCGGTGAGGGCTTCCACCGGCTGCGCCGGCTGGACGTCCTCAACGACCGTCACCTGCGGGTAGTCCCTCTTGAAGGTTCCCACCCGGTCGCGGACGGTCTGGTGCTGCGCGGTGCGAACCTCGTCCATGTCGTACGGCGCCTCGGGCGCGTACGCGTGCACGGGTAGTTGCCAGGCGTGCACCACCCTCAGTGTGCTCCGCCGCAGCTCGGCCTGCTGGAAGGCGTAGACCAGCGCGGGCTCGCACGCGGGCGAGTCGTCCACGCCGACCACGATCTCCCCGCGCACCGGCTGGTGATCGCCGCGTACGACCACGACGGGACAGCCCACGTGACCCGCCACATGCGCGCTGACCGAACCCAGCAGCGCGCCGGCGAACCCGCCGAGCCCGCGGCTGCCGAGCACGATCTCCGCCGCGTCCTTGGCCTGTTCGCGCAGCACCTCAGCAGGCGCGCCCTCGATGTCCCGCGTCGTGACCTCGACATCGGGCTGACGCTCATGAGCCAGGGCCAGCGCTTCGCGCAGGATCCGCTGCCCCTCGCGCCGCAGCGCGTCAGGCAGCGCGGCGTTGGGGAACCTGCCGATCTGGTACGGCGAGCGGTCCACAGCGTGCACGATCCGCAACGGCTCTCCCATCCGCAAAGCGTCGTTGACCGCCCACTCCACCGCGGCCCGCGCAGTCACCGAACCATCCACACCTACGATGATCATGATCCGTCCTCCTTCGTCACCTCTCCATCCGACCCGCTCACAGAGCGTCGTTGCAGGGCCGGAAGTCCGGCAGGCAAGAGCCGAAGGACCCTATTCGCCCCGGTGACGGGTGCGCGGCGTCGGCGCCATGGCGGCCATTCGCCTGTGGACCTCCCCAAAGGGGCCACGCCCGGTGGTGGCGTTGGTCCGGGTCATCCGGGTCTTATGGCCCTGTGCCGGGCACCGAGCTTCCCTCAGCGTGGGTGGCGGAGAACCCCTCGACGAGAGTTCGGAGGCCGAGATGAAACGCTCGATACTGGTCGGGATCACGGCCGGATCGCTGCTGGCGGCAACCACGGCGACCGGCATCGCCATTGCTACCGCCGACGATGCCATCGGGCGGCAGGCGGCCGGGCAGTCCACCGTCTGCCAGACCGGCTGGGGCATGATGGGGCCAGGCGGCCCGATGCACGGCGTGGGGGCGAGCGACGAGGCTACTTATCTGCCCCAAATGGTCGCCCACCACCAGGAAGCGGTGGCCGCGGCCAGGCAACTGCAGCGTTCGGGCCGGGCCCAGATGCGCGCCCTGGGCGCCTCGATCGTCGCCACGCAGAACGCCGAGATCGCCACCATGAACACGTGGCTGGCCACCTGGTATCCGGGACGGGCGACAGGCACCCGCTACCAGCCGATGATGCGGGACCTGTCCAAGCTGTCCGGCGATGCGCTGGATGAGACGTTCCTGTGCGACATGATTCCGCACCACATGACCGCGATCATGATGTCCCAGTACCTGCTGGCCTCCGGCCGCGCCCAGCACCCGCGGGTCGCCGCCCTCGCGGCCAAGATCCGCGACACCCAGCACGCCGAGATGTTCCAGATGCAGCGATATCTGGCCGACTGGTTCGGCGGTTCGACGATGCCCGGCCCCATGTGGGGTCGGCCGGGCGGGTCCTCGCAGACGTCTTGGCCGGGCATGGGCGGAATGATGGGTTGGTGAACGCGGCCTGGCAGGCACAGCCGCTTGTGCGAGACGCCTGCCATTCGGCCCTGTCCCCATGGGACCTTCGCTTCTGGTTCGACAGTTCAGCACCTGCGAAAACAGGTAGGGAAATGATGCGGTCCCCCGATGTGGTCCGGAAGACAGCAGGTCAGAGAGGAAGACATGGTGATTCCCGCGCCCTCTGGGTTGTCGTCCGTGGAGGCGGCCGTGCGTCTGGAGCGGGACGGGGCCAACCTGCTCCCGCAGCAGCCGCCCGTTGCGTTGTGGCGGCGGGTGCTCGCCCAGCTTCGCGATCCGCTGATCGTCGTTCTGCTCGTGGCGGCGGCGTTGACCATCGTCACGGGCGACTGGACCGACACCGCCGTCATCATGCTCGTGGTCGTGGTCAACACCTCCGTCGGGGTCGCGCAGGAGATCCGCGCCGACCGGGCGATCACCGCATTGTCGCAGCTCACGGCCCCGGTAGCGCGCGTGATCCGCGACGGTTCCCAGACGCGGATTCCGGCGGCCGAAATCGTCGTAGGAGACGTGCTGGTGCTGGCCGAAGGCGACATCATCGTGGCCGACGCCACGGTGGTGGAGTCGGCGGCCTTGCTGGTGGACGAGTCGTCCCTGACCGGCGAGTCGGTGCCGGTGGACAAGGCCGGCGACGACCCGGTCTCCTCGGGCACCGCCGTGGTCAGAGGGCGTGGCCGCGCCGAGGTCACTGCCGTCGGGGCGGCCAGCGCGAGCGGCCGTATCGCCTCGATGATGGTCAAGGGAGCCGGTCTCACACCGTTGCAACAGCGGCTGATGGGAGTGGGCCGCCTGCTGGCCGCCGTCACGGTGTTGCTGTCCGCGCTGGTGCTGGCCCTGGGCCTGGTCCGCGGGCAACCGGTCGAGCTGATGGTGGTGACCGCGATCAGCCTGGTGGTCGCGGCCGTGCCCGAGTCGCTGCCCGCCGTCGTGACCTTGAGCCTGGCCTTGGGAGCTCGCCGGATGGCCGCGCGCAACGCCCTCGTACGCAGGCTGCCCGCCGTGGAAACACTGGGCTCGGTGACCGTACTCGCCACCGACAAGACCGGGACCCTCACCGAGGGCCGGATGGTCACCCGGCACGTGTGGACCCCGCAGGGCGAGGCCACCATAACCGGCTCCGGATACACACCCGACGGCGCGGTCGAACGCGACGACTCCCTCGACGAAGCGGGCCTCACCGACCTGCTGACGGCGGCCGTACTGTGCAACGACGCGCGATTGTCACCGCCGCAGGACCCCGGCCAGGAGTGGACGGCGCTCGGCGACCCGACCGAGGCGGCCTTGCTCGCCGCCGCCGCCAAGCTCGGCCTGGACCGCAAGAAACTGCAAGAGCGCTTCCCGCGCGTCGCCGAGCGTCCCTTCGACAGCGAACGCAAGCGGATGAGCACCGTGCACCGCCTGCCCGGCGGACAGGGCCGGGTAATCTGCAAGGGAGCACCCGAAGCGCTGCTCCACCCGCCCATCCTGGTCGACGACCCGGCGCTGCTGGCCCGCGCGGCCCAGCGCGCCGAGCAACTCGCCCATGCCGGATACCGGGTCCTGGCGGTGGCGAGCGCCGACCTGGACACCGTCCCGGAAACAGCGCGGGAGAGCGGGCTGTCGCTGCTCGGACTGGTCGGCATCCTGGATCCACCGCGTCCCGCGGCGGCCGCCGCGATCGCCGCCTGCAAGCAGGCCGGCATAAGACCGCTGCTCATCACCGGCGATCACCCCGGGACCGCACGCGCCGTCGCCACCGAGCTGGGCATCATCGCCGTCGGCGACCCGGTCGTGGACTGCCGAGACCCCTTCGATCAGGCCGGGGCCGGAGTGTACGCCCGCGCCACCCCGGAACAGAAGCTCGAGATCATCCAGAAACTGCGGGAGCGCGGCGACACCCTCGCCATGACCGGTGACGGCGTCAACGACGGACCTGCGCTACGCCGCGCCGACATCGGTGTGGCCATGGGCAAACGCGGCACCGAAGTCGCCCGCCAGGCCGCCGACCTCGTACTCGCCGACGACAACCTGGACACCGTCATCGCGGCGGTCGAGGAGGGCCGCCGGGTCTACGCCAACATCCGCCGCTTCCTGGTCTACGCCCTGTCGGGCGGAGCCGCCGAGATCGCGGTGATGCTGCTGGGGCCGTTCGCCGGCCTCGCACTCCCCCTGCTTCCCGCCCAGATCCTGTGGATCAACCTGCTCACCCATGGACTGCCGGGCGTGGCCCTCGGCGGCGAGCCGGCGATCCCCGGAGCCATGACCGCCCCACCCCGGCCGCCCACCCAGAGCATCCTGGGCGCCGGGCTGTGGCAGCGCGTGATCCGGATCGCCGTCGTCCTGACCGCCGTCACCCTCGGCGTCGCCGTCTGGGCCCACCAGACAGGACGACCGTGGCAGAGCATGGCCTTCTTCGCCCTCGGCGCCACCCAACTCGGCGTCGCGCTCGGTTCCCGCACCAAGCCCGGCTCGCTGGCCAACCCCATGCTGCTCCTCGCCGTCGCCGGCGCGTTCGTCCTGCAGCTCGCCGGACTGTACCTCCCGCCACTACGCGAATTGCTCGGCACCGAACCACTGGCCCTGGGCGACCTGTTGATCGTCACCGCGCTGTCCACCCTCGGCTACGCCGCCGTCCGACTTGATCGCGTCCTGCACCCCTCCCGCCCGCCGGTGACATCGCACTGACCGGGACGGGGCGAGCCGTTCTGCGCCTTCCACTTTCCCGCCGGCGGCGTCAACACCCTCATCTCCAGGTGGGGTGACCCTGAATACAAGGTCACCGCCGTACGGCTGACAGCGCCGTCCGGAGCGGACTGAGGCAAGCGAGATAGGGCCAAGAGTTTCATCGCCTATGGGTCTCATCTCATCGGCTTGGGGAAATGCCGCATGGACAGAGAAATTCCTCTTCCAGGAGGCAGCGCGGTGAGCGATCGATACGCTGGTCGGCCAATTCTGGTCGGCTACGACGATTCGCCTGGGAGCCATGAGGCGCTGCACTGGGCGGTCGAAGAGGCGCGGCTGCGTGGGCTACCCGTACTGGTCTGTCATGCTCTGCACTGGCCCTATGTGCTCAGGCCTGTCGCACAGGAGGTCCTGACGCAGATCGAGCAAGTCGCCCTCGCCGTCGTGGACGAGGGCGTCCACCGTGCCCGAGCCCTGGCTCCGGATGTGGATGCCCAGCCGCTGCTGGGGAGAGGTACCCCCTCGGCCGTGCTCCTGGAGGCCACGCGCGAGGCGGAGATGACCGTGCTCGGGTCTCGCGGGCGGGGCGGGTTCGACGGCCTTCAGGTGGGGTCGGCCGCCGTGCAGGTGCCCGCGCACAGTGTCAGGCCGGTCGTCGTCGTACGGCCCCTCCCGCGACCGAGCGGCCAGGACGTCCGGATCGTGGTCGGCATCGACGGCTCACCCGCGAGCCTGGCGGCCTTCGATCTCGCGCTGGACGAGGCCGCGTTGCGCGGCGGCTCCCTGACGGCCCTGTGCTGCTGGGGAGATTGCCGATCACCGTCGTGGCAGGAGCCGCTTCCCTTCGTGGATTCGCACGCGCTGCGCAAGGGAGCGGAAGCCCGCTTCCATGAGGTCGCGTCCCAGCTGGCGCGCAGACACCCCGATGTACCGGTCACGGCGGACTTCGTGACCGAGCGGCCCCAGCGCGCGCTGATCGACGCGGCCAAGGACGCCACGCTCCTCGTGCTCGGCAACCGGGGAAACGAGTCACCCGCCTGCCTTCTGCTGGGACCGGTCACCCAGACCGCGCTTCTCGAAGCCTGGTGCCCGGTCGCGGTGACCCCCACCGTCAATCTGAGGCCGCTGTTCCCACCGGGATGAACCCCGATCCTCATGCCAGCATGTCGGGCAGCGGACGCCGGACGGATTCCTTGTCATCGAAGGTGATCCCCAACCGCATGATCATCTGCGGATACTCCTGCGAGCACACCTCCTGCCTGAGGAACTCCCGCAGGTGGTACATCTCCAGCGCCTGGGTGTGGAAGGCGGCGCTGACACCGTACGCGGAGGCGTGCAAGAGGACGCTTTGCAGTGCCTGTCCCGTCGCGATCCATTCCTGGCGGGTGTCGCCCGGGGTGGTGAGCAGGGCCACGACTCCGGTGGCCGTGGAGGCGCGCTGGTCCGCTTGGCTGCCCCAGTCGTGGCGCCAGGCGTAGTCGCGCTGCGGGAAGTGCGGGTCGGTCCGGGCCGCCCGGCGCGGGTAACCCTCGGCCGGCACGCCGTCCTTGCGGGCGCTGCCGGGTGGCCGAGCCCAGCGGATCACTTCCAGGCTGAGCACCCGGTCCTGCGCCTGCGCCGCCTGCGCGGCCTGGGTGAGCGCCGCGATGATGCTCACCGCGGCGGGCGAGCCGACCGGAGTCAGCCTGGCCCCCTCGCTCCTCGCGTCCTTGACCAGCCCATCGACCAGCCGCTCGGGCACGGGCAGGTCGGTGAACCCCGCCCGATGGGTGCGGCGCCGCTCGATCTCCGCGCCGAGCGCCCGCGTGTGCTGGTCGGTCTCCAGTTCCGTGCCCACGCTGATCGTGGCCAGCAGCGAAGGCCGGTCCGGGTCCGGCAGCACCCGGACGGACGGCTCATAACCCGCACATCGCAGCGCCGTACGGATGGTGAAAAGAGCGGCTCCGCAACTGATCAGCAGCTCCCTGCCGGCGCTGTCGCCGATGAGCAGCTTCCTGTCGGTGTCGGCCCGCAAACTGATCTCCTCACCGGACACGCCGAAGGACCAGGGCTGTGTGTTGTGCACGGAAGGGGCCCAGCGAGCGGCCTTCAGTGCCGCCTGGATGGCATGCTCCCGATGCTGTGCCGTACGAGTGACCATGACAGCACCTCCGATCGGTGATGACCCCAGCGCATCACATCGGGGAGGCAGCGGGGCAGGGCCGAAGGTCCCGCCCCGGCAGAGGCATCGGCCCTGAGGGCCGCGCTCCGCTGCTGCGCCGCCTGCGCTGACCAACGACCACCCCGTTCGGGACTTCCGGCCCTACCAGGCGCACCACCGTCGGAGCTGTGATGAAGGTACAAGGACAGCAGATGAGAAGGGTTGAGCCGTGAAGCGCAGGACCGTCGCCGAC
>NZ_JBFAVX010000067.1:0-15056 GCF_040680095.1 Nonomuraea sp. NPDC052129 | reverse complement strand
GCGCTGTTGTCCGCATCGCACGACCGCGCTCGTGCAGGCGAACCTCGTGCTGCAGCTCGTAGAAGAAGGCCGCTACTCAGGATGAAAAGGGCTCACTGCGACCGAGATCGTCAACGCGATCCTCGCCGTGCTGACGGCGCTCGGCGTGTACAACTCCGCCCGCCAACGCCTCTACACCGCAGCCGACCTCAGCGCCTACGCCACCAGCACCGACGCCACCCCACACAAGATCAACTCAGCGTGTTAATTCTCTGCAAGTCCTAAGCGTTGCGAGTGGAAGCGTCTGTGCAGCCGTTCGGAGGCTCCTCGGCAGCCATCGGGCGTCCTCATGTCTCGGTTGAGAGCTCAGCCTGAGCTGTTGGCCGCGCGGACTCGGGCTAGGCGCGCCGCCAGCAGTGAACAGAACCACCCCATCCACCGCCATCCGCTGCTCACGCGCCCACCGGAACGGCGAGCTCAGGTCGGTGCCGCCGACCACGACGCCGCAGCCGCCCCAGTTGCTCGACATAGCGGTCGATCACCAACCGATACCAAGACCGCGCCTGGCAAGAGGTGATCATGCGGATCTTCTGGTGCTCCGGTTCGTCCGGTTCCAGAGCGGATGGTGCGCACGAAAGTGGGCCGCGCCAGGCCGGGGGGAGACTGGCGCGGCCCATCGCCGGGGAACCATCCCATGCCCTGGAGGTGGCCGGCGAGATCGGAAAACTAGTGGGCGAACTGCTCTTCCTCCGTGGAGCCCCTGAGGGCGGTGGTGGAGGAGTCCGGGGCGATGGCGGTGCTGATCAGGTCGAAGTAGCCGGTGCCGACCTCGCGCTGGTGACGCGTGGCGGTGTAGCCGCGCGACTCGGCCGCGAACTCCGCCTCCTGCAGGTCCACGTACGCCGTCATGCCGTCCGAGGCGTACCCCTGAGCCAGGTTGAACATCGAGTAGTTCAGCGAGTGGAACCCGGCCAGCGTGATGAACTGGAACTTGTACCCCATGTGCCCCAGCTCCCGCTGGAACTTGGCGATCGTGGAGTCGTCCAGGTGCTTCTTCCAGTTGAACGACGGTGAGCAGTTGTAGGCCAGCATCTGGTCCGGGTACTCGGCCTTGATCGCCTCGGCGAACTCGCGGGCCACGTCGAGGTCGGGCGTACCGGTCTCCATCCAGAGCAGGTCGGAGTGCGGTGAGTAGGCCAAGCCGCGCGCGATGCACGCCTGGACGCCGTTGCGGACCCGGTAGAAGCCCTCGGCGGTCCGCTCGCCGGTGGCGAAGACCTGGTCGCGGGGGTCCACGTCACTGGTCAGGAGCGTCGCGGCCTGGGCGTCGGTCCGCGCGATGATCAGAGTCGGGACCCCGGCCACGTCGGCGGCCAGGCGGGCGGCGTTCAGCGTCTTGACGTGCTGGCCGGTCGGGATCAGCACCTTGCCGCCCAGGTGGCCGCACTTCTTCTCGGAGGCGAGCTGGTCCTCCCAGTGCACGCCCGCCGCACCCGCGGCGATCATGCCCTTCATGAGCTCGAAGGCGTTGAGCACGCCGCCGAACCCCGCCTCGGCGTCCGCCACGATCGGCGCGAGCCAGTGCGGGGCGTCCTGGAGGCCCTCCGACCAGGTGATCTGGTCGGCCCGCAGCAACGCGTTGTTGATCCGGCGCACGACGGCGGGCACGGAGTTCGCCGGGTACAGGCTCTGGTCCGGGTACGTCTGGCCGCCCAGGTTCGCGTCGGCCGCGACCTGCCAGCCGGACAGGTAAATGGCCTGAAGTCCGGCCTTCACCTGCTGCACCGCCTGGTTTCCGGTGAGCGCGCCGAGCGCGTGCACGTAGTCCTCGGTGTGCAGGAGGCCCCACAACCGCTCGGCTCCGCGCCGGGCCAGCGTGTGCTCCTCCTGGACGCTACCGCGAAGCTTGATCACGTCCTCGGCGCTGTAGGTCCGTTCGACGCCCGCCCAGCGATGGTCGTTGTCCCATTCGTCCTGCAGCTGCTCAGCAGCTCCCTTGAGGCGATCGTTCATTTTTCACTCCTTTGTCGTCCCCTGGGGCCTGTGCCGAGTCTGTGCCCGGGCCGACGTGGCAAAATAGCCTCCTTCGAGCAGAAGAAACAGCAAATTTCACGATATGTGAAGGTTTGTCCGTTGTTCAGCGGAGAATAAAAGGCAAGTTTTCCATATGGACTAGACCAATGTGATGGGACTCCAGGAGCCTGTGGCGCCCCCGGCACTCCGACCTCCGATGTCTAGAAAATGGCCGGAATTTCTGTCTAAGATGCTCGCATGGCGTCCTTGCTAGGCGAAGAACCGCTGTCTTTGACGCAGGAGCTTGATCTCATCGCGTTTGGGCAACGCCTTCGTCACCTGCGCAAACAGCGTGGCCTGACCCTCTCCGACCTGGGGACGCGAGTCAGCAGGGCGCCCAGCCAGCTGTCGCTGCTCGAGAACGGCAAGCGCGAACCGAAGCTCACGCTGCTCAAGTCGCTGGCCGCCGCCCTGGGCGTCCCCGTCGAGGAGTTGCTGCGCCGTCAGCCGCCCAACCGCCGCGCCCAGCTCGAGATCGCCCTGGAGGAGGCCCAGCGCGACCCGATCTACGCGAGCCTCGGCCTGCCCCGGCTCAAGGTCTCCGCGCGCGTGCCGAACGACGTGCTCGAACACCTCCTCGGCCTGTACGGAGAGCTGCGTGCCAGGCAGGCGCGAGGCACCGCCACCCCGGAAGAGGCCAGGGTCGCGAACGCCGAGCTGAGACGCCGGCAGCGCGAGGTCGGCAACTACTTCCCCGAGATCGAGAAGGCCGCCGCCGAGGCGCTGACCTCGGTCGGCTACCGCACCGGCGCCCTGTCCCAGAGCACGGTCCAGGGCCTCGTCACCCATTTCGGCTTCACGGTGCACACGGCTCAGGACCTCCCCAGATCCGTACGCTCCATCACCGACCTCCGCAACCGCCGCATCTACGTCAAGCACGAGCAGCTCGGCATGCACACTCCTCGGACGATCCTGCTGCAGACCCTCGGCCACCTCGCGCTCGGCCACGGCAAGCCGCGCGACTTCGCCGACTTCCTGCGTCAGCGCACCGAGGCCAACTACTTCGCCGCCGCCGTGCTCGTACCGGAGAAGGCCGCGGCCCTCTACCTGCAGGAGGCCAAGTCGGACCGGGCGCTGTCGGTGGAGGACCTGCGTGATGTGTTCGCGGTGTCCTATGAGATGGCCGCCCACCGCTTCACGAACCTGGCCACCCACCACCTCGATCTGGTCTGCCACTTCGTCCGCAACGACGCGGGCGGCACGATCTACAAGGCGTACGAGAACGACGGGATCGTCTTCCCCGCCGACGAGCAGGGGGCGATCGAGGGGCAGCGGATGTGCCTGCAGTGGTCGGGCCGCCAGGTGTTCTCCTCGCCGGACCGGTTCTCGGTGTTCTACCAGTACTCTGACTCGCCCACCGGCACCTATTTCTGCGTCGCGCACGTGGACCCGTCGCGGGAGCGGGACTTCGCGATCACGCTCGGGGTGCCGTTCAGGGAGTCGCGGTGGTTCCGGGGCAGGGAGACCACCAACCGCACCAAATCCAACTGCCCCAACGGCGACTGCTGCCGCCGCCCGCCCACCGAGCTGGCCGAACGCTGGGAGGGCTACGCCTGGCCCTCGGCCCGCGCCAACTCACACGTCCTGGCCGCCCTACCGCCGGGGTCGTTCCCCGGAGTGGACGAGGCCGACGTCTACACCTTCCTGGAACGGCACGCCGCAGTGATCTAGGCGAGCCGATAGCCCACGCCGGGGGTGGTGGTGATGACCGGTGGTTCGCCCAGCTTGCGGCGCAGCCGCCCGATGGTCACGGTCACGGTGTTGGTGAACGGGTCGGCGTTCTCGTCCCAGACCCGCTCCAGCAGCTCTTCGGCGCTGAGGAAGCCGGGGCTCGCCCGCAGCAGCGCCTGCAGCAGGGCGAACTCCTTCACCGAAAGGTTCAGCTGCCTTCCGTCGCGCACGGCGGTCCGGTGGATCGGGTCCAGCTCGATCCCGGCGGCGCGCAGGGTCCGCGGGCGCGCGTCCGGCCTGCGGCGGGCCAGCGCCTGGACGCGCAGGACCAGCTCCGGGAAGTGGAACGGCTTGGCGAGGTAGTCGTCGGCGCCGAGGGTCAGGCCGCTGACCCGGTCGCCGGGTGCCCCGGCCGCGGTCAGCATCAGCACCATCGGGCGGTCCGGCCGCTCGCTGATCATCTGGCAGAGCGTGTCGCCGTGCAGACCGGGCAGGTCGCGGTCCAGGACCACGACGTCGTACTCCGTGAGCTCCAGCTTGGCTGCGGCGCTCAGCCCGTCGTAGGTGATGTCGACCGCCATCCCTTGATCGCGCAGCCCCTCGGCGACGACCTCGGCGAGCGGCCGCGCGTCCTCGACCACCATGATCCTCATGCCGTCGCCCCGGCCGGCAACGCGATCGAGACCCTCAGGCCGCCCTGCGGCCGTGCGAGCAGGTCGAGCCGTCCGCCGTGCGCCGCCGCGATCGCCGCCACGATGGACAGCCCGAGGCCGGAGCCGTTCTCGGAGCCGGTGCGATCGGCGCCGAGCCGTTCGAAGGGCCTCGCGAGCCTGTCCACGTCCCCCTGGGCGAGGACGCGTCCGCCGGTCTGCACGACGAACCGGACCTCGGCGCCCTCTCGGACGGTCTCGGCGTGGATCCAGCCGTCCTCCTCGTTGTGCGCCACGGCGTTGTCGATCACGTTCTGCACCATCCGGGAGAGCAGCGCGGCATCGCCCCGGGCGTCCGCGGCCCGCAGCCGTGCGGTCACGTCCAGCCGTTTCGCCGCGATCCCGGCGGCATGGCCGGTCAGCGCCCGCGTGACCAGATCGTCAAGGTCGACGACGGCGGCCTCGGCCAGGGCGCCGTGCTGGGCCCGGGCCAGCACCAGGAAGCCGTTGAGCAGCTGATCCACCTGGTCCAGCTGGGTACGCAGCCGATCACCCACGACGAGCGTCTGCGCCGGCACGCCGGGCTTGGCGATGGCGACGTCCAGCGAGGCCCGCATGGTCGCCAGCGGGGTCCGCAGCTCGTGCGAGGCGTTGGCGACGAACCGGCGCTGGGCGGCGAACGACGCCTCCAGACGTTCCAGCAGGCCGTCGATGGTGTCGGCGAGGTCCTTCACCTCGTCGGCCGGGCCGCTGACGGCCAGCCGCCGGTCCAGGTTGTCGGCGGAGATGCGCCGGGTCGCCGCGGTGATCAGCCGCAGCGGGCGCAGCACCCGGCGGGCCAGCGCCCGGCCGACCAGCAGGGACACGATCGCCATCACCACCAGCGCGAGCAGGGAGCCGACCAGCAGCTGCCGGGACTGGTTCGCCTCCGTGTCGCCCAGTTGCCGCTGCAACTGGAGAATGTGCCGCTGTGCCCCGGTCATGCCGTCGCCGCCCGGCGGGGGCGGTCCCACGGAGGCGACCTCGGTGTCGGACAACACGAAGGTCAGGGCCAGCAGCACGACGCCGGACAGCAGGAACACCCCGGCGTACAAGATCGTGAACCGGGCCCCCACCGTGCCCTTACGCAGCCTGATCACGCCCTCAGCATGCCCGAACGGACCTAACAACGGTATGACAGGCCCGGTTCGGGTGATGTTAGCCCCGCGCCCATAGAACGAGCGCATGCTGAGCACTCAACTCCTCCACCGTGAATGGACGGCCTTCCGCCGTCCCGGCCGCCTGATCGCCCTGGCGGTGGCGGCCTTCATCGTGATCGCCATGGGCCTGGTCTTCACCTCCACGGTCGACTGCGGCGATCCCTGCCCGGTCGCTCCGACCGCCGCGGACGGCTCGATCGTCAATGACCAGTTCTGGTTCCACCACCGCGACCTCGGTCCGAACGGCGTCATCACCGTGCGGATGACCTCGATGACCGGCACGATCACCTACCCTCCGCCGAACCACGACCAGATCGTCTCCGGCCTGGTGCCGTGGGCCAAGGCCGGGATCATCATCAAGGACGGCGTCCGGCAGGGCTCCTCGTACGCGGCGCTCATGATGACCGGCCACCACGGCGTACGGATGCAGGACGGCTACCGGCACGACATCGCCGGGAGCGCGGGCGGCCTGTCGCCGGGATCCCCGCGTTGGCTGCGGCTGACGCGGTCCGGGGACACCATCGCCGGCGCGGAGTCCACCGACGGCCGGAGCTGGCAGACGGTCGGGACGGTACGCCTGGCGGGCCTGCCGGAGACGGTGCAGGCCGGCCTGTTCGCCACCTCACCCGGCGACCTCACGTTACGGGAGGTCGGACTCGGCGGTGCCATCGAGGAGGTCCGGTTCACGCAGGCCACCGGGGTCTTCGACCACGTCGAAGTGACCGGCGACAGGAACGTGGCGGGCGCGTCCGGCGGAAAGTGGCGCAGCGAGGCCGTCGGCGGGATGAACCATACCGACTGGGAGAAGTACCACACCGCCTCCGGCACGGTCGAGAAGGACGGCGTCATCAGCGTGAGCGGGACCGGCGACATCGGCCCGAGCGAGGGCGGCATGACCGTCACGACCGCGCTGTTCGGTCTGGTGATCGCACTGATCATCGTCCTGGTCGTGGCCGCCCGGTTCGGCGCCCGGTCCGGCACACCCGCCTCACGCCCGGTCCTGGCCGCGCGGGCCGTGGTGGCCGGCGGCGCGATCTTCGTGGCCGGGCTCATCGCCGTCGGCGTGGCGGTGACACTCGGCTTGGCGATCCTGACCGGTAAGGGCGTCAACCTGCAGCCGCTGTCACCGGTGACCGGCGCCCGGGTCGTCATCGGCCTTGCGACGGTGCTCGCGCTGTGCGGTGTGCTGGCGTACGGGATCGGGGTCCTGCTGCGGCGCGGCTGGGCGGCGATCCTGCTCGCGCTGGCGCTCGTCGCCGTGCCCTACACGGTGGCCGCGCTGCCGCTGCTGCCCGACACCGTGGCGCAATGGCTGCTGCGGCTCACCCCGGCCGCGGGCTTCGCCGTCCAGCAGACGGCGTTGGAGTATCCGCAGGTGACCGCGCACTACGCGCCGTCCGCCGGATACTACCCGCTGCCCGGTTGGGCCGGCTTCGCCGTGCTGTGCGCGTACACGCTGGCGGTGCTGTGGCCGGCCGCGAAGCGTACCCCGGCCGGGCCACCCGCGAACTGGCGATAGCGTCCGGCGCGCATAGGGTAGGGGGGTATGGTAGCGTCAACGGCAGAGCGCGGGAGAGGAGCGGCGAATGGCCGGCTACGCCGACAACAAGCAGGACCACCAGCGGCGGTTGCGCCGGGTCGAAGGCCAGGTGCGTGGCCTGCAGCGGATGGTCGAGGACGACAAATACTGCATCGACATCCTCACGCAGGTCTCGGCGGCCACCAGCGCCCTGCAGTCGTTCGCCCTGTCCCTGCTCGAAGAGCACCTGAGTCACTGCGTCGCCGAAGCCACCCTCCAGGGTGGTCCCGAGGCCCAGGCCAAGGTCAAAGAGGCCAGTGACGCCATCGCCCGACTTGTTCGTTCCTGACCCGGAAGGTTGATCGATATGAGCACCGCCACCTACACCGTCAAGGGCATGACCTGCGGCCACTGCGTGAGCTCGGTCAAGGAAGAGGTCGGCGAGGTCGCCGGAGTCACCTCCGTCGAGGTGGACCTGGCCAGCGGACTGCTGACCGTGGACAGTGAGGGCCTGATCGATGAGGCGAAGATCGTCGCCGCCGTCAAGGAGGCCGGCTACGAAGTGGCGAACCAGTGACGAACACCGCGGCGAAACTCCGCGCCTACGCCTTGGGGCCGGCCGAGGAACGGTGAAGACCTCCCTCGCCGACGGCAACGCCGTCGAGCTGTCGATCGGCGGCATGACCTGCGCGTCCTGCGCCAATCGGATCGAGCGCAAGCTCAACAAGCTCGACGGCGTGACGGCGATGGTCAACTACGCGACGGAGAAGGCGAAGGTCATCTTCCCCGACGGCGTCGACCCGCGGATGCTGATCAGCGAGATGGAGAAGGCGGGCTACAGCGCCGCGCTGCCCGCCTCACCCGCCGCCCCGGCGGGGGACGACGACGGACACGCTCGTCTCGGTCGACACGCTGGCCGCGCTCGGCTGGTCGCTGTGGGCACTGTGCTTCGGTACGGTCGGCACGCCCGGCATGACGCACCCGTTCGACTTCACCATCCAGCGCACCGACGGCTCCGGGAACATCTACCTGGAGGCGGCGGCCGGGGTGACGGCGTTCATCCTGGCCAGGCGCTACTTCGAGGCGCGTTCTGAGCGCCGCGCCGGAGCCGCCCTGCGGGCGCTGATGGAGCTGGGCGCCAAGGAGGTCTCGGTCCTGCGCGACGGCGCCGAGACCCGCGTTCCCGCCGACCGGATCGAGGTGAGCGACACCTTCGTCGTACGGCCGGGCGAGAAGATCGCCACCGACGGTGTGATCGAGGAGGGTTCCTCGGCCGTCGACGCCTCGATGCTGACGCTGTCGACCATCAAGGGCAACCTGTTCTGGGCGTTCGCCTACAACGTGGCCGCCCTGCCGCTGGCGGCGCTCGGGCTGCTCAACCCGATGATCGCGGGTGCGGCGATGGCGTTCTCGAGCGTCTTCGTGGTGAGCAACAGCCTGCGGCTGCGGCGCTTCGGGCAACGAAGATCGGAAGGTGCCGCCCAGCCGGTCGGCGTAGAGCATTTTTTCGCGAACATCGGTTCGGAAGCGGAACGGAAGAGAAGCGGAAGTCCGATCTCGTAGCCTCCACAGATGTCGGCCATGACCAGGTAAGAGAAGCGCTGACCGAGCGCCGGTGCCTGGTGGCGACGCCCCCGGCAAGGGGATCAGGCCACGTCATGGAGGTTTTGCGATCAGTAGACGTCAGCTCATGCGGACGGTCGCGGTCGGCCTGCCGGCCGCCGTGTTGGGCGGGACGGTTTCGCAAGTGTCCACTGCGCAAGCGCGCTCAGGGACGGGATCAATCGCCACCGAAGGGTACGAGCCGCCTGTGTGCGCTCCGGGCAGTGGCAAGATCATCCAATGGGGTCCGTACAACGCCCCGGCAGTGCCAGAGGCCGGGTTGTCGGGAGTAACCGCCATCTCGACCGGAGCATGCGCGAACCTGTACAACCTGATGCTCAAGGACGGGCGGGTGACCCTCTGGGGAAACCTCAACCTCAATGACCGCAACCAGCAAAGGTTGTCTCGAGTGCCTGTCGCGGTGACCAAGGACGTCACGGCCATCGCGACAGCCGGCCCGTATGCCTTCGCGCTCAGAGACGGTGGCGTGATCGTCTGGGGCGGTACCCACGACACCCAGCTGTCCCTCCCCGAAGCGGCGAAATCCGGTGTCACCGCGATCACCGGCGCGAACGGTGGAAACTCCTACGGCCTCTTTCTCAAGGACGGCGGCGTCATCCAATGGAATGGATATGTCGCCGTGCCCGACGAAGCGAAGGAGGGTATCGTCGCGATGTCCGCGAGAAGCCATGCTCTCGCGCTGCGGGAGGACGGCCGCGTCATCACCTGGGGGCCTGACCTTCCCGCGAACCTGACGGTGCCCGCCGAAGCACAGTCCGGTGTCACCGCCATCTCCGCGGGCGCCGGTTTCAGCCTCGCTCTCAAAAATGGTGCCGTGATCGCATGGGGTGGCAACGACTACGGACAACTGGAAGTCCCGTACGAGGCACAGTCCGATGTTGTCGCGATCTCCGCCGGAGTCTGGGCCAGCATGGCGCTGACCGCCAGCGGCAAGATCGTCACGTGGGCGTACAACTTCTACGGGCAACTCGACATCCCCGCTGAGGCGCATTGTGGGGCGAGCGCCATCTCGTGCGGGTACGTCTGCATGGTGCTGCTGTGATGGAACGGTCGCGACTCGCCGCGTAGCGAGCGATCAAGAACTCCATGTCCTGGATGGCGTCCGGCGGCATCGGGTACCAGGGCGCGGCCGCTGCACACGACGGCCGCGCCCTCATTGGGTTCGGCGGGACTTTTCGCCGTCTTGTTGCGGCGCCCGGCCCTGTGCGGGCTCAGCGGCCGTATTCCTGGAGGCCCCAAGCCCTGGTCGGCGGGTGGGGCCCACCGGGCTTGCCGTACAAGAGAAATGGTCCTTAAGGGCGCGCGGCCAGGGCGGCGGCCTGGTCGCGGAGGGCGCGGCGGCCCGCGGGGGAGTCGGCGTCCTCGCCCAGGATGATGCGCGCGAGCTGCGGCATCATCGACTGGAACAACGCCAGCCCCGTCAGCAGGAACAACCTGCGCGCCGTCGCCGCGTCCGGCTCCTCGCCCCGGCCCTCGGCGAGCGAGGCCGTCTTGCGCGCGCAGCGCTCGACGCGGGCCTCCTGGCCGGGCAGCAGGTCCTGGCCGCGGTAGTTGAGCGCCTCCCACATCAGCAGGCGCACCAGGTCGGGGTGCTCGTGGTAGTAGTCGGTCAGCTTGGCCACATAGTCGCCCGGATCGGCGCCCGGCAGCGCGATCTGCGCGGTCAGATCGTCGAGCGCCTCGGTGATGACGGCGTCGAACAGCTTCTCCTTGCTGCCGAAATGCCCGTAGATGCGCTCCTTGTTGACGCCCGCGCGCTCGGCGATGCGATCCACGCGGGCGCCCGCGACGCCGTACGCGGCGAACTCCCCCCGCGCGGCCTCCAGTAGGGCGGCTCGGGTGGCGGCGGTCGAGACCTTGGGTGCCATGGTGTCCATCTTGCCACGACCAACTGGTTGGTTGCAATCCAACCGTCTGGTTGACATCCAACTAGTTGGTTGGCTACCGTCCCGGCACATGGCTATCTCCTTTCCTCGTGTGATCCGCGGCCGGAGCGCCGCCCGCCCAAGCCCGCGTCCGGCGCCGGCCACTTGCGATCGAGCCGCGCCAACGTCGGTTCCTCGCGACGCTGCGGGTTCCCTTTCGACTGTCATCGCTCGTGAGCGTGTGCGGGCCGAACCCGCCCCGGCTGTCGCGCGGTTCGGGCGGACGATGGTGGCCTTCGTGCTCACCGCGGTCCTGGTCAGTGGCCAGCTGTACGTCGTGATCCCGCTCCTGCACGACATGGCGGCCGGTTGGGGTGCGTCCACCGGCGCCTTGACCTGGTTGGTCACCGCCTTCGGCATCGGGTACGGCGTTGGCTTCCTGGTGTTCGGTCCGTTGTCCGACCGGTTCGGGCGCAGGCGGCTACTCCTGCTGGGACTGCCGCTGGCCGCCGTCACCACCGCGCTGGTGGCGTTGAGTCCCTCGCCGGAGGCGGCCTTCGTACTGCGGGCGCTGCAAGGGGTGGCCGTGGCGATGTTCCCGCCGGCGGGCATGGCGTACCTGGCCGAACGGGTCGAGCCCAGGCGCAGGGTCGTGGCGATCGCCGCGGTGACCGGCGCGTTCCTCGCCTCGGCCGTACTTCTGCAGGTCGCCGCCCAACTGCTGGTGGGCGTGCTCGGCTGGCGGGGGCTGTTCGGGCTGTCGGCGGCCGGGTTCGCGCTGGCCGCGCTCGGGCTGCGCACCGTCATGCTGCCCGACCTGCCGCGGGAGGGGTCGGGGTCGCTGTTGTCGGTGTACCGGTCGGTGCCGGGGCTGCTGTTCGACCGGGTGTTGGTGCTGCGGTACGTCGCGACGATCGTGCTGATGGTCGGCTTCGTGGCTGTCTATACGGGATTGCAGATCTATGGCATGGCATCGCCGAGCGAACTGCTCCTCCTGCGCGCCGGTGGCCTGCCCTCGATCGTGCTCGTACCGCTGCTCATGCCCTGGCTGGGCCGGATCTCAGCGACCACGCGGGCCGTGGCGCTGCTGTTCGCGGGGGCCGTCGCGCTGGCCGTCATCGGCTGGACGGCCGCCGCCGCACTCGGGCTGGTGCTCCTGCTCGCCGTCTATGTCGCCTCGATCACCGGTGGCCTGCCGAGCCTCAACGAAGCGGTCTCCGCGCGGGCGGGACGAGCGCGTGGCACGGCGCTGGCGCTGTTCTCCTTCGCCCTGGCCGTCGGTGGCAGCGTCGGCCCGCAGGTGGCCGCCGCGTTCGGCGGGTTCGGCCCGCTCATGTACGGCCTGGCGATCGCGATGGCCTTGGCCGCCGCGGCCGTACTGGCCTCGACCCTGTCCCGCGGCCGCTGACGAGCGGGCTTCCGGAGACGGGCTACTGGCCGGTAGGGTGTTACCAGCGGTAACGGCTGGCTGTGTGTGGCCATACCGTGAGTGTGGTCTTGGGTGTTTGGCGGGATTTTTCAGGGAGTAACAGCATGGGCGGCTTCTGTCCGGAGTTAGGCGACGACGTCGCCGAGGTGCGGGACTGGGTGCATACGTTCGCCCGCGACGTGATCCGCCCAGCAGGCGCGGAGTGGGACGAACGCGAACAGACCCCCTGGCCCGTCATCCAGGAGGCCGCCAAGATCGGCCTGTACTCGCTGGACTTCTTCGCCACCCAATGGTTCGAGGAGAGCGGCCTGGCGCTGCCGGTGGCGTTCGAGGAGATCTTCTGGGGCGACGCGGGCATCGGCCTGTCCATCGTCGGCACCGGCCTGGCCGCCGCCGCCCTGTCCGCGAACGGCACGCCGGAGCAGATGGGGGAGTGGCTCCCGCAGATGTTCGGCACGGAGAACGACGTCAAGCTTGGCGCCTTCTGCGCCTCGGAACCGGACGCGGGCTCCGACATCGGCTCGATCCGTACCCGTGCGGTGTACTCCGGCGGCGACTGGATCCTGAACGGCGTCAAGACCTGGGCCACCAACGGCGGCATCGCGAACGTCCACGTGGTCGTCGCCTCTGTCGAACCGTCGCTGGGCACCCGAGGCCAGGCCACTTTCGTCATCCCACCCGGCACCCCCGGCTTGTCGATGGGGCAGAAGTTCCGCAAACACGGCATCCGCGCCTCCCACACCGCTGAGGTCGTCCTGGACGACGTCCGCGTCCCCGGCTCCTGCCTCCTCGGCGGCAAGGACAAACTCGACGCCCGCCTAGCCCGCGTCCGCAACGGCGGACGCGCCGGCGAGCAGGCGGCGATGCGTACCTTCGAAACCACCCGCCCGTCGGTGGCCGCGATGGCCGTCGGCATCGCCAGAGCCGCCTTCGAGTACGCCAGGGACTACGCGCGGGAACGCGAGCAGTTCGGCCGCAAGATCGGCGAGAACCAGGCGATCGCCTTCCTCCTCGCCGACATGGCGACCCGCGTGGACACGGCCCGCCTGCTCACCTGGCGCGCGGCCTGGATGGCCCGGATGGGCCGGCAGTTCGGACAGGCGGAGGGCTCGATGTCGAAACTGGTGGCGGGGGAGACGGCGGTGTGGGTGACGGAGCAGGCGATCCAGATCCTGGGCGGGGCGGGGTACACGCGGGAACATCCAGTGGAACGCTTCCACCGGGATGCCAAGATCTACACCATTTTCGAGGGTACGTCCGAGATCCAGCGGTTGATCATCGGCCGCGCTGTCACTGGATTGCCGGTGCGCTGAGGAGGAGAGGCGCCGCCGCGCCCGCGGGGCGGCAACCAGCGGCCAGTAGCGACCGGAGGCTGGTCCGCGCTAGCTGATGCTGTTGACCCAGATGCCAATAGGAATGGACAGCAGTCCGCCGATTACGGCGCCAATGATGAGAAGCGTCCACTCGCGGCGTCGTTGGCGGAGGCGTTCGAGGCGGGCTGCATTCTCAGCCTGCTGGACGACCGCGTGAGCGATCTTGGCGATTTGTATGTCGCTCAGCACCGCCGTGTCGGGAACGGCCTTACGGATCGCTCCACGGAGTTGGCCGAAGAAGTTCGCTGGGCTGACAGCCTGCTTTAAGAGGTACCAGTTGTCCACGGCTTCCATTCTCGCCATGTGAGACCGGACTTGGGAGAGAAGTCGTCGGACTCGCCGAGCCCAGCGTGCAAGGTCAAACCTCGTCCCGTGATTCTGGTGTTCGGGGGTGGGTGTCCCCTTCGCTGGCGAAGTCGGCTGCTGCTCGGCCGGCACGGGTGGGTTAGCGGCTGCAGCGGTTGCTGGCGGGCCTGGACATGGTCGTCGCGTAGGGGGTCTTCGCTCAGGGGCCCGGCGGTACCCGTAGTAGCTGTGAGTTTCTTCAGGGAACTCACAGCTCATCTCTTGCCAGGTACGTGACGCGTCCCGCGCGACGAGTGAACGAAGGACCGGAACGCGCCACTCCGGCTCAGTGGTACTCGTGCCAAACTCCGCCCTGGCACACATAGCCGGGCATGTTGCCCATGAAGCGGTCCCACCTCGGCGGGATGTTGTACCCCTCAGGGAATACCTCGCTGGACAGTAGGTTGAGGCTGCGGCAGTCGACGGGCATGGCGTTAGCCGCAGGAGCGATGCACAAGATGCTGCCGGCGGCAGCGGCGGTCAGGGCGGCGGCGGCGAGTCGTCGCGATTTCAGGATGGTGGACAACGCACTTCCCTTCTCTTTCTCTGAGTGGATATCTGATAACGGAGAGTAGCAGCAAGGTGATCATCGGCCATTGTGGCGACCATCAACGGAATGTTCGTGTCACCCAGGCCCTGGCCTGCGAAATGACCACAGCGAAACCGCGGGCAGACGACACCACGGCAAGATCAATCGGCCTCAAGCGCGTCGCCGTCGAGCTTGCCGTCCAAGCGCAGCGCGGTCCTGATCGAATCCTGGGCGACCTCCCGAGGCACTTTCAGGCGGCGCTCGGCTTCGCCGAGGATCTCGCCGGCGGTGTGCATGGCGGTGCGGAGGTGGTGGCGGATCAGCCAGCCGAGTTCGTGGACCACGTCGGTGACCGCGGCCTGGGTGCGCCAGCGCAGTGCCCAGCGTTTGCCGCGCTCCGGGTTCTCCCACAGGGTGCCGGCAAACCTAAGTCCGGCTTTTCAGGCGCAAGACACTAGGCTTCGTCCCAGGTCACCGGTAGGCGATGTACACCGTAGATCGCCATGTCGGTGCGCAGGGGGACCTCCTCGTGAGGGACGGCCAGGCGCAGGGTCGGGAACCGCTGGAACAGCGCCGGGAACGCGACCTGCATCTCGACGCGGGCCAGCTGCTGGCCCAGGCACTGGTGGATGCCGTGGCCGAACGCCATGTGGCCGGTGGCCTGGCGGCGCAGGTCGAGCGTGTCGGGGTGAGGGAAGCGGTCTGGGTCGCGGTTGGCCGCGGGTATCGACACGACGAGCGTCTGCCCCGCTTTGACCAGTTCCCCGCCGAGCTCGATGTCCTCCAGCGCGGTCCGTATCG
>NZ_JBFAVX010000066.1:0-16943 GCF_040680095.1 Nonomuraea sp. NPDC052129 | reverse complement strand
GAGGACATCCTCGACCGAGGGCTGTGGGTGGACACCTCCGCCGTCGTGGTCCAGGTACGCCACGGCGTGGTGACACTGAGCGGCCAGATGGACCGTAAGACCGAGACCGCGATCGCCGTACGGATGACCGGCCGGGTCAACGGCGTGGTCGACGTCATCGACGAGCTCACCTGGAAGCACGACGACTCCACCTGGGAGGCCAGATAGCCATGCTCGTAGGCGAGGTCATGAGCAGCCCGGCCATCACCGTCCGCCGCACCGACCCGGTACGGCAGGCCATCCGGTCGCTGCACGGCCATCACATCACCGCCGCCCCTGTCACCGACGACACCGACCACCTGGTCGGCGTCGTCAGCGAGCTCGACCTGCTGCGCGTACGGGGAGATCGGATCGCCGACGTGCCGGCCCGCACCGTGCCGGGCATCGTCCGGGTCAGGCACCTGAGGTGATCGCCATGAGAATGACCGTCCAGGACGTGATGACCACCGACGTGGCCGCCGTCAACCACCAAGCCTCCTTCCGCACCGTCGCCGACCTGCTCATCGGCAAAGCCGTCAGCGGCATGCCCGTGCTCGACGACGACGACCACGTACTCGGCGTGGTGTCCGAGGCCGACCTACTGGCCAAGGAGGAATTCAAGGAGCTCTACTACGACGACGCCTACCGGCCGCCACTACGCGCCCGCATCCGCCACGTCATGGGCAGCGAGGGCACCGGCTCCTACAAGGCGCTCGGCGAGACCGCCGGCGAACTGATGACCGCACCCGCCCACGTCACCACACCCGACTCCCCCATCGTGCTCGCCGCCCGCCTCATGGACACCCACGGCGTCAAGCGACTGCCCGTCATCGACGCCGACGGCAAACTCGTCGGCATCGTCAGCCGCCGCGACCTGCTCAAGGTCTTCCTCCGCACCGACGAGGAGATCCGGAAGCTGGTGCTGGCCGGCATCCCGACCAGCACCATGTGGACCGACCCGAGCGGGCTCGGCATCAAGGTGGCCGAAGGCGTCGTCACCCTGACCGGGGTCGTCAGCAGGCACACCGAGTCCATCGCCGCCGTCCGCATGGCCGAGAGCATCGACGGCGTCGTCGCCGTCCACGACGAGCTCACCTGGAAGCACGACGACGTCATCGAAGTCCCGATGTGGGGCGGTGCCCCCGCGAGCCCGCCATGAACCCATGGGTCCTGTCCTACGAGGGCTTCGATCCGGCTTCCGAGGGATTGCGCGAGGCGCTGTACACGCTGGGAAACGGCCGTTTCGCCACGCGCGGCGCGACCCCTGACGGTGAGCTGCGGACACCGGGCACCTACGTCGCGGGGTGCTACGACCGCCTGGACTCCACCATCGCGGGGCGGACGGTGACCAACGAGGATCTGGTCAACCTGCCCGACTGGTTGCCTGTCACCTTCGCCACCCCCGGTTCGGCGTGGTTCCGCCCTGAGCGGGCCGAACTGCTGGACTACCGCCAGGAGCTCGACATGCGCCAGGGGATCCTGCACCGGGCGCTGCGCCGGCGCGATGAGTCGGGCCGCGTCACCGCGGTACGGCAACGCCGTCTGGTGTCCATGGCCGACCCGTACCTGGCCGCGCTCGAGACCACCTTCACCGCCGAGAGCTGGTCCGGCCCGCTGCGCGTTCGCGCCACCCTGGACGGCGGGGTGACCAACAGCGGCGTGGCGCGCTACCGCGAGCTGCGTGGCGACCACCTCATCTGCCATGACACCGGCGACCGGAACGGCCTGGCCTGGCTGACCGCCACCACGCGCTCCTCCCGGATCACCGTGGCGCTCGCCTGCCGTACCGACACCGTCTCCCCCGCCCGCGAGGTGATCCGCGAAGGGGACCCGATCGCCGCCCATCACGTGCTCGACCTCGCGCGGGGCGAATCGGCCATGCTGACCAAGACTGTGGCCTTGGTGACCTCGCGCGACTACGCCGTCCACGACGCCCGCTCCGCGGCGATCCGTACCGTACGCCGGGCTCCGCGGTTCGACGAGCTGCTCGCCCGGCAGGTAACGGCCTGGGAGCGCTTGTGGCGGGACGCCCGGCTGGAGGTGGCCGACCCGGAGCTACAAGGCGGCCAAGCAGGCCGACACCCTGATGCTGTGCTACCTGCTCACCTCCGACGAGCTGATGGAGATCCTGCACCGGCTCGGCTACCCGGCCACGCCGGACCTGATCCCCCGCATGATCGGCTACTACCTCGACCGCACCAGCCACGGCTCCACCCTCAGCGCCGTCGTACACGCCTGGGTACTCTCCCGCACCGACCGGGCCCGCTCCTGGCAGTACTTCGCCGAAGCACTGGTCAGCGACATCAACGACCTCCAGCACGGCACCACCGCCGAGGGCATCCACCGCTTCCGCGGGCATCAGCTCTCCATCCACGCCGATCACCGGCAGGCCCATATCAACGGCGTAGAAAGCCTGACCTTTTCCAGCGAGCCTTTCACCAGGCGGCAAGGAGGAACCATCATGACAAGCACCGGCGACCTCGGACGTCGCATCACCCATCACCGCGTGCGACTCGGTCTGACCGTCGAACAGGTCGCCGAACGCGCGGACATGTCACCCGGCTACCTCCAATACCTGGAGGAACGCCCCGGCACACCCACCGCCGAAACCATGTACCGCCTGGCCGGAGCCCTGGAGACCACCGTCGACGACCTCCTCGGCGGAGGCATCGACCAGCCACCCGGCCGCGGCCGCGCCAAGGCGGCTCCCACGCTGGAGAGCCTGGACCCCGAAGAATGCCTCAAGCTGATCGAGCCCGGCGGCATCGGCCGGGTGGCCTTCAACGGCTCCCACGGCCCGACCGTGCTGCCCGTCAACTACAGACTCCACCACGGCTTCATCGTCTTCCGCACCGCGCCAGGCGGCCCCATGGACCAGGATCTGCGCACCGGCGTGGAAGGCGTGGAGATCAAGGTCGGGTTCGAAGTGGACCGGATCGACGACGCCCAGCGCGAGGGATGGAGCGTCCTCATACAGGGCCCCGCCCACCACATATCCCCCGGTGAACTGTCGGAGGTCACCGAATCCGACGTCACCCCGTGGGCGGGCGGCGAGCGGCACCTGTACATCCGCATCGTCCCGCACCAGATCACGGGCCGCCGCATCCACCACCTTTGACGGTCGTGCTCGCCTGTCCCAAGCCAGGAGTTCAGTCCAGCGCGGCCGTGGCCCAGCGCCGCAGCCCTTCCAGGAAGCCCGCTGATCGGTGTCCAGCTCGCCGAACGCGCGCAGCAGCGGGGCCGCCCACCCTTGACCCCGACGACGAGCAGGAATGGCGCGGCGCGCTGAGCGACTTGGGCCTGATCGGCGACTGGCATGCCCTGTTCGTCCGCCCGCTACACCGAGCTTCCCGGCAGCGTGCGGTTACGCGGCGACGCGGGGGTGAGCGAGATCGTGGCCTCGGGCCCCGCTCGGGCGCGGGGTGCCGTGGTCAGCGGGCGTGTGCCGACCCCCGGAGCGGGAGCCGGCGGTTCACAGTGACGCGCCGCCGCACATCACCAGGTGCTGCCCGGTGACCGCCCCTCCTTCCGGGCCGAGCAGGAAAGCCGTCAGCCCCGCCACCTCCTCGGGCCGGATGAACCGGCCCAGCGGCGGAACCCGTGGCGGGGTGGCGGCGCGTCCGGGGTCTCGCAGCATGGGGGTGTCGGTCGGCCCGGGGGCGACCACGTTGACGGTGATGCCACGCGGAGCCAGCTCCATGGCCCACGAACGGGACAAGCCCGCGAGCGCGGCCTTGGTCGCCGCGTACTGGCTCTTGCCCGCCGCGCCCGCCATCGTGCGGCTTCCGATCAGCACGACGCGACCACCGGGGCGGATCGCGCCGACGAGGGCGTTCACCAGGACGGTCGCCGCCTCGACGTGGACCCGCCACATGAGGGCGCCGTCCTGTGCCGACAGACCGCCGAGCGGCGCGGAGCGCTGCAGGCCGGCCGCGTGGACGACGGCGTCGACGGCGCCCACCGAGGCCGATGTGTCGGCCAACTGGTCGAGGTCGGTCAGATCGGCCTGGATCCACGAGTAGGCCGGCGTGTCCTGCTCGTACTCCGGAGGCCGGGTGCGGCTCATCCCGGTGACTCTCCAGCCCTCGGAGAGCAGGCGCGCGGCGATGGCCTGGCCGATGCCGGAGCTGGCCCCGGTCACCACCGCGTGCTGTGGCTCGTCCGCGTGTGTCGACACCTCAGAGCCCTTCGGTACGGGCGGCCCATTCGGGTCGTACCCGGACGTACTTGATGACGCGGCGGTGGTAGGTGAAGACGATGTGCAGGTCACCGTCGGCGGTTTCCTGGATGGAGGGGTAGGAGAACTCCCGGTTGAGTCCGTCACGAGAGTTGTTGGTCAGGCAGTAGCCGTCGCCGACTTCCAGATCGCGGCGGATCGGCCACGTGCGACCCCCGTCCGCGGACAGTGCGAGGGTCATGGGCGCACGCGGGGCGCCCCAGAACGCGGTCCGCTCATCGCCCCCGACGGCTGCGGACTCTTCGCCGGTCGGACTCGCCGGGGTGGCGGCGAGCCCGTCGTCGTCGATCTCGTCGTACAGGGACACCCGGCGCTCGACGGCGTCGGCCGCGCTACTGGCGTTGAACACCAGTGCCAGCCGGTCGTCGCTCAGGGTGACGTACTGGATGGAGGAATTGTTGTTGGGCAGTTCGGTGACGGCGGGAACGCTCCAGGTCTCGCCCTCGTCCGTCGACCGGCTCGCGTAGATCGCATCCGCCCAGCGGCTGCGGAACAGCGCGAGCAGCGTGCCGTCGGCCAGCAGATGGACGTTCATGTGGACGCAGCCGGTGCTCTCGGGGACGGGCTGTTCGCGCCAGGTCCGCCCCTCGTCGTCGGAGATCATGAGAGAGCTGGTGTCACGGTCGCCGACCCAGCGCTTGCCCGGTGTGGTGACGCAGTTGAAGACGGGCAGCAGCCATCGGCCGGACGGCAGCACGAGCACGGGCTGCCGGACGAAGACGCCACCGCGGCTCGTGGCGGGGAAAAGGGTACGTACGGGTCCCCAGGTGTGACCGTCGTCCCGCGAGATGCGGCAGCGGACTTCGGCGGTGTCCTGGTTGCCGGCGCGCTGGGCGGTGTACAGCAGCCACAGCTCGTCGGCGGGAGTGGGGAACAGGACAGGGTTCTGCTCGGAACGCGTCAGATCGTCGGACAGCCGCGTCGGCGTGGACCAGGCCTCCGCCCCCTTCTCCAGCCGGGAGAACCAGATGGAGATGTCAGCGACGCCTTCCTGCGTGCCGCCGAACCACACGCAGCCGAGATCGCCGTTGCCCAGCGCCATGATGTTGGCCGCGTGGTTCTGCACGGCGGGCGCGATCAGGTACGCCTCGTGGCGGTCCGGATCGGCGTCGTGTACGCGGATCACGCCATCCATGGGCAGGTCGGCGACGGCGGGCTGGGGCTCGCTCACGATTCTCCTTGGGAAGACTGGTCTCCGCGGGAAGACTGGGCTCCGCGGGAAGACTGGGCTCCGCGGGAAGACTGGGCTCGGGCGTCGGTCAGGTGGGATTTGGCCACCTGTTCGAGGTGGACGAGGTCTGAAGCGATGGACGCGAAGGTGTATCCCTCGGCCAGGCGCTTGGCGGCGCCGGCGCCGTCGGGTGTGTGTATGCCGGCGGCGATACCGGCGGACTTGGCGGCTTCGCGCACCGTGACCAGCGCGTCCTCGAACCGGGCGGCGATCGCGGGATCGCCGGGGAAGGCGGCGCCCAGGGCCAGGGCCAGATCGGACGGGCCGACGTAGACCCCATCCAGGCCGGGGGTGGCGCAGATCGCCTCGATGTTCGCCAGACCCTGGGCCGTCTCGATCATGGCTAGAACCAGCACGGTGGCGTCGCTGTCGGCGGGGCGCGGTCCGATGCGCAGCGCCGAGCGCATCGGCCCGTACGAGCGGCGCCCCTTCGGCGGATAGCGGGTCGCGGAGACGGCCGCGGCGGCGTCGTCGGCGGTGTCGATGAGCGGCACGATGACGCCCGCGGCGCCCGCGTCGAGGGCTCGGCCGATGCGGGCGGCATCGTTCGCCTCGACCCTGACCAGGCCCGCGGACACGCCGCCCGCGTCGATCGCCGTCAGGCTGTTCAGCAGACCCGAGTAGCCCAGCAGTCCGTGCTGGGCGTCCAGGCACACGTAGTCGTAGCCGAGGCGCGCGATGCGCTCAGTGGACACCGGCGAATCGAGGACGGACCAGTAGCCCAGCGCGGGTTGCCTGGCCCGGATCCTGGCGGTGAAGTCGGTGATGCTCACTGCTGGCGTTCTCCTCGGTAGTGGGCTCTCATCGGTTGTAGGCGGGCATGGGACCGCGCAGCGCCGCGCCCACGCGGTCGCAGGCTGCCACGACGTCCTCGGGTAGCGGTCCGGCCGCGGCGGTCGCGATGTTCGCGCGCAGGTGTTCGGCCTTGGAACCGCCGAGCAGGACGGCGCCCACGCCATCGCGATGCAGCAGCCACCGCAGGGACAACTCGATGAGGGACAGGCCCGCCTGCGCGGCGATCTCGCCGAGGGTGGTGACGGCCTCGAACAGCGCCCCGTTCCAGTAACGCTGCCGGTACATGGGCGCCAGCTTGGAGTCGCCGAAGCGGCCGGCGGCGGGGTCCTGCTCGAAGGTGTGACGCCCGGTGAGCAGGCCCCCGCCGAGCGGGTTGTAGACCATGGTCGTCAGGCCGGTGCTCCGCGCGAACTCCAGGTACTCTTCCTCTACCCTGCGGGCCAGGAGGTTGTACAGCTGCTGGGCGACGACCGGCCGCGGCGCGCCGACGGCGTCGGCGGTGTGGTTGATCTCCGCGATCTGCCAGGCCGCGTAGTTGGAGACGCCGAGCGCGCCGATCTTGCCCTCGGCGACGAACTCGGCGACGACGCCGAGCGTCTCGGCCGGCGGCGTACGGCGGTCGGGCTGATGCAGATAGAACAGGTCGACGTGGTCGACGTTCAGGCGGCGCAGGCTGCCTTCGAGACTCGCGCGCAACCCTCGGGCGGACAATGGAGCGTGATCGCCCGCGTCCGGATGGGGCATGCCGGCCTTGGTGGCGAGGACGATCCGGTCGCGCCGGGTGGCGAGCAGTGGTCCGAGAATGGATTCGGTCGCGCCGCCCGCGTAGGCGTTCGCGGTGTCCACACCGGTGATGCCGGACTCGAGCGCCAGGTCCAGCATGCGCTCGGCCTCTTTCGCGTCGGCCGTGTCACCGAACGTCATGGTCCCCAAGACCAACGGGGACAGTCGGACGGGTGATGTCATTGGTCGGTTCCTCGCTGAACGGGTGATGCGGGAAGCTGCGTGGTGGACGGGGCCCGCACCAGCTCGCGCGGCTTACGTCCCTGGATCGCGGTCGGATCCAGCGCGGCCCTGCGCAGGGCGCGGGTGTAGGGGTCGGCCGGTGCGGCCAGCACCTTGCGGGTCGGGCCGGACTCGACCAGCCGCCCCTTGCTCATGACGATGATCTCCTCGCTGATCTCCCTGACCACGCCGAGGTTGTGGGAGATCACGACATAGGTGAGGCCGGTCTCGGCCCGGATCTTCATCAGCAGGGCGAGGACCTGCGCCTGCACGGACACGTCCAGCGCGCTCGTCGCCTCGTCGCAGACCAGCAGGTCGGGCTTGGAGGCGAGGGCTCTGGCGATGCCGATGCGCTGGCGCTGGCCACCGGAGAACTCCGGCGGGCGGCGCTCCAAGGCCGTGGCCGGCAGGCCCACCTGGTCGATGAGCGAGGCCGCTTCCTTGGCCCGTGCGCGTTTGTCGCGCATTCCGCGCACGCGCAGCGGTTCGGCGACGATCTCCTGCGCCGACAGGTGCGGGTCGAGCGATCCGTACGGGTCCTGGAAGATCATCTGCACCCGGTTACGCATGGGCCGCAGCTGTTTCTCGCTCAGCCGGGCGATATCGGTGCCACCCACCACGATGCGCCCTGCGGTGGGCTTGACCAGCCGGACGATCGACCGGGCGATCGTGGACTTGCCGCAGCCCGACTCCCCCACGATGGCCAGAGTGCCGCCCCGCCGGACGCTGAAGCTGACGTCGTCGACCGCGCGGAACACGCCGTGGGCGACGGGGTAATCCACAACCAGGCCGTCGACCTCGAGCAACGTGTCATCGGTCATCGGGACTCTCCCAGCGCTATGGGCGCGTCCGGAGACTCGCCGTCCTCGTCCCACGGGCCGAGCCGTGGGACCGCCGCCAGCAACTTCCTGGTGTACGGGTCGCGGGGCGCGTTGACGATCTGTTCGGCCTCACCGGACTCGACGAATCGGCCGTCCTTCATGACATGGATGCGGTCCGAGACGAGCCGGGCCACACCGATGTCATGAGTGATCATGAGGATGCCGATACCGGTGTTCTCCTGCACTTCGAGCAGCAGGCCGAGGATGCCGGCCTGGACGGTGACGTCCAGGGCGGAGGTGGGTTCGTCGGCGACGAGCAGGACAGGCGATCCGGCGAGCGCGATCGCGATGAGCACGCGCTGCAGCATGCCGCCCGACAGCTGATGCGGATACTTGCCCAGCTGGGACGCAGGATCCGGGATGTGCATCCGGGCCAGCAGCTCGACGGAGCGCGAGACGGTTTCCGTCCTGGACAGGCCGCGGTGCCGCAGCCGTACGGCCTCGCGCAGCTGCTGCCCGATGGTGTGGACGGGGCTGAGCGCCGTCATCGGATCCTGCGGGATGAGGGAGACGGTACGCCCGCGTACGTCGCGCACCGCGCGCGGGTCGGCGATGACGTCGACTCCCTGGAAGCGGGCCGTGCCGGAGAGAACCGCCAGCTCCGGGGGGAGCAGCCGCAGGATCCCCATGGCCGTGGTGGACTTGCCGGATCCCGACTCGCCGATGATCGTCACGGTTTCGCCCTGGCGGATGAGGAAGCTGACGCCGTCGACGGCGCGGACGATGCCGGCCTCGGTCATCAGCTCGATCTGCAGGTCCTCGACCTCCAGCAGGGGGCGGTCGGCCTCGCCGAACTCGGCCGTCATGCTCGGCTCACCTTCCCTTCCGTCTGCGGGCCCTTGCGCCGGCGAGCGCGGTCCCGCAGGCCGTCTCCGAGCAGGTTGACACCGACGACGAGCAGCACGATGACCAGTCCGGGCAGCGTGACCAGCCACCACGACGTCGTGATGTAGTCCTGGCCGTCGGCGATGATGCGGCCCCACGTGGCGAACGGGCGCTGCGGACCGGCACCCAGATAGCTCAGCGCGCTCTCCAGCAGTACGGCCTGGGCCAGCAGCAGCAGGATCACGAGCGAGGCCTGCTTGACCACGTTGGGCAGCACGTGCCGGAGCAGGGTGGTGATGCGATGCAGGCCGAGTACCCGGGCCGCGGCCACGTACGGTTTCTCTCGCTCGACGAGCACCAGGGAACGCGTCAGGCGGGCCACCTCCGGCCACTGCGCGAAGGCGATCACGAAGGTGATGACCGGAATGGACGGGCCGAAGAGCGCGACGACGAGCAGCAGCATCAACAGCAGAGGCAGCGACAGCTGCGCTTCCAGCAGGCGGGAGACCACGGTGTCGACCCAGCCGCCGAAGAATCCGGCCGCCGCGCCGGCGATGAGGCCGATGACGCCGGACACGACGATGGCCAGCACGCCGACGGTGAGCGAGACCTGGCCGCCGTGCAGGACCCGGGAGAGCAGGTCCCTGCCGAGCTGGTCGGTTCCGAACAGGTGCCCGTCGGTCAGGGGCGGCAGGCGACGCAGGCTGAGGCTCTGCGCGTCCGGTCCGGGGATCGGCAGGAGGCCGGCCAAGGCGACGGGCAGGACGACAAGGGCCACGGCCACCGAGCCGACCCATATCTTCAGCCGCGCGCTCTTACGGCGGCGGGCCGCCGCGGATCGGGCGAGATCCTTGGCGGTCACCGCGCTGGGCCGCGCGGCGGGCGCCGCGGTGTCCCGGCTGCCGGAGCCGTCGGCGGGGCCGACTGTCGTGGCGGTCATGAGGCCACCGCCTTCCCGAGTCGTACCCGCGGGTCGAGCAGCGGGTAGGTGAGGTCGATGAGGAGCTGGACGAGCACGGTCAGGACGGCCGTGACCAGGACAGTCGCCTGGATCAGCGGGTAGTCCCTGGTCTCCAGCGCGCGCACGACGAGCGATCCGACACCTGGCCAGGCGAAGACGACCTCGACCACCACCACGCCGTTGAGCATGGCGGCGAAGCGGGTGCCGAGCGCGGTCACCACCGGGACGGCCGAGTTGCCCATGGCGTAGCGCCAGGTCAGGCCGCGTTCGGAAATGCCGCGGGCGCGGGCGATCGTCAGATAGGGGGCCGCGAACCCGGCTCCCATCTCCCGGCGCACCAGGCGGGAGATCAGCGCGATCTGCAGGATGCCGACGGTCACGGTGGGCAGGACGAGGCCGGCCCAGCTGGTGAAACCAGATGCCGGGAGCACGGGGACGAGCACGGCGAAGATGGTCAGCAGCATGATGCCGCTCCAGAACTCCGGCATGGACTGCCCGGCGATCATGGCCACGTTGGCCCCCAGCTCGCGGGCGGTGTCGGCGTGCCTGGCCATCCAGACACCGGCCGGGATGGCCACGACCGCGGCGAACAGGATGGCGGACACGGCGAGCATGATGGTGTACGGCATCCGGCTGAGGACGACGTCCAGGGCGGGGGCCTGGAAGGAGAAGGACGTGCCCAGGTTGCCGTGGAACAGGTCCTGGACGAAGATCCCGTACTGCTGTATGAGCGGTTTGTCCAGGCCGAACTGGGCGCGGATGCGGTCGAGCTCAGCCGTGGTGGCCAGCGGGCTGGCGTAGGCGGCCGCCGGATCCCCTGGTGCCAGCCGTACGAGGACGAACACCGTGGAGACGGTCAGGAAGATCGCCAGGATGCTCTGCCCGACACGCTGCGCAACATAGCGGACCACGATTCATCCATTCAGTCGCACGGATGCGAGTTCGTAGGAGTTGGTGGGACTGAGCAGCACGTTCTCCACGCGCTTGCGCCGGGCGATGACGGTCTTGGGAACGAAGGCCCACATGCAGGGCCAGGTGTTCCAGATCTCCTTCTGGGCGGTGGCGAGGATGCTCTCCCGGGCGGCCTTGTCGGTTTCCTGCGAGGCCTTCTCCAACAAGGCGGCGATCTTGGGGAACACGTAGCCCTGGTAGGTGTCCCGGGTAGCCTCCTTTTCCTTCGTGCCGGCGAACATGCCCTGCAGCGGCGTCAGCGCCAGCCCGGTCGGGCCGGGGTAGCCGTTGCCGAGGATGTCCCAGTCGCCGCCCCTTCCCTGCCGCCACTTGGAGATGTCGCCGCCCGGCTGGAACTGCTGGAGTTCGGCCTGCACGCCGACGGCCTTGAGCATCTCCACCACCGCCTCCATGACGCTCGTGTCGTTGGCGAACTCTCCGGTCTCCCAGATGATCTTGATCTTGAGATCCTTCACTCCGGCGGCCTCGAGCATCTGCTTGGCCTTCTGCGGGTCGTAGACGTATTCACCCGTCTGGACCGCGCCGGTCAGGGTGTCGGCCACCACGCCCCGAGCGGGGGAGACCGAATCGGCGAAGACGTCCTTGATCAGGGACGGACCGTTGATGGCGTAGCTCAGCGCCTCACGTACGCGCGGGTCGGCGAGCGGGTGCCCGGCGGGCTTGCGGAAGTTGTAGAAGAGCTGAGTGATCCGCGTGCTCGGCACCTGCTGCACCTCCACGTCACCCAGCCCCGACAGCTGGCTGATCGCATCGGGGGAGATCGCGTCGATCACGTCGACCTCGCCGCTGCGCAGCGCGACGACGCGGTTCGCCTCCTCCGGCAGGAACCTGACCTGTACGGTCTTGATCGCGGGCGCGGGGCCCCAGTACTTGTCGTTGACCTGCAGCGTGTACTCGCCGGTGCCCCGGTTCGCGGCGGTGACGACGTAAGGGCCCGATCCCACGCCGCCCTGGAGTTCCTCCGGTTTGTTGGCGGCGGCGGGGGTGATGAGGATGTTCGCCATCAGATAGTCGAGTGTCGGCACCGGATGCTTCGTGACGAGCTTGAAGGTGGCGGCGTCGACGGGGGTGACCGTCGGCCATTCGGGGAAGAGGCCGGCCAGGAACGATCCGGGGACCTTCTGGTACATCTCCAGCGCGGTTGCGACGTCTTCGACCGTGACCGGGCTGCCGTCGGAGTAGCGGACGCCGTCGCGCAGCTTGACCGTCCACTCGGTGGGAGCCGTCAGCTCGAACCGCTCGGCCAGGACGTGCTGAACGGTGAGCTTCGGGTCGATGAAGGTCAGCGCCTGACGGACGCCGCGCTGGACGGTGACGGCGGCGTCGAACTGGTTGAGCTTGTTGTCCAGCGACACGAGCGAGCGGTTGAGCGCCAGGGTGATGCCGGAGCCGCCGGCGGGCCCGCCGCTGGAGCCCACGCCGGGCGCGCTCCCCGGTCCCGCGCAGGCGGCGAGGGGACTCAGGGTCATGGCCGCACCTGTGAGAGCGCCGAGACGGAGAAGGCTGCGACGGGAGAACTGGGGGCCGCTTCCGGAATGAGTCACTGGGCTTCTCGCTTTCTGAACCGTCCGCAGTGGTACGCCGCTCAGCAGCGGCCGTCTGCCAGGACCGGATGTTTCCCACGTCACAACGACGTTGCTGCACCATTACACGACTGCGCATTTCGCGCAAGAGCCCTAGCGCATTTTGTGCAAGCTGTGACATCATCCAGTAAAGACGAAGGATACGTCGACGTGCCCGCCTCGCTCAGAAGCGATCGCGCATAAGGGTTAGCGAACGCCGCGAGAGCCCTTCTGACCTGTAAAGATCAATCACACCGGGGGTTCCTTGAGGCCCATTCCCAGCACGGCCGCGCACGGTGTCCTCATCGTGGCCGACGACCTGTCGGGGGCAGCCGAGTCCGCAGCACGAGTCATGATGCGCGGAACACGCACGAGGATTCTTCTCGCCCATGACGCCGTGCGCGGCGAGCGCGAACTCGCCGACATCCTGGTCGTCGACACCGACTCCCGGCACCGGCAGCCCGCCGAAGCCGCCACGGCGGTGCGTTCCACGCTCGCCCTGGCCTCAGCCGGGCGGCCGCGGCTGATCTTCAAGAAGATCGACTCTCTGCTGCGCGGCAACGTCGCGGCGGAGGTGGCCGCGCTCGCGACGCCTGGCGCCGCCGTCGTCGTCGCCCCCGCCCTGCCCAGCCTGGATCGGGTGGTACGCGACGGCGTGCTGTACGTGGCCGGTCTCGCGCTCCACGAGGTGAACGCCTGGGCGGTGGACGGCGTCCCTGCTCCGGCGTCGGTCGAGGCGGCTCTGGCGCCGTTCCCGGCCCGCGTGCTGGACCTCGCGACCGTGCGATCGGATCGCCTTGCCGATGCGATCGCCTCCTGCGCGCGGGATGCGCACATCGCGCTGTGCGACGCGGAGACGGATCAGGATCTGGACGCCGTGCTGCGCGCCGCGCTGGCCGTGCCGTCGGTGCGGCTGGTCGGATCCGGCGGGCTCGCCGACGCGCTCGGGCGTCATCTGCGGAGTCTGGACCCGGCTGCCGGGGAGCATCCGCTTGTTCCAGGGCACGGTGGCGTGGGCTGCCCGGCGCCGCTCGTCGTGGTGGGCAGTGCCGAGCCGGTCGCGGCCGAACAGGTGCGCCGGCTGACCGAGGCCGGAGCCGTGCCCGTGGCCCTGCCTCTGACAGCCCTCCTCGGCACACCCGACGGCCGCGAACTCCTCCCCCGCATTCCCCTCGGCAACCGAGCGGTCGTGGCCTACCTCGACTCCGCCGGCGTCGTTCTCCCGGCGGCCTCCCGTGACATCGCGAGCCGGCTGGCCGAGGCCGTCGCGGACGCGGTGCGCGCGTACGAGAGTCCGGTGGACCTCGTCCTGACCGGCGGCGAGACCGCCCGGCGCGTCCTGGACGCCCTCCAGGTGCGGGAACTGACCCCGGTCGGGCAGGTGCACCCGGGAGCCGTCCACTCCCGGACGGCCGACGGCCGTTCCGTGGTCACCCGCCCGGGCAGCTTCGGGGAAGCCGACTCGCTCGTCGAGATCGTCAGGGCCCTGGCCCCGCACTCCCTCGAATCTCTTAACCCCACCCTCTCTCAGAACCAAGCGAAAGGTCCCGAAGTGAGCATCAGCACTGCCGGCGTCAGCCGACAGCCTCGCACCGCGGCCACTCCGATCATCGCCGTCACCATGGGTGACGGTGCCGGTGTGGGTCCGGAAGTCATCGTCGGCGCCCTCCAAGACGCCGGCACCGCCGCACTCTGCCGTCCCGTCGTCATCGGCGATGCCGTACGGCTGCGCCAGGCGGCCGGCATCCTCGGGATCGACACCGAGATCGTCGCGATCGACACAGTGGCCGACGCCGTGTTCCAGCCGGGCCGCCTCAACGTCATCGACCTGGGGCTCCTGCCGGAGGACCTGCCCTGGGGGAAGATCTCCCCCGTGGCCGGGGCGGCCGCGTACCACTATGTTCGGGTGGCCAGCGAGCTGGCGATGGCCGGGGAGGTGCAGGCGATCTGCACGGCGCCGCTGAACAAGGAGGCCCTGCACGCGGGCGGCTACATCTTCCCCGGTCACACCGAACTCCTCGCGCACCTGACCGAGACCGGCGAGGTGTCCATGATGTTGTCCTCGCCGAAGATCCGGGTCATCCACGTCACCACGCACATCGGACTGATCGACGCCATCGCGAAGATCGAACCCGGCCTGGTGGAGCGGACCGTCCGCCGGGGTCACGAGGCGCTAAGGCGAGCCGGGATCGAGAACCCGCGCATCGGAGTGTGCGGCATCAACCCGCACGCCGGCGAGAACGGCCTGTTCGGCTACGGCGAAGAGGCCGAGAAGATCGTCCCCGCCATCGAAGTCCTGAAGGCCGACGGCATCGACGTGCAGGGGCCGCTGCCCGCCGACACGGCCTTCTTCGTCGCGGGACGCGGTGACTACGACCTCATCGTGGCGATGTACCACGACCAAGGGCACGGCCCGGTGAAGATCCTCGGCATCGAGGCCGGGGTGAACATCACCGTGGGCCTGCCCGTGATCCGCACGTCCGTGGATCACGGAACCGCCTTCGACATCGCGGGGAAGGGCATCGCTGAGGTCGGTAGCATGATCGAGGCGCTGCGGCAAGCCGCCCAGATGTCTCCCAGTCCGGCGAGCTGACCCGGGACCGTTGAACGCAAGCCGAGAAGGAGGAGCGTTGTCCAGGAACTCTGACCGTCGGCGCGCCGAGATCGTGCGCCTGGCCACCACCAGTGGTCTGGCCAGTGTCGAAGAACTGTCCTCGACGTTCGCTGTGACGCCCTCCACCATTCGCCGTGACCTGGCCCGGCTGACCACGCAAGGCCTGCTGACCCGGACCTTCGGCGGCGCGATGGCCGTCGTCGCCCACCCCGAGGACTCGGTGCGCCAGCGCGTCGGCGAGGCCTTCGAGTCCAAACACGGAATCGCCCGATGGGCGGCTCAGCAGATCGGGGCCGGCGAGTCCGTGCTGCTCGACGCCGGCTCGACCGTCGCGGCGCTGGCTCACGAGCTGCGTTCCAGCACCCAGCTCTTCATCGCCACCACGAGCTTGACCGTGCTCAAGGAGCTCGGCGACGTCGAGAGCCTCCATGTGGAGTGCCTCGGCGGCCGGCTGCGCCATCTCAGCCAGGGGTTCGTGGGCCCCACCACCGAGGCGTCTCTAGAACGGATGTCGTTCGACCGCGTCTTTCTCGGGGCTGACGGAGTCACCGCCGACCGAGGGATCTGCGAGGCCGACCTCCAGCAGACCCGGCTCAAGGAGCTCATGGCCCGCAACTCCCGTAAGACCTACGTACTGGCGCACGCGGCCAAGCTCGGGCGCGGTCCGTTCCATGCCTGGGTGCGGCTCCCCCGGCCCTGGACGCTGGTGACCGACGACACGGCCTCGGAAGACGCGCTGGCCCCGTTCTCGAGAGAGGGAGTCGAGGTGGTCGTGGTCGACGTCGAGGGCCAGGTCAGCAAGCCGAAGCCGGCCGCCGATCAGCCGAGCGCCCCGCAAGGGTGAGGGCAGCGCGGCCGATCATGCCGTCCTGACCCCGGCAACCGGTCACGATCCTTGGTGGATCCGGGCCTGATCGGCCGGTTCCGTCAGGCTCGTACGATTGGCGGCATAGGCGGTGAGGGCGCCGATCGCGCAGATGATCGCGATGCCGAACAGCGCGCACCGTGCCGCGTCGAGCATCGAGGCGCCGCCCAGGTTGACCAGGACGCCGCCCACCGCCGTACCGAACGCGATCGACAGGCTCGTCACGGTGGCGATCGCCGCCGCCGCCCGGCCGCCTTCCTCCGGATCGCGGGTGCTGGACATCGCGGCCACCGACAGATGCGGGTAGGCCAGGCCGATGCCCGCACCTGCGACGAACAGCACCGGCACCCAGACGAGCACCAGCCAGCTCGGCGTGTCCGCACGCTGCAGCAGCCCCTGAAGGAGGAGGCCGGCGGCGAGCAGCACCGGGCCGAGCACACGCAACCGGCGTACCGCCCGGTGTCCTGTCACCGACGAGCCGCCGATCTGGGTGAGCGACCAGCCGAGCGAGATCGCCGCGGCGAAGAACCCCGCGACGAGGGGTGGCAGCCCGGCCAGCCGCTGGCCGAACAGCGGCAGGAAGGACTCGACGGCGACGCCGAAGGCCAGCAGCCCCAGCGTCAGGTAGACCCACTTCAATGACAAACCCCTCTGGTATGTCGTACGCGGGAAGACCCGCAGCTCGCTGCGCCGCTCATGGACGACGAACCCGGCCATCAGCAGCAGCGCCAGCGTGATACCGGCTCACGCGCCCACCTCCACGACGAATGTGTGGATGGCGGGCTCGACGCCGCCGAGCTGTTCGTGATCGTCAGGACTCATGCCTTCAAGGCTGTCGTTGAACTGTTCCCGGAGGCTTTCCCCGCCTGTCGTCGACAGTGCTGGGGGTATCACTCTAGGTGTGGAAATGATCACCGAACGTAGACGGAAGTCTGTAAAGATCATTCACCATCTCGGGGGAAAACACGATCATGTCC
>NZ_JBFAVX010000065.1:0-19826 GCF_040680095.1 Nonomuraea sp. NPDC052129 | reverse complement strand
CTGCCGGGTCCGGTTCCGGATGTCGGCCGCCGTCACCCCGTCCGGCAGCAGCGCACGCAACGCGTCCCACTCGGCATCGGTGCGCGCACCCGTATGCTGCGGCCAGGTGGCCACGATCGCCGCCACCAGACGGCGCCGGTGCAGCGCCAGCCGCAACAGGCGGGCGGCCTGCTCCTGGGCGCACCGCATCACCCGATCACCGACGTACACGCCCGAGGGCGGGCCCTCACCCCAGCCCAGCCGCCGAACAGCCATCCAGCCCTTCGACGGCAACACCCGCCCGTCCAGCCCCACCCCGGACGCCAAAGCGTCCAGATCAGCCGCATTCCACCGGGCCGCCACCAGACGGGCGGTCACATCGCGTGCCAGAGCGGTCAGCCAGGCCACCCGCCGCACCAGCAGCGCCTGTGCGACGATCTCGCCGCTCGCCTCCACCACCGCCGCGTAAGCGGTGCAGGAGGCTGTCGCGGTGAGCTTACTCACCCACCGCCTCCATCAGGTCATGGGTGACCAGGCGGCATCGACGCGTGTACCGCACGGCCTGGAGCCCAACCTGCATCCTGCCCACCCCCGCCACCACGATGCGTGACCGTAACGCTACCAAGAGTTGACGACTTTGGGTAGAACACGTGAGCGATACACGCCCGCCGGATACCGATCCATCCCGCAGATCACGTCCCACCGGCACAGCACGGACCACGAGCCCAGAGCAGAACCCCAGGTCCTCATAGCGAACATGAAGAACGGTTCATACCCTGCGGGCCTCCTCGTTCGCGGTCAACACCCGGCACTCGTGGGGCGGCCAGATCCGGGCCAGCGACGTCGTACGCGACGTTCGCCGAAGCACTGATCCACGAGCGGGACCTGGCCGCGGTCGGCGCCCGCGCGCTGCTCACGGACGAGTTCGCGGGCCAGAGGCTGGAGCTGACCGGCCCGCGGTCGCTCACCCACGAGCGGACAGTGGCGATCATCGGCGAGGTGATCGGCAGACCGCTGTGCTACCAGGAGATTCCGCCGGAGGCAGCGGCGCAGGGGATGATTTCGCGCGGTTTCCCCCAGCCGTTCGTCGCGGCGCTGATGGCCAGGTATGCCAGGGGTGTCGGGCAGCCCGCACGGGTGACCGGGGAGGTGGAGCGCGTGCTCGGCCGTCCGGCGCGGACCTTCGCCGAGTGGGTTGCCGATCATGCTGCCGAGTTCGGGAAGTGAGCGCTCCTCAGGGCTGGCGAGTTCACGACAAGTCGGGATCTGGCCACACCTTTCGCATGGACAACGCCAGATCATGACCACTAGGAAGTCGGTAGCTTCTCTTACCGATTCGCTGGAGGTCGTCAATGCTGCGTGGGCTGCGTGGGCGAAGGGCGGTGGCCACCGTCGCGGCGGTGCTGGCCGTCTCCGCGCTGTCGGTGCCCGGTGCACGGGCCGGCGCCGAGGTGGCGGCCCCAGGGCTCGCGGTGGGTACGGGCGGCGGACTCGCGGTCGGTACGGCCGGCGGTGAGATCACCCTCATCACCGGCGACCAGGTGCACCTGCGGGCCGTCGACGGTGGGCACCAGGCGGTGACGATCACTCCGGCCCCGCGTGCGGACGGCTCCGTACCGAACTTCCAGGTGCTGGAGACCGACGGACAGCTGAGCGTCATCCCCGACGACGTCGCCGCCCTGGTCCCGCAGCGTCTCGACGCGGCGCTGTTCAACGTCTCGGAGCTGGCCGAGGATGGGTACGACGCCGCGATCCCGCTCATCCTCACCTACGAGGGCAACACCACCAAGTCCGCCATCCCGGCCGTCAAGCAGCTCCGCACGCTGGAGAGCATCGGCGGCGCGGGGGTGTCGATCGCCACCCATGACGCGGCCCGTTTCGGCGCCGCGCTGGCCGGGCTCGCCGCCGGAACCGCAGCCCGCGCGGCGAGCCCGTTGGCCGGGGTGTCGAAGATCTGGCTCGACCGCAAGGTGGAGCCGGTGCTGGAGAACAGCGTGCCCCAGATCGGCGCGCCCGAGGCGTGGGCGGCCGGCTTCGACGGCACGGGCACGACCGTGGCGGTGCTCGACACCGGCATAGACGCCACCCATGCCGACCTGGCCGGGAAGGTGACCGACCAGCGCGACTTCACCGGCGAGAACGCGACCGGCGACCCCAACGGCCACGGCACCCACGTCGCGAGCACCATCGCGGGCTCCGGCGCCGCCTCGGACGGCCGCCGCAAGGGCGTGGCGCCCGGGGCGGGGCTGCTGAACGGCCGGGTTCTGGGCGGCGACGGCAAGGGCCAGCTCTCCTGGATCATCGACGGCATGGAGTGGGCGGCGGGGGAGAAGCACGCGCAGGTCGTCAACATGAGCCTGGGCAGCCGCGTCGCGGGCGGGCCGCTCTCCTCGGCCGTGTCGCGGCTGTCCCAGCAGTACGGCACGTTGTTCGTGGTGGCGGCGGGCAACGACGGCTGCGACGGCTGCGTCGGAGCCCCCGGCGACTCCGCCGACGCGCTGACCGTCGGCGCGGTCGACCACGCCGACCAGCTGGCCGCCTTCTCCAGCAGGGGCCCGATCGCCGTGGACGGCTCGGTCAAGCCCGACGTCACCGCGCCGGGCGTGGAGATCACCGCCGCCAAGGCGGGCGGCGGCTATGTCACGATGTCGGGCACCTCGATGGCCACCCCGCACGTCGCGGGCGCCGCGGCGCTGCTGCGGCAGGCCCGGCCCGGCATCACCGGGCCCGAGTTGAAGTCCTTGCTGATGGAGAGCGCCAAGTCCATGCCGGGCACGCCCGCCGACGCGCGGGGCACCGGCCGGATCGACGTCGGCGCGGCATTGAAGGGCGCCGTCGTCGCCTCGGCCGGCTCGGTGAACTTCGGCGGCCTCGTGGAAGGCACCGACAAGAGCGTCACGATGACGTACCGCAACCTCGGCAAGGAGCCCGTCGAGCTGGCCCTTAAGGCCGGCGGCCCGTTCGCCGCGGAACCCGGCGAGGTGACCGTGCCCGCCGCCGGGCAGGCCGAGGTGAAGGTGACCCTCAAGGGCGCGCCGCCCGGCCGGCTGCGGGAGGAGCTGTCGGCGAGCGTTCCCGGCGGTGCCACCGTACGGACCCTGCTGACCGCGAGCGTCGAGCAGCGGCGCGTCGAGCTGCGGGTACGCGGGGTGGCCAGGGACGGCCGCAACGCGCGTGGCGGGTTCACGGTGCTGAACCTGGACGAGGGCACCCTGGTCGGGCGCGTCCTGCCCGGCGACCCGGCCCAGCCGTGCACCGAGCAGAAGTCCGGCACCGGCACCTGCCTGCTGGTCAAGCCCGGCACCTACTCCGTGCTCGGCCACATCTTCACCATGCCCGCCACCCAGGACAGCACGGCGACGGGCAAGCCGCTGAACGAGAGCCTCGTCGGCGACCCCGAGATGAAGATCACCGGGGACACCGAGGTCGTCCTCGACGCCCGCAAGGCCGTCGAGGTCGAGATCCGGACCCCCGACCACAAGACCAAGCGGAACATGGGCGCCGCGGCGCAGCTCGCCTGGTACCGCGCCGGCGAGAAGGGAACGGCGCTGCGCGGCGGCACGAACATCTCGCCCGGCGGGCAGGTCGAAGAGCGGCTGTTCATCCAGCCGACCAGGAAGGTCACCAAGGGCACCTTCACCGTCGCCACCCGCTGGCGGCTGGAGGCACCCGCGATCACCCTGACGGCTCCGGGCCTCAACCTGAACCCCCAGTACTACGACCCGGTCTCCTTCAGCGACTACGCCACGGAATACCCGAAGCTGGACGGCACCGCTCTGCTCGCGGCGGTCGACGCCGGACGTGGCACGGCCGAGGAGATCAAGGCCCGCGACCTGCGCGGCAAGCTGGCGGTCATCCGCCGTACCGACAGCGTGCCCGTCTCGGCCCAGTCCAACGCGGCCGCGGCCGCGGGAGCCAGAATGGTGGCGATCTACAGCGACCATCCGGGGGCGGACATCACCTCGGGCGGCACCGGCGTCAAGCTCACGGTCCCGACCGTCCGGCTGACGCAGGAGGAGGGCTTGAAGCTGGTCGAGCGGCTGCGGCGGCTGCCCGTGCCCGTCCTGGCCAAGGGGATCGCGGCCAGCCCTTACGTGTACGACCTGTACCTGCGAGAGAAGGGCCGGGTGCCGGACTCGCTGCGGTACGTGGTGCGCGACCGGTCCCTGGCCACGACCGAGGCGGGCTATCACAGCCAGCTCGCCGACGACGTGACGGTGAACGAGGCGCGGTTCGTGTTCGAGCCGTGGGACACCTCGTCGATCTCCACGAACCGGCCGCTGGCCAAGACGCCGCGTACCCAGGTCCAATACTTCACTCCCGATCCCGACCTGCGCTGGAGCGCCTCGGCGGGCAGTCCCGAGCGGCACTACAACACGATGTGGCCGCACGTGGACACTCCACGCATCGCTCTGTCGTCGCCGGAGTTCCGCAGCTATGAAGCGGGGGAGCGGGTGGAGCGCACCTGGTTCAAGCAGCCGCTGCTGCCGGGCGTCAACCCGCGCAATCCGCTGCGCAGGGAGGGCGACAAACTGCGCATCTCCATGCAGGGCTTCGTCGACGCGAGCGGCAACTACGGCGACACCTACACCAGCGCGTTCGAGCACGGCATGAAAACCGATTTCCGCCTCTACCAGGGCGACTCACTGCTCCAGCAGACCAACTACCTGCCTTCGGGCAGCGTGACCCTGCCGGTGGAGAAGTCCACGTACCGGATCGAGTACGACGTGCGCAACGAGGCCACCTGGGCGAAGCTGTCCACGCGTTCCCGGTCGGTGTGGACGTTCGGCTCGGAGCACGTGGACGCGGGGGTCGCCACGGTGATCCCGCTGATCCTGGCCGGGATCGACGCGCCCGTCGACCTGAAGAACCAGGCCCGCTCGGCCAAGCTCGGCGTGTCCTTCCATCGCCAGGAGGGGGCGGCGCGGAGCGCGCTGAAGGAGGTGTCCCTGGAGGTGTCCTATGACGACGGCGCCACGTGGCGGGCGACCCGCCTGCGCGCGAAGGGCGGCACGGACTCCTACGAGGCCACGCTGGACCGGCGGCCCGGGAGCTTCGTCTCGCTGCGGCTCAAGGCCGCTGACGTCGATGGCAACGCCTTCTCCCAGGAGGTCATCCGCGCCTACGCGACACGGTGACGATCATCCGCGCCTGCCTGGCAGCCGGGCGGATGGGCCACCGTTTTCCTCACGCCTGGCGGCACGCCGGTCGGCCTGGACGCTCCGATGCCCCGCACGATCGCTCTGGTCGTGTGGGGGCGGTGGCGTCCGTCGCCGGATCGGGTACTGCTGGGCGCGTCGTGCGATGGCCACGGCGGCGGCGTCATGGCGGCTGGTCTGGCGCCTCGGGCTGGTCAGCGGGTGTTGCCAGTGCTGGGCTCCCCACCGGGAGGTGTAGGCGGGGTCCACCGCGATGGCGCGCACCCCGCTTCCCCGGGCCCAGTGCAGCAGGCGGGTCAGGGCGTGCCGGAGCTGAGCGTCGCGACGGCTGGCGCTGCCTGAGGAGTCGTAGTCGAAGCGGCGCGGGTTGCCGATCGGGTTGCCGTGCACGTCCAGCCGCCAGGCGGCCAGGTGATCGGCGTTGGTGTCCACACCGATCACCCCGCCGGCCAGCGTCGCCCGCAGCGGGATCGTCGGGGTCGGTTGATGCTGCCAGGACGCGGTCAGATACCAGCGGCCTCGGGACACGTCCAGGTGAATGCGGTAGGCAACAGCCCGATTGACCTCAATGCGCTCGGCCCACTCCTGGCCGCGGTGCGCGAAGCACACCCGCGCCGACAGGACGTAGCGGCCGTGCCCGGCATTGGCCAGGTGAGCCAGCGGCGCTGGCAGCTTGATGCTGACCTGGCCGTCGGGGGTGAGCTGGATGGTTTCGTTGCCGTAGCGTTTGCCCGACTCGCCATCGGCCTGCAGGAACCACCGCTCGGCCTGCCACCGCTCGCGCCATTCGGCCTCGGTGAGCTGCTCCAGCCCAGCACGACAGCGCACTCGTGCATGCTCACCAGCCAACAGTTCGCAACCCCTCCGGCCCCATCCGCCCGGGCCGCACTCGAATGCCAGGTCCACGAGCAGCGCCGCTCAACGCATTCGAATGCCATGTTTGACTTATATAAGTTCGGCTTGAAATACTCCGTCATGTGCATGCATTCGACGTCCTCGGAGACCCGGTCCGGCGCCGGATCCTGGAGCTGCTGGCCGATGGCGAGCTGAGCTCCGGCGAGGTCACCGCGGTCATCCAGAGCGAGCACGGCATCTCCCAACCGGCCGTCTCACAGCATCTGCGGGTGCTGCGGGACAACGGGTTCGCCAGCGTGCGAGCCGAGGGCACCCGGCGGCTCTACGCCGTCGAGCCCGGGCCGCTGCGGGAGGTCGACCTCTGGCTGGAACGCTTTCGCGGGTTCTGGGAGCAGCGGCTGGACGCGCTGGCCACCGAGCTGGCTCGGGGCAAGCGGGAACGCCGCACTCCCGGCCCATCATCGAGAAACGAGCACACGTGATCGACATCATCAAGCAGATCGAATACGTCCACCGGCAGCTGGAAGACGGCGACGAGCTCAAGACCGTCGTGCTGCGCCGCCACTACGACGCCGACATCGAGGACCTGTGGGACGCCTGCACGTCCGCGGAGCGCATCAGCCGCTGGTTCCTACCCGTCAAGGGGGACCTTCAGCTCGGCGGTCACTACCAGCTCGAAGGCAACGCCGGTGGAGAGGTGCTGGAGTGCGAGCCGCCGCATCGCTACAAGGTCTCCTGGATCTTCGGCGACGCCCCCGGGCTCTCCGAGGTCGAGGTACGGCTGTCGGCCGACGGCGCCGAGCGCACGCTGTTCGAGCTCCGGCACACCGCTGCCATGCCGCCCGAGATGTGGGACCGGTTCGGACCGGGCGCCGTGGGCGTCGGCTGGGACCAGGGGCTGCTCGGCCTGGCCCTCCACCTGGCGGGCGAATCCATCGGCGATCCGATCGCCTGGCAGGGAAGCGAGGAGGGCCGTACCTACAGCAAGACGTGCAGCCGGTTGTGGGGGGAGGCCCACGAGGCGGCGGGCGCCCCCGCCGACCAGGCGAAGGCCGCCGCCGACAACACCAGCGCCTTCTACGCCCCGCCGGTCTGAGCAGGCGTCTTCGAGTCCGCCCGCTCGCTGACCCGCATCAGCTGAGGCTCGTGATCACCGGAAGATCACTGTTGCCGCAGCGCTCCCGCTCACGCCCAGTTCGGCAGATCGGTGCCCCATCGGGTCGGTGCGCGGTTCCAGTTCGCGGGTGCGCCGTCGTAATGGACCGGGGGCAGGGCATGGCGCAGCAGACCGTAGGGCGATTCGGTCTCGGTGAGCCAGGACCCGGGGTCGTAGGTGCCGGCGTCGCCCCGTGCGGGGGTGGGACGGATGTCGTGCAGCAGCCAGGAGGCCGTGCCCGCCAGGGAGAGGCGAAGATGCCGCCCACCGCCGGTGGCCTGGCGGTCGCTCAGTGCACGGAGCACGGCGGCGGCGAGCAGGTACCCGGTTCCGTGGTCCAGCGCCTGTGCGGGCAATACACCGGGCCGACCGTCAGCCGTGGCCTCAATTGCGGCGATACCGGTACCTGCTTGGACCAGGCTGTCGAAGCCGCGGCGCTCGGCCCAGGGGCCGGACCAGCCCCAGGCGCACAGTTGGGCGACGATCAGGCCGGGATGCCGGGCCAGTAGCGCGTCGGGGGTCAGTCCGTGCCGGTCCAGGGCACCGGGGCGGTAACCGTTCACCACGACGTCTGCCTGGCCGAGAAGGCCCTCGAAGGTGTGCCGGTCGTCAGAGCTGGTGAGGTCCAGCAGCGTGGAGCGTTTACCCACGCCGGTGTCGGCGTGGGTATCCGCGTCCTCGGGGAGCTGGGGGGCGTCCACGCGCAGTACGTCGGCGCCCAGCAGCGCCAGTGTGCGTGTGGCGACAGGTCCGGCGATGACGCGGGTCAGGTCCAGCACCCGCACTCCGTGGGCCGGCACGGACGCGGGCGCCAGCAGTCGGGGGCCGCCCTGACCCACGTGCCGTGTCTCAACCAGGGCGGGTCCGGCCGCAGCGGGTGCGGAAGCCACGGCCACGGCCAGGCCGCCTGCCGCGTAGACGGTCTCCTGGACTTCCCAGGCCGGACGCGATGCCAGCTCCTTGGAGAGCACGCCTACCAGCGCCTGGTCCTGTCCCGTGTCCGCGATGCCCAGTGCGCTGAGCAGCCGGGCACGGTGGTGCGGGTAGTTGGCGTGGGTGCGTACCCATCCGTCGGCTGCCTCCCAGAAGCCGGACAGCGGGGCGAAGGACGTCGGGGCCCGGCCGTTGATCCGCAGGTGGCGTTCACTGACGAACGCGGTGGCCACCGCCGCCTCGTTCACCCGCACTGCGGGCACCGGCACGCGGTTGCGCAGCGCCAGCAGCTCCGCCGCGGCCAGCGAGGAAGCTCCCACGCTGGCCCGCGCCAGTTCTCTCACCGGCAGACGAGACGGCAGGACGGCGCCCGCCCCCTCGAAGGACACACGTTGAACCAGTTGCCCCCGGCCACCCAGGGCCGCCCAGGCGTATGCGGTGGCCGCATCCTCGGTGTACGTCATCCGCTCATTGTGCGACACCGTCAGGGTGACGCCGCTGAAGGGGAAGCGCTCGCTTGGCGCGCGTCAGGCGATGCGGACGATGCTCTTGCCGTGGGTGTCACCGTTGGCCAGCCGCTGGATGGCGGTATCGAGGTCGGCCATCTCATACTCGGCGGTCACGTCCACGCGGACCGTGTGGTCGGCCAGCAGTCGCAGTGCCTGGGTGGCGCTGTTGGCCAAGCGTTGCGGGTGGGTCTGGCTGAGGAGGTTGCTGTTGTAGGTCAGGGCTGACCTTCCGCTCATGAGCAGGTCGTTGGTGTTGATCTCGACAGGTTCGAAGGTGGCGATGTTGCCGTAGATCGCCAGGCGGCCGTGCGGCGCGAGCCGCTCCAGGTTGGCCAGGCGGGTCGGCCCGCCGATGGGATCGAGGATCACATCGAACCGCTCGTCGGCGAGGGCACCGGGGAAGTCCTCGCGGGTCACCAGCAGGTCGTAGCCGAACCGCGTGGCGTATTCGGCCTGGGCGGCGCCGCCGACCACTCCCACGATGCGGGCGGCTCCGGCGGCCTTGGCGAACTGGGCCGCGAGCGTGCCGACGCCCCCCGCCGCCGCGTGGACGAGCACGCTGTCTCCGGGACGTACCCGGCCGACCGTGTTGATCAGGTCGTAGGCGGTCGGGGTGACCCAGCCGAACCCGGCGGCCGTCCGAGGGGCCACGCCGCCGGCGTCGAAGGTGAGGAGGTCTGGCGCCACCACGACCTCGGCGTATGCTCCGGCGCTGGTCAGAGCGGTCACGCGCTGCCCGACGCGGCCCGCGTCCACGCCTTCGCCCACCGCGACGACACGGCCGGCGGCCTCGAAGCCGGGCACGAAGGGGCGCGGCACCGGGAAGTGGCCGCTGCGGACGAGCACGTCACCGTACTGGATTCCGGCGTATTCCACCCGGATCGCGACCTGCCCCGCGGCGGGGACGGGCTCGTCGACGTCGGCGAGGGTGAACCGGTCATGGGCGTCGAAAACCACGGCCTTCATAGTTACAGCTCCCTGTGTTGACTCAGTATTCTGATACCGAGCGACCTTATGAGTATCAGATACCTGAGTCAACACAGGGAGCTGTTGATTGATGACCGATGTCCCCGCCGAGGAATACCTCTGTACGCGCATCCGCCGCACCGAACAGGCTCTGATGGCTCACCATGAGGCTGTTCTGCGCGGCTACGGCCTCACCATGACGCAGTACACCGTGTTGCTGACGCTGTCGCGCGAGGACGGTATGTCCGGTGCGCAACTCGCCCGCTCCTGTGGTGTCACGCAGCAGACCATGGCCTCCGTCCTGACCGGCCTCCAGAACAAGGAACTCATCGTCCGCGAGGCCTCGCCCGTACACTCCAAGGTCCTCATCGCCTCGCTGACCGAACAGGGACGGCAAGTGCTGGACGGCGCGTACGGAGAGGTCATCGTGCTGGAGCGTGCCCTCGGCGCGGCTTTCACCCCGGCCGAGCGCGACGCGTTGTGCGCGCTCCTCGAACGCGCCACCACGATCCTGATCCAGCAGACGCCCAGCGCCGGGTCCCGGCCCGGTTAGCTCACCAGCGCCGACGGGTCGCGTTCCGGTGGGCCGGCGGGCCACCACTGGCCGTTGCGGTCGGTGAAGGGGTACCAGCGGCCGTCGCGGCCGTAACGCAGTTGCCGGGCGCCGATGGTCCAGCGGTTGCGCCAGGCCTCGACCTCCGGCGGGCGCTCGCCCTCCCAGCCGGCCCGCAGGAGCGCTCCGGCTCTGGCCAGGTCCTTCTTGGGCGGGGTCCAGGCCGTTTCGAGCGCCTCCAGTCCGTCGGCGCCGCCGTACCGCCAGGCCTGTACGGCCGCCTCCAGGCCGAGGTCGAGGTCGTGGGCGGCGGCCAGGCGTACCCGGTCCTGGTATTCGGTCAGTACGGCCAGCCGCCCGGTGAGCAGCAGCTCGCGGGCCCGGTCGGCGGCCGAGGCGGCGAGCACCTCCAGGGCGGCCACGTCGACCCCGGGCGCGGGCTCCAGCCCGAGCGGCGCGTACGCGACGTCGAGCGGCGGCGGCCCCGGCAACGGCGGCACGCCCAGGCTGAACGCCACCGCGGCGGGCGTACCGGTCTCGGCCGGGGCTGGGACGTCGCGGCCCTGGATCGCCCCGATCAGCTCCTGCTCGCCCCGGCCGCGCATGAGCAGCAGCACGAACGGATCGGCGTCGAGCAGCCACGACGCCTGGTAACACAGGGCGGCGGCGTGCTTGCAGGGGTGGCCCCAGTCGGGGCAGGTGCACTCCGGTTCGAGGTCGCCGACCGTCGGCAACAGCGGGACTCCGGCGTCCTCGGCGGCCTCGACCAGGTCGTGCGGCATGTCGCGGTCGAGCAGCGCCGCGATGTGCCCCGCCTTGGCGGCGACCTGGTCGAGGAAGCGCTCCCAGTCGGGAGCGGCGAGCTGTTCGACGTGGACGACGGTGTCGTACTCGCTCTCGGTGACGGCGGCAATGCGGCCCGGGCTGACCGTGATGGGGCCGACCTGGCCACTCTTGGCGTAGGTGCGGCCCTTGCGCAGGAGTTTGTGGTCGAGGGAGGTGTCCTCCATGGCCTGGATCCAGGCCCCACCCCACCAGGAGGTGGCGAAGCGGGCACCGGCCCGTTGCGCGGGGAACGCGGGGAATCCTCGGACAGCGTTCATCTCAGCTCCACCAGTGCGGCGAGTTCCGCGTCGGTCAGTTCGGTGAAGGCGGCGTCGCCTCCGGCCAGTACGGCGTCGGCCAGCGAGCGCTTGGCCGCCAGCATCTCGGCGATGCGGTCCTCGATCGTGCCCTCCGCGATCAGCCGGTGCACCTGGACGGGTTTGTCCTGACCGATGCGGTAGGCGCGGTCGGTGGCCTGGTCCTCGACGGCCGGGTTCCACCAGCGGTCGTAGTGGATGACGTGGTCGGCGCGGGTGAGGTTCAGGCCGGTGCCGGCCGCCTTGAGCGACAGCAGGAACACCGGCGCCGCCCCCTCCTGGAAGCGCCGCACCATCTCCTCCCGTTTCGGCACCGAGGTGCCGCCGTGCAGGAACTGGGTGGCGACGCCCCGATCCGTCAGGTGCCGGTCGAGCAGCCGCGCCATGGCCACGTACTGGGTGAAGACCAGCACCGCGCCGTCCTCGGCGACGATGGTGTCGACGAGTTCGTCGAGCAGTTCGAGCTTGCCGGACCGGCCGGTCAGCCTGGGCGCGGCCTCGTGCAGGTAATGGGCCGGGTGGTTGCAGATCTGCTTGAGCCCGGTCAGCAGCTTGACGATCAGGCCGCGCCTGGCCATGCCCTGGGCGCTCTCGATCTGCCGCATGCTCTCCCGGACCACCGCCTCGTACAGCCCGGCCTGCTCGGTGGTCAGCGCCACCGGTCGGTCGGTCTCGGTCTTGGGCGGCAGTTCGGGCGCGATGCCGGGATCGGACTTGCGGCGCCGCAGCAGGAACGGCCCCACGAGCCTGGCCAGCCGCTCGGCCGCCACGGAGTCGCCGGACTCGACCGGTTTGGCCCAGCGCGAGCGGAACCTGCCCAGCGAGCCGAGCAGCCCCGGCGTCGTCCAGTCGAGGATGGCCCACAGCTCCGCGAGGTTGTTCTCCACCGGGGTGCCGGTCAGCGCGACGCGGGCGGCCGCCGGGATCTCGCGCAGCGCCTTGGCCGTACCGGAAGAGGGGTTCTTGACGTGCTGTGCCTCGTCGGCCACCAGCAGTCCCCAGGGGTGCTCGGCGAGCCGCGCCGCATCCATCCGCATAGTGCCATATGTCGTCAGTACGAAGCCCTCATCGGCCAATGTCCGGCTATTTCCGTGAAATCGGCGGACAGGGACGCCCGGTGCGAACCTGGAGATCTCCCGCTCCCAGTTCCCCAGCAGCGAGGCGGGGCAGACGACCAGCGTGGGACCACCGCCCCGGTGCAGGTGCAGGGCGATCAGGGTGATCGTCTTACCCAGCCCCATGTCGTCGGCCAGGCAGGCGCCGAGCCCGAGCGACGTCATCCTGGCCAGCCAGCGCAGCCCCTGCAGCTGGTAGTCACGCAGCCGCGCGTCCAGGCCGGCGGGCACGGTGATCTCCTCGGGCTCCGACAACCGGTCGCGCAGCTCCCGCAGCCAGGCGCTCGGCTCGATCGGCACCTGCTCGCCGTCGACCTCCACGGTGCCGGTCAGCGCGGCGCCGAGGGCGTCGAGGCCGCTCAGCGGCTTGAGATCGCGCTGGCGGGCCTTGCGGGCCAGGTCCGGCTCGATGAGCACCCACTGGTCGCGCAGCCGTACGACGGGCCGGTGCGCCTCGGCGAGCCGGTCCATCTCGGCCGCGGTCAGCCGCTCGCCGCCCAGGGCGAGCTGCCAGTCGAAGCTGGTCAGATGATGGCCGCCGAGGAAGGACGGCAGGTCGGATGGGGCACTGTCGCGCTCGCCGACGACGGCGCGGGCGCTCAGGCCGCGTACGAGCTCCCTTGGCCAGTGGAGCTCGACACCGGCCGCGCCCAGGCGTTCCGCGGCCCCTGCCAGCAGGTCCTCCACGTCCTCGCCGGACAGGGTCAGCTCGTCGGGGACGGCGCTGTCGAGCAGGCGTTCCAGCCGGGCCCAGGCGCGGGCGGCGCGCCTGATGGCCAGCGTGGCGTCGATCCTGGCCCTGGGGCCGAACCCCGGGTCGGTGCCCGCCCACAGGTCGGCGGCGTCCACCACCAGGGACGGATCGGCCAGGCTGTGCAGCTGGACCACCGCCCGGAACTCCGCCTGCTCCAGATTGTCGGCCTCCAGGCGCAGCGACAGGCGTACACCGGAGTCCAGCCCCGCCGACACCTCGTCGGTCCAGGCACGCAGCCGGGGCACTTTGACCGGTTTGACGGCCGCGAACGCCGAGGTGCCGGTGGCGCGGACGGCGCCGGGGGAGCGCGGCATCGCGTCGGCCACCGCGTCCAGGAACGCCCGCACCAGCGACTCCGCGTCCCTCAGCCGCACCTCTCCCGCGCCATGTCCGTCGCCTTGGAGCGACTCGGCGGCCGTTGGGCGCGATGTGCCGCTTTGGACGGCCCGGTCTTCGAGAGGTACGGATCGTGCGGTGGCGGGCATGGCGTCGGCCAGTTCCCGGATCCGCTGTACATCGGCCGCGTCGAACGGCCCCGCACGCCACGAGTCGAAGTCGCCCGCCGAAACCCCCGGCAGGATCCGCCCCCTGGCGACCAATTGCAGCGCGACCAGCGCCACCGCTCCCCAGAACCGCGCCGCCGGATCGGCGCCCGCGTCGCTCCTGGCCCTGGCCAGCACGGCCACGGCGTCGGCGACCGGAACGCGGGTGGCCCGGGCCTCCAGAACCCGCAGCTCACCGCCGTGCTCCTCGACCACGGTCACCGTGGCGTCCCCGCCCGGGTCGAGGAAGGCCATCCGCCCCTCTCTGGGTGGGTCGCCGGGCTCGAAGACGACCGCCTGCCGTACCAGATCCGTCATTGGGCTCACGGCCGTACAGTGTACGGTACGAATCACCCTGTGGTTTACCACAGCCCAGATCTGCCGCCCACCTCATTACCGCCACTTTGGATCTTGATTAGCCTCTACAACATGACTGAATGGCTCATCGCACTGATGGAGACTCTGGGCGCCCCTGGGGCGGGCCTGGCGATCGCGCTGGAAAACCTGTTCCCGCCGCTGCCCAGCGAGGTGATCCTGCCGCTGGCGGGCTTTACCGCCAGCAGGGGCGAGATGGACCTGCTCGAGGTGCTGGTGTGGACCACGGCGGGGTCGGTGTCCGGCGCGCTGGCGCTCTATTGGGTGGGCGCGCTGCTCGGCCGCCGTCGCACACTGGCCATCGCCGCCAAGCTGCCGCTGGTGAAGGTCTCCGACATCGAGAAGACCGAGGCGTGGTTCCTCAAGCACGGTAAGAAGACGGTGTTCTTCGGGCGGATGATCCCCATCTTCCGCAGTCTGATCTCCATCCCGGCAGGGGTGGAGCGGATGCCGCTGCTCACGTTCACCCTGCTGACGACCGTCGGCAGCCTCATCTGGAACACGGTGTTCGTGCTCGCCGGCTACTACCTGGGCGAAAACTGGTCATTGGTGGAGGCATACGTGGGAGTCGGCACCAACGTCGTGATCGGCGTGGTCGTGCTGGCGGTGCTCGTGTTCATCGGCGTGCGAGTGGCGGAGCGGCGCAAGGGGCGGCATGCGTCCCGTCGCTGAGGGCCTGCGACTGCTGGCGGCGGTGTCGCTGGGCGCCGCCACCGCTCTGGTCGACGTGGTGTTCCTGGTGGTGGCGCTGCCCTTCCTGGGCACTCCCAACACGCGGGCGGCGGCCAGGCGGCTGGTCCTGCTGGAGACACGGCGCCTGCGCCTGGACGCGACGGAGTTCGACGTGGGCGGGCGGGCCCCACGCTATCTGGCGCTCCGCGTGCCGGCGGGCTTGCTGGGCGGGCTGGTCGTGGGGCTGCTCCTGATCGGGGTGGTGATGGTCGGCCGGCTCGCCTGGGCTTGGGCGAGCGGCGACACCTTCGACGGCATCGCACCCACTCTGCCGATCCTGCTCTATTTCACCCTGGTCGGAATCCTGCTGCTCTTCCTGAACCTGTCGGGCCTGGTGGGCGTGTACTCGCTCGAACGTCGGCTGGCCCAGCGCGTGCTCGGACCCGACCCAACGGAGAGACTCGAGCGCAGGATCGTCGAGCTGGCCGAGAGCCGGGCCGGGATCGTCGCGGCGGTCGACTCCGAGCGCCGCCGGATCGAACGCGACCTGCACGACGGCCTACAGCAGCGCCTGGTCGCCCTGTCGATGTTGATCGGCCGATCCCGGCGCGGCCGTCCCGAGCTGCTGAACCAGGCTCATGAGGAAGCGCAGCAGGCGCTGGCCGAGCTGCGCGAGGTGGCCTGGCGGGTCTACCCGAGTGGCCTGGACTCCCTCGGCCTCGGCGAGGCGCTGGCGGGGGTGGCCGAGCGATCGAGCGTGCCGGTCAAGGTGTCCTGCGAGTTGGCCGCGCGCCCGCCGATGGGGGTGGAGACGGCCGCCTACTTCGTCGTCTGCGAGGCGGTGACCAACGCCGCCAAGCACGCGGGAGCCACGCTCATCACCGTTGACGTGCACCGGGAGGGCACAATGATCGTCGTGCGGGTCGAAGATGACGGCCGGGGCGGCGCGACCGCCTCGGGAAGCGGGCTGTCGGGCCTGGCGCGCCGGGTGGCGGCACTCGACGGCAGGTTCGAGCTGGTCAGCCCGGCGGGCGGCCCGACGACGATCGTGGCGGAGCTGCCGTGCGGGTGATCCTGGCCGAGGACTCGACGCTGCTGCGCGAGGGCCTGCTGCGACTGCTCGTGGAGGAGGGCCACGAGGTGCCCGCCGCCGTGGGCGACGGTCCCGCCCTGGTCGAAGCGGTGGCCGCGCACGAGCCCGACATCGTGGTGGTCGACGTACGGATGCCGCCCACCCACACCGACGAGGGCCTGCGCGCCGCACTGGAGATCAGGCGCCGCTGGCCCGCCGTCAAGGTCCTGGTCCTTTCGCAGTACGTGGAGAAGAAATACGCCACGGAGCTGATGAGCGGTGACGTGGAAGGCGTCGGCTACCTGCTCAAAGACCGGGTGGCGCAGGTAGCCGACTTCCTCGACGCGCTCGACCGGGTGGGCGCCGGGGGAGCGGCGTTCGATCCCGAGGTCGTACGCCAACTGCTGGCCCGCACCACCCAGCTCGATCCGCTGGCCCGGCTCACCCCTCGGGAGCGAGACGTGCTCGAACGCATGGCCCAGGGCCTGACGAACGCCTCGATCGCCCAGGCCATGCACGTGTCACAGAGTGCTGTGGAGAAGCACGTCAATTCGCTGTTCGACAAGCTCGGCCTGTCTCACCACACCGGCTACAGCCGCCGCGTGCTGGCCGTGCTGCGCTTCCTGGAATCGTGACCCGACTTCCGCCTCGTTCGCGGCCGGCTGAACATCTAACGATCTTTAAAGTCGGGGGTGGTCACCACCGCGCCGGCGTACGAGCCGATCAGGGTGGCCTCCTCGCGGGTGACGTTGTCGGCCAGCCGGTAGCCGAGCTCGCGCTGGAACTCCTCGAAGGAGGCCAGCTCAGGCAGGCCTTCGCCGTTCACGACATGGACGAAGGTGACTCCGTCGGCCAGCCGGAAGCTGGTGTAGCGCAGCCCGGCAGGCGCCGCGGTGGCCAGCTCGGCGAAGACGTTCTCGATCAGTCGCTGGTTTTCGTCGGCCGATTCCGGCTTGGTCTGGTAGCGGATCACTGCTGAGCTCATCAGGCTCTCCTCGATTGGTTCGCTGTCACTGGTGTGGACAACACGGGCGCCGGCTACTAATCGCCGCGATGAGCCGGGGCCTTCGCCGTTGTCAGTACTTGTGACAGCGACTTTCTGGAGGACCTCTCGTGAGCTGCAAGAGTCGGACGACCAGTACGCCAAAGCCTTCGAGCAGGCGGATCTGGCCGCTCTGGAAGGCCTCCTGACTCAGGACATCAGGTGGGAGATGCCCCCGATCCCCACCTGGTTCAACGGCCGCGAGAACGTACTGCGGCTGCTCGCGGCGAAGGTGGCTCCTGGCGAGGGGTTGCGGATCATGGTGGAGACGTCGGCGAACGGTCAGCCCGCGTTCGCCCTGTACGGCCGCGGTCGCGACGGTGGCTTTCACGCGCGCTACTTGCAGGTGCTGACCCTGACCAGGGCGGGAGTCTCCTCAGTGCTCGCATTCCACCGGGCCGACCTGTTCCCCTCCTTCGGCCTGCCGATCGACCGCCCTGCCTAGGATGTGTTTCTCGCTGCGGATGCGGGCACGCTCGCGCCGTTGGGCGGCCCGCACCTCGGGATGACGGGCATCGCTGCGGCCTGGTTGCCAGCCCCTCACCTCAATGCCGTCAGGCGATGCCGGGCCGCGGAGACCTCGCCCGTCGCGCCGGCTGGGCGCCCTGCTCAGGGCACAGGACCGGAGCCGCGGGGGTCGAGCAAGATGATGATGGTCAGCAAGACGATCCAGGCGAGAACCGCGGCCATGAGGAGCCGGCTCGGCGAGAACTTGCCGGGCTTCACAGCCACCCACTCTTGCGCAGCAGCCGGTGGACGATGACTGTGGCGATGACCATGACGCTCAGGCTCAGGGGGTAGCCGAGCAGCCAGTGCAGCTCGGGTACGTAGTCGAAGTTCATGCCGTAGATCCCGGCGATCATCGTGGGGACGGCGATGAGGGCCGCCCACGAGGAGATCTTGCGCATGTCGACGTTCTGCTGGATGGCCGCCGCGCTCTGCTCACGGCTCACCAGGGCCAGGTGGGCGCTCAGAGCGCTGGTGAGCAGTTCGTTGTGCTCGTCGACTTGGGCGTCCACACGTAGCAGGTGGTCCAGGACGTCACGGAACTGGTCTCGGGCGACGGTGCACAACTCCACCCGGCCTTTGACGATCTCCTCCAGGACCGGCACCAGAGGATCCTGGGCCGCGCGGAACTCCAGCACTTCACGCTTGAGGGAGTAGATGTCTTCGGTGACATCGGCCTGCTCGCCGCTGAAGACACGTCGCTCCAGGACGATGAGGTCGTGTTCGACCTCGTGGGAGATCTGGGAGTACGTGTCGACGACCTGATCGCAGATCGCGTAGAGCACTCCGGAAGGACCAGCGGCCAGCAGGTCGGGGTCGGATTCGATGCGCCGACGCACCCCGGTCAGAGGATTGGCCTGGCCGTGGCGGACGCTGATGACGAAGTCGCTGCCCAAAAACAGGTTGATCTCGCCGACCTCGATGTCAGAGCTCTCCTCCACGTACAGCAGCGGCTTGAGCACCACGAACAGGGTGTCGTCATAGCGTTCGAGCTTGGGCCGCTGGTGGGCGTGGATGGCGTCTTCCACGGCCAGCGGATGCAGCTTCACCTCGCGGGTGATGAGGTCGAACTCCTCCTGGGTGGGCTCGTGCAGGCCGATCCACAAGAAGCAGTCGCCCCTGGCTCGGGCGTCACCAAAGGCGTCACTGATGTCGCCGCTGATGGTCTCGCGCACGCCGTTGCAGTAGATCGCTTTGTCCACAATCACATCAGGCATTCTGACCTATCCCAACTACCCTCCCAACTTCTTCGCCGAGCCCCGGGGCCTGCCCTACGGTGATTGCCGCTCTCAGGCGTGTGAGGGCGCCCGGGTCTGCGAGCAGGACAGAACCCGCCTCGACGCACAATGCCGATCACCCTGATGACGATCTCCTTCCGGCAGCCCTTCTCCTGCGTTGCCCTGATGGAAGGCCGCCGCCGCGTTTCGTGTACGTTTGTACATGTACAAACGTACACGAAAGGTGTCTGATCATGGTGATGTACGCGTTCCTGGCGTTGGCGATCGCGGCGGAGGTGGTGGCCACCAGCCTGTTGAAGAGCACGGAGGGGTTCACCCGGCTGTGGCCGACGGTGGCCTGCATGGCCGGCTATGCGGTGTCGTTCGTGGCCCTGGCGCAGGGGATCGCGCGAGGGCTGCAGATCGGAGTGGCCTACGCGGTGTGGGCCGGGCTGGGCACGGCGCTGATCGTGATGATCGGCGTACTGCTCCTGGGCGAGCCGATCTCGGCCACCAAGGTGCTCGGAGTCGCGCTGGTGATCGCCGGAGTGGTCACGCTGAACCTGGGAGGGGCACATTGAGCGAAACCGGGAAGGGCGCGTCGAGCCGCCGCGATCCGTCCGGCCGGCGTCGCGCCATCGTCGAGGCCGCCGCCGGGCTCATCGCCGGGGAAGGCGTCAGCGGCCTCACCCACCGCAAGGTCGCGGCGGCCGCCGAGGTCCCCCTGGGCTCTACCACCTACTACTTCACGGACTTGGCCGACCTCGTCCAAGCGGCTCTGGAACACATCGCCGCCCTTTCTCGCCAGGGTCTGGAGGAGATGGCCCGTGACCTGCGGGAGGCCACCGACCTGGCCGCCGCCCTGGCCGAGCTCACCACCGCCTACCTCGCCGCACCCCAGCGCCACCGCATCCAAGACGAGCTGTACCTGGCCGCCAGCCACCGGCCCGAACTCCGGCCCGCCGCCCGCCTGTGGTTCGACGGCCTGACCGACCTGCTCGCCCCCCGCACCGGCCAGGCCACCGCCCAGGCCATCGCCGCCTTCATCGACGGCGTCCTCCTCCACGCTCTCATCCACGACCAGCCCCTCGACACCGCCACCCTCACCACCGCCCTGTCCGCCCTCATCGCCACCGGCGACCACGCACCCCGATAGAGGGCGAGAGGCAGGGGCCGCGGCGCCGCCGGGGGTATCACTCTAGGGGCTCTGCCAAGATTCCCGTGGTAACGCTCAGTTCCTGGCGATGGTGAGAAGTATCCGTTTGCGTAGCAGGGCGA
>NZ_JBFAVX010000064.1:0-25422 GCF_040680095.1 Nonomuraea sp. NPDC052129 | reverse complement strand
GTGCCCTGCTACGAGTTCTGCGTCGCGGGCGGGCTGGCGTTCGTCCGGCGTTCCACCGATGGGGTGATCCACGAGACGGCGTGGACGACGGCGGCCGAGGCGGAGCGGGTCTGGGGGGCGCTGCTCATAGGTGCAGCCCGGTGAGATATTCGAGCGGTACATGGTTGGACGATCCGCCTTGCACCGGCCGATAATGCGCTGCGGCAAAACGGGCGGGTGATGGAGTCGCAGCTATCCTCCCTGGTCTGCCCTGTTGTCGGTAGGCCGGGTTGAATCGGGGAGCAGGCGCGCCCGGCGCAGTGGCGATGGCTCTGCCTGTGCTCCCATATGGCGGGCCATCGGCCCTTCACCTCCCGGCGCAGTGCGGCAGCTACGGATGTGCACGGTCATCTGCCGGATCGGCTTCCCACCTGCGATCTTCTCGCAGGCGCGCAACATGTCCAGGTTTCCCGGGTTGCGCAGCCGCAGATAGCCCTGCGGCGGGTGCCATGAGCCGAGGTACTCGCGCAGTTCCTGCCCCGACAGGCCCTCGTACTCGCGTACCCGCAGGATCGGATCGCGTACGCCTGCTCCAAGTCCTGGACGTACTCCAGGACACTGGCCCCGTTGCCGGGCCTAGGTCGATGACCGCCATGAGTCGGGAGACGGGCGCGTTCAGTTACACCCACCACCTCGCCGGCTGGTCACGCAGGAACCTGCGCCGGAATTCGTGCGTCTTGAGCCCCTGCCACATCAGTTCGTAATACTCGGCGTACAGGGTCATCACGATCGGTTCCGGCTCAGCTGCTGGGCCGCCGAACAAGGCGTCCTGCATCTTCTCCTCCACGAATCCACCAGCGCGTGAGACACCATCGTGCCCTCCCCGTCCGCCTCCCTTAGGCGGATCAGCCAAACAGCACGGGTGCTCAGTTCCGGGGTGTGGACGAAGACGCCCTGATGCGTGCCTAGGGAGGCGAGCCCGCCGCCGTCAATGGGAAGTCTTCGACCACCTGCCAGACCGTGCCGTCGTAGGCCACCAGTTGGACCGCCGCGACCCGCGCCCTGACCGGCAGCCCCCGCTCGATCGCCGTCTCCGCCTCGTCGAGGGCGGCGCCGTCGCTCTCGTACCCGACCGAGAGGTGCGGCAGCACCGCGCCGTACTTCCCTCCGTACGGCCGGGCCTCGGGCCAGCGCCCGGTCACCGCGTGTGTGAGCCGGACGAACGGCTCGCCGGGCGCCGGCTCCAGATACAGCAGCTCGGGCAACCGCGCACACCTGGCGAACACCACGTCGAAGGCCGCATACCCGGAGAAGAGCTCAGCCAGCGCCTCCCGATCGACCGTGTCGAGCGGCAGGAACGGGTACATCACCGTCACATGCGCCGGTACCCCGTATGCCGCGGAGGGGTCGAGCGCGGCACGCCACCGGCCTACGACCGGCTCGGTCTCCGGGACCGGCACCACCAGCGCCGTGAGTCCGGCCGGATAACGGTCCATCCCCTGAGCGCGACTCATACGAGCTTGGCGAAGCGGGTGGCCACCTCGCGCCAGATCGGCGTCGACACCGGCTCGTCGGCCACCGCCCGCGCGTAGACCTCGTCCGGGTCGAAGCCGTCGACCCGCCACTCGCGGATGCGCGCCGGCAGCACCTCGGGATGGAACTGCACCCCCCACGCCTGCTCCCCGACCCGGAACGCCTGGTACGGGCAGGCGGTGGTCTGCGCCAGCCAGACCGCCCCCGGCGGCAGGGCGGTGACCGCGTCGACGTGGTGCTCGATGGCGGGCACCACCTCGGGCAAGCTGTGGAAGAGCGTGTCGTCGGCGGCTTCGGGCCGCAGCGTCACGGGGAGGCTGCCGTTCTCCGGAGCGCCCGCGTCGGGGGTCACCTCGCCGCCCGCGACCTCGGCCAGCATCTGACCGCCCAGGCAGATGCCGAACAGCGGTACGCCCTCGTCCAGCGCCTGCGCGAACAGGCTCCTGGCCGTGGCCAGCCATGGCGCGCGGTCGTCGTCGCTCGGCAGGAAGCCGCCGCCCAGCATGATCATGGCGTCGTGCGACAGCCTGGCAGGGAGTGGGGCGCCGTCATAGGCGGGTACGACGTCCAGCCGCAGCCCGGCCTCCTCCAGCCAGCCGCCGAGGCGGCCGGGGCCGCCGCTCCTGCTGTTCTGCACGATCAGCACGTCACGCATCGACACCCTCCAGCGTCGCCATCTCGGTCATCCGGTACGTCAAGCGTCGACGTCCACCGGCATTGCCATCTCGGTCACTCAGCACGCGATGCGCCCGGCATCCTCGATTCCGGTCGTCGACGTGCTCACATCAGGCCCGCCGACTGCGCGGTGTGCCGCAGCAGGAGTGCGGTCGTCACCGGGCCGACGCCGCCCGGCACCGGAGTCAGCGCCCCGGCCCGGTCCGCGACCGCAGAGAAGTCCACGTCGCCGGCCAGCCCGCCGTCCTCGGTCGGGTTGGTGCCCACATCGATGACGATCGCGCCGGGCGCCACGTGCTCCGCACCGATCAGCCCGGCCCGGCCCACGGCCGCGACCAGCACCTCGGCCGTGGACGTGACAGCCGGCAGGTCGCGGGTGCGCGAATGGCAGACGGTCACCGTCGCGTTCCGGTCGAGCAGCAGGTGCGCCAGGGGCTTGCCGACCACGGTCGAACGGCCGACGACCACGGCCCGGCGGCCCGCCAGTTCTACTCCGTAGTGGTCGAGGAGGGCCAGCACGGCGGCCGCGGTGGCCGGGGCGAACGCGGGCAGCCCGGCGGCCAGCCGGCCCAGGGACAGCGGGTTGGCGCCGTCCACGTCCTTGGCCGGGTCGATGGCGGCGGCCAGTTCCTGCGCCGACGCGCCCTGGGGGAGTGGGGTCTGCAGCATGACGCCGTGCACATCGGGGTCGGCGCTGAGCCGTTCGAGCGTCTCGCGGATGCCGGTGGCCGTGGCTTCGGGGCCGAGGTCGGCGAGGTCGAAGGCGATGCCCACGCCTGCGGCGGCCTTGGCGATCGAGCGTACGTACCACAGGCTCGCCTCGTCGGCGGTCGCGACGACGACGGCCAGCTTCGGCTGCGGCCCGGCCGCCACCCGCGCCGCCGTCTCCGCTCTGATGGCGGCGGCCAGTTCCTTACCCGTGAGCGTCTTCACCCATAGATCCTCTCGTACGACTCACCGACCACGTGACCATCCCCCGGCACAGCACGGCTCGCCGACCCGTCACGTGGCGGTGAGGCGCTCGCGGACCCTGGCCGTCACCCACTCCGCTCTGGCCACCGTCGCGTTCACGTCGGCCAGCCGGGCCCGGAGCCCATGGAGGGCCTTTTCGTCCTTGATGCCGCCCAAATTGACCTCGACGTTCACCCGCGCGGTCGTCAGCGCGGCGCGCGCCGCCTCGGCCGCCGCCGCCACGTCCGTGACCACATTGGGGTTGCCGATCGGCAGGAGTTGCTCGCAGAGGTCGACCAGTCGCGTGGCCGTCTCGACGACCCTGGCGGGCGGCTCGGCCGCGCCGATGAGGGCCGTGGCGATGGCCGCGCTGCGCTCGGGGCCCTTCGGCAGCCGGTAGGCGTCCGTGACGGCGGTGAAGGCCGCCGCGTCCTCCTCCAGCAGGCGTAGCGCCCGCGCGCGCATCGTGTCGGTCTCGGCGATCAGCGCGACGATGGTCTCGGCGTGGTCGGTGTACTTCTCCCCGGTGGTGTAGCGGGCGACCATGCCGAGCAGCGCGGCGGCCTGTGCCGCGTGCAGGGCCGCCGTGGCGCCCCCTCCCGGCGCGGGCACGTGTGCGGCGAGCTGGGCGAGGAAGTCGGTGATCCTGGAGTCGCGCATGGCGGCATTCTGCCAGGCCACGACCCCGTACCGCTCACTCGCGGTGGATCGGCCGCGTCGCGTCCTCCGGTCCCCGGTACGGCGGGATCACGCCGTACGTGGGCCCGGCCGGAAGGGGGCGCGGTGTCGACCGCCAGCGCGAAGGGAAGGCCGAACCCACCAGCAGCAGCACGCCGATCATCAGCAGCACCCCCGAGTAGGTCAGGGTCAGGAACCCGTTCCAGAGGACCGCGGAGAAAATCCGCTCAGGCATCAGGTGGAGGCCGACGGTGTCCAGAATCGGCAGGAGTCCGAACGCGGTGAACTCCAGCCCGCCCACCAGCGAGGCGACGGGCGACAGCCGCGAGGCGAGCAGCGGCGCGAGCAGGATCCCCGAGACGACGATCGCGCCGACCCCGGCCCAGGAGATGACGAACTGCTGGTAGCTGAGGCTGAACTCACCGACGCCGTAGAAGAGTCCGACGGCGATCAGCGGAGGGAGGAGCAGCCCCGCGACCAGCCCGAGCGCATGACGGGCACCATTTGGCATGATCAACCCCGTTTGTCGGTTTTGCGGGACAACCTACCGCGTGGACTCCCTGACGACGAGATCCGGTTGGAACATGATCTGCTGGTGCGCGTGCGTCCCCGGGTTGTCGCACTCGTCGAGCAGCAGTTCGGTGGCCACCCGGCCGAGCTGGTACGTGGGCTGCCGGACCGAGGTCAGCGACACCGTGGAGGCCGAGGCGAAGTCGATGTCGTCATAGCCGATCAGCGACACGTCCTGAGGCACCCGTACACCCGCCTGGAGCAGGCCGCGCAGCATGCCGAGCGCGAGCAGGTCGTTGGCGCAGAACAGCGCGTCCGGAAGCGTCCCCTCGGCGAGCAGGTTCTCGGCCGCCTGCTGGCCCGCCTTCGCCGTCATCGCGGGCATCGAGACCTCGAGCAGTTCGCGCGGGTCGCGCCCGGCCGCGGCCATCGCCTGCTCGGCGCCGCGCTTGCGGTCCTGGCACTGCCGGATCACGGGGGGCCCGGTGACGTAGCCGAGGCTGCCGGCGCCGCCGTCCAGCAGGTGGGCGACGGCCATCGAGCCGCCGGTCACGTCGTTCACGGCGACCGCGCACTGGTCGGAGCGCTCGGCCGGATGGTCGACGAGCACCACGCAGATGCCGCGTCCCCGCAGCTGGTCGAGCCGGCCGGGGTCCTCGTCCGACGGCGTGATGAGCACCCCGCGCACCCGCTGCTCGGCGAACACCAGCAGGTTGCGCTCCTCCTTCATCCGGCTGCCCGAGGAGTTGCCGAGGATGACGGCGTAGCCGCGCTCGCTCGCCACGTCCTCCACCCCGGCGGCCACGTCGGTGAAGAACGGGTTGCCGATGTCGATCACGGACAGGCCGACCGTGCGACTGTGGCCGGCCCGCAGCGTCGAGGCGGAGCCGTGCCTGACGAAGCCGAGTTCCCTGATGGTCGACTCGACCCGGATCCGGGTGGAGTCGGCCACCTTCTCCGGACGGTTGAGCACGTTGGACACCGTGCCGGGCGACACGCCCGCCCGGGCCGCGACGTCCTTGATGCTCACCGTGGTCACGACCCCTCCTCGATCCGTCTCATGAGATGACCTCGGCAGGCTCGGTCATGGGTGCCCCCGTGGCTCGTAGGTGCGCAGGCTCTCACTTCGTCGTACCAGAGCCCGCATGTCGGCCAGGTCGCCGACCAGGTCGCGCGCCCGCGCCTGGACCAGCGCGTTCCCCAGGGCGGCCGCCTCGACGGGCCCCGCGACGACCGGCAGGCCGGTGGCGTCGGCGGTGAGCTGGCACAGCAACGCGTTGCGCGATCCGCCGCCCACCAGGTGGACGACCTCGACCGGCCGCCCGCTCAACCGGACGGCGTCGGCGACGGCCCGCTGGTAGGCGAGGGCGAGGCTCTGCAGGATGCATCGTACGGCCTGCGCCCGATCCTCCGGCGCCACCTGCCCGGTACGCGCGCAGTAGTCCGCGATCCGGGCGGGCATGTCGCCCGGTGGCAGGAACGACGGATCGTCCGGATCGATGACCGCCTCGGTCCTGGCCTCGGCGGCGGCGGCGAGCAGCGGCTCCAGCGCGGGGTCGCCCCACACGCGCAGGCACTCCTGCAAAATCCACAGGCCCATGACGTTGCGCAGGTAGCGGGTGGTGCCGTCGATGCCGGCCTCGTTGGTGAAATTGGCCAGGCGGCTCTCCTCCGTGAGCACCGGGCCGGGCAGCTCCACGCCGACCAGGGACCAGGTGCCGCAGGAGATGTAGGCGAAGCGGTCGCCGGTGGCGGGCACGCCGACCACGGCCGAGGCGGTGTCGTGCGAGCCGACCCGGGCCAGGGAGGTGGTGTAGCCGATCTCGGCGGCCACGTCGGGCCGCAGCTCCGCGACGCCGCCATCCGAAATTTCGGGAAATATCCGGCTGGGGAGGCCGAGGCGGTCGATCAGGTCCCAGGCCCAGTCCCGCTTGGTGACGTCGTACAGGCCGGTCGTCGAGGCGTTGGTGCGCTCGGCGCCGCGTTTGCCGGTCAGCCAGTAGCCCAGGAGGTCGGGGATCAGCAGCATCGTCTCGGCCCGGTCCAGCCGGTCGCAGGCCAGCTGATTGATCGTGTTGAACCGGAGGAACTGCAGCCCGGTCACCTCGTACGGGTCGACCCGCTCGGTCACCTTCTCGGTGCGCCCGTCGCGGTAGTGCACCGGGTTGCCCATAAGCGCTCCGTCGCGGTCGAGCAGGCCGTAGTCGATGGCCCACGCGTCGATGCCGACCGACTCGGCGGGCCCGGCCCTGCGCAGCCCGTCGAGCACCCCCTGGTAGAGGGAGAGGATGTCCCAGTGCAGCGTCCCGGCCACGCGTACGGGCCGGTTGACGAAACGGTGTTCCTCTACGAGCCGCACGCTGTCGGCCGAGACGTCGGCACTCATGACCCGCCCGCTGGAGGCGCCAAGGTCCACTGCAGTGAATCGCACCCCCCGATTAAAACGTAACAATCACAAAGACGCCAGAAGACGCGTGAAGGCATTGACGCCTGCTGGTCCAGCGCTTAGATTCCGGGTTCGTCGCGATTAAAACGTTTGTTGTCCGGAGGATGCATGAGTGGTGCCCCCACCCTCGCGCTCGCGAACGTCAGCAAGTCGTTCGGAGCCGTCAGAGCGCTGCGCGACGTCTCACTCGAACTGTTCGCCGGCGAAGCGCACGCGCTCGCGGGCGAGAACGGCGCGGGCAAGTCCACCCTGGTCAAGACGCTCGCCGGCGTCCACCGGCCCGACACCGGCCAGGTCCTGCTGAACGGCGAGCCGGTCGTCTTCGCCGGACCGGCCGACGCCCAGCAGGCCGGCGTGGCGGTCATCTACCAGGAGCCCACGCTCTTCCCCGACCTGTCCGTGGCCGAGAACATCTTCATGGGCCGCCAGCCCCGCCGCACCCTGGGCCGCATCGACCGCAAGGAGATGCACGGCCAGGCACGGCGGCTGTTCGAGCGGCTGGGCGTCGCGCTCGATCCCGAGCAGCCCTCGCGCGGCCTGTCCATCGCCGACCAGCAGCTCGTCGAGATCGCCAAGGCCCTGTCCCGCGAGGCCCGCGTCCTGGTGATGGACGAGCCGACGGCCGCGCTGTCCGGCAACGAGGTGGCGCGGCTGTTCTCGGTGGTCGAGGCGCTGCGCGAGCACGGCTGCGCGATCCTGTTCATCTCGCACCGGCTGGACGAGATCTTCTCACTCTGCCAGCGGGTCACGACGCTGCGCGACGGCGCGTGGATCGCCAGCGAGCCGGTCGCCGGGCTCACCCACGACGATCTGGTACGGCGCATGGTGGGCCGCGAACTCGGCACCCTCTACCCCAAGGAGGCGGCCGCTCTCGGCGAGGTCGCCCTCCAGGTGGACCGGCTGACCCGCGAAGGCGTCTTCACCGACGTCTCCTTCGAGGTACGGCGGGGCGAGATCGTCGCGCTGGCCGGGCTGGTGGGCGCCGGGCGCAGCGAGGTGGCCAGGGCGGTGTTCGGGGTGGACCGCTGGGACGCGGGCTCGGTCTCGGTGGACGGCCGGCCGCTGCCCGCCGGGAGTCCCACGGCGGCGATGGGCGCGGGCCTGGCCCTGGTGCCGGAGGATCGCCGCCAGCAGGGGCTGGTCATGGAGCTGTCGATCGAGCGCAACATCGGCCTGACCGGGCTGGGCTCGCTGCGCAGGGGAGTGACGATCTCCCGTACGGCCGAGCGCGACCGGGCCAAGGACTGGGCGGTGCGGCTGCGGCTGAAGTTCGCCCGGCTGAGCGACGGGGTGGGCGTGCTGTCCGGCGGCAACCAGCAGAAGGTCGTGCTGGCCAAGTGGCTGGCCACGAAGCCGTCCGTACTGATCGTGGACGAGCCGACCCGCGGCATCGACGTCGGCACCAAGGCGGAGGTGCACCGGCTGCTGTCGGAGCTGGCCGGGCAGGGCATCGCGGTGCTCATGATCTCCTCCGACCTGCCGGAGGTGCTGGGCATGGCCGACCGCGTGCTGGTCATGCACGAAGGACGGCTGACCGCCGAACTCTCGCGCGCCGACGCGACCGAGGAGAGCGTGATGAACGCCGCCACCGGGAGGGCCGCATGACGACCGCAACCGGGAGGGCCGCATGACGGCCAACATGGGGAGGGCCGCGTGACGACCGCCACCGCGCCACCCGAGCAGACGACGCCCGCGCGCAGCGCCCGCGGCCTCGTCGACCTGGTGTTCCGCGCCCGCGAGCTGAGCCTGGTCATCGCGCTGGCCGCGCTCGTCGGCGTCACGGCCAGCGTCAACGGCAACTTCCTGTCCGGGCAGGGCGTCGAGGACATCCTGCTCAACACCGCCACCCTCGCGCTGCTGGCCGTCGGCCAGTCCATGGTGGTGATCACCCGCAACCTCGACCTGTCCGTCGGCTCGGTGGTGGGGCTGGTCGCCTTCGTGACCGGCGACCAGCTGGCCGGCGGCATGGGCATCCTGCCCGCCGTCCTGCTCGGGGTGGCGATCGGCGCGGCCTGCGGGCTGATCAACGGCCTGCTGGTCAGCTTCTGCCGGGTCCCCGCCCTGGTGGTGACGCTCGGCACCCTCTACGTGATCCAGGGGATCGACCACTACATCGCCCACGGGCGGCAGATCAACGCGGTCAACCTGCCGCCGGGGCTGCTGTCGCTGGGCAACGGCTCGGTACTCGGGGTGCCGTACCTGCCGCTCATCACGCTGGTGATCATGGTGGTGATCGGCTACTACCTGCGGTCCTACCCGAGCGGCCGGGAGTTCTACGCGATCGGCTCCAGCCCCGAGGCCGCCCGGCTGGCCGGCGTGCCCGTCAGGCGGCGGATCCTGCTCGCCTACCTGGTCAGCGGCTGCCTCGCGGGACTGGCGGGGGTGCTCTGGCTGGCCAGGTTCGGCACGGTCATCGCCGACTCCGCGCACGGCTGGGAACTGCTCGTGGTCAGTGCGGTCGTGGTCGGCGGCGTCGCGATCACCGGCGGCGTCGGCAGCGTGTACGGCGCGGCGCTCGGCGCGCTCCTGCTCACCACGATCGGCAGCGCGCTGGTCGTGCTCCGGGTCAACCCGTTCTGGCAGCAGGCCATCACCGGCGCGCTGCTCCTGCTGGCGATCAGCGTCGACCGGGTGCTCGCCCTCAGACTGGCCCGCCTGCTCAGGAACAGGAGCCGTCATGGCTAAGGTCTTGCGCTGGGACGTGCTGGTCGGCGCCCTGCTGATCGCCGTGTTCGCGGCCGGCTCGCTCACCTCGCCCGGCTTCGCGACCGTCGACAACCTGTCGTTCGCGCTCGGGGACCTGGGCGAGATCGCGCTCATCGCGCTGGCCATGACCATGCTGGTGGTGGCCGCCGAGGTGGACCTGTCGGTCGCCTCCGTGCTCGGGCTCTCCAGCGCGCTGGTCGGCTCGCTCTGGGACGGCGGCATGGCCATCGAGGTGATCATCCCGATCGCCGTACTGACCGGGACCGTGTGCGGGCTGGTCAACGGCCTGCTGGTGACCCGGCTCGGGCTGCCCTCGCTGGCCGTCACGATCGGCACGCTCGCCCTCTACCGCGGCCTCGCCTACGTCGTGCTCGGTGATCGGGCGGTCGCCCAGTTCCCGCCGGACTACACCGCGCTCGCCGTCAACGACGTGCCCGGGACGCCCATCCCGTATCCGATAGCGGTGTTCGTCCTGCTCGCCGCCGTCGTGGGCGTGGTCCTGCACGCCACCGGCTTCGGCCGGGCGCTGTACGCGATCGGCGCGCAGGAGCAGGCCGCGTTCTTCGCCGGGATCCGCGTCAAGCGCATCAAACTGCTGCTGTTCGTGATCTCCGGCACCGTCGCCGCCTTCGCCGGCGTCGTCTTCACGCTCAGGTACGGCTCCGCCCGCGCCGACAACGGCGTGGGCATCGAACTCGCCGTCATCGCCGCCGTCCTCCTGGGCGGCGTCGACTTCGACGGCGGCAAGGGCACGCTCGGCGGCGTCATCGCCGGTGTGCTGCTCATCGGGTTGCTGCGCAATCTGCTCATGCTCGGCGACGTCTCGACCGAGATCCAGTCGATCGTCACTGGACTGCTCCTCATCGTCTCGGTGCTCACCCCCCGTCTCGTCTCGCTCGTCAGGCCAGCTCTGAAAGGATCCCCATGACCCCGATGCGCCTGACCGCTGTGACCGCGCTGCTTGCTCTTGGCGTGGCGGCTTGCAGCGGTACGACCAAGTCGAACGTGACCTCCGCGCCCGCGCCGGCGCCCGCCTCCTCTTCCGCCGCCGCCAAGGCCGACCCGAACGCCCCGATCAAGCAGGGACTGAAGATCGCCTTCCTGCCCAAGGCGATCAACAACCCCTACGAGACGATCGTCGACAACGCCGGCATCGAGGCGGCCAAGGAGTATCAGGGCGAGGCCAAGGAGGTCGGCCCGTCCGACGCCTCCGCCTCGTCGCAGATCTCCTACATCAACACGCTCACCCAGCAGGGCCATGACGCGATCCTCATCGCCGCCAACGACGCCAACGCCGTCTGCGGGCCGCTCCAGCAGGCCCGCGCCAAGGGCATCAAGATCGTCGCGTACGACTCGGACGCCGCCCCGGAGTGCCGTGACCTGTTCATCAACCAGGCCAGCTCGGAGGAGGTCGGCCGCAGCCAGGTCAAGCTGCTCGCCGGGATGATCGGCAACAAGGGCGACATCGCCATCCTGTCGGCCACCGCGAACGCCACGAACCAGAACACCTGGATCAAGTTCATGAAGGACGAGCTCGGAAAGCCCGAGTACAAGGACATGAAGCTGGTCAAGGTGGCCTACGGCGACGACGACGACCAGAAGTCGTTCACCCAGACGCAGGGCCTGTTGCAGGCGTACCCGAACCTGAAGGGGATCATCTCCCCGACCACGGTCGGCATCTCGGCCGCGGCCCGGTACATCTCCGGCTCCAAGTACAAGGGCAAGGTCGTGCTCACGGGGCTCGGGACGCCGAACCAGATGCGGCAGTTCGTCAAGGACAAGACCGTGGCGAAGTTCGCGCTGTGGAACCCGAAGGACCTCGGCTACCTGGCCTCCTACGCCGCCGCCGCGCTGGTGTCGGGGCAGATCACCGGGGCCGAGGGGGAGACGTTCAAGGCGGGCAAGCTGGGCGAGCGGACGATCGGCAAGCAGGGCGAGGTCATTCTGGGCCCGCCGTTCACGTTCGAGGCGGCGAACATCGACCAGTTCGACTACTGACGGTTTGATTCCTAGCCGGCCCGGCGCCGTTGTGGGCGCCGGGCCCCCCGGCGCCGCGAGGGTCCGTGCGGGGTGGATATGAGAGGAGGTTGGTTGTGGAGCGGGTGTGTTTTGTGTTGAAGGTCCGGCCTGAGCGGCTCGACGAATACGCCGAGCGGCACCAGGCCGTCTGGCCGGAGATGCTCGAAGCGCTGACGAAGGCCGGGTGGCGCAACTACTCGTTGTTCCTGAGCGACGACGGACTGCTGGTGGGCTACCTGGAGACCGACGACTTCAAGGCGGCTCAGCAGGCGATGGCCGAGACCGGTGTCAACGCGCGCTGGCAGGCGGAGATGGCTCCCTTCTTCGAGGCCGGACGGCCCGACGAGGGTCTGCTCACGCTGGCCGAAGTTTTCCACCTGGCTTGAAATCTTGCTCGAAATCTGGGGAAAAAAGATGATCAAGGATCAGCTGCGGCAGCAGCGCATCGAGACGCCGTCCTGGGCGTACGGCAACTCCGGCACGAGGTTCAAGGTGTTCGCCCAGCAGGGCGTGCCGCGCGACCCGTACGAGAAGCTGGCCGACGCGGCCCAGGTGCACCGCTACACCGGCATCGCGCCGACCGTGGCGCTGCACATCCCGTGGGACAAGGTCGACGACTACGCCGACCTGGCGCGGCACGCGACCGAGCAGGGGGTGACCATCGGGGCCATCAACTCCAACGTCTTCCAGGACGACGACTACAAGCTCGGCAGTGTCACCCACCCCGATCCCGAGGTGCGGCGCAAGGCGCTGCGGCACCTGCTCGACTGCGTCGACATCATGGACGCCACCGGGTCCGACACGCTCAAGCTGTGGTTCTCCGACGGCACCAACTACCCGGGTCAGGACGACATCAGGGCTCGCCAGGACCGGCTGGCCGAAGCGCTCGCCGCGGTCTACGAGCGGCTCGGCGAGGAGCAGCGCTTCCTGCTGGAGTACAAGCTGTTCGAGCCCGCCTTCTACATGACCGACCTGCCCGACTGGGGCACCGCCTACGCGCACTGCCTCAAGCTCGGCGACAAGGCGCAGGTCGTGGTCGACACCGGGCACCACGCGCCCGGCACCAACATCGAGTTCATCGTGGCGTTCCTGCTGCGTGAGGGCAAGCTCGGCGGCTTCGACTTCAACTCGCGCTTCTACGCCGACGACGACCTGATGGTGGGCGCGGCCGACCCGTTCCAGCTGTTCCGCATCATGTTCGAGGTCATCGGCGGCGGTGGCTACACCTCCGAGACCGCCTTCATGCTCGACCAGTGCCACAACATCGAGCCCAAGATTCCCGGCCAGATCCGCTCGGTGATGAACGTCCAGGAGGCCACCGCCAAGGCGCTGCTCGTCGACCGCGACGCGCTGGCCGCCGCTCAGCGGGAAGGCGACGTGCTGGGCGCCAACGCCGTGCTCATGGACGCCTACAACACCGATGTCCGCCCGCTGCTCGGTGAGCTGCGGGAGGAGATGGGGCTCGCGCCCGACCCGATGGCCGCCTACGCCAAGTCCGGATACTTCGAGAAGATCGCCGCCGACCGTGTCGGCGGTAACCAGGCAGGCTGGGGGGCCTGATGTCGAACGCCAAGAACGAACTGCTCGAAAGATCGCACACGCTCGGCTCCGATCCGCGCAACACCAACTTCGCCGGCGGCAACGCCTCCGCCAAGGGCACCGAGAACGACCCGGTCACGGGTCAGGACGTGGAACTGCTCTGGGTGAAGGGCTCCGGCGGCGACCTGGGCACGCTCACCGCCGGCGGCCTGGCCGTCCTGCGCCTGGACCGGTTCAGGGCGCTGACCGGCGTCTACCCGGGCGAGGAGCGCGAGGACGAGATGGTGGCGGCCTTCGACTTCTGCCTGCACGGCAAGGGCGGCGCCGCACCGTCGATCGACACCGCCATGCACGCCCTGGTCGACTCCGCCCACGTCGACCACCTGCACCCCGACTCCGGCATCGCGATCGCCACCGCCGCCGACGGCCCCGAGCTGACCGCGCGCATCTTCGGCGACCGGGTCGTCTGGGTGCCGTGGCGGCGGCCCGGCTTCCAGCTCGGCCTCGACATCTCCGCGATCAAGGCCGCCAACCCGCAGGCCATCGGCTGCATCCTGGGCGGCCACGGCATCACCGCCTGGGGCGAGACGAGCGCCGAGTGCCAGGCGAACTCCCTGGAGATCATCCGTACCGCCGAGCAGTACATCGCCGACCACGGCCGCCCGGACCCGTTCGGCCCCGTCGTCCACGAACCCCTGCCGGAGGAGGCCAGGCACCGGCGCGCGGCCGAGCTCTTCCCCGCGATCCGCGGCCTGGCCAGCACCGACGCCCGCCAGGTCGGTCACTACACCGACTCGCCCGAGGTGCTCGACTTCCTGGCCCGCGCCGAGCACCCCAGGCTCGCCGCGCTCGGCACCTCCTGCCCCGACCACTTCCTGCGCACCAAGGTCGCCCCCCTCGTCGTGGACCTGCCGCCGGACGCGCCGCTCGCGGACGTCCTGACCCGGCTGGGCGAGCTGCACACCCAGTACCGCGCGGAGTACGCCGCCTACTACCGGCGCCACGCGGCCCCCGACTCGCCCCCGATGCGCGGCGCCGACCCGGCGATCGTGCTGGTACCCGGGGTCGGCATGTTCAGCTTCGGCAAGGACAAGCAGACCGCCCGGGTCGCCGGTGAGTTCTACGTCAACGCGATCAACGTGATGCGCGGCGCCGAGGCGCTGTCCAGCTACCAGCCGATCGAGGAGTCGGAGAAGTTCCGCATCGAGTACTGGGAGCTGGAGGAGGCCAAGCTGCGCCGCCTGCCCGCGCCCAAGCGGCTGGCCGGGCGCGTCGCGTTCGTGACCGGCGGCGGCTCCGGCATCGGCGCCGCCACCGCCAGGCGGCTGGCGGCCGAGGGCGCGTGCGTGGTGGTCGCCGACCGCGACCTGGGCGCCGCGGACAAGGTGGCCGCCGAACTCGGCGGTGCCGCCTACCGGCCGCAGGACGTCGCGATCGCCGTGGGCGTGGACGTGACGTCCGAGGAGCAGATCGCCGAGGCGGTACGCCAGGCGGTCCTCGCCTTCGGCGGCGTCGACCTGGTGGTCAACAACGCGGGCCTGTCCCTGTCGCGCTCGCTGCTGGAGACCACGCTCGACGACTGGAACCTGCAGCACGACGTGATGGCCCGCGGCTCGTTCCTGGTCTCCAGGGAGGCCGCGCGGGTCCTGCTGAGCCAGGCCATGGGCGGCGACATCGTCTACATCTCCTCCAAGAACGCCGTCTTCGCCGGGCCGAACAACGTCGCCTACGGCGCGGCCAAGGCCGACCAGGCCCACCAGGTACGCCTGCTCGCGGCCGAGCTGGGCCCGCACGGTATCCGGGTCAACGGGGTCAACCCCGACGGCGTCGTACGCGGCTCGGGGATCTTCGCCTCCGGCTGGGGCGCCAACCGGGCGGCCGTCTACGGGGTGGAGGAGGAGCGCCTGGGCGAGTTCTACGCGCAGCGGACGCTGCTCAAGCAGGAGGTACTGCCGGAGCACGTGGCCGCGGCGGTGTTCGCGCTCACGGGCGGGGAACTGTCGCTGACGACCGGGCTGCACATCCCGGTCGACGCGGGAGTGGCCGCCGCCTTCTTGCGCTGACGCTCGTACGCCGGGAAATGCGCCCCCTCTGCACTGGGGGCGCGTTTCCCGCCGAAGCCCCGACCTGTCACGGCGGCATACCCCGCCCACGACCGAAAGACCGGAAGAGGAGACCAAGAAGACATGACGCTCGAACGGATCCCCGCGCGGCCCACCAAGGTCGGGCTCGTGGCGGGCGGGCTCGGCGCGTACTGGCCGCAGTTCCCCGACCTGCTGCCCCAACTGGAGCGCTCGTCCGCGCGAGTCTCCGAGCGCATGGGCACGCTCGGCTGCGAAGTGGTCGACGTCGGCTTCATCTCCGACGCCCAGCAGGGCGCGGCCGCGGCCGAACGGCTGCGGGAGGCGGGCTGCGACCTGATCGTCGGCTTCCTCACCACCTACATGACCGCCACCATGCTGCTGCCGATCGCCCAGCGCAGCGGTGCGCCGGTGCTGCTGATCAACCTGCAGCCGTCGGAGTCGATGGACCACGAGACGTTCGACACCGGGCAGTGGCTGGCCTACTGCGGCGCGTGCCCGCTGCCGGAGATGGCCAACACGTTCACCAGGGCCGGGATCCCGTTCCGTTCGGTGTCCGGCTATCTGGAGGACGAGCGGGCCTGGGCGCGGATCGAGCGGTGGGTGAAGGCGGCGGGTGTACGGGCCACGCTGCGCGACGGGCGGCACGGGCTGATGGGCCACCTCTACCCGGGCATGCTCGACGTCGCCACCGACCTGACGCTGGTGCCGGTCAATCTGGGCGGGCACGTGGAGGTGCTGGAGTTCGACGACCTGCGGGTACGCGTCGAGAAGGTCACCGACACCCAGGTCAAGGAGCGGATGGAACTCGCGCGGGAGGTGTTCGAGCTGGCCGACACGGTCGTGCCCGAGGACTTCGAGTGGGCGGCCCGCGTCTCGGCCGGGCTGGACCAGCTGGTGGCCGACTTCGAGCTGGACAGCCTCGCCTATTACCACCGCGGGCTCGACGGCGAGATCCACGAACGGCTCGGCGCGGGCATGATCCTCGGCTCGTCCCTGCTCACCGCGCGGGGCGTCCCGGCGGCGGGGGAGTACGAGCTGCGGACCTCGCTGGCCATGCTGATCATGGATCGGCTGGGCGGCGGCGGCTCGTTCACCGAGCTGCAGGCGCTCGACTTCCTGCGCGGTCATGTCGAGATGGGCCACGACGGGCCGGCCCACCTGGCGATCAGCTCGCGTAAGCCGCTGCTGCGCGGCCTGGGCGTCTTCCACGGCAAGCGCGGGTGGGGCGTGTCGGTCGAGTTCGACGTCGCGCACGGGCCGGTGACGGCGTTCGGGCTGCTCCAGCGGCGTGACGGGCGGTTCGGCTTCGCCGTGTCGGAGGGCGAGACCGTGGACGGGCCGCACCTCAAGATCGGCAACACCACGTCGCGCGTCGATTTCGGCCGCGATCCGGGGGAGTGGACGGACGACTGGAGCGCCACCGGCATCTCCCACCACTGGTCCCTCGGCACCGGCCACCGCGCCGCCGAACTGCGCGCCTTGGCCGACCTCATGGGCGTGGAAGTAGTCGAAGTCTGACATTTCGCATTATTTCCTCAGAAATAGCTGTGAACCGGCTCTTTGGGCCTTTGCCGGGCTGGGGGGCCGGGGCATCGTGGGCCGCATGAGATCAGCGATCCTCACGACCGCGCTCTGCGCCCTGCTCGTCACCTTGCCCGGCGCGCCCGCGTCGGCGGCCACGCCGCCCAGCGCGCCCGCGCAGGCGGCCAGGCTGCCCGACACGATCGCGCTCCCCAACGGCTTCCGGCCGGAGGGGATAGCGATCGGCAGCCGGCCCGTGGCCTACCTCGGCTCCCTGGCGAACGGCGACATCTACCGCGCCGACCTGCGCACCGGCCAGGGCGCCGTCGTCAGCAAGGGCCCCGGCACCCCTTCGGTCGGGCTCAAGCTCGACTCGCGCAACCGCCTGTTCGTCTCCGGTGGCACCGCCGGGAACGCCCGGGTGATCGACGTCCGCACCGGAGCGGTGCTCAAGTCGTACTCGCTGGCCACCGGGGCGTCGTTCGTCAATGACGTCGTGCTCACGCGGGACGCGGCCTGGTTCACCGACTCCACCAACCCTGTCCTGTACAAGCTGGCGCTCGGCCGGCACGGTGCACTGCCCGACCAGGCGGTATCGGTGCCGCTCACGGGCGCCATCCAGTACACGACCGGCAACAACGCCAACGGCATAGCCACGACCCCCGACCGCAAGGGCCTGCTCATCGTCCAGTCCAACGTCGGCAAGCTCTTCAAGACCGACCCCGCCACCGGCGTCACCACGGAGGTGAACCTGGGCGGCGAGTCCCTGGTCAACGGCGACGGCCTGCTGCTGGACGGCCGGACACTGTACGTGGTGCAGAACCGGCTCAACACGGTCACCGTCATCCGCCTGACCGCCGACGGCTCGTCCGGCCAGGTCGTGAACCGGCTGACGGACCCCCGCTTCGACGTCCCCAGCACCGTGGCGTCGTTCGGCAACCGCCTCTACCTGCCCAACGCCCGCTTCACCACGACTCCCGCCCCCGACACGACGTACTCGGTGAACGCGATCACGGCCCCACGCAATCACTGACCTGGCCGTGCGCGCTGCGGGTGCACGGTCAGGCCCCTGGCGGACGATGACGCGGTCGCCCGGCGGCGCCGTCACCGGTGAGTGGACGACCAGGTAGGACGCGAGCGCTCCGGTGTCGTCGGCACCGCTCGTGTACGTGGTCGTCCCCTCCCAGCGCGGCCAGCCGTCGAAGCCGGCGATGAGGCTCCAGCCGCCCGCGACCCTGATCTCCTGCGTGGTGGTCACCGGAACCCCGTCGAGCGTCATCGACAGGAGGCGATCGCCGGGCTGGCCCGCCGCCGGGTCCGGCGCATCGCGCCGCACGTCATCCGAGTCCTGGAGAACGGAGCCGTCAGCGGCCGGATGCTTGCGGCGATCGCCTGCCTGGGGGATCATCCGCACCTGCTGCCGTATGTGGAGCTTTACGCCGACGACGACGGCGACGAGGAACTCGTCGAGGCGATGCGCCAGCACGACTCGCAGACGCGCGCCTCCTTCACCCCCAACCCCTGCGAGCTGGCGGAGGCGCTGCGCGAATGCGATCCCGAGGCGCGCGCCGCGCGTGACGCCTTCGCCTCCGACCTGACCGAGGTCCTGCATGTCCGCCTGCCCGAGCTCGACTTCGGCGTGTACGGCGAGATCTGCGAGCCGGGTCTCACCCTGGTGGCGCGCGGCCAGACCCTCTGCTGGCCGGTCGAGTCGCTGTATGAAAAGGCCGGAGGAGACCCGGGCCGCGCCGCTGAAATGGTGGCGACCGACCTCTCCTAGCACGATCACGGCGAAGCCGCAGGCAGCGAGCCGGCTGAAGCTTCTGACTCGATCCACATGTGTCGTGTAAAGATATTGGTCAATGTCCCCTACGTCCTAGTCGAGATGATCGATATGATTCGGCGGGACTTGCCGGTTGATCAGCGCTTAGCGCGCTCTGTCCGTGGTTGCGCTAATTTCAGGGGAATGATCTAGGAGATGGAGGCCGTTCATGACGGAGCACGGCGCAAACGGACCTAGCGGCATCGACGTCACCAGGCCGAGCGTCGCCCGGATGTACGACTACTACTTGGGGGGCAAGGACAACTTCGAGATCGACCGGGAAGCCGTACGCCGAGTCGAGAAGGCTATGCCAGAGGTCCGCCAGCTGGCCCTGGAGAACCGGGCGTTCCTGCGCCGTGCGGTACGCCACATGGCAAGGCAGGGTATTCGGCAGTTCATCGACATCGGGTCCGGCCTGCCCACGGTCGGCAACACGCACGAGATCGCCCAGCAGATCATCCCCGACGCCCGCGTCGTCTACGTCGACAACGACCCCGTCGTGCTGCAACACGGCCGTGCCCTGCTCGCGACCGACCAGAACACCACCGTGGCCGCCGCCGACATGCGGCGCCCCGCCGAGGTCCTCGAACACCCGCATACCGTCAAGCTCCTCGACTTCAGCCAGCCGGTAGGCGTCCTGATGATCGCTATGGTGCACTTCCTGACGATGGATGAGCGGGAGGCGGTCATGACCCAGCTGCGCGACTCCCTGCCGTCCGGCAGCTACCTCACGATGACCCACGTCACCCGCGACGGTCACCTGGCGGATGCGGTGGCCGCGATCGAGGCTGTTTACGCGGCCACGCCGACGCCGATCTACTTCCGCGAGCACGCGGAGGTCGCACGCTTCTTCGAGGGATTCGAGCTGGTGCCTCCCGGCCTGGTCACCATCGACACCTGGCACCCCGACCCAGACGACCTGGCCCCCGAGGCCACGCGATGGCTGTACGGGGGCGTCGGCCGCAAGCCGTAACGCTCGCCCACAGGGGAGCGGCATAAGGGATCCCCCGCCAGACGAGCACATCACCGTGTTTCCGCCCGGGATTATCTGTCCGGACTTCTGGGCTTACGTGAGCGTTCATGGCTCGGTTAGTGTGAGCCGGTGTGATCACGAGGTGTTCTCTCCCCGTTCGTGGCTCGCCGCCGCGCTCATCGGCGCCGTGCTCAGCACGGCCGTCGCTGTCCCGGCAGCCGCAACCAACTCTCCCGCCAAGGTCAGCGATCCCGTACGCCATGTCGATCCGCTGATCGGATCGGCCAACGGCGGCAACACCTACCCCGGCGCCGTCCTGCCGTTCGGGATGATCTCGTGGAGCCCGACCAACACGGCGGGCGACCAGACCAACGCCGCAGGCGCCAACGGCTACTCCTACAACACCCCCCGCGTGAGAGGCTTCGCGCTCACCCACGTCAACGGCGCGGGGTGCCATCCGGGGGCCGCGGGCGACATCCCGATCATGCCGTTCGCCGGCCCGATCACGTCCTCACCGACCGCGGACACGACAAACGCGATCTACGCGAGCACCTTCAGCCACGACAACGAGAGCGCACGGCCCGGCCGGTACACGGTCACGCTGGACTCCGGCGTCAAGACCGACCTCGCGGTCACCACCCGCGCGGGCATGGGCGAGTTCACCTTCCCCAAAGGCTCACCCGCCAGCCTGCTGTTCCGCGTGTCCAACTCACTCAACGGCAGCGAGAACGCCGAGATCACGATCGACCCCGCCACTCGTACGGTCACGGGCTCGGTGCTGACCGGCGCCTTCTGCGGCCGCCGGGCCAACGGCGGCGTCAACAACCGCAAGAGCTACTACCGGCTGCACTTCGCGGCCTCCTTCGACCGCGCCTTCTCCGCCACCGGCACCTGGGTGAACGGCGACCTGCGCCCCGGCACCACGACGGCCGCCGGCGGAGAGGGCTACGCCACCGGCGCCGACCGCGCCGGCCGCGGCTCCGGCGGGTACGTCACCTTCGGCGACGCCGATGTCCGCATGAAGGTCGGTATCTCCTACACCAGCCTCGCGGCGGCCAGGCGGAACCTGGCCCAGGAGATCTCGGCACGGGACGACGTCACGTCCGTGGCCGCCAGAGCCACCCGCGTCTGGAACGAGCGGCTCCGCTCCATCGAGGTGTCCGGCGGCTCGGCGGATCTGCTGACCACCTTCTACACGGCGATGTACCACTCCTACCTGCAGCCCAACGTCACCAGCGACGTCGCGGGCACCTACCTCGGCAGCGACCAGAAGGTCCACGAACTCGCCAGCGGACAGCGCGTCCAGTACGGCAACTTCTCCGGCTGGGACCAGTACCGCGCGCACACCCAACTCCTGGCGCTGCTCGAACCACAGGTCGCCGGCGACTACGCCCAATCCCTGTACAACCTGGCGCAGCAGAACGGCGGCGTCTGGGACCGCTGGGTACACATCAACGGCCCCACCCACGTGATGACCGGCGACCCGTCGGCCCCGGCGCTCGCCGGCTTCTACGCGCTCGGCGTACGCAACTTCAACGCACGCGCGGCCTTCGACTCCCTGCTCCAGCAGGCCACCGTGCCGCATCCGTCCGGCCTGTCGGACAAGGGCTGTCCCGGACAATGCGAGGGCCAGCGCCCCAACCTCGCCGAATACCTGCGGCTCGGCTACGCCCCCCAGGACACCTGCCACTGCTGGGGCGGCGCGGCGGAGACACTCGAGGACGCGACCGCCGACTTCGCGCTCGCGGACTGGGCGCGACGGCTCGGCCGCGACCGCGAACGCGACCTGCTGATGCCCCGGGCCGGCTGGTGGCGCAACACGTTCAACCCGTCGGCCGGCCAGGAGGGCGGCTACCAGCAGGCACGCAAGGCCGACGGCACCTGGCTGTGGCCGTTCTCGGCCACCTCCGACGCCGGATTCGCCCAAGGCACCAGCGCCACCTACACCTGGATGGTCCAGCACGACATCGCCGGCCTGGCCGCCGCGATGGGCGGCAAGGAGCAGGCGGCCAAGCGGCTCGACACCTTCTTCCACCGCGCCGACGGCACGTGGGCCACCGGCGGCGACGGCTTCCGCTACGACCCGACCAACGAGCCCGGCATCCACGTACCCTGGCTCTACAACGCGCTGGCCCAGCCGTGGAAGACTCAGCAGACGGTACGCGCGATGGCCTCCCTCGTGTACAAGACCGGCCCCGGCGGCCTGCCCGGTAACGACGACCTCGGCACCATGTCCGCCTGGTACGTCTTCGCCGCACTCGGCATGTACCCCCAGACGCCGAGCCGGGCCGAGATGCTGCTGTCCAGCCCCATGTTCCCCAAGATGTGGATCAAGCGCGGCAACGGCACGACGATCACGGTCAGCGCCCCGCAGGCCGCCCCCGAGGCCGTCTACGTCCAGGACATGAAGGTCAACGGCAAGACCCACACCCGCTCCTGGCTCCCCGAGTCCCTGCTGAACAAGGGCGGCGACATCGTGGTGAACGTCGGCGCCACCCCCAACACCTCGTGGGCGACCGGATCCGGCGACCTCCCCATCGACCACGTCCCCACCGCCGGCACCCCCATCCCGAACCTGCCCGCCGCGTGCCAGCCGTCCGGCTCCGCCTGCGCGCAGAAACTCCAGTACGACGTGGACGGCGTGGCCACCACGGACGCCAAGGCCCAGGGCAACCTGGACGGCAAGGGCTGGAGCTTCCCCGCCGAGCAACTGCCCGAGCCGGGCCTGCGCACGGTGTCGGGCGGCCCCTACCTGATTCCGGAGACCAAGGGCACGGCAGGCAACTTCCACAGCCTGCGCGGCCAGCGCACCTACCTCACGCCCGGCCGCTACCAGGCCCTCGACCTGCTGGTCACGGCCGTGAACGGCGACCAGCAGACCGAGCTCACGATCACCTACGCGGACGGCACGACCTCCACGGCCCCGCTCAAGGTGACCGACTGGGCCGGCGCCGCACCCCATTTCGGCGAGGAGGCGGCACTCACGGCCGACACTCGCTACAACGTCAACAACACCGCCGACGGCCGCAAGGTGACCATCTGGCGGGTGTCGGTAGCCGCCGACGCGACCCGCGAGGCGCTCTCGTTCACCAGCCCCGCGGCGCCGAACGTCAAGATCTTCGCACTCACGACCCGCGCGTGACCAGGCCGGCGTGGGGCGCCTGCCGCGCCGGGTTCGTTTGATCACCTGCTGCGGCGGCGGGGCTAACGCCGGTCGAGGCCGTCGAGCATGAGGGGGAGGAAGCGCTTCGGGATGACTTCCGGGTGGCAGGCGAACACATTGAGCAACTCCATGAGGTCGTCCGTGCCGACATTTGGCCGCAGCGCGCCGTCCGCCTGCGCCAGCCGTACCAGCTCGTCGAGCCGACGCACCAGCGTCTGCCTCGCCTGCGGAGCGGTGGTCCCGGCCAGCGCGGCCGCGATGGCGCCGCGGCCCTTCTCCACGCTGTAGACGACGAAGGCGCGAATGGCCGACCACGCGTCAGGCTCGGCCGCCAGGGCGCGGTCGAGGGCGTCCACGAGCTCGTGAACATACTGCTCCGCCAGGGCCGCGAGCAGCACACCGCGGTCGGGGAAGCGGCGGTAGAGCGTACCGACGCCGACCCCGGCCCGGCGGGCGATCAGCTCCATCGGCGCGTCCGCGCCGCGCTCGGCCACGGCGTCGCGGGCCGCCTCCAGGATCCTGTCCCGGTTGCGGCGGGCATCGGCGCGCATTGAACTCCCGTTGAAGTGGACGACAGGCTTCCGCTTAGTATACAACCGGAAGCTGACATTCCACTTAGGAGGTTGCGATGATCGTGGTGACGGGTGCGACGGGCACGATCGGGCGCGCGCTGGTCGAGGAACTCGGCGGTGCGGTGCGAGCCGTGGTACGGCGCGCGGAACAGGGCGAGGAACTGGGATGCGAGTACGTGGTCGGCGACCTGGAGCGGCCGGAGAGCATCCCGATCGAGCCGGGTGACAGGCTCCTTCTTAACAGCGCGCTGTGGCCCGGTTTCGTGGGAGCGCACAAGGCGGTCATCGATCACGCGGCGGCCGCGGGCGTGGCGCAGGTGGTGACCGTGTCCGTGCGCGGCGTGACGTCGAGCAGCCTGCTCGGGTTCGGCATGCACGGGCAGGTCGACGAGCATCTGAAGGCGTCGGGGGTGCCGTGGTCGATCCTGGCGCCCGTCGGCTTCATGCAGAATCTCGCGGGCGACGTCGACGAGGAGGGGCGGATCTTCGGCTCGTACGGCGGGGGCAGGGTCGGCTACATCGACGCGCGGGACATCGCGGCGGTGGCGGCCGCGTTGCTCACGCGTCCCGTCGGCGCCGACGCCACGTACGAGCTCACCGGCCCGGTGGCGCCTACGCACGACGAGATCGCCGCCGAGCTCACCCGAGCACTCGGCCGGACCGTACGTTACGTGGACCAGTCGGTCGAGGACGCCGCCGTTCACCTGGAGAAGCGCGGCATGCCCGCCCAAGCGGCCCGTGACCTGGCCGAACTCATGGCCCAGATCGGGGACGGGCGCTGGGCGAGCACGACCACGACCGTGGCCGACATCCTGGGCCGCGAACCGCGATCGCTGCGGGAGTTCCTTGGGTAGAGGTGCGCAGCAGCCTCTTCGGGGGCGAGCGGCGGGCGGGTTCAGGTGAGCCTGGGAAGGGCTAGCCAGGCCGGGTGATTCTTTTCGGACCTGACCGTAACCATATCTTCGGGGTAGGTCAAGCGTAGCCGCGGGCCGCCGACCAAGGTGTCGATCGTCCAAAGACTTGACGTAACTTGCACGAAAGATCACACTAGCGAGCGTAAACGGGCGATTCGCGGGACGATGCACCCTCTTCTGTGGTGAAAGACTCGATGGTTTCATCGTTCGGCTCGCGGGGGCCACGAACTTTACGGTCCTAGCCTTTATTCAGACATGCCGCCTGCGTTGCTCCGGCATGCCTCGTTGTTGCCGTAGCCCACCAAGGAGGTCACATGCGACTGGTCAAAAGCGTCACCATCTCCTTATCTGCACTCATCCTTGCCCTGACGCCCATCGCCCCCGCGTCAGCCGACCAACCCGCCCCCGCGTTCGAGCCTGTGCCGCCTGCGCCCGGCCAGGTCTCGCCGGAGACCGAGGAAGCGGCCAACGAGATCAACGCGCTGGCCGAGGCGTCACCCGAGAAGTACACCGGCGTTCGAGTCACCGGACCCGACGCGGTGACAGTGGTCCTCCCCTCAGGGCCCGACTTCGAGCAGCGTTCCCTTATCGTGAAAGGCACCCCGAAGCGGGTCGCCGGAACCCGGCCCGTGTCCATCAAGGTCGAGGAAGGCGGCCGCAGTCTGGCGGACGCCCAGCGCACCAAGGCCGAGATCGGTGAGCTCATCAGAGCGGGCACGTACAAGGACAAGGCCATCGGCGTGGGCATCGACCCCGCGCGCGGGATCGCGGTGGCTTACACCACCAGCGATTCGGACGCCGCCAGGATCGACCTCAAGCAGCGCTTCGGGGACTCGGTGGTGTTCCGGCTGGCGGATCATATGAAGGTCACCGAGCGCGACCGGTCACGGGACTCGGCGCCGCACTACGCCGGAGCCGGGTATCGCCGATGGAACGCGCAGCACACTGGCGAGGCGCGCCGCTGCTCGACGTCGTTCCCCGTCGTGAAGGACGGCATCCGCTACATGCTGACGGCCGGGCACTGCATGCCGGGCGGGACCAGCTATCCCCGTGCCTGGGCCGCCACCTTCACCACGGCCACCCCGCCCTCGACCAGCTACTACTTCGGCGCCATGGTGACCACGACCGTCGGCGGGGAGCCGGGCGCCATAGCGGACGGCACACAGGACCTCTACGGAGACTTCTCCCTGCTGCACGGATCCACCTACGTCAACGCCGTCTACAACTGCGCGAACCTTTCGGGGGGGTATCACTCTAGGTGTGGAAATGATCACCGAACGTAGACGGAAGTCTGTAAAGATCATTCACCATCTCGGGGGAAAACACGATCATGTCCA
>NZ_JBFAVX010000063.1:0-28582 GCF_040680095.1 Nonomuraea sp. NPDC052129 | reverse complement strand
TACCCGACCGCGGAGTTGTGCAGCGCCAGCATTGCCTGGAACAGCGGCGTACGCGACAGGTCGCGCTCGATGTCGAGCGCGGACAGCACCCGCTCCCCCGCCCGAGCTGCTCTTCGAGGCCCACGTCTGGTTTTCCGACCGGATGCAGGAGGCGGCACAGGCGGTACGCGAGGCACGGATCGCCACCATGGAGGAGTACGCCGGCATCCTCGAGCGGTTCGTCCCGGCCGCGGACGTCCACGAGCGCCTCGCCTCGCTCTGGCAGGCACTGGGGGCAGATGCCGGACGCTTCGGCGAGCTGCACCTCAGCACCGAGGGCTACGCGCTCCAGCTGCCGTGGTCGGCGGCCGCCCTGGTCTCGGCGGGAGCAGAGACCGTGGTGCGGGTCGTGGCGACCACGGCGCTGGTCGGACGGCCTCAGCGGCCGGCCGAGCCGACTCCGGCGATCGTCGTCGCCGTTCAGGACGACCGGTCGGAGCGCGCGAACGCGCAACTGCTGGAGGCGGGTGGCGACCTGGCTGAGCTGATCTACTCGGAGCAGCCGGCGGACGGAGCCGACGTCGGGGTCTGTCCCCAGGCGGATCTCGATCAGGTGAGCTCGGCCGACGCCCTCGTGCTCCTGGGTCACGGACGCCGCGGCCGCGGCCTCACCCACGCGCTGCACGATCTCACCACGCAGCCACGCACGGTCGTCCTGCTGGGCTGCTGGTCGGCCCACATCGACCAGGACCTCTCCCACATGGAGGTCGAGGGCTTGGCCGTCTCGCTGCTGGCCTCCGGCGTCGAGACGGTCGTCGCCTCCCTCTGGCCGGTGACCCTGGAAGCGGGTGCCCTGCTCACCTCCCGCTACCTCGCCGAGCTGAGCTGCGGAGTCCCACCCGGACGCGCCTTCGCCACGGCCCGCACCGAACTCCGCTCCGACCCCCGCTTCGACCACCCGGCCGTTTGGTGCGGTTTCACCCTCTTTGGCTGAAGCCCGCGCGATAGGCCGTGGGAGTGAGCCCCACCCGGTGGGACAGGTGCTTGCGGAGGGAGTCCGCGCTGCCCAGACCGCTCTTCCCGGCCACCTGATCCATGGGCAGCTCGGTGGTCTCCAGGAGCTCCCTGGCCCGGTCGACGCGCCGGTGCAGCAGCCACTGGAGCGGGCTCAGCCCGGTCTCCGCGTGGAAGCGCCTGGTCAGGGTACGCACGCTTGTCTTGGCGTGCCCGGCCAGGTCGGCCAGGGTGAGCGGGCGATCGAGGTGCTCGAGCGCCCAGGCCCGGGTGGGAGCGAGTGAGGTGCCGCGCTCGGGAGGCAGTGGTGTCTCGATGAACTGGGACTGGCCGCCTGGCCGTACGGGAGAGACGACCGCGAGCCGCGCGGCCGCGTTGGCCACCGCGGCGCCATAGTCGAGCCTGACCAGATGCAGGCACAGGTCAATGGCGGCTGCGGCGCCCGCCGAGGTGAAGATGCCGTCGTCCTCGACGAAGAGGACGTCGGGCCGCACCTCGATCGACGGGAAACGGGTGGCCAGGTCGTCGGCCAGCCCCCAGTGCGTGGTGGCGCGGCGCCCATCCAGCAGACCGGCCTGGGCCAGCACGAACGCGCCCGTACACAGGGAGGCGATCCGGGCGCCGCCGGCCGCGGCTCTCCTCAAGGCGTCGAGAACCTCCGGGGGCGCCTGCTCGCCGCCGCTGCCGACGGCGAGCACCGTGTCCGCGCCGTCCATCGCGTCCAAACCGTCCGCCACCACGACGTCGGGACCCCCGACGGTCGGCAGCGGGCCGGGCCGCGCCGTACAGACGCGCACGTCATAGTGCGGAACGCTGTTGAAGACCATGAAGGGGATCGAGATGTCGAAACTCAGCACGGGAGGCACGACGACTGCGGCGACGCGGTGCATGGCCAGATCCTCCGGATAGTTGGCATTCCGGCCACTATGCCAGGAGGCCGCGGGTCGGCACCGTTGTCATCATGAAATTTGCCGACACAAAAGTTCATGTGATCGTGGGTCGTGGGGCCACCGCGTCGAAGACCGCTCTGCTGCTGGCCGGGGACGGCGAGCGGGTACGGATGATCAGCCGCACCGGCGGCGGGCCCGAGCACCCGCTCATCGACAAGGTCGCCGCGGACGCGACCGACACCGATCGGCTCACCGAGCTGACCGAGGGGGCGGACACGCTGTTCACCACCGCCGCGCCGCCGTACCACACCTGGCCCGAGCAGTTCCCGATCCTGTCGGCGTCGCTGCTCAGCGCCGTGAAGCGGACCGGGACCGCCTACGTCATGCTCGGCAATCTCTACGCCTACGGCCCGGTGGACGGGCCGATCACCCCGGACTTCCCGCTGGCCGCCGCCGGGCCCAAAGGGCGGGCCAGGGCGCGGGTATGGGAGGAGGCCGCCTCCTCAGGGGTGAAGGTCACCGAGGTGCGGGCCGGCCAGTTCTACGGCGCCGGAGCCTTCTCGGTGTTCAGTCTCATGGTGCAGCGGCACGTACTGGAGGGCAGGCTCGTCCTGGTGCCGCAGGAGCTCGACGTGCCGCACAGCTACACGGCGATCGGCGACGCCGCGCGCACGCTGGTCGCCGCGAGCCGCGACGATCAGGCGTACGGCAGGGCGTGGCACGCGCCCACCTCGACCCTGTCGGTACGGGAACTGGCCGGGCGACTCGCCGAACTCGCGGGGGCGCCGGAACCACGGATGGAGGAGATGACCGAACGCGACCTGACCCTGCTCGCGTACACCGAACCATTCTGGGGGGAAATGCACGAAGTGCTCACCAAGCCCGGCCACCCGTTCGTCGTCGACTACTCCGAAACCGAGAAGATCCTCGGCGTGAGTGCCACCCCGGTCGACGACGTGCTCCGCGAAGTGATCTAGCGCTGGAGCGTGTTGCCCAGCGCCTGGGCGTGCCTTTATGGAGTTCCGGGCAGCGTCTTCAGCATGAATGGGAGAAACCGGTCAAAGACCATCATAGGCACCATCTTCGCCGGCTCGGCCTTGCTCGCGGCCGGGGCCTGCGCAGGCGCCCACACTCAGTCCGGCACCATCAAGGCGGAGCCCGCGCGCGGCGTCATCCCCCTGCCCATGTCGACGCCGGGCGGTCCCCAGCAGGAACCCGGCGACATGGCGAGCCTCGAGAAGGCGGCCACCGCGGCCACGAGCTCCGCCGAGGGCTCCCATGTCCTCTCGGTCCAGTCAGAGAACGACGGCAAGATCTGGGAGGTCCAGCTGGCCGGACCCGACGGCACCGAGCGGCTGCTGGAAGTGGACGCGTCGGGAAAGGTGGTCTCGGAAGCCAGGTCCAAGGACACCGGCAAATATGAGAAGGCCAGGGTCATGGGGCTGATCAAGGACGCCAAGGTGACCTTCAAGGACGCGCTGGAGAAGGTGTCGTCCTCGGTGTCGCACGGCAAGATCACCCACATGAGCCTGGACAAGTACAACAACGACCTTCTCGTCTGGGATGTCGATGTCGTCAGCCCGGACGGCACTTGGCAGGGCCTCAAGATCGACGCCAAGTCCGGCACCGTGACCAAGAACGACTAGAGGAGTCCGGCGGGCAGCCGCCACTACGGCGTTCCGGGATGCCGGAGGAGTTGCAGGCTGATGCCGCGAGCGGCGGCCAGCACCGGGGGTACGACGCCGGGCATGGGCAAGCCCGGCAGTGGATCGCCGGCGCGGACGACGACGGAGAGCGCGGCCACCACCTCGTCGGCCGCGTCGCTCACGGGCGCGGCCACCGACACCGCGTCGAGGGTGACCTGCCGGTCGCTGACGGCGAAGCCGGTGCGCCGCACCTCCGCCAGTACGCGCCGCAGGGCGTCCGGGTCCACGATGGTCTTGTTGGTGAAGGCGGCCAGCGGCCTGCCCAGGTAGCGCTCCTGGAATGCCCGGGGCGCGTACGCGAGCAGCACCAGGCCGACACCTGTGGCGTGCGCGGGCCATCGTCCGCCGACCCGGCTGTGCACGCCGACGGCGTCGTGGCTGGAGATCCGCTCGATGTACACGACGTCCAGCCCGTCGAGGACGGCGAGTTGGACGTGCTGACGGGTCGCCACGAAAAGGTCCTCGAGGTAGGGCATGGCCACCTCGCGCAGCCCCAGGCCGCGAGGTGCCAATGCCGCGACCTCCCACAGGTGCAGGCCGATCTGGTAGCGGCCGTTACGGTCGCGTTCGAGCGCGCCCCACGCGACCAGCTCGCCGACCAGGCGGTGCGCCGTCGTCAGCGGCATCCTGGTCCGCCGGCTGATGTCGGACAGGGTCAGCCGGCGGCGTTCGCCGGAGAACGCGTCCAGAACACTGAGGACCCGGCTGGCCACCGACCGCGCGGGATCCGGTTGCCTGGACGGGCTTGCCATCGTTGCTGTGGTCATGGTCATGGGCAGCGCCTCCGACCGTCGATCGCGCTTCGAGTACGCCGGGTCCCGGCCTCACCATTTCGTTGAATGTTGTTTGCGGCAACGTAATCCCGGGAGGCGAGACGGGTCTAGCCCTATTTCCGGGCTAATTTGTTGCCTTTGATAACAATCTAGAAACACGCCTGTCACGCCCGCGGGTCACTACCGCGCGCCGGCCGCTGACGTTTCCCAGCCTGAATTCCCCCGCACGGGGGAGGTTTTTCGCCCAGTAGAGGGAGATCGCCAGAGGATGGCGGGCATTACCGTCAGCGGCCATGAGATCACGTACGCGGCGGGCGTTGCTGGGCGCGGGCTGGGCAGGCGCGGCCGCGCTAGCGCTGGTGGCGCCGGGAAACCTGGTCATGCGGCTGGCGTTCGGCAAGCTCGGTGACCCCGCGCTCGTCTGGCAGATACTGCTTGCCGGACTGGGGTTGCTGCTCGCGCTGACCACCACCCGCTACGGCATGCGTACCGCCCCACGCCCACCCGAGCGCCGGGCCGATGCGACGATCCGTCCCGCGCTCTGGGCCAAGGTGGTGACCTGGGTGGCGGCCGGCGTGCCGGTGCTGGGCTTCTCGGTTCCGCACCTGCTGTGGGGGCTGGGCGTACCGTTTGGTGTGGCGGCGGACTCCCGCTCCCTCTTGACAGAGCTGGGCGGCTCGGCGGTGTTCTGGGGCTTGCTCGTCGCCGGACCGGCTGCCGGGGCCCTGCTCACATTGGGTCTGATCAGCCGATGGGGCCAAGTCGTCCCGGGATGGGTGCCGTTCGCGGGGCGGCGCCGGGTACCACGTGGCCTGGCGGTCGTTCCGGCGGCGGTGGTGGGTCTGCTCGTCGGCCAGTACGGGGCGATGATGACCGAATGCCTGGCGTTCGGCATCACCCGTACGTGCGCGCCCGACGGCGGTGCCATGGTCCTCGACGGGAGTTGGGGATTCGCGGGGACCTATCCGGTCTTCCTCGCCTGGGGCGTGTTCCTGCTCGCCGCCACCGTGGGTTACCTTCACCCCACTGGGCAAAGGGCCTGACAGCCGGGCATGGCGGCCGATGTCGCCGTGCCCGGCTGTCGAAGCCGACCGGTCAGAAGGGGCAGGTGTCCATCCACTGGGTCACCAGTGAGGTGTTGGTCCGGTCGGCGTCACGCTGGGTGCCGCACAGGAACGGCGTGAAGCGGGTGTCGCTACGCAGCCAGCGGCTGAAGAACGACACGATCCACTTGCCCTGCTTGGCCTTGTTGCCGTTACCGGTCATCGGGCAGAGGTGGTCGCCGGGAACCTCGATGTACAGCTTCTCGGCCTGGGTCATGCTGTTGTACCAGGGCTTGGCGTAGGTGTTGCCGGGCGCGGCCACGTCGCTCGCGCAGGTCAGGAAGAAGGTCGGCTTGTTGACGGCGGCGAAGTTGCCGCTCTGGTGGTAGGGGGCGAGGGGTACGCCCGCGGTGAACCGGCTGTCGTCACGCAGCGCCACCATCGTGCCGCCCCCGCCCATGGAGTGACCGGACACGCCGAGGGTGCCGTTCAGCTTGCCCGTGAGGGGGTTGCCCGTGGCGTTGCCGAGGTTGAGCAGTTGGGTGCCGGCCGCCCTGATCTCCGTACCACGCTGGTCGGGGGTGTCGCTCAGGGTGTTGGTATCGACGTTGATGACCACGAAGCCCCAGGAGGCCAGACGAGGGCCGAGCCAGCTCAGGTTCGCCTGCGTGCCCTGGTATCCCGGCATCAGGACGATGCCCGGATACGAGCCACTGGCCGTCGGGTACGTGACGGTGCCGGCCTTGTAGCCGCTGGGGTTCGGAACCGTGTACGTCGCGGTGGCCAACGGTCCGTTGGTCGCCTCCAGCGACTGGATCGTGGGGTCGGGGATGGTGCCGCCGGGTGGTGGCGTGGTGCCGCCCGATGTGCCGTAGACCTGGAACTCCCACAGGGAGTAGCCATAGGCGGTCCCCCGCGCCGTCCCGAGCAACCGTACGTACCGGCCGCTTCCGGCCACAGTGAGAGATTGCACCCCGCCCGTGCCGCTGGTGGTCGTGTAGACGGTGGTCCAGGTTGAACCGTCGCCGGAGGTCTGGATCTGGAAGGCCCGGCCGTAGGCGGCCTCCCAGTTCAGCACGACCTGGGTGATGGTGGCGGTGGCGCCGAGGTCGACCCGCAGCCATTGGGGGTCGCTGAAGGCGCTGGCCCAGCGGGTGGCGGCATTGCCGTCCACTGCCGCCGAAGCGGGCGTGGCGGTGTTCTCGGTGGATGACGCGGTCGCCGGCTTGCCTTGGGACAGCAGCTCGGCGGCGGCGACCTGGGCGGTGGCGGCGGCCTGGGCGGTGACGGCGCCACCAGCGAGCGCGGTCGCCAGGGCGACGATCACCGCGACGCACGCCGCCGACCAGGAGGCGCGGCCCAGCGGTCGCCCGCCGGCTGGATTGAGGGGGAATCTCATGGTCTTACCTCTCCGGAACGAAGGCGGCGGGCATGGCTCCGCCACCACAAGGACAGGACACGAGACAGGAAAGAAACCGCGGCTCTGAGCGGAGCCGGGGGTGGGGCTGCTCTTGGAGCACATCCATCGCGATCCGATGCGGCGCGTCTGCACCATATGTGGCGATCTACGGCCCAAGAAGCGCTCTAACCGCTGAACGGAAGATAAATGACTTTGTCTCCGCTTTGGCGGGAGACCTTAACGAACATCTTCCGGACGATGGAAGAGGTCCTTGTCGCGTATTCAGCCTGGCCATATGTTGTCGGGCACAACATATATCGGAGATCATCATCGACGCGTCCCAGCTCAGGTCGCGGTCCGCGGACCCTGGCCATCCCCCTGAGAGAGGACCTGGCACATGCCCCGACGACTCCATAGAGCGACCGCCCTGGCGGCCGCCGCCCTCCTCACGCTGACAGGTGTCGCCCAGTCGCCACCGGCGGCCGGCGCCGGCGATCCCTCGCCCCTGAGCGCCTCGTACGGGCCCGAGCAGCGTGCCGAACGCATGCTGGCCCGCATGACCCTCGACGAGAAGATCGCCATGCTGCACGGCGTCGGCTTCGAGTTCGGCAAGGGGTACGCCGGGCGGATCCCGGGCAACACCCGGCTGGGCATCCCCACGATCTACCTGGCCGACGGTCCCAACGGAGTCGCCAACGGCAGCACGGGCATCACCGCCTTTCCCGCCGCCATCAACGGCTCGGCCACCTGGGACACCGCGCTCATGCGGCGGTACGGCGAGACGGTCGGCGCCGAGCAGGCCGGCAAGGGGCACAACGTCGCCCTGGCGCCGACGATCAACATCGTGCGCTCGCCGCGCTGGGGCCGTACCTTCGAGACCTTCAGCGAAGACCCCTACCTCACCGCGCGGATGGCCACCGAGCAGGTGAAAGGGGTCCAGAGCCAGGGCGTCATAGCGATGCCCAAGCACTTCGCGGCCAACAACCAGGAGACCGACCGTGGCAAGGTCGACGTCCGGGTCTCCGAGCGGGCGCTCAACGAGATCTACTATCCGGGCTTCCGCGCGGCCGTGCGGGACGGCGGAGCGAGGTCCGTCATGTGCGCCTACCCCAAGGTCAACGGCACCTACGCCTGCGAGAACGGCAACCTGCTGCGCGGCGCGCTCAAGGACGCGATGGCGTTCACCGGGTTCGTGGTGTCCGACTGGGGCGCCACCCACAGCACGGTCGCCTCGGCCGCCGCCGGGCTGGACGTGGAGATGCCGGGATCGACGTACTTCGGTGACGCGCTGAAGCAGGCGGTGGTGGCCGGTCAGGTCACGGCCGCGGCCATTGACGACAAGGTCCGCCGCATTCTCACCGCGATGTACCGGACTGGCCTGTTCGACCGGGAGTACACGCCACGCGATGAAGTGTCCACGCCCGCGCATCGGGAGCTGGCTCGGGGACTGGCCGAACAGGGCATGGTGCTGCTCAAGAACGAGCGCGGCGTACTGCCGCTGAACAAGGCGAGGTCGCTGGCGGTGATCGGCGACGCGGCCGGCGACCACGCGACCTTCTACGGCGGCGGTTCGGCCGCGCTGCGGCCGTCCACCACCGTGACCCCGCTGGCCGGTCTGACCGCGCGAGCCGGCGGCGGCGTCACCCTGAACCAGGCCCGCGGCACGCTCGGCACCGGCGCCCTGCCCGTGCTCTCCGGCGACCTACTGCGGCCCGCGTCGGGCGACGGCCCCGGGCTGACTGCCACCTACTACCCCGCTCCCGACTTCACCGGCGGGCCCGTGCTCACCCGGGTCGAGCCCTCGGTGAGCTTCTCCGCGGCGCCCAGCGGCGTCACCGGCACCTGGTCGGCTCGATGGACCGGCACGCTGACCCCGCCCAAGACCGGCGGCTACCGCTTCTCCCTCAACGGCTCGGGCCAGGCCCGGCTCTACATCGACGGCCGGCTCGTCGCCGCGAACCACACCGAGTTCGGCGGCATCGCCCACGGGCTGGCCGACCTGACCGCCGGACGGACCGTCTCGATCAAGCTCGAGTACTCCACCGCGGGCTCCCTCTTCGGCGCCGCCCTGCAACTCGGCTGGGCCGCGCCCGACCCGGCGCTGCTGGCCGAGGCCGTCGCCGCCGCCCGGCGCTCCGACATCGCGCTCGTCTTCGTCAACGACGCCATCAGCGAGGGCGCCGACCGCGACTCCCTCGCCCTGCCCGGCGACCAGGATCAGCTCATCGAGGCCGTCGCCGCGGCCAACCCGCGAACCGTGGTCGTGCTCAACACCGGCGCGCCGTCGCTGATGCCCTGGCTGAACCGGGTGGCCGGGGTGCTCCAGGCGTGGTATCCGGGCCAGGAGTACGGCAACGCGGTCGCGGCCGTGCTGTTCGGCGACGTCAACCCGTCCGGCAAACTGCCGGTGACCTTTCCCGCCGATGACCGGCAGGGCCCGGACGTCGCGTACGGCTTCCCCGGCGACGGCACCACGGTCCGCTACAACGAGGGCCTGAACGTGGGCTACCGCTGGTACGACGCCCGCCACCAGCGCCCGTTGTTCCCCTTCGGTCATGGTCTGTCCTACACCAGCTTCGCCTACGACAGCCTGCGGGCCGACAACCACGCCGTACGGGTCCGGGTCACCAACACCGGAGCCCGCGCCGGAGCCGAGACCGCCCAGCTCTACCTCGGCTTCCCCAGCGCGGCGGGCGAACCTCCCCAGCAGCTCAAGGGCTTCCAGAAGGTGTGGTTGCGGCCGGGGCAGAGCACCGTGGTCTCCTTCCCGCTCGACAGCGCCGCGCTGTCCACCTGGAGCCCGGCCGCGAAACGCTGGGTCGCCTCCCATGGCGTCTTCACCGCCGCGGTGGGCGCGTCGTCCCGCGATCTGCGCGTGACCGGTCAGTTCCGCGGCTGACACGTATGACCGATCGGTGACGCGACCGACACGCGCGACCGATCGGTTACGCGACTGACCCCCGCTCTCCTCAAGCCGCCGGCAGCGCGAACTCCATCGGAGCACTCGCGCTGCCGAGCCATGGCGTAGGGCGTGGCGACGAAGAACCCTCCCGTCTTGGTGAACCGGCACGAATCGGCCGCCCTCACTGTGGCGTACGGTCGCGGGTGACATCGACTACTCGGAGGGCCGGCAGGTTGATCGCGGTCAGGGAACTACACGAGATCGCGGAGTTCGAGGAACTGTTCGCGCTGTTCGACGGCATCTGGCGGTTCGACCAGGGCGGGCAGCCGATCACGGTCGAGCTGATGCGGGCGCTGTCGCACGCGGGCGGGTACGTCGCGGGCGCCTTCGACGGCGACCGGATGGCCGGCGGGTCCGTCGGGTTCCTCGCGGCGGGCAACGCGCTGCACTCCCACATCACCGGCGCGTCCGCCGGGCGCGGCATCGGGTTCGAGCTCAAGCTGCACCAGCGCCGGTGGGCGCTGGAGCGCGAGCTGGGCCGGGTCACCTGGACCTACGATCCGCTGGTACGCCGCAACGCCCATTTCAACCTGGCCAAGCTGGGCGCCCGGCCGCGCGAATACCTGCCCGGCTTCTACGGCATCATGGACGACGAGATCAACCAGGGCGATGAGTCCGACCGGATGCTGGCCGTCTGGGAGCTGTCCGCGCCGCATGTCGAGGCCCTGGCCAGGCGCGAGCCGTGGCCGGTCCACGTGCCGGGCGACGCGGTGGTCGGCCTGGCCGACGACGGGGGCCGGCCGGTGCCGGGCCGTATGGACGCCGCGGTGGTGCTGGTGGCCGCGCCTCCGGACATCGAGGGGTTGCGCCGGGCCGACCCGGGAACGGCCAAGGCATGGCGGCATGCCATGCGGGACGTCCTGGGCGGCCTGATCGCCGAAGGCCGCGTCGTCACCGGGTTCCATCAGAAGTCCTTTTACGTAGTGGAGAAAGCGTGAAGATCACCGGAGTTGAGCTGCGGCGGATCGCGATGCCGCTGGTGGCGCCGTTCCGCACCTCGTTCGGCACCGAGACGGCCCGCGACGTGCTGCTGGTGCGGGTCGTGACGCCCGACGCCGAGGGCTGGGGCGAGTGCGTGGCCATGTCGGAGCCGCTCTACTCCCCCGAGTACGTCGACGGCGCGGCCGAGGTGATCCGGCGCTTCCTGCTGCCCGCCCTGCCCCGCACCCTCGACGCGAACGCCGTCGGCCGGGCACTGGAGCCGATCAAGGGGCACCGGATGGCCAAGGCCGCCCTGGAGACGGCCGTGCTGGACGCCCAGCTCAGGGCGGCGGGCGAGTCGTTCGGCCGGTTCCTCGGCGCGGCCCGTGACCGGGTGCCGTGCGGGGTCTCCGTCGGCATCATGGACTCGATCCCGCAACTGCTCGACGCCGTCGACGGCTACCTCGACGAGGGGTACGTGCGGATCAAGCTGAAGATCGAGCCCGGCTGGGACGTGGAGCCGGTCAGGGCGGTGCGCGAGCGGTTCGGCGACGACGTTCTCCTCCAGGTCGACGCGAACGCCGCCTACACCCTCGTCGACGCCCGCCAGCTGGCCAAACTGGACGACTTCGGCCTGCTGCTCATCGAGCAGCCCCTGGCCAACGACGACTTCGTCCAGCACGCCAAGCTGGCCAAGCAGCTGCGGACGCCGATCTGCCTGGACGAGTCGATCGAGTCGGTCGAGCACGCCGCCGCCGCCATCGCGCTGGGCTCGTGCTCGATCGTCAACGTCAAACCCGGCCGGATCGGCGGCTACCTGGAGGCCCGCCGCATCCACGACCTGTGCCGGGCGAACGGGATCGCGGTGTGGTGCGGCGGCATGCTGGAGACCGGGCTCGGCCGGGCCGCGAACGTGGCGCTGGCCGCGCTGCCCGGGTTCACGCTGCCGGGCGACACCTCGGCCTCGCGCCGCTACTTCGCCACCGACATCACCGAGCCGTTCGAGCTGAGCGACGGCCACCTGGCGGTGCCGACCGGGCCGGGGCTGGGCGTCGCGCCCATTCCGGCCGTGCTCGACGAGGTCACCACCGCCACCGAGTGGATCACTCTCTGAGCCCTCCGGTCAGCCCTCAGACGAGCCTTCAGGTGAGTCGGGGCACCGCCTCCAGGAGGGCGCGCGTGTAGTCGTGGGCGGGCTCGCCGACCACCCGTTCCGTGGGCCCGGACTCGACGACGCGGCCCTGGTGCATGACCGCGACGACGTCGGAGACGTACCGGACGACCGCCAGGTTGTGCGAGATGAACAGCATCGACAGGCCCAGCTCCTCGCGGAGCGAGCGCACCAGGTTGAGCACCGCGCCCTGGACGGACACGTCGAGCGCGCTGGTGATCTCGTCGGCGACCAGCAGGTCGGGCGCGGCGCCCAGCGCCCGGGCGATGGCCACCCGCTGACGCTGGCCGCCGGACAGCTCGCGCGGGTAGCGCCCGGCCAGGTCCGCGGGGAGCGAGACCAGCCCCAGCAGCCGCTCCACCTCGGCCCGCCGCCCCGCCCGATCGCGCCCGTGGGCGAAGATCCCCGCACGCCGCCTCACACGGTCGGATCCGTCGCCGACGGCCTCCGCCTGGCGGCCGTCGCCGATGGTCCCCGTCCGGAGCGCGCGATCCGCCCGTACGCCCTCCCCCACCGACTCGCCGACCGTCATGCGCGGGTCCAGGGAGGCGTACGGGTCCTGGAAGACCATCTGGACGTTGCGCGCCCCGTCGATCCGGCCCGTGTACGGCACCAACCCGCTCACCGCCCTGGCCAGCGACGACTTGCCCGACCCCGACTCGCCGACGAGCCCGACGATCCGGCCAGGGGGGATCTCCAGCGTGACCCGGTCGACCGCGGTGAACGCGCCGAAGCGCACGGTCAGGTCTTCGATGATCATTTGACCTCCCAGCAGGCCACGCGGCCCGCCTCGCCGTACGGGATGAGCGGGGGACGTTCGGCGGAGCAGCGGGCGGTCGCCAGGGCGCACCGGTCCGCGAAGGCGCAGCCATCGCCCACGTCCGATGGGGCGGGCTGGCGGCCGGGGATGCTCGCGAGGGGTTTGTCCCGGTCGGTGGCCATGTCGGGCAGGGAGGCGATGAGCGCCCGCGTGTACGGGTGCGCGGCTTCGGCGGCCAGCCGGCGGACGGGCAGCTCCTCGACGACCCGGCCCGCGTACATGACCATGACCCGGTCGCACAGCTCGCCCACCACGGCGATGTCGTGCGTGATGAACAGCGCGGCCGCGCCGCTCTCCTCGGTGACTTCGCGCAGCAGCCGCAGGATCTGCCGTTGCACGGTCACGTCGAGCGCCGTGGTCGGCTCGTCGGCGATGATCAAGCGCGGCGTGGCCATCAAGCCCATCGCGATCACCGCGCGCTGCCGCATGCCGCCGGACAACTCGTGCGGGTGCTGCCGGGCGCGCGCGGCCGGGTCGGGCAGGTGGACGTGGCCGAGCCGGTCCACGGCCCGCCGGTTCGCCTCGGCCCGCCCGGCGCCCTGGTGCACCCTCGCCACCTCGGCGAGCTGCCCGCCCACCCGCAGCGCCGGGTTGAGCGAGGCCATCGGGTCCTGGAACACCATGGCCAGCGTCGTGCCGAGCTCCTTGCCCGACAGCGTGGCGAGGTCCCGGCCGCCGAGCAGCAGCCGCCCATAGGCGACCCTGCCCGGGTAGGGGACGAGCCCGCCGATCGCGGCGGCGGTCAGGCTCTTACCACTGCCCGACTCCCCCACCAGGCCGACGATCTCGCCGGGGGCGATGGTCAGCGACAGCCCGCGTACGGGTGTCACGCCGCCCGGGAACGCGACGGTCAGGTCCTTGACCTCCAGTACCGCGCCGGGCTCCGGCTCGCCGGGATCGGTCTGTACGGCCGTGTCCGAAGCCTTCCCAGCCGCGGCGGTACGGGCGGCGGCCTTGGCCATGGCGTCGCCCAGCAGGTTGAACCCGATACCGGCGAGCGCGATGGCCGCCGCCGGTCCGAGGGCGACCTCGGGCGTGACGTAGATGCGGGCGAACCCGTCGAACAGCAGCCTGCCCCAGTCGAACGACGGCGGCTGCACGCCCAGGCCGAGGAACGACATCCCGGCAAGGCCGAGCAGGGCGCCGCCGAGCGCCTGGGTGAGCTGCAGGATGAGCGGCTCGGCGATGTTGGGCAGCACGTGCCCGGTCAGGATCCGGCGGCGGGACACGCCGAGCATGCGGGCGGCCGACACGTAGTCGGATCCGGCGACGGTCGCGGCCAGCGTCTGGGTGAGCCGGGCGAATCCGGGCGCGATGGCCACCCCGATGCCCAGGACCGCGCCGCGGGCGCCCAGCCCGGAGACGACCGCGGTGAACATGGCCAGCAGCAGTCCGGGGAAGGCGACCAGGGCGTTGACCAATCCGGTGATCAGCCGGGCGGGCCGGCCCGGCAGCACGGACGGGAGGGCGCCGAGCACGATCCCGGCCAGACCGCCGATGAGCGTGGCGGCCAGCGCCAGCGCCAGGGAGAACCGGCCGGCCACGAGCACTCTGGCGAGCAGGTCGCGGCCCAGGCTGTCGGTGCCGAGCGGGTGGGCGGCGGAGGCGCCTTGGAGGATGGCCGCCGCGTCGATGCGTTCGGCGCTCGCGCCCCAGATGGGCGGCCCGACGACGGCCAGCACGATCATGGCCGCGACGAGCACGGCTCCGGCGACCGCCGCGGGCGTGCGCGGCAGGCGGGGCTTCACGCGGGACTCCCTGACTGTACGGCCTTCACGCGGCGCTCCCCGCGCTTGTGCGGCGGGCGGGGTCTCACTCACGCCTCCCTGATCTTGGAGGTGGGGTCGAGCGCGGCCAGGGCCAGGTCGACGGCGAGGTTCACGACGAGCACGATCGCGCCGTAGACGAGGATGACGCCCTGGGCGACCGGATAGTCCTTCTGCGTGATCGACTCGACGATCTTCAGGCCGAGCCCCGGCCAGGCGAAGACGTACTCGACCAGCACGCTGCCCGCGATCAGCGCCGAGAGCAGCAGGCCGCCCAGGGTGAGGGTGGCGGTGAGCGTGTTGGGCAGCACGTGCCGGAGGTAGAGGCGGCCGGCGGGCAGGCGTTTGGCGCGCGCCAGCCGTACATAGTCGGTGCCCAGCTCGCGCAGCGTCTCCGCGCGGGAGATGCGGGCGATCATCGCGATCGGGCCGATCGCCAGGGCGAGGACGGGCAGCACGTACGAGGCGGCGCCCGCCTTGCCCGCGGGCGGGAACGCGCCGAGGCCGATGGCGAAGACGGTCACCAGCGCGATCGAGTACAGGAACTCCGGCACGGCGACGGCGGTGCCCGTCACGGTGGTGAAGGCGTACTCGGTGCCGCGGTTGCGGCCGTTCTCGGTGCGGACGGCCGCCCACATGCCGAGCGGCACCGCCACCAGCAGCGCCACCACGGTCGCCAGCAGGGCCAGGGCCAGCGTGTTGGGGAGCCGGGCGGCGACGATCTCGACGACCGGCTCGCCCGACAGGAACGAGGTCCCGAAATTTCCGGACAACACGTGGCCCGTGTAGGTGAGGAACTGCTCGGGGATCGACCGGTCGAGCCCCAGCGCCGCCGTACGCGCCCGGACGAGCTCGATCGGCGCGGCCGGCCCGAGCGACGCCCGTACCGGATCACCCGGAATGAGGTGGATCATCGCAAAGGACGCGACGAGCAGCGCGGCGAGCGAGACGACGAACCGCACGACCTGCCGCACCGCCCACCGCGACCCGCGTGACCGCACCCGACGCGAGCCGGGCCCGGTTGTGTGGAGCTCGCGCACTCAGCGTCTTCCGCTCTCTGTGTTTACGTGAGTAAAACGGACATCAGCGTAGCCTCGTCGCCTGCTGGCCGAGGCCGGGAGGCGATCTGGTGGAAGCCGATGCCGCGTCCGTCCGGCGAGCCGGACGGACCGTGGTTGAGAGCCGCGTTGTCGGGGCCTGACTCCGCATTCCTGGAGGGAGTGCGGCTCTTGGGCCACCGCCCCGCCGGACGCTGTCCCGTTGGTGCGGACACCAATGGGGGCGGGGACCGGACGCCAGTCAGGCACCCGGCTGTGACTGAACATTACCATCTGATTACCTTCAGTCGCGGTCGATCCGAAAACCCAATCACAGTTCTTCTGGCAACCACCGGCTGGCATAGCTAGCGCCGACAACAGTTCTTACCCTCCCCGCGTGAGGCGGATCGAGGTCGGCACGAGGTCCCCGGCCATGATGCGGAACGTGCCGCCCTTGCCGGCGGCCAGGACGGTGTTCTCCACGACGGGGACCAGGTCGGCGTTCTCGAACAGCGCCGACTCGGCCTCCAGCCACAGCTTGCAGCCTTCGGCCGCCGGCTTTCCTGAGGCTTGCGTGACGAGCGAGGTGTAGCGGGAGTTGGTCAGGTGGGCGAAGTTGGCGCCCTTGGGCGCGGCCGGTCCCGACAGGAAGCCGACGAGCTGGCTCGGCAGGGTGACGGCGATCGGCAGCCAGATGGCGTCCCAGTCCTGGGTGACGTTGAGCGACTCGGCCAGCTTGGCGTCGATGATGCCGTTCAGCTTCACTTCGACGCCGGCCTTCTTCCAGGCGGCGCCCAGGTATTCGGCCGCCGCCTGGACCCCGGATCCCCTGGTGGTGGCGTAGACGAAGCGCAGCGTCAGCCGCTTGCCGTCCTTGACCCTGACGCCGTCGGCACCCGCTCGCCACCCCGCCGCGTCCAGGGCGGCGGCGGCCGCGGCCGGGTCGTTGGCGGGCACGTGCCCGGTGACCGTGTCGCCCTGGCAGGGCCGCGGGTCGAGGACGAGCCCGGTGGCGGGCCGGCCGGTGCCGCTGGCGGCGATCCCGGACAGCTCCTTGAGGTTGACGGCCTGGGTGAGCGCCTTGCGTACGGCCGGGTCGTGGGCGGGCCGGTCGTCGCCCTGATGGTAGAAGAACTGGCCGTTCCCGTAGGGCAGTTCGCTCTTGACGACTCCCGGGGTGGCCGCCACGCGGGCGCGGTCGGGGCCGTAGAAGGTGGCGCCGTTGAGCGTGCCGGCGACGAGCAGGTTGGCGGCGGTCTGCTCATTGGGCACGACCTTCAGCGTGACCGTCTCGGGCAGGTCCTTGGCCGTGGCCCCGCCGGGACCCCAGACGTACTCCCTGCGGATCTTGAAGGTGTAGTGGTCGCCCGAGACCGACTCGGTGAGCCGGTAGGGGCCGGAGCCGGAGGTGCCGTGGGCGAGCGCCGAGCGGTCCTTTACGCCCTTGCCGCACACGATGTACATCTGCTGGGTGCTCTCCAGGATGAAGCTGAAGGGCTCGGGCGTGGACAGGGTCACGGTGCCCGCCACGTCGTCGGCCTTGGCCTTCATCCCGGTAGGCACGAGAACGCCGTAGATGGGTGACTTGGTGGCGGGGTCGGCGATGTGGTTGACGTTGTCGGCCACGTCGGAGGGGGTGAGCTTGGCGCCGTCGGAGCAGGTCGCGTCCTTGCGCAGGGTGAAGGTCACCGAGTCGGGCTTGACCTGCCACTTCTCGGCGAGTGCCGGGACGATCCGGCCGTCGGCGCCGACGCCGACGAGTGTGTCGTACGCGAACGCGAGCACCTGGTTGGTGACCGACAGCACGCCCATGGCGGGGTCGAGCACGCCGGGGTCGGCGCTGATGGCGAAGGAGAACGTGCCGCCGGTGACCGGCGCGCCCGTCCCCGAGCCGGTGCCTGTTTCTGTGCCCGCAGTGCCGCCGCAGGCCGCGGCGAGCAGGGCCAGCGCGACGAGCGCGGCTGGTTTTCTCATGTGGGGCGCTCCAGGGGAGTGGGATCTGAGGCACCACCCTGGTCGCTGACCGTAGATCGTTCTTCGTGCGCTGTAACGAAAAGCGCGGCAGGCGTGGTGCTATCGCCCGAAAATGCGCATCTGGAGCATGACGGTGAGCCGCGCGTCGGCGTCGGACAGGTCCAGCCCGCTGATCTCGGTGAGCCGCTTGAGCCGGTACCGGAAGGTGTTGGCGTGTACGTGGACCCTGGCCGAGGCGGCGTTGACGTCGCCGAACGCGTCGAGGTAAGCCCGCAGCGTGGCGACCAGGTCGCTGCCGTGCTCGGCGTCGTGGTCGAGCAGCCGCTGGTAGGGGCCGGTCGGCGCCTGGTCCTCCGCCGCCGCCACGTCGGCGACCTGGAGCAGCAGCGACTCGAAGTGCACGGCGGTGTAGCCGGCGACCTGGCCCGTCGCGCCACGGGCGAGCAGCACGCGCAGCGCCCGGTCGGCGTCCGCGCGGGACCTGGCGACGTGGGCGAGGCTGGCGGCCAGGCGGCCGACGCCGATGCTGGCCGAGTGCCGCGGCCCGACCCTGGCCAGGAAGCTCTCCGCCACGCGTACGGCCCGCGCCTCCTCTTCACCACCCGCCTGCAGCGGCAGCACGGCGTAGGCCACCGAGCCGACGAGTGCGGCGGCCGCCTTGGGGTGGATGGCGCCGACGTGCAGCGCGAGCGCGTCGGCGAAGCGCTGCCGGTCGCTCTCGGCGCGCGCCGGGTCGTCGTCGGCGGGGTGCGCGAGCTGGGCGGCGAGCACGCACAGCCGGGCGGTGGCGATGCCGAGCCGCGCGGCGGCCTCGGGCGCGTCGGCGCCGCCCGCGAGCACGGTGGACAGCAGGTCGCTACGGAGCCGCCGCTGGGTGTCGGCGCCGGCCCGCTCGCGCAGCAACTGCAGGGCGACGATCTTGGCCGCGTCGGCGAGCGCGCGCTGCCGCTGAGGGGTGAGCGGCTCACGGATGGCGGCCCAGATGGAGCCGAGGATCTCGTCACCCGTCCGCACGGCGACGGCCGCCCGGTTGATGCTGCCGTCGTCGAGTTCGAGGTAGACGGGTTCCTGGCTCTGGTAGAGCAGCTTGAAGAAGCCGTTCTCGTCGAGCATCCGCTGGTAGCGCTCGGGCACCTGGCGGCCGAGCACGGTGGCGATCCGGCCCTGGTCGGCCTCGTCCTGCCGTTCGGAGTAGGCCAGCACCCGCGCGGACCTGTCCTCGATCGTGACAGGTGCGTCGAGCAGCGCGCAGACCGCGTTGGCCAGCGAGAACAGGTCGCCCTGCGGCCCCTCCCCCGGCCCGGCCAGGTCTCCCTCCGCCAGCAGGGAGCGCAGCAGGGCGGCGACCTGGGCCCAGGAGGCGGCCCTGGTGAGGCCGAGCACGGCCACGCCGGTCTCCAGCACGGTCGCGCGTACCTGCTCGTCGGCGTCCACGGGCAGCTTGACCACCACGCCGGCCGCCGCCGGGGCCCGCGTGAGCAGCGAGCAGATCTCCGCCGTGCTCTGCACGCCGACCGCCAGCAGGATGCCGCCCGGCGGGACGATCAGCTCGTCGAGCGGATCGAAGATGTGCACCCCGGTCACCTCGGCGTCGAGGTCGCCCGGCGAGGCGGCCACGTCGATCACGGTGCTGCCGAGGTCGTTCAGGATCCGTCCTAGGCTGGCGCGCGGGCGGTCGTTCATCCACTCACCGTAGTCCGGCCCGAAGCCGTTGTTCGGTCCGGAGCGAGTGAGCGGGCGGCCGGTCGCCCGCTCACCGTGGTCCGGCATGTTCAGCTGATCTTCGGAGTGGCGCGCGCTCCCAGGTGGATGTACGGCGAACCGTCCTCGAGCCGGTAGAACACGGCGGACATCCAGTCCGGATCCTCCTCCCGGCGGCAGACGAAGGTGACCTCGTCCACGGGGACGAGCTTCATCTCCATTGGCGGCTGGAGCGCGGCCAGAGCGCCGGTGGCCTCGCCCAGGATCCACAGCTCGCCGTCGCGGACGGTCAGCGTGGCGCGGAACCCGGCCCGCTCGTAGACGCCCACGTAGCCGTCGACCTCGACCTCGACGGGCGTCTCGGGCGGCCCGAGCCGGCGCGGCACGGTCAGGCCGTCCAGCTCGGCGAACAGCTCGGTGGCCACGGCGTGCGTGAACGCGCCGCTGTGCCCGCCGTTGGCGGTGACGCACACGATCGTGCCGGTGTCCGGTACGGCCCAGAGCATGGCGTGCTGGCCGATGGTGTTGCCGCCGTGGGAGATGACCTGGTGACCGTCCCACTCGTCGAGGATCCAGCCGATGCCCCACTGCCTGCCCAGCGCGTACGGGTTGGGGATGTCGACCTGCGGCTCCCACATGGCGCGCGGGTCGTCCAGGAGGCCGCCTTCGAGGTGGGCGCGGGCGAACGCGACCACGTCGGCGGGCCGGGCGCAGATGAGCCCGGCGGGCCCGGCCGAGCGCATGAGGCCCCAGACAGGGGCGGTCGCGCCGTCGACGTGGCCCATGGCGGCGCGGAAGCGCAGCACGTCCTCCGGCAGGGTCCAGGTGTGGGTGAGGCCGAGCGGTTCGACGATCTGCTCGCGCAGCACGTCGTCCCAGCGCTTGCCCTCGAGCTTCTCCAGGATCCGGCCGGCGACGGTGAAGCCGGAGTTGCAGTAGGACTGGGTGGCGCCGAGCGGGTGGTTCTGGGCCAGGTCGGCGCAGGCCGCGACGTACTTCTCCACGCAGTCGTCGCCGCGCCCGGTGTCGAGGAAGAGGTCGCCGTCGATGCCGCTGGTGTGGGAGAGCAGGTGCCTGACCGTGACGGTCTTGGAGACCTCCGGGTCCGCCACCCTGAACTCGGGCAGTACCTCGGCCACCGGCGTGTCGAGCGTCAGCCGGCCGCGCTCGATCTGCCGCATGAGCAGGGTCGCGGTCCACACCTTGGTGACGGAGCCGATCTGGAACAGCGAGTCGGGGGTCGCCTCGACGCCGGTGTCCTTGTTGAGCGTCCCCGCCGCGAACTCGTGCACCTCGCCCCGGTGCAGGTAGGCCAGCGCGGCCCCCGGAACCTCGTGCTCGGCGATCAGCTCGGCGAGCCTGTGACCCATTGCTCCAGCCACGTGATGATCCTCTCGTTGAAGTCGTATCGGTGTGAGGGGCGCCCGTTGAGAATGAACAGGTGCGAGGCGTCCGGATAGCGGACCAGCCGGACCGGCACCCCCTGCTCGCGCAGCGCGGCGAACCACTGCTCGGCCTGGCCGACCGGACAGCGGTCATCGCTGTCGCCGTGCAGGAGCAGGGTGGGGGTGGTGACGCGGGCCACCTGGGCGATCGGTGACTGGGCCTGGAGGTCGCCCCGGCATTCGTAGGCCTTGATGAGGGACCCGAGGTCGGACGTGCCCGCCATGCTGGCGAGGTCGCTGACGCAGCCGCCGGGGATGGCCGCCTTGAACCTGCCGGTCCTGGTCGACAGCCAGCACGCCATGTAGCCACCGTAGCTGTAACCGGCGACGGCCAGCCGATCAGGGTCGGCGACCCCCTCCGCCACCAGGTCGTCCACGGCCGCGAGGAAGTCCTGCTCGTCGGCCAGCCCCCAGGCGCCGACGGTGGCGGTGAAGAAGTCCTCGCCGTACCCGTCGCTGGCCCGCGGATTGACCAGCAGGACGGTCCAGCCGTCGGCGGCGAGCCGCTGGTGGTAGAGGTGGGCGCCGTCGAAGGCGGGCGACCACGCGTTGTGCGGGCCGCCGTGCACGTCGAGCAGCAGCGGGCCGGGGGTGGTACGCGTCTCGTCGCGCAGCACGAAGCCCTCGATGGTGGTGCCGTCGGGGGCGGTGAAGGTACGGGGGCGCGGGGTGAACAGGTCGACGTCCGGGAGGGCGTGGTGAGTGAGGGGCTCGCCGTCGAGGTAGACGTCACCGGCGCTGAGCGGTGAGGAGACGACCCAGGCGACCCGGCCCGCGGCCACGGACACGCCGGACACCGTGAAGTCGTTGCCGACGATCTTCCCGGCCTTCCCGGCTTCCCCAGCCTCCCCTACCGTCCCGGTTACCCCGACCAGCGGCTCGACCGGCAGGCGGTACAGGTGCGTGCGGCCTTGGTCGCGGGCGCAGAACAGGAGGTCGTCGCCCAGTAGCGCGGGGACGGCGCCGGGATAACCGGGGGCGCCGGTCATGACATTACGGTCGAGCCCGGTCTCCACCTCATCGAGGGTGTCAGGGCCGAGCGTGTAAAGGCGGGTGTGGCCGATGGCCTCGCGCAACCCGGCCACCATGAGCCGGTCACGGTCGGGGGCGGCGAGCCACCAGGCGCCGGTGCAGATGATGTCCGGCCCGGTGAGCCGCTCCGGTTTGCCCGGCGTCGGCCCGGTGGCGTCCACCTCGTACACCGCGCTCTCCACCACCAGGTCACGATCGGGCGCCATGCTCGCCGCGAACGCCAGCCGCCGCCCGTCCGGCGACCACGACGGCTCGCCCGCGTGGAACCCGCCCTCGGTCACCTGGATGGTGTCGCCCGTCGCCACGTCCACCATGAACAGCTGCGTGGTCAGGCCGCGCAGCAGCCCGGTGCCGTCGGCCTTGTACTCCAGGATGTCGGCCACGACCGGCGCGTGGGGGTCGAGGTCTCCGTACGGTCCGCTGTAGGCGATCCGGCTGCCGTCCGGCGACCACACGGGCGCACCGGCACCGAGCGGCGCCGAGGTGAGCGGGCGCGGCTCGCCGCCCTCCATCGGCAGCAGGTGGATCTGCGCGCGCCCATCGACAGGACGCAGGAAGGCGAGCAGCCGGCCGTCGGGCGACCAGCGCGCCGCGCTCCCGGAGGCGAGCCGTCGCGGCTCGGATCCGGGGGCGGCGAGCCAGATCTCGGCCTGGTTCTGGTCGAAGTCGCGGTCGGCGGTGGTGAGCGTGTAGGCGACGGCGCCGCCATCGGGGCGCAGCCTCGGGTCGGATGGGACCGCGATGCGGTAGAGGTCGTCGAGGACGAGGCGTGGCATGACCGTACGGTAGGCCCGGCCGGGTCACGGCATCTTCGGCACATCCGACGAAGGCCACCGCTCCCGTTGTGCGAAACACCAACGACCGCGTAACGCGAACCACCGGCCCAGGGACTCTCGCCTAGGACAAGCGCTCGCACACCGTGAACGACACGCTCTGGCGGTCCTTCGAGGGTGTCAGCAAGTGGAAGACGATCGTGTGCCGGCCCGGGTCGAAGGCGCCGAAGGGGTTGCGCCGGTTCTTGGTCGTCCCGGTCACCCAGTCCGTCTTCCATCCCTCGTCCTGGCCGTCCACGACCCAGCGGTAGCCGTACTCGATCTGCTTGCCCGACGGGCCCTTGAGCAAGGCGACGGGGAAGAGGCTGGGCGAGTAGCAGTTCGGTCCGGTCTGCTGCCCGTCCAGGGTCAACGACGCCAGGCGTACGGTCCCCGCGGCCGCGGTCTTGGTCGGAGTCGTGGTTCTCCGCGGGGAGGTCGTGGGTTTGGGCGTGGGCTGCCTCGAGACGGAGCTGGTGGGGTTCGAGCCGCCGGTCCGGGTGGGGCGCGGCTTCTTGGCCGGCGTGCTGGGCGTCTTGTCGGTGCCCTGTTTCTTGGCCGGCGGGCTGGGGGGCGTGGTGGCCTGCTGTTCCGTGGCTGACGGGAGGGGCGCGGCCGTCGGCGTCGTGGTGTCGGGCAGCAACATGATCGCCCCGGCCACCAAGGTGCCGGACACCGCCAGTGCCCCGGCGCCCGCCAGCATCGCCTTCCAGCGCGGGCTGCTCACGGGAGGACCCGCCGTACCGCCTCGACGGCCTGTGAGGTCGCCCGCCGTACCGGCTCGATGGCCCGTCAGGTCGCCTGCCGTACCGGTGGGCGGGGCGCCGATGAGCCGGAGCAGGACGTCCTGCATGGCGGGCCGGGCGGCGGGGTCCTTGGCCAGGCAGGACAGTACGATCGGGCGCAGCGGACCCGGCAGGTCCCCCAGATACGGCTCGTCGTGGAGGATGCGGCGGAACACCGCGGGCAGCGAGTCGTTGCCGAACGGCGGGCTTCCTGTCGCGGCGAACACGATCACCGACGCCCACGCGAAGACGTCCACCGCGGGACCGAGCGGGGCGCCCGCGAGCTGCTCGGGCGCCATGTAGGCGGGCGTGCCGACGATGCTGCTCGTCACCGTCAGCGAATGGCCGGCCGCGCGGGCGATGCCGAAGTCGATGACCCGCGGCCCGTCCCTGCCGAGCAGCACGTTGGCGGGCTTGAAATCGCGATGCACCACCCCGGCCCGGTGGATCGCCGCCAGCGCGGTCGCGGTCGCCACCGCGAGCCGCTGCAGGTCGGCGCCGACATGGCGGCCGGCCTCCTGCAGCGAAGGGCCCTCGACATACTCGGTCACAATGTACGGCCGGCCGCCCAGCGAGGCATCGAGCACCTGGGCGACGCAGAACGGCTCCACCCGGCGCGCCGCGTCGATCTCCTTGGCGAAGCGATGATCACCGGCCAGGCCGTCCGCCAGCAGCTTGACCGCGACAGGCCGCCCGTCGGGACCCTGGCCGAGGTAGACCACCCCCTGACCGCCCTCGCCCAGACGCCCGGACAGCCGGTACGGCCCCACGGCCTGGGGATCTTCTGGCAGGAGCGGGGTCATCAGTCGTCGCTCGGGCAGATGGTGAACGAGAAGGCCTTCGACACCGCTTGGGGGGAGGTGAGGCGGAGGGTGACCCGGTGGGTGCCTTCCGTCTGCACGAGCGGGCCGATGACCTGCTGGGTGTGGGATTCGGCGATGACGCTCTCAGAGCGCGACACCACCCGCCCGTTCAGGATCCATTCGTAGCGGAAGTCGGTGGCCAGCTTGGTCCCCTCGACCAGGCCGGAGATGTTGCCGTGGTTGTACACGCAGTCCGGGGAGTCGGCGTGCCTGGGACCGATGACTCGCACCCACACGATCCGGAAGGAACCGCTGCCCGATGACGATTTCGACGACGAGGTCGTGGGTTTGGGGGCGGTCTTTGTCGGTTTCGCGGTCTGTGTTGGCTTCGAGGTCTGCGTCGGTTTCACGGTCCGCGTCGGCTTCGGAGTCTGTTTGACGGTCGGCTTCGTCGTGGTGGCCGGGTTCTTGGTCTTCGGGTGCTGAGGCGTTTTCGTCTTCGTCGGGGTGGGCGTCGCGCCAGTGGTGAACGCCAGTGACAGCGTGCTCGGCCGCGTTTCCTGGAGATCCCAGACGCTCGTGGCGCCCCAGGCGACGACGCTCGCGACGACCAGCGCCCCCGCACCGGAGACGCCCGCGACGAGCGCCGTCCTGGCCCCGCGCCGCCGCCCGGGAACCGTGGCCGGACCGCGGCCGCCGGCACCGTCCGGATACCCGGGGGCGTGTCCCAGGCCGCCGGCACCCTCCGGACGGCCGGGGACGGGGGCGTGTCCGCCCAGAAGCTGCAGTAATACATCTCGCATGGTCGGCCGGCGCGCCGGATCCTTGGCCAGGCACCCCAGCACGATCGCGCGCAACGGTTGCGGAAGGTCGCCGACCTGCGGCTCGTTGTGCAGGATCCGGTTGATCACCGCAGGCAGTGAATCCTCACCGAACGGCGGCACCCCGGTCGCGGCGAACACCATTACCGACGCCCACGCGAACACGTCGACCGCCGGCCCGATCCCCTCGCCGGCGAGCTGCTCGGGCGCCATGTACGCGGGCGTCCCCACGATGCTGCTGGTAGCCGTCATCCCCGATTCGACGGACCGGGCGATCCCGAAGTCGATCACCCGGGGGCCGCCCTGTCCGAGCAGCACGTTGGCGGGCTTGAAATCGCGATGAACGATGCCCGCCTGATGAATGGCCGCCAGCGCGGTCGCGGTCGCCACCGCGAGCCGCTGCAGATCGGCGCCGACGTGGCGGCCCGCCTGCTGGAGCGAAGGGCCCTCGACGTACTCGGTCACGATGTACGGTCGGGCACCCAGCGAGGCGTCGAGGACCTGAGCGATGCAGAACGGCTCCACCCGGCGCGCCGCGTCGATCTCCTTGGCTAAGCGCTCATTGGCGAGTCCGTCGCGCAGCACTTTGACCGCGACCGGCCGGCCGTCGGGCCCCTGGCCCAGATAGACCACCCCTTGGCCGCCCGCGCCCAGACGCCCGAACAGCTGGTAGGGACCCATGGCAGTGGGGTCGCCCTCCCGGAGGGGTTCGACGTGCGCCATGGAGCTCCTGTGCCGAGGGTAGGGATCTTCGGCACCATAGCGGGAAATGTCAGATCTAGTGAGCCAGTCGGGTAAACCAGAGCTTCTGGGATAGAAGCGCGCGCTTCTGGGGGCATCCCCATTTATAGGCGGACGACGAGCAGAGCGATGTCGTCGCGGGCGCCGCTGCTGACGTCCATGCCCGCCAGGAGGGCGTCGGCGAGGAGTCCGGGGTCGAGCCCACCGGATCGGGCGAGTACGTCGGTCAGCCGGGCCAAGCCGACGTCGATGTCCCGGTCGCGGCGTTCGATGAGACCGTCGGTGTACAGGACAAGGGTGTCACCGGGCGCGTAGGACAGCTCGGCCTGGGGGCGGGTGACATGTTCGGGGCGAGCGCCCAGCGGCGGGTCGGTGGCCTGGTCCAGCAGCGTACAGGCGTTGCCCAGATGGCACAGGACGGGTGGCGGGTGGCCGGCGCTGCTGTAGGTGATGCGGCGCCTCCTGGTGTCGATCACGGCCTTGACCGCCGTGGTGGCCAGCGCCCCTTCGAGCGAACGGGCGTACAAGCCGAGCACTTCCAGTGCCGGGGCCGGCTCCTTCACGGCGCGGATCGAGGCGCTGAGCGCACTGCGCAGCATCCCCATGGACGTGGCGGCTTCCAGGCCGTGCCCGACGACGTCACCGACCGCGACGGCGAAGCAGCCGTCCGGCAGGTCGACGACGTCATACCAGTCGCCGCAGACGTTCAGCGTCTCCACGGCGGGCAGGTAGCGCACCTCGATCTCGGGGTGCAGGTCCAGGTCGGGGCAGCGCAGCATGGCCTCCTGCAAGGCGAGCGCGACCTGGTGTTCACGGGTGTGGGCCAGGCGGAGCTCCTCGTTCAGCCGCTGCAGTTCCTGTGCCCTGCCATACAGTTCGGCCTCCATCTCCGCACGCCCCGGTGAGCGGCGGGTGGTGGGCCGCCGCGGGCCGAAGGAGCGGACGAACTCCGTCACGTCCTCGACCCGGTGGATGATCCACGACAGCGTCCCGTCCGGTGCCAGGACGGGGGTGTTGATCGGGGACCACCAGCGCTCCTCGAACGCTCCAGGACAGCCGGCGAGGGGAATGTCGTACTTCTGCAGCGCCATCGTGTCCGGCACTCGGTAGGCCAGCACCCGGTGCAGCGAGGCGCTCAGGTTCTTCACGCCGCTGGCGTGGGGATCCTCGGGGTTGTCGGGGAAAGCGGCGAAGATGTGCTGCCCGATCAGGTCCTCGGCGGTGCGGCCGGTCGCGCGCAGGTAAGCCCAGTTCACATCGACGATCATCAGATCCGGGTCCAGCACCAGGCATGGGGACGGCGTCACGGCGAACAGCGCCGCGTAGTCGACCCGCGGTGTGGTCGGCCTTCGCGTGCCCGGCCGGCGAGAGCTGGTCAGCCTGCTCACCCCACCCACTCTATGAGGTGTTTTGCCTGGTCACCATAGGTGATGCCGCCTTACGGCATACCGCCCTGCCGCCTCCCGGGAATATTGCGTTGCGTGGCGGTGCTGAGCCCCTCACTATGGTCCTCATGTTCAGGCACGATCACCTCGCGACGCCCGCCAACGCGGGTGCGTTCGAGCGTGCCTGCGACGGCCTGGAGCGCTGACCTCCTCCCGTAAGTCTTTTTCCCGGATGTCTCTTGTGTGACCCGGCGGGGGGAGGTAGTCGGCCCGTGCGGGTCACAGCACATCCAGGACTCAAAGGGAAAGAATCATGGCCAAGCAGGCCTATATCCGCAACAAGCCGCATCTCAACATCGGCACCATGGGCCACGTCGACCACGGCAAGACCACGCTGACCGCCGCGATCACCAAGGTGCTCGCGCAGCGGGGCCAGGCGACGTACACGCCGTTCGAGCGGATCGACCGCACGCCCGAGGAGGCCGTGCGCGGCATCACGATCAACATCTCGCACGTCGAGTACGAGACCGACACCAGGCACTACGCCCACGTGGACATGCCGGGCCACGCCGACTACGTGAAGAACATGATCACGGGGGCGGCGCAGCTCGACGGCGCGATCCTCGTCGTATCCGCGCAGGACGGCATCATGCCGCAGACCAGGGAGCACGTGCTGCTCGCCCGGCGGGTCGGCGTCGAGCACCTGGTCGTCGCGGTCAACAAGGCCGACGGCGCCGACCCGGAGCTGACCGACCTGGTCGAACTCGAGCTGCACGACCTGCTCGCCGAGCACGGCTACCGGGACGCCCCGATGGTCCGGGTCTCCGGGCTGCGGGCGCTGGAAGGCGACCCCGAGTGGACGGCGTCCATCGGCGCGCTGCTCCAGGCGGTCGACGACCACATCCCGGTGCCGGTCCGGTACGTGGACGCGCCGTTCCTGATGCCGGTGGAGAACGTGCTCACGGTCACCGGCCGGGGCACGGTCGTCACGGGCGCCATCGAGCGTGGCGCGGTCCGGGTGGGCGACACAGTGGACGTCGTCGGGTTCGAGTCCGGCTTCACCGCCGTAGTGACCGGGGTGGAGACGTTCGGGAAGACGATGGAGCGGGGTGAGGCGGGTGACAACGCCGCCGTGCTGCTGCGCGGTGTCCGCCGCGACCAGGTGCGGCGGGGCATGGTCCTGGCCGCGCCCGGCAGCCAGCGGGCCCGCCGGTCGTTCACCGCCCGGATCTACCTCCTCACGCCGGAGGAGGGCGGACGGCGCCGGCCGATCGCGTCCGGCTACCGGCCGCAGTTCTACCTGCGCACCACCGACGTACCCGGCCGGCTCCTCCTGGACGACCCCGCCCAGCCGGGCGACACGGTCGAGGTACGGGTCGAGCTGGGCAAGGCCGTCGCCCTGGAGCCGGGCCTCGGCTTCGCGATCCGCGAGGGCGGCCTGACGGTCGGCGCGGGCACGGTACTCGACGTACCTGCTTGACGACGGTCGCGAGCACGGTCCACGCAGTCGGGGGGGGGGCGCGGCCCCAGCGCCCCCCCCCCCCCCAGCCGAAATATGACAAAGTTCCCCCACCGGGTGGGAAGGCGCCCGCCGCCCGCGCG
>NZ_JBFAVX010000062.1:0-32208 GCF_040680095.1 Nonomuraea sp. NPDC052129 | reverse complement strand
CATCGAACTCGACATCGCCTATCCAGGCCGCATCAGGTAAAGACCGCTCTCAAGCTCTCAGGAACGATCTTTACACACCTGAAGTGACAACCTCGAGCACCCGGCTCACAAGGTCGCCGCACGGCAGGTTGGAGTACCTGCGCACCCAAGAGTTGCTGCGGAGAACGTTGATGCCGTCTCCGGCGCGCATCCTCGACGTCGGGGGCGGCACGGGAGTGCACGCACAGTGGCTGGCCGCAGATGGCTACGAGGTGCACCTGGTCGATCCGGTGCCTACCCATGTCGAGGCCGCAGCGGCTCTACCCGGCGTCAGCGCAGAGGTGAGCGATGCCCGTCATCTGAGTGCCCAGGACCAAAGTGCGGACGTCGTCTTGCTACTCGGCCCGCTCTACCACTTGACCGGACCAGCCGACCGCGCGCAGGCGCTCGCCGAAGCACAGCGGGTGCTGCGTCTGGGGGGCCACGTGCTGGCCACCGTCATCAGCCGTTGCCGACCGCGCCCACGGGGCAGGAATCCACATCGCTGCCGGAACCACGCACTGCGGTTCGGACCCGCGAACGTCACACCGCCGTACACGAACTCGTCGAGCAGGGCTGGACCATCGCGGCGATCTCCCAGCAGTTTGGTTTGAGCCGCACGACCGTCCGCAAGTTCCGCAATGCCACCACAGCCGAGGAACTCATCAACGGCCCCCGCTCCAGTCGGCCCCGATCGTTTGAGGAGTTCATCCCCCGGCTCCCGCTGATCGGCCATGTTCTGGGCTACTGCTCGGTTCCGGTCCACGGCGGGAGGCCGCGACTTCGGCGAGGGCGCGGATGCGGGCGTTCTCGTACGCGGTGCGCCAGATCAGGCCGAGCTTCGCCGGGGGCAGGTCATCGATCGGGACGAACGCCAGGTCGGGACGGGCTACCAGGTGACGCAGCGAGGTGACGGTCACATGGACGGTCTCGCCCAGGCTCACCTGGAGCAGCGCCTCGCCCAGGGTGCGGACGGGCTGCAGCTTCACGGACCGCCCGGCGGCGCTGCGCAGGGGGAAGAACAGCGGGTCGCCGTTGCGGCGCCGTAGTGTGGGCATATCGGTCAGGACGTAGTCGGCCACCTCGTCGAAATGGACGCTGGAGCGCTCGGCCAGCGGGTGATCCGCCGCCATCATAAGCACCTTGTCCTGCTCGTCCAGCTGCGGCCCCAGGGTGAGGTCGGGGGCGTCCAGGACCAGCCAGTTGACCAGGACGTCCACCTCGCCGAGGCGAAGCTCGTCGAGCGGCTCGCTGGTCGAGATCTCGCGCAGCCGCACCTCGATCTCGGGGTAGGCGCGCTCGACGGCGCGTACCAGGGCGTTGAGGTGCTCGCCGCCGGTGCTCAGCGCGAATCCGATGTGCAGCACCCCAGCGCTCTGCCTGGCGGTGGTGCGGGCGTCGTCGACGGCCGCCAGCAGTTCCCCGTACGCGGGCAGCAACCGCTCGCGTAGCCGCTCCCCCAGAGGGGTGAGGAGCGCCCGTCGGCTGGTGCGCTCGAACAGGGAGGCGCCGACCTCGCGTTCCAGGGCGGCGATGAGCCTGCTGACCCGCGGCTGGGAGAGGTAGAGGCGTTCGGCGGTGCGTCCGAAGTGCAGCTCCTCAGCCAGCGTCAGGAACGCCTCGATGTGAGGGAGGGTCAGCTTCACGACTGCTCACCTTGGTCCGTGGTTAGGGATCCATGCGCTGAGGGCATCGATTTTTGCACAGATCGCCGTTGATCTCGTTCGGCGTGGTGGCCGATGCTGACCATCAAAGATGACGGCCATGGGAGGTCTCTGTGTCGCTGTTTGCCCTTCAGGACAAGGTCGCGCTGGTGACCGGCGGCTCGCGCGGCATCGGCCGGGCCATCGCCCAGCGCTTGGCCGCCGACGGCGCTTCGGTGGTGGTCAACTACGTACAGGACGAGCGGGCCGCGCACGAGGTCGTGAACGCGATCAACGAGACGGGCGGCAAGGCCGTCCGGGTACGGGCGGACATGTCGCGGCCGGATGAGGTGTCGCGGCTGTTCGACGAGGCGCAGGCGGCGTTCGGCCGGCTCGACGTCGTGGTCGCCAACGCCGCCACCGCCCTGGCCAAGCCTGTCGCCGACTGCGTCGAGGAGGACTTCGACCACGTCTTCGACACCAACACCAAGGGGGTGTTCTTCACCCTTCAGGAGGCCGCGCGGCGCGTGCGCGACGGAGGGCGGATCATCGCGGTCTCCACCGCCGGCACCCGGATGTGGTTCACCGACCTCGCGCTCTATCTGGGCAGCAAGGGGGCCGTTGAACAGTTCGTCCGGGTCCTGTCACGGGAGCTGGCACCGCGCGAGATCACGGTCAACGCCGTCTCGCCCGGGTACACCGACACCGACCTGCTGCCGGAACGTGACCGCGTGGTCGCGGCGGGAATGTCGGCCTTCAACCGTGTCGGCACCCCCACGGACGTCGCCCGCGTGATCGCCTTCCTGGCCGGCGACGACGCCCGCTGGATGACAGGACAGAACGTCAACGCCACGGGCGGCGTCATCTGAACCCCGGCTCAGCGCTGGAACGAAGGCATACACGACGCGGCCCAACTGCACGTCGAGATCACCGCCCGTCCGTGAAGCAACCCGCTGGATCACCAGCGACCCCGACCACCTCACGACCGATGAAGCCATCAGCTCGCCCAGCTCAAGTCACGCAGCACCCGCCTGACCTCGCTCGCCGGGCATGTCACCGACTTCGCCCAAATGATGACGAACAGGACCGGAACCAGCACCTTGAAGGCTGGCTCACCAACATCGAGAACGGCGACTTCCCCGCCCTGCACTCCCTCGCCCGCGGCATCCGCCGTGACCAGGATGCCGTCACCAACGGCCTCACCTCTACACACAGCTCAGGCGCAGTCGAGGGCAACGTCTGCGGCATCAAGCACCTCAAGCGACAGATGTTCGGCCGAGCCAACCTCGACCTCCTCCGAAAACGCGTCCTTCTCTCCCACTGGCCTCACCCTCAGTCACGGGTTCACGATCTCTACGCCAGAGCCATAATCTTGCAGATTCCCGGACAACGAGCGCTGCAGGGCACACCGCGGTTGCCGGGACTCGTGCGCGTACGTGAGGACCACTCCCGAAAGTCCCGAAACTCCGCTTCGGCGGTCGGCCGGCCATCAGCGCGGTGTCAGTGGGGATGGAACGGGAGGGAACGCCACATCAGTTAAGAACCCATCCCCTGAAAGGAGCGGGCAGATGTTAAGAAACATCTCACGGGCGGTCACAGGACTGATGGCGTTGTTCCTGGCTGGCGCCGCCTCGATCATGATCGCCAACAGCGCGAGCGCCGCTGTCCCGAGTGGTCACCGTCAGATCCGCAACGCCGCCTACTCACAGTGCGTGGACGCTCCGGGCGGCGTCCTCAACGTACGGCTCAAGCTCGCCCCCTGCAGCAGGTTGGTCAGTACCCGACTGTGGACGTTCGTGCCGACCGGTGTGGCGGACACGTACTTCGTTGTGAACGTGGCGAGCGGCGATTGCATGGAGGTCAACGACGGGACGAGTACACCCGGAGAGACGGTCGACGAGTTCACCTGCAACGGGTCGGCTTCTGAACAGTGGGTGGTGGATGGACTCACCCTGCGGCACGCGGGAACCAACCAGTGCCTGGACACGGTCAGCGGCCGCGGGAGCGAACTCATGCAGTTCACCTGCGGCCAGGCGGCGCCGCCCGGCGCCCAGTCCTGGATCATCGAATAGCCGCCATGTCCCCGCCTGGCGGAACGATCGCTATCTGGGATTGTCAAGCGAACTTGCTGGTCAGCCACATGAAGGTCGTCAAGCCACGTCACTACCGCGAGCGGAAGAAGCGCGACGCCACCCTTCGCCGTCTCGAAGAAGACGACCGCCCGTAGCATCCACCGCGCGTCCCGCGACAGCGGCCCCTCCTCCTGATGGGAAGGCCCGCTGTCGCGTTTGTACGGCCGTCAGCGGGCGCCTCCGGCCCGGAAAATCCAGCGATCATGAAATCAAGATCGCAGAGTTACGACTTATGAAAACGAAAAATCGGTTTTGACTATGTCGAAATGCCAGAAGACGACGTGCCGTCCTCCTCGCCGTACATCTTGTCGTGTTGCTGCCGTGGCGAGCACACCGACGCGGAAGGGCACGCACAGCGCCGTCCACCATCGTCCAGACGCACCGTCACCGTGTCCGCCGGAACGTTGTGCCCCAGGACGCTTCCCTCCCCCTGCGGCGTGCTCACCCGGCTGCCCGTACGCGGCATCCGGTTGCGGGTCTCGACATAGAGCGGATGCTCGTACTTGAGACAGCACATCAGCCGCCCGCACGCCCCGGCGATGCGCAAGGGGTTGACCGGGAGGTCTTGGTCCTTGGCCATGCGTACGGAGACCGGCTCGAAGTCCTTGAGGAACGTGGCACAGCACAGATCACGACCACATGGGCCGATGCCGCCCTGTAACCGCGCCTCGTCACGCGGGCCGATCTGCCGCAGCTCCACCCGGGCCCGCAGGTTGCGGGCCAGGTCTCGGACCAGCGCGCGGAAGTCGACCCGATGCGGAGCGGAGAAGTAGACCGTATAGACGTTGTCCTGGTCGAGGTAGTCGACGCCCACCACCTTCATCGGCAACTCGTGCCGCTTGATCAACCGCTTGGACACGCTGCGGGCCTCGGCCCTGCGGCGCTTGTTGGTCTCGTCGCGGGAGAGGTGTTCCTCTCCCGCTATGCCCGCGCACACCGGCATTCCGTCGATGTCTTCACTCGAATATTGCGGCGCCCACACGCACTCCGCCACCTCAGGACCCGAGTCGGTCGGGACCAGTACCTTGTCGCCCACCTTGGGAGTGTGGCCACCGGGATCGAGGTAGTAGAGCCGCCCGTAGCGGGTGAAGCTCACGGCCATGATCATTCCCATGGGCTCGTGCTCGCCTCCTGACGGCCTCGGGGGTTCTTACGGCCTTCGGTTGCCACATTACGTGTGTCGGCGGGCTCCGCGTCAGAGCCTCTACCCCGACTAGAAGGCGCAGGCCTTGCTCGCAGGCAGCAAGATGCCATAACGCTGATAAAGCGTGATCCGCCCAGTCGAGCACTTGATGTTGCCGACCGAGGCGACGCCGGGTAGGTGTTGCAACTGAGCGATCACCTTGCTCCAGTCGGCATCCGGGCTCAGCTGAAGGCGGAATGACGTCGGCATGTCCGATGGCTTGGTGGCCTTAACGAGGGCCTCGTTATTCGCAAAGGTGCGCTTGAAATTCTCGTAAGCCTCCTGCTGGCTCTCGAAGCGTGACGACTGGACACCGGGCGTCTTCGCGATCTTCCGGGCGAGGTCGCTCTGCTGCGCAAGCGTGATGGCCTTGCCGTATTCGGTGAACTTGGGGGCATCTTTGGTTGAGCCGGGCGCGGCAACGGCTCCACAGGACGCTTGGATCGCCTGCTCCATACAGAGAAAGACGGAGATATCTGCGTTGTTGCTCTCCCGCTCTGACACCAGCAGGTTGTCAGTCTCCGGATGGGAGACGCTGTACACGCCTCCTATGGACTTCAACTTGGCCTGCAGCGCGTTCACATCGGTTCCCGGCCTCAGCTGGACGTGGAACGAGGGCGGCATGTCGGCAGCGCCGATCGCGGCGAGCAGCGTCTTGTTGCCGGCGTAGTCTCGGCGGAAGCTCATAAAGGCGCTCGCCGAATTTTCGTAAAGCACCTGCGACACGCCTGGTGCCGCTTGCAGAGCCTGCTGGATCGCCCGGGTCTGCTGCGCTGTGGGGCTGCCCTCAGGGCAGTCCGGGCGTTTCACCGATTTGGAGCACAGGAAGACGGACAGCTCCGTCTCGCCTTTCTGATCGGCAGGCGGGTTGGCCACCGCCGCCCGCTGTTCGTCACCGGGAGAGATGAGCACGGCGGCGGTCACGGCCCCCGCGAGCACCACCGCCCCCGCTGCCGCCAGCAACCGGAAGTCGACCCGCACCCGAGGCCGCCCCGACGGCTGCAGGGGGCTCAGCGTGCTGGGGTCAACGGTCGCCCCCGCCTCGGCCAGCGCCTCGCGCAGGCGGTCTTCCATCGGACTGTTCATGAATCCTCCCCAAGTGCGCGGCCGAGGGCGGCGAGCCCACGCGCGATCGTGGACCTGGCGGTGCTCCCGCTGATCCCCATGGTCTCGGCGATCTCCTGATCGGACAGGTCGAGGTAGTAGCGCAGCGTCAGCGCCTCGCGCTGCCGGCCCGGCAGCCCTCGCAGGGCGCGCAGCACCTCGCGACGCTCCTCGCTCACCATGGCCGCGCTCTCCGCTGACCAGACAGGCGGTTCGTACGGTACGGCGCGACGGAAAACCGTCGCCCGCCTCCGCATCACCGACCGGCAGCCGTTGAACACCGCCGATCGCACATAGGCCAGCGCCTTGTCTGGATCTCGCAACCTCCCCCGCCCCGCGTGGGTCCGGGTGAACGCCTCCTGGACGACGTCTTCGGCGGTCGCCTGATCACCGACCATGACCAGCGCCAGCCGGACGAGACCCACATGATGCTCGGCGAAGACCGCCGCGACATCGACGCGTTTCTGTATCAGAGCCCCTCCAGGGGACAGCTGCTCGACTTTCACATAACAGAGACGCCCAGCAAGCCCATCTGCTGCTCTCGCCACACGGCAAACTCCCGCCGCTTTTCAGCGCGCTTTTACGGCCGGCCCGGTGAGCCCGATCCCGCGTACGGGGCCGGCCTCCGTCCAGGGACACGCTCCTGCGGTTTACCGGGCTGGGCGCCGTGACGTGCGTCTTCTTGGCCGCCTGCTTCGATGTCCGCTTCCCCGAGCCGACCGGTCGCCCATACGCCGGACCAAGCCGACAGCCCGCTACGCGGCGGACCGGAGGGAGAGCATCATCGCCTCGACCGCGATCTGCGGGTTGACGTTGGCGTCGAGGCGTTCGCGGCACCGCATGATCGCATCGATCCGCCGCAACGTCTCCTCCGGCGTCGACAGCTTGGCCAGCTGGTCGAGCTCGAAGCGGATGTCGTCGTTGGCCAGCTCCACCCCGGCCGCGAACTGCATGGCCAGGACGTCCCGATAGAACGACACCAGCTCCAGCAGCGCCGCGTCGAGCGAGTCGCGTTTGATGCGCGTGGCCCGCGACTTCTGCCGGTCCTCCAACTCCTTCAACGCCCCCGCGCCGCCTCGCACCAACCCACGGTTGAGGCCCTTGCCCGTGGACCCCTCGCCGTAGATCTTGCGCAGCTCGGTGGTCTCGGTCTCGTTGAGCGCGGCCGTCGCCGCCGCGGCCTCTTCTTCGGCCGTTTTGACCAGGCGTTCGGCGGCCGAGACGCAATCGCCGACCCCGGACAGCGAGCGAGGGATGGCCAGGACGGCCTCCCGGCGCCGACGTACGTTCTCGTCCAAGGCCAGCGCCCGGGCCCGGCTGATGTGCCCCTGAGAGACGCGGGCGGCGAAGCGCGCGGTCTCCCAGGGCACGCTGTCGCGGGTGGCCAGCACGTGGGCGACCGCCTCCGTTGCGGGGGTGGCCAGAGTGATCACCCGGCAGCGCGATCGGATGGTGATCATCATGTCGTCGGCGGCGGGCGCGCACAGCAGCCAGACCGTACGTGGAGGCGGCTCCTCGATGGCCTTGAGCAGGGCGTTCGCCGCCGACTCCGTGGCCCGGTCGGCGTCTTCGAACAGGATGACCCGCCAGCGGCCCTGCGTGGGCGCGCCCGCCGCCCGCAGGATGAGCTCGCGCGTCTGCCTGACGCTGTAGGACAGGCCCTGGGGGCGTACCGTCTCGAGGTCGGGGTGTGAGCCGATCAGCACCTGGTGGCACTGGTCGCAGTGACCGCAGCCGCCGTCCGGGCAGAGCAGCGCCGCCGCGAACGCCCGCGCGGTCTCCTCCCGGCCCGACCCGGGCGGGCCGGTGAACAGCCAGGCATGCGTCATGCCCGCGCCGCGACCACCCCGCACGGCATCGCCTGCCGCCGCGGCCGCGCGGGACAACACGGCCACCGCCTGGTCCTGACCGACGAGGTCATCGAAGACGCTCACCCGACAAGGCTAGTCGCGGATGGCGGGCATCGTGCCCGTGATGTCCTCGGACTCCTGCGGCACCGGATCGGGTAGTAGCTCGTGCACCCGGTCCTGGATCAGCCGGGTGATCTGCTCGGGCGGCAGCATCCCGTCGACCACCAGGTAGCGGTCGGGGTCGGCGGCGGCCAGCGCCCTGAACTCCTTGCGCACCCGCTCGTGGAACTCCAGCGGCTCGGACTCGATCCGGTCCGCCGCGCCGCCCAGTCTGGTCAGCCCCACCTGGGGCGGCGTGTCGATCAGCACCGTGAGATGCGGGACCAGTCCACCCGTGGCCCAGGCGTTGACCTTGGAGACGTCCTCGGGGTCGAGCGCCCGTCCCGCTCCCTGGTAGGCCAGCGACGAGTCCACGTAGCGGTCGGAGATCACCAGCGAGCCGCGGTAGAGGGCCGGTCTGATGACCTTCTCGACGTGTTCGGCCCGGTCGGCGGCGTACAGCAGCGCCTCGGCGCGCGCCGAGAGCCCGCGTTCGGCCGCGTCGAGGAGGATCGCGCGCAGCCGCATGCCGACCTTGGTCGAGCCGGGCTCACGGGTCTGTACGACGTCGAAGCCCTGATCGCGCAGCCAGATGGCGAGCAGTCGCGACTGGGTCGTCTTACCCGACCCCTCACCGCCCTCGAACGCCACGAACAGCCCCGGCACCTGCTCCGCCGTCTCCGACTTCGGCCGCTCGCCGCGCACCGCCGCGATCAGGTCCTCGGAGAGCGAGACGCCCTTCCTGTCGTCCATGTGGCGCAGCGCCAGCAGACCGACGACCGTCGCGAGCACGCCACCGACCACCAGCACCAGGTTGGTGCCGTCGAACTGGTAGACCGTTTCGCCCAGCCTCAGCGGGTGCGCGCCGACGAGCGCGGCCAGCGGGTTGGCCACCGCCACCACGAACAGCAGCGTCACCCGCGCGGTCGACTGCAGGAACGAGAACGTCCGCCCCCGCATCGAGTCTTCGACCTCGAGGCCGATGAGCGTGTAGCCGATGATCCACGCGATGCCCGCGCACGCCCCGAGCAACACGGTCAGCATGACCACGATCACCAGGTTGTGGATGATCGCGATCGCGATCAGCACCACGCCCGCCACGGTGATCGCCAGACCGAACAACCGGCGCCGCGACAGCTCGCGCAGCAGCCGGAGGCCGAAGAACATGCCCAGCGCCATGCCGACGAAGACCGCGGCGAACACCACGCCGTAGGCCGCGTCGCCGCCGCCGAGCGCGCCCACGTAGATCTTCGCGACGCCCACGACCGCGCCGCCCGCCGCGAACGCCCCCAGCATGCCGATGATCAGACCGCGCACCAGCCGGTTGGCACCCACGAACCGCCAGCCCTCGACGATCTGCTTGAGCACCGACGGGGTGGAGATTGCGCCGTCACGCTTGGGGATGCCGCGCAGCGTGAAGATCAGGAACGCGGACACCAGGTACGCGCAGGCGTTGACGATCAGCGCCGGCCCGGTCGGGTCCATGCCGGACAGGAACGGCACGGCGTTCTTCAGTACGTCGCCCATCACGGACAGCGCCGTGAACAGGATCGCGGCGACCGGCGCGCTGCCGTAGGTGACCAGCAGGTTGAGCTGGTTGGCCGATTCGAGCTGCTCCTTCGGCACCAGGTTGGGGACCGTGGCGTCCTTGGCCGGGACCCAGAACAGGTTGACGCACTCGACCAGGATCGTCGCGACGATGATCCATTGATAGCTGCCGACCAGCGGGATCGACAGCACCACGGCGAACCGGGCCAGGTCGGAGGTGAACATCGTCACCCGCCGGTCGAAGCGGTCGGCGAACGCTCCCGCGAGGGGTCCGAGCAGGACGGCGGGCAACATCTTGGCGATGAAGACACCGCCGACGGCCAGCGACTGTGTGCGGTAGTCGCCCTGGGTCAGGTTTCCTGCCAGGGCGGTCAGTGCCAGGATGTTCAGCCAGTCGCCGAGGCTGCACACCGACATCGCCGTCCAGAGCCGGCGGAAAGATGCGTTAGCCAGCACATGTGTCGGTTGGCGTCGGCCACGGGCGGTCATAATGTCAGCGTATCCAGGTGCTCGCCGGAGATGGGAAGACAGGAGACGAGCCGGATATACCCGGCTGCTCGTCGCTGAGAGTATTACGTATACGGGCCGTCGCGCATGATACACAGCTCGAATAGGCCCCCGAAAACACCAGACAGATCCTTCTTGTCTCGCTAGTCCCTTTTGTACGGCCGGGCGAGCTCCACCAACGGCTGCCAGCCGGCCCGTACGGGCTCAGGCAGCACCAGCTCATCCCAGAGCTCCACCAGCAGCAGCCCGTCGAGATGCTCGAGCAGCTCCCGCTGACTCCCTTCCCGCAACAGCACGACGTAGGCGTCCCGGCGATCCCCGCGATCGGCCAGGTCATAGGCCCTGTCGCCAAGGCGGATGGTAGCCAGGGCCCGCAACGCCGACAGGCGCGGCAACCGGTTGGGCACGTGGAACGGGCGGCCGTCGGCTCCCCGGCAGGTGGTGAACTCGACCTTGGCCTCCAGCACCAGCCGGAACCCGGCCGCGTCGAGGATGCGCCCGGCCGTTTCGAGCGTGGGCGACTTCCGGCCGTGCTCGTAGGCCGACAACGTCGTCCGCGACGTGCCGCTCATGCCGGCCAGCGCCTTTTGGTTCATGTTGGCCGCGTGTCTGGCCTGTTTGAGCAGCAGGCCGCCACGCTCCGCCCAGAACGTGACGTCGGGCGTCGGCCCCTCGGGCACCGCACCCTGCTCGGGCAGCAGGTCGCCGAACGCCCCCTCCACCGGGGAAGAGATCATCCCACCTCCAACGTATCCGCTTGGATACTACCCCCTCGCGGCTTGAGTGACCAGCGGATCGCGGAAAGTCAGGACCGCGGTTCAAGCACCACAGAGGGTCAGGACCGCAGCTCAAGTACCGCTCAAGTACCGCGGAAAGTCAGGCGCGCAGCTCAAGCAGCGTGATCTCGGGCGGCGCGCCCACCCGGACCGGCGGCCCCCAGAACCCGGCGCCGCGCGTGACGTACACCCGCACCCCGTCGACCGTCGCCAGCCCCGACACGACCGGCTGCTGCAGCGGCACCACGAGGTCGAACGGCGCCAGCTGCCCGCCGTGCGTGTGCCCCGACAGCTGCAGGTCCACGCCATAACGCGCGGCCTGCGAGACCTGAACCGGCTGATGGGCCAGCAGGACCGTGGAGCGGCTCGTATCGCGACCGCCGAGCGCCTTGTCGAAGTCGGGCCCGTCGTTCGCGGTGGCGCCGTTGAGGTCGTTCACCCCGGCCAAGTCCAGCACGCCGCCCTGGTGCCGGATCTCCACCCGTTCGTTCCGCAGCGAACGAACGCCGAGCCGGTCCAGCTCCTCGATCCACTCACCGGGGCCGTTTCTCGTGTAGTACTCGTGATTACCTGTCACGAAATAAGCGCCATAGCGGGATTCGAGGCTCTGCAGCGGCCTGGCCAGCGGGCCCAGCTCGGCCACCGAGCCGTCGACCAGGTCACCGACGATCGCCACCACGTCGGCCCGCAGACCGTTGATCATCCGCACGATGCGTTCGGTGTGCGCCTTGCCCGTGAGCGGCCCCAGGTGGATGTCGCTGACCACGGCGAACCGCAGGCCGCTCAGCCTGGAGTCGAGCCCGGCCAGCGTGACCTTGACCGGCTCGATCACCGGATCACCCAGCGCGGCGCTGATGCCGTACCCGACCGTGCCGAGCGCGCCCACACCCGCGACGGCGGCGGTGGTCCGCCCGAGGAAGAGCCGCCTGCTCATCGCGTCGCCGCCCGGCGACGGCCCCACCCCCGAAACCTGCCCAGAACCCGAAATATCCGAAATATCCGAAACAGCAGGCACCGTCACCGGCCGCACCACCACTACAGGCGACGACGACACAGCCGCCCGCCCCCGGACCAGCGCTAACCACGCCACCAACCGAGGAATCTCCAGCAGGACCAGAGCGATCACCAGATAGAACATGATCGCGATCCAGAGATAGCCCGGCCACGCCAGCCACTGGAACATCTCCAGCCGCGTCCCCGCGAACGTCAAAACGACCAGCAGAAGGAGCCCCACCAGCCCCCAGGTCAGGCCGGTGCGCACCCGCCCCCGCCGAGTGGTCGAGCGCACCATCCGATGCCACAGATAGAGATGCGCCACGAACACCAAGCCCACGAAGACCAAGACCACCACGCGGCAATGCTACTTACGACTTGGCCGCCGGCTTCTTCGCGGGTGCCTTCTTGACCGGCGCCTTCCGGGTCGTCGTCTTCTTCGGCGCCGGGGCCCGCTCACGCCGCTCGGCCAGCAGCTCCGCCGCCCGCTCGATCGTGATCTCCTCGACCGTGTCGCCCTTGCGCAGCGACGCGTTCGTCTCGCCATCGGTCACGTAGGGACCGAATCGCCCCTCCTTGACCACGACGGGCTTCTTGGAGTTGGGGTCCTCACCCAGCTCGCGCAGCGGCGGCGCGGCCGCCGCCCGGCCCCTGCCCCGCGGCTTGGGCTGGGAGAACAGCTCCTTGGCCTGCTCGATCGTGACCGTGAACAGCTCTTCCTCCGCGGCCAGCGACCGCGTTTCGGTGGCTTTCTTCAGGTAGGGGCCGAACTTCCCGTTGTACGCGACGACCTCCTCGCCCTCCAGCTCGCCGACGACCCGGGGGATCGACAGCAGCTTGAGCGCGTCCTCGAGCGTCACAGTGTCGAGCGACATCGACTTGAACAGCGAGCTCGTCCGCGGCTTCGCCGCGTCGGCCTTCTTGGTGCGCCGCTTCGGGGTCTCCTCCTCCTGCGTGGGCAGGATCTCGGTGACGTACGGGCCGAATCGCCCGTCCTTGGCGACGATCATGTGCCCGGTCACCGGGTCGGTCCCCATCTCGCGGTCGCCGGTGGGCCGCGAGAAGAGCTCCTCCGCCTTCTCGGCGGTCAGTTCGTCGGGGGTCGTGTCCTCGGGCACGTTCACCCGAGCGCCACCCCTGTCAAGGTATGGGCCGTATCGCCCGACCCTGATGACGATGTCGGTGCCCTTGATCGGGAAGGAGCTGATCTCCTTGGCGTCGATGTCGCCGAGGTCGGTGACCATCTCCTTCAGGCCCTCGTCGCCGTCCTCGCCGTAGTAGAAGCGCTGCAGCTCCGGCACCCGCTCCGCCCGGTCGTTGGCGATGTCGTCGAGCACCTTCTCCATCTCGGCGGTGAAGTCGTAGTCGACCAGGTTACCGAAATGCTGCTCCAGCAGGTTGACCACGGCGAACGCCAGGAAGGACGGCACCAGCGCGGTGCCCTTCTTGAACACGTAGCCACGGTCGAGGATCGTGCCGATGATCGAGGCGTACGTCGAAGGACGCCCGATCTCCCGATCCTCCATCTCCTTGACCAGCGAAGCCTCGGTGTAGCGGGCGGGCGGCTTGGTCGAGTGGCCGGCCACGTCGAGCCGCGAGACGCTCAGCGCGTCGCCCTCGGTCAGGTTCGGCAGCCGCTTCTCGGAGTCGTCGCGGTCGGTCGACGGATCGTCGGCGCCCTCGACGTACGCCTTGAGGAAGCCGTAGAACGTGATCGTCCGGCCCGAGGCGCTGAACTCGACGTCCTCGCCGGTGGCCGACGCGCCGCGCACCTTGACCGTGACGGACTCGCCGACCGCGTCCTTCATCTGGGACGAGACGGTCCGCTGCCAGATCAGCTCGTACAGGCGGAACTGGTCACCGTTCAGCCCGGTCTCACCGGGAGTGCGGAACTCCTCCCCGGAAGGCCGAATGGCCTCGTGCGCCTCCTGCGCGCTCTTGACCTTGCTGGTGTAAACACGCGGCTTGTCGGGAACGTACGCAGAGCCGTACAGCTTGATCGCCTGGGAGCGCGCGGCCGCCACCGCCGTCTCCGACAGCGTGATGCTGTCGGTACGCATGTAGGTGATGAAGCCGTTTTCGTAGAGCCGCTGCGCCACCTGCATCGTGTACTTGGCGGAGAAGCCCAGTTTGCGGCTCGCCTCCTGCTGCAAAGTGGTCGTCCGGAAGGGAGCGTACGGCTTACGGGTATACGGCTTGCGCTCGACGGACTTGACCGCGAACGACGAACCCTGGAGCCGGCCCGCCAGCTCACCGGCGGCGGCCTCCGACAGGTGGAGCACGTCGTTCGTCTTCAGCAGGCCGGTGGTGGCGAAGTCGCGTCCCTGGGCGACCCGCTTGCCGTCGACCGAGGTCAGCGTTGCGGTGAAGTCACGCGGACGCTCCTCGGCCTTGCCCGTGTCGAACAGCGCCTGCAGGTCCCAGTAATGGGCGGACGTGAACGCCATGCGCTCCCGCTCACGCTCCACCACCAGCCTGGTCGCCACCGACTGCACCCGGCCCGCCGACAGCCGCGGCTTGACCTTCTTCCACAGGACCGGGCTGACCTCGTAGCCATAGAGCCGGTCGAGGATGCGCCTGGTCTCCTGGGCGTCGACGAGGCGCAGGTTCAGGTCGCGCGGATTGGCCACCGCGTCCCGGATGGCCTGCGGGGTGATCTCGTGGAAGACCATGCGGTGCACCGGCACCTTGGGCTTGAGCACCTCGCGCAGGTGCCATGCGATGGCCTCGCCCTCGCGGTCCTCGTCAGTGGCCAGGTAGAGTTCGTCGGCATCTTTCAGCAGCTGCTTCAGCTTGCTGACCTGCGACCTCTTGTCGGGGTTGACGACGTACAGCGGCTCGAACTCATGCTCGACATTGACCCCGAGGCGCGCCCATGGCTCCCCCTTGTACTTCTCGGGGATGTCATCGGCCCGCTCCGGCAGATCGCGGATATGGCCAATGCTGGACTCGACCATGTAGCCAGCACCGAGGTATCCCTTGATCGTCTTCGCCTTGGCCGGCGACTCGACGATCACCAGGCGTCGGGTTCCGCCGGTGCTGCCGTTGTTGGCTGGCACGCTGCTTCCTACCTCACTGTTCGCTTGCAATTCCCCCTGCCGGGAGCCGGCACAGATCTGAAAGGTAACCCGACTCGCGGAAATTTCCTTCCCCCAGGGCTACCCACTAGCTTCCGGGCCCACCCACAAGCACGCAGAATAAGCCCCATCGAGCGGCATTGCGCCCTGACTCACCCTGGAGACTAATCGTTGTGCTCGACTACTCCTACATGGATATCTTCATTCCGCGCGACCTCTCCCGCGAAGCAGCACGTCAGCTGCTCACCGAACACGCGGAGTACGGTCAGTGGGAGCTCTCGCGCGTGCGCCTGCACCCTGACGGAAGCCGTCATGTACGGTTGCGCCGCAAGGTCATGCGTGTCCGCAGCACCCTGTGATCAGACATGGCTTTGCCCGCCCCGGGCCGCGCCCCCGGAACGGGCAAAGCGTCTTTCGCTACTCGCTCACCGGCTGTGAGCGGTAGACGTTCTTGTCATTACTTCCGGCCGAGCCGGAAGCGGCGGGTGGCCGCGAACAGCGTGGCCGAGGCGGCGAACATCGCGCCCAGGACCAGCGCGAACAGCGAGCCGGTGGTCATCCCGGTGACGCCCGCGGGCTGAGCCGCGCTCATCAGCCCCAGGTCGCCGGTGGGCAGGCTGCTGGTCGCGAGCTTCACCGCACCACCGACGGGGGTGCCGGCGATCAGCGAGGTCGCCGAGCCCAGCGGCGACTGCGTGTCCTCGGCGCGGGCGGCGTGAGTGACCGGAGCCTTGCCGTTCTTGACGTGCTTGGCCGGGGTGACGTGCCTCACCGGGGTGGCGGGCTGGCCGGGCAGACCGGGCAGCTCGGGCAGGCCGAACATCTCGTGCAGGTCACCGACCAGGGGCATGTCGCCTACGACCGGCAGCTCGGGCGAGCCGCCGCCACGCATCGGAGTGATGTTGCCCACGCCCCGCAGGCTGCCCAGGACCGGGACCGGGGGAAGCGCGGGAAGCACACCGCCGGACTTGGAGTCGGCGGCCTGGTGGTAGCTGTAGTGGCCGTAGGGGTGGTAGCCATCGTGTCCCGGCTTGCCGACGCTCGAGCCACCGAGGCACCCGGCCGCGGCGTCGCCGAGCACTGCCACGGCGTTGCCGCAGACGTTGACCGGCGCGGTGATCGGCGCGATCACCTGGTTGCCGCCGAGCACGGAACCCTTGCCGGACGTGGTGTTGCCACCCGCGCCCGAACCGCCGTTCTTGACCACCGAGGCGCCGCCCTTGCAGCGGGCCCCGGACAGCCCGAGCACTGCCACGGCGTTGCCGCAGACGTTGACCGGCGCGGTGATCGGGGCGACCACCTGGTTGCCGCCGAGCACAGAGCCCTTGCCCGAGGTGTGGTTGCCCCCGGCGCCGCCCCTGCCACCGTTCTTGACCGTGGCGCCGCCCTTGCAGCCCGCGAACGCCTTGCCGATCACGGCCACCGCGTTGCCACAGACGTTGACCGGCGCGGTGATCGGCGCGATCACCTGGTTGCCGCCGAGCACGGAACCCTTGCCGGATGTGGTGTTGCCACCAGGGCCACCCTTGCCGGTGTTCTTGACCGAGGCGCCGCCCTTGCAGCCGGCGTGCGCGTTGCCGACGGCGTTGCCGCAGGCCACGATGGGCAGGCTGATCGGTGCGATGACCTGGTTGCCGCTGCCGACCCCGAAGCGCCCGTCGGTGTCGTTGCCCGTCGAGCCGTGACCGCCCCGGTAGTGGGTGTGCCCGCCGTTCTTGACCGTGGCGCCGCCCTTGCAGCCGGCGAACGCCCTGCCGAGCACGGCCACCGAGTTGCCACAGATGTTGATCGGGGCGCTGACCGGCGCGATGACCTGGTTGCCGCCGAGCACGGAGCCCTTGCCCGAGGTGTGGTTGCCACCGGCCCCGCCCTTGCCGGCGTTCTTGACCGTGGCGCCGCCCTTGCAGCCCGCGTCGGACTTGCCGATCAGGGACAGGGCATTGCCGCAGGCGTTGATCGGGACGTTGATCGGCGCGTTGACCTGGTTGCCGCCGAGGACGCTTCCCTTGCCGGAGGTCTTGTTGGCGCTGCCGGCCCTGCCGGTGTTCTTGACCGTGGCGCCGCCCTTGCAGCCCGCGTCAGAACTGCCGATCACGGCCACCGCGTTGCCACAGGCGTTGATCGGCGCGTTGATCGGCGCGTTGACCTGGTTGCCGCCAAGGACGCTCCCGTCGCCGGAGGTCCTGTCGGAGGTGCCGCCCTTGCCGGTGTTGACGACCGTGGCGCCGCCCTGGGAACTCGCCTGGGACTTGCCCAGCACGGCGGCGGAGTTGCCGCTGATGTCGATCGGCAGCGAGACAGGCAGGTTGACCTGGTTGCCACCGCCGACGGAAGAGTCGCCGGAGGTGTCGGCCAGCGCGGTGCCGCTGCCGAAGGACATGACGGCTACAGCTAGAAGAGCCGCGGGGGCCGAAGCCTTCGCCCACGTACGCATGATGGATGCTCCTACTTGGTTCATAGGGGGATACCTGACGGTTCGCGGGCAGCCGAGGGCATGCGAGGTCGCAGTGCGCCGCGCACAGCGGAGACCTCGGGGAATCGCGAACCAAGATGACTGACATGTCACCCGCTGGCGGAGGGGATCTAGCCGCGCTCCGCCGCCGTACTCATCGGAATCTGTGGCGGGGGTCAGTCAGGTGAGAAAGAGGGGTCATCCGCCGCTGTGCGGACGACCGGAGGAAGCACGGACGCCAAGGGGGCGCGCCGAGCCTCGATACGCGGGTCGAAGAAGGACCGCGCGATATCTCCCATGCTTGGCCCGAACGGGCCGCTGCCACCGCCGTTGGGCACCAGACCATTGGTGTCCAGGATGTCGGTCGCAGGAGAAGCAGGCGGCAGGCCGGGATCGGACTGGCTGTTGAGCCCGTCGACCGTCCGCCCCGCCATCGCCTCGGCGTTGTCCGACGCCGAGACCTTTCCGATCATCTCGGCGTTGTCCGACGCCGAGACCCTTCCGTCAGCCGTGGGGAAACCGTCCGTGATGGACCCGGTGACGGTGTGAGAGGTGCCGGCTGCTGTGGCCGTCCCTGTCGCCGCGGTGGAATCCGCGGCCGCCGGAGCGGCGAAGAGCAGTCCGAAGAGAACGGCGAGCAGCCACCCCGCGGCCAGCAGGACGCCGGCCGCGACTACTCGTGCGATGACCTGGCGGGCGCCGGCCGCGAACCGCGCCATCCGGGCGGCCCGATCGGCGATCGCATCCTCCGCGAAGATGATCACGGGCACGCGCCGGGAAGCGAGGGCGGGCATTGCCCGCCACCACCGCACCGGCATGCGTGCCACGTGAACCCTCCTTCAGAAGCACCAGGACCGACCTCACAATGTGAGGCCGGTCCGTGGACTCACCCCTCAACGATCCGTAACCGTAGCATCACTCAAGGTTGCCGCAAGGGGTTTTCAGCAGTGATCCAGGAAGCGGTCAAGCACCCGCACCCCAAACCTGAGCGAATCCACCGGCACCCGCTCGTCGACCCCATGAAACATTCCAGAGAAGTCCAGGTCCGCAGGCAATTTGAGCGGCGCGAACCCGTAGCCCCGGATTCCGAGCCTGCTGAACGACTTGAGGTCCGTCCCTCCGGACATCGTGTACGGCACGGCGCGCCCAGCCGGGTCCTCGGCCAGGAGCGCCTCCACCATGGCCGTCACCAGCGGCCCCTCGAAGCCGAACTCCAGCGCCACCTGGTGCTGCACGAACTCCCTCGTGACGTTGGGCCCGAGCAACTCGTCGACCGTGGCGAAGAACTCCTCCTCGAACCCCGGCAGGAACCGCCCGTCGATGGTCGCCGAGGCCGTCTGCGGCACCACGTTCGCCTTGTAACCAGCCTCCAGCATGGTCGGATTGACCGTGTTGCGCAGCCCCGCACCCAGCATCCTGGCCACCGGCCCCAGCTTGGCGATCGCGGCCTCGGGATCGCCGCCGCCTATTTCCTCCAGGAACCTGCTCATGGTCGGCGTCAGCCGTACCGGCCACTCATACCGCCCCACACGCGCCACGGCGTCGGCGAGCTCGGTCACGGCGTTGTCCAGGTTGAGCATCGACCCGTGCCCGGCCCGGCCGTTCGCGGTCACCCGCATCCACGCCATGCCCTTCTCCGCGGCCTCGATCAGGTAGAGCCGGTGATCCTCCCCGATCGACACGCTGAACCCGCCGACCTCCCCGATCGCCTCCGTGACCCCCTCGAACAGCTCCGGGTGCTCCTCGACCAGGAACTTCGCCCCGTACTCCCCGCCCGCCTCCTCGTCGGCGGTGAACATGAGCACCACGTCACGCCCCGGCCGGCGCCCCTCCCTGAGCCGCTGCCGTACGACCGCCAGGATCATCGCGTCCATGTCCTTCATGTCCACAGCCCCGCGCCCCCAGACGCAACCGTCGGCCACTTCCGCCGAGAGCGGATGATGCCGCCAGTCACCCGCGTCGAACGGCACGACGTCGAGATGCCCGTGCAACAGCAGCGCGTCACGGCCCGGATCGGTGCCCTCGATACGCGCGACGACGTTCGCCCGCCGATCGTCGCTCTCCAGGATCGTCGCTTCAAGCCCTACCTCGGCGAGCTTCTCCGCGACATACTCGGCCGCCGCCCTCTCCCCGGGCCCCGCGTTGTCACCGGCGTTGGTCGAATCGATACGGATCAGATCACGGCACAGCTCGACGACCTCGTCCTCGGCCATGAAGGCTCCTTACGATCGGGTACGTATTGCCGTCTCATCCTCCCTCCGGAATCCTGGTATGACGCACCCCTCAGAGTTTGCTAACCTTACGGAGCCGACGCGGGATGACGGTCCCACGTGCAGGCACCAAGTCCGGGTGGCGGAATAGGCAGACGCGCTAGCTTGAGGTGCTAGTGCCCTTTGCGGGGCATGGGGGTTCAAGTCCCCCCTCGGACACGTAAGTTGTATATGTCTGGATGATTCCGGACATGATGATCGGTCACCCGAGATCAGCTTCTGCTGAACTCGGGTGATTTCGTTTGCAGGCGCTACCTCCTTCCGGTCCTGTGCTGGCTCAGCCTGCCTGGCGGTCCACAACAACCGGCGTTGCTCCAGACGCGTCCGCCCGCAGAGCACCACGCACTCGGTCGTAGACCAGGTCGATGTGCCGGGCGCGCAGATAGCCGATGATCTCTTCGGCTCCGGGGGCCCGGCCATCCGGCTCCCCGGCCAGGAGCAGATAGAGAGCCGGCAGACGGGCCACGAGGTGGTCCTCACGCATGTACAGGTTCTTGAGCCGCTGCGGATCGGCGTGGGAGGCGCTGGTGTGGCCTTGCCGGCAGCGGTAGGCGGCCCGATTGCCGGACCAGCAGGACTCCAGCCGCCGGTGGCAGGAGCCGCAGCGCAGCAGCCCGGCCAAGCGGTATGTGCGATTGGAACGGCCGGAGGGGGCCCGGATGCCCTGGACGGCGACGAAGTCGCTCTGGCTGACCAGGGCCTCGCGCGCGGGCCGCTCAGAGATGACCCAGTCCTCAGGCAGACTCCACCGCTGAACCTGACGATGACCCAGGCCGGTATTCGACGTGTCGATCAGGTCGTACGCCGACGGCTGCCGGTTCCACACCTCATGACCGGTGTAGCGGGGATTGGCCAGGATCGCGCGGACCGTAGTCAGTGTCCACCGCTCGGCACTCCGATGCGCATTGCGCTGCGGGTCCGCCACCGACGGGCAGGGGATGTCCATGTCGTTCAGGGCACGAGTGATCCGCGCCAGCCTATGCCCAGCCAGTCGCCGGCCGAACATCCACTTCACAATCTCAGCGGCCGCCGGATCCGGCTCCAGCCGATGCGCGCGGCGGCCCCACGCCGCGTGCGCCCGGTTGGGATGCGGTCCCGCGTCCACCAGCCGATACCCGTACGGCGGCCGCCCGCCCAGATACCGGCCCTGCACGCTCTCCTGGGCGGCCATCGCCGTCCGTACCCGGATCCGTGTCCGGGTGATCTCCCGTTTCGACTGAACCCCCAGCTCGACCATCAACCGCTCGTGGCCTTCGGCCTGGAAATCGACCCGGCCACCAGCTTCCGGCAGCCACAACTGCACACCGTAGTGTTCGAACAACGGAGCCATCAGGCTGAACTGATTACCGTAGAACGCACGCTCGTACTCGCCCACCACGATCGCGTCGAAGACCCGATCCGGATCGGGCATCGCCAGTACCAGCGCAGCCGCCTGCGTCCGCCTTGACCAGGGCAGTACCCGGCTCTCCCCCACGTCGAAGAACTCCGCCACGATCCGGCCGGACCCCGCCACCAGCGCCTCGGCCTGAGCCCGCTGCCGTGCCCGCGACGTCACCGGATCCTGATGATCCTCCGTCGACACCCGGCCGTAGAAGGCGAACCGCAACGCACCCCCGCGCCGCGCCGCAGGCCGATTCCGCGACCGCTCCACCCACGCCAGCAACCCGTCCCCACGTGTACCCGGCAGCGTCATGGTTCTCCCCGACCTCGTCGGATTTGAAGGCACTCGCTCAGAATGAACGAACCCACATCAGCACACACGAGAAATCCCACTCATATAGCCTTGAAGCCATATGCACAGAAGACGATAAATGACCAAATCACACGAAATGCCATTTATGCAGTCAACCCCCTGTTGCTGGCTATGAGCTGGCAGGGAGCAGGACCCGCCACCACCTCGCCCCCGGACCCCCAGGAATCCGAATCACGCCGGATACCTCTTTCCCGAGGCCATGATCGCGGCGCGGATACGAGCCGCTTCAATAAACGCCCGTCCACTTCATCGGCGCAGATTCCGGGCGCCTAAGGCGCCGCGATGATGCATGATAGAGGGGATCAACGACGTGAACCCAGGGGGTGGGCATGGCCATCGATCGGTTCGCCACACCCTTGTACGGCATCGCCGAAGCGGCCGGCTACCTCTCGATCCCCGCCTCCACCTTCACCACCTGGGCCTTCGGCTACCAGCGCCGCCAACGTGACGGCCGAGCCGTTCACACCAAGCCGGTCATCACTGCCGTTCGAGCGGGGCGGCCGAACGAGGCCTCGGTGCCTTTCATCGGACTGGCCGAGGGATACGCCCTGGCCGCGTTCCGGCAGGCAGGCGTGCCACTCCAGCGCATCCGCCCGGCGATCGACGCACTCCAGCGCGAACTCGGCCTGGAACACGCCCTTGCCAGCCGCCGGCTCTTCACCGACGGCGCCGAAGTCCTCTACGACTACGCCGAGAACGTCGGCGACGACTCGGCGCGCGAACTGGTCGTCGTCCGGAACAACCAACGCGTCTTCACCGAGGTCGTGGATAGCTACCTGCGCCGGGTGGACTTCGCCCACGATGGCTACGCCCAGGTGATCACCCTCCCGCAATACCGCGTCGCCAAGGTCACGGTCGACGCCGACCATGCCTTCGGCCGGCCCCGGTTCGCCCACGGCGGCGCCAAGCTCGAAGACGTGATCGATCTGTTTCGGGCCGGTGAACCCGTCGACGTCGTAGCAGAGGAATACGGGCTCACCCGCGACGAGATCGAGGACGTCCTGCGTGTCGCCACTCGAACAGCCGCGTAAGTTCTTCGTCGACCGCAGCCTCGGCCGGGTCGCAGTCCCCAGATTGCTCCGCGAAGCCGGATGGGACCTGATCACCCTCGCCGAACACTACGGCGTGCCCCAAGACGAAACGATCGAAGACACCCGCTGGATCGAAGACAGCGCCAAACTCGGCTGGGCCGTCCTCATGAAGGACAAACGCATCCGGTACCGGCAAGCAGAGATTGCCGCCGTCATCGAGCATCAGGCCCGCTGTTTCGTCATCACCCGCGGCGATCTCACCTCCGCCGCCTACGCCGAACGCTTCTTCACCAACCAGCAGGCCGTCTTCGCCGCCTCCAATACTCCTGGCCCCTTCATATACGCCGTCCACGCCGACCGGCTGGAGCGCCTGTATCCCCCACATCACTGACACCCGCGCTCGCTGCGCGCTCCTGCCGCTCATCCTTACCGGTTCGGGCATGTTACGACACCGAATCCATCGGAGCACGCCTTATACCCAGTAGCTTGTGGGTCGCGCGGGTCGTCAGGGCGTATTCATTGCGGTGATCTTTTGATCGCGGAGAAACGAATGCGTTCCTGTTCAAGGCGGATCGAGGGCCCGTGGCTGTGGGCGCGCAGCTCGTGCCACAGGCCCGCCTCGGCCGCCGTCAGGTGGGCGAGGGGCTGGGTAACCTGGCTGGGTTCCTGGGTCCAGTGCGCTTGATGGTCCATGAGGGTGTCCCGGTCCATCAGCATGGAGATGACGTGCGGGTACCGGCTTCGGAGCCTGTCGAGGATGGCGAAGCCGTGAGTATCGATGTCTCCCCAGAAGATCAGTTCGGTGTAGGCCAGCCACGGAAGTGACTCCAGCACGCCAACGGAGTATCCACTGCCGAAGATGGCCATGACACCAGGCACGGCGGGGAAAGGTCAGATAGCTGGTTTCGTTCTCGACAACGTACACGATGGTCACCGGGGCGAGTCGAGAGGCGAACTCCTCGGTACGTACGGTCAGGTCGGTGAAACCAGCCAGATGCGAACCGTCCAGCAGACGGAAGCGGACCTGCTGGGGTTTCTTGCGGAAGCCGTATCGTCCTTCGAAGTCCGAACGTGGCAGGTCGTCACGGACGCGCGTCGGGTCGAGTCGAGCGTCGAGGAGCGCGGTCAACACCCCCTTATAGCGTTCGATGAACTTGGTATCGACGCCAGGTACGTCGATGTGCCGCAGATACAAGCCCTGGCGAGCATGCTGATCGATCCAGTGGACGATCGCCACGATCGATGGCCAGGTGTCGGCGAGAGCCAGCACCTTCATGGGGTTGGCGGCCATCCAGGCGGCGATCTGAGGCGAGCCGGCAGCGTTGGCGTGGAGGGCACGGAAGGTGCGGACGTCGCTGCTGGTCTTGAGTAGGGCCCAGAGGGTGTCCTGGTCGTCGATCCAGGCGCGGGCCGGGATGGTGTTCGCGCCGATGGTCCGACCGCCGATCGGCTTGTACTCCACGCGCAGCCGGGTTTGCTTCTCCCATTGGGCGACCCAGGTGCGAACCTCCTCGAACCGTGCCGCCAGCTCGCTCGGGCGGGGTCCGCGGATCGGCACCTCGATCGGCTGCCAGGGTTCTCCTGTGGCGAGCCAGGTCAGGTACTTGCCGGACGCCCAGCGCTTCGTGAGCAAGCCCCGGACGTGGTCCGGCGTCGTCCAGGTCATGGGCGCAGGCCTGCTACGTGGGCGAGCTGACGGGTTTTGTACTCCTCGATGGTGATGGTCTGCAGGCGGGAGTACTGGCCGTTGACATTGTCGACGTAGCCGACGGCCGATACGAACGGCTCGATGATGTGGATCTTCTGCAGTGGTGTGACGATCATGAGCTGCAGTCCGAGGCTGCGAAACAGCTTGAGTGCGAACCGGGTCGACTCGTCCGAGCCTCGGCCGAACGCCTCGTCGATCACCGCGAATCGGAAGGTCTTGGACCGGGTGGCGCTCCATTCGAGTTTGAACTGGTAGGCCAGTGAGGCCGCCAGGATGGTTTAGGCGAGCTTCTCCTTCTGACCGCCGGACTTGCCGCTGCTGTCGGAGTACGTCTCGTGTTCCGAATCGTCGAAACGGTGCGTCTTCACGCGTCACGTCATGGGGTTGCGTAGCCATTTGTTGCGTTCAGCGCAACGTCGGGCGGTGTCGACGACGGTCACGATGGCGGGTGACGGATCGTTCGCGGGCCACAGCACGGAGAGTTCTGCCATGATCGGCGGATCGACGACGCCACGAAGAACGATGCCGGGGCTGGTCTTCGCGGCGTGCTCAGCGAACGATGTCGGGGCCAAGCTGACCTCGCGTCCGCTGGAGAGCCGGGCGAGCATGGCGTTCACCGGTGGTTCATCGAACGCGCAGATATCCGGTGAGAAGCCCGCCTCGTGGCACGCGGCGACGATGGCGTCGTAGTACGCCGGGGCGTGGTGGCGGGCGAACAGCAGCAGCGTCTCGTCGCGCAGCTCCGCCAGTGGGATCTTCGGCACGTCAGCGAGGCGGTGGCGAGCGCTGAGGACCGCGGAGACGGGCTCTTCGCGGAGGAGCTCGCCATTTACCCCGTCGAGGGGCTGCGGTGAGAGAGCGAGACCGGCGTCCAGGTCGCCGGCACGGAGACGTTCGGGAATCTCGGCGCTGAAGAACTCTCGAGCGTCGACCAGGACGTCGGGATGGTCTTCCCGGAGAGTGTCCAGGAGCGCCGTGAGCGTGTCGAAGCTTGTCACCGGTGTGTAGCCCAACCGAATCGTCGTCGCGATCCCTGCCCCGGCCAGCCGGGTGAGCTGCACGGCTTGCTCCAGCGCGGCCAGCGCTTTCGGCGCCTCGCGAGCCAGTGTCCGGCCCGCGGCGGTGAGCTGCACGCTACGGCTCGAACGCACGAACAACGGGGTGCCGAGGGTCTCCTCGAGCTTGCGGATCTGATGACTCAGGGATGGCTGAGCGATGTAGAGACGCGTGGCCGCGCGACCGAAGTGGAGTTCCTCGGCTACGGCCATGAAGTAGCGGAGGACACGGGGGCTGACATCGATAGACAAATCCTACCGCTGGAGGTCCGGACAAGTCTTGGACGCCCGCTGGATGGCCGCCGTAGTGTCGTTCTCACGACGTGGGGGACGTTCCAACGTGCCCCGTCGAGCCTGGTCGGAGCCGGTTTCGGTTCGCGTGACCGGCCGACAAACCACCTCAGCCTCGCAAGGAATGAAGCATGAACATCACCGTGATCGGACGAGGCAACGTCGGCGGCGGGCTGGCCGGCCTGTGGGAACGTGCCGGGCACCAGGTGACGCGGCTGGGGCGTGGAGGCGGCAATGTCGGCACCGCGGACGCGGTACTGCTCGCCGTCCCGGGAACCACCGTGGAGGTGGCGCTGTCATCCGTCGTCGGGCTCGAGGGCAAGACAGTGCTCGACGCCACGAACCTCTACGGCGGTACCCGGCCTCCGGCCGGGTTCTCCTCCAACGCCGAGTACGTCCAGTCGGTGACGGGCGGGCCGACGGCGAAGGCGTTCAGCACCAACTTCGCCTCTCTCCTCGGGCAGGTCGCCGATGCCCGTGTACGGCCGAGCAACCTGTGGTCCGGTGACGACGAAGTCCAGGGCGTTGTCAGGCAGCTCAGTCTCGACGCCGGATACGAGGCGGTCCGCCTTGGTGACCTGAGCATGGCCGCCACGCAGGAAGGCCTGGCCGACCCGATGTTCGCGATCGCGCAGTCCGGACTCGGCCAGTTCGTCTACCGGCTGGCATCACCCGAACAGCTCTGACTCTGACCGTCGAACGTTCAACCCATCACGCAGAAGGAACACAGTGACGCGCACCGCAAAGACCGGACTCGAGGCGCTGCTCACCCCCGAGGAGAGCGTCCTGGTGCTCATCGACCACCAGCCCTACCAGTTCACCAATCTCAACAGCCATGAACCAACCATGATCGTCAACAACGTCGTCGGCCTCGCCAAGCTCGCCAAGGCGTTCGACGTCCCCACTGTGCTGACCACGGTGATCGAAGAACGTGGCGGTTACCTCATCAAGGCTCTCCAGGACGTGTTCCCGGACCAGAAACCGATCAACCGCACGTACATCAACACCTGGGAAGACCGTCGTGTCGTCGACGTCGTGGAGAAGACGGGGCGCAAGAAGCTGATCATCGCCGGGCTGTGGACGGAGATCTGCGTCGCCATGCCCGCCATCCAGGCGCTGGGTGAGGGCTACGACGTCTTCGTCGTCACCGACGCCTGCGGCGGGGTCAGTGCCGAGGCGCACGACATGGCGGTACGCCGCATGGAGCAGGCCGGCGTGGTGCCCATCACCTGGATGGCAGTGTCCGGGGAATGGCAGCGCGACTGGGCGCGCGAGCCGACGCCCCCCGAGCTCACGCAGATTCTCCAGGAGCACGGTGGCGCCAGCGGGATCGCGTTCGCCTGGGAGCTGCAACTGCTGGCCACACCCACCACCGATGGAGCTGGTGTGTAGCGCCGACGGGCGCTGAGCCGGAGGCGAGCCTGGGGCACGTGGCGTGCCCCAGGCCGCCTTCGGTGCGGTCACATTCGGAATCGGGGGCTAGTGGGAGCATCCCCGCGTCATCCAGGTGCGATTCCAGAGCGTCACCGACGCCGGTCCGGAACAATTCAAGCACTCGTACACGCAGGTCGTCGTCGCCCCGGCCGAATACATTTCAGGCGATTTCCGCTACCCCTACCTCTCGTGAATCTCGCACCGTCGCGCACGGGCACAACGAAAGCTCTGAGGAAGTTGCCATGATGGACGTTTCGAAGATCGAGTTCGGTATCGACAGCTTCGGGGACCGGCCCCGTGACACTCGGGGTGAGGTCGTCTCGCACGCGCAGGCGATCCGCGCCGCGGTGACCGAGGCCGTGCTGGCCGATCAGGTCGGGATCGACGTGGTCGCGTTGGGGGAGCACCACCGGCCGGAGTTCGCGATCTCCAGCCCGGAGACGGTGCTGGCCGGCATCGCGACCGCCACGAAGCGCATTCGGCTCGCCTCAGGTGTCACAGTGCTGTCCTCGGACGACCCGGTGCGGGTCTTCCAACGGTTCGCGACCGTGGACGCGCTCTCCAGCGGCCGGGCGGAGGTGATCCTCGGACGTGGTTCGTTCACCGAGTCGTTCCCGCTGTTCGGGTACGACCTGAAGGACTACGAGGTGCTGTTCGAGGAGAAGATCGACCTGTTCCACCGGCTCCTGGACGAGACGCCGGTCACCTGGGAGGGCACCACCCGGGCCGCCCTGAATGACGCGGACGTGTACCCGAAGACCGATTCGGGACGGCTCAGCACCTGGGTGGGAGTCGGTGGGTCACCGCAGTCCGTGCTCCGTACCGCCCACTACGGGTTCCGGCTCATGCTCGCCATCATCGGCGGCGCCCCCGCCCGGTTCGCTCCCTATGTGGATCTTTACCGGCGGGCGAACCAGGAGCTCGGCACCACCGCACAGCCGGTCGGGATGCACTCGCCCGGCTTCGTCGCCGCCACCGACGAAGAAGCCAAAGAGCTGTTCTACCCCGGGTACCGGGAGATCCGCGACCGGATCGGGGCGCTGCGCGGCTGGCCACCGCTTCGCCGGGAGGAGTTCGACGCCGAGGTGGGGCGCGGGTCGCTGTATGTCGGTTCGGTCGAGACGGTCGCGAACAAGATCGCCCACGCGATCCGGGTGCTGGATGCGGGCCGGTTCGACATGATCTACTCCGCCGCCGGCACCGTTTCAGCCACCGCCCGGCTACGTTCGGTCGAACTGTACGGCACCCAGGTCATCCCCCGGGTCCGCGAGCTGCTGGCCGAACAGGCCGCCGTCACGGCGGCGACACGATGACCACCCCCGTGGCCACCGTCGGGATCCTGGGGGCCGGGAAGGTGGGCACCGTCCTGGCGCGCCTGGCGGTCGCTGCCGGCTACCGGGTTCTGGTCTCCGGCTCCGGTGACCCCGCGAAGATCGCGCTGACCACCGAAGTGCTCACCCCTGGCGCGACCGCCGTGTGGCCAGCCGAGGCCGCGCAAGCCGCGGACGTAGTGATCCTCGCTCTCCCGCTCGGCAAACTCCGCAACCTCCCTGTCCCGGCGTTGCGGGGGAAGCCGGTCGTGGATGCGATGAACCACTGGTGGGAAATCGATGGTCCCCGCGACACGATCGTCCCGCCCGGTACGTCCTCGAGCGAAGTCGTGCAGCAGTTCCTGACGGGCGCGCGAGTCGTGAAAGCCTTCAACCACATGGGCTATCACGACCTCGAAGACGGGGCTCGCCCATCCGGCCACCTCGGGCGCAAGGCGATCGCGATCGCCGGTGACTCACCCGAGGATCTCACCGCCGTGTCAGAGCTGATCGACACACTTGGGTTCGACCCACTCGCCATCGGTGACCTCGCGGCGGGTGCCCGGCTCGAGCCCGGCACCCCTGCCTTCGGAGCCAATGTCGACGCCGAGCAGCTTCGCGCGCTCACCAGCACCCCTGCTCCGGCCACTGAACCGTCTCTGGCCTATTCACAAAAAGGACAGCCAGATGACTCAGGGATCAGTTGACAACAGCGGCGCATCCGCGACGGTCAGGCTCGAGGTCGCCAGCCTGACCAGCTCCTACACGGTGAACCTCGCCAATGAATCACCCGTCGGCAGGGTCGACTTCGTCGACTTTCCCGAGGAAGACGATGACCGGATATTTTTCCACACCGGGGTAGACCATGAGTTCAGTGGACGAGGTCTGGCTGGGCTGCTGGTGCGTGAGGCGCTCGCAGACAGCATTCGCAAGAACCTCACCGTCGTGCCTGTGTGCCCGCTGTTTGCTCGCCATCTGAGAATGCATGGCGATGAATTCGCCGCGAATGGCGGTGTCTTCCGCCAGCCGACACCCGCCGACATCGCACTGGTCACGCGCGCCAGCGTTGGGCTGGTCAGCACCGAAAGGGAAGATCATGGGATACATCACCGTTGGGAACGAGAACAGCACGCCGGTCGAGCTGTATTACGAGGACCAGGGGGCGGGGCAACCGGTCGTCCTCATCCACGGCTACCCGCTGAACGGGCACAGCTGGGAGCGTCAGACGCGCGAACTCCTCGCATCCGGGTACCGAGTCATCACTTACGACCGTCGCGGATTCGGGCAGTCGTCGAAGGTCGGCTCCGGTTATGACTACGACACTTTCGCCGCAGACTTGAACATGGTCCTGGAGACCCTGGACTTGCGCGATGTGGTGCTGGTCGGCTTCTCGATGGGCACCGGGGAACTGGCCCGGTATGTGGCACGCTACGGGCATGAGCGAGTAGCGAAGCTCGCGTTCCTCGCCTCGCTCGAACCGTTCCTCGTCGCCCGCGACGACAACCCCGAGGGGGTTCCGCAGGAGGTGTTCGACGGCATCTCCGCAGCCGCGAAGGGCGACCGGTACGCCTGGTTCACGCGGTTCTACTCGGACTTCTACAACCTGGACGAGAACCTCGGCTCCCGGATCAGCCAGGAGGCCGTCACCGCCAGCTGGAACGTCGCGATCGGCAGCGCCCCGGTCGCCGCGTACGCGGTCGTCCCGTCCTGGATCGAGGACTTCCGCGGTGACGTCGAGGCGGTGCGCGCCAGTGGCAAGCCGGCGCTGATCCTCCACGGCACCAAGGACAACATCCTCCCCATCGACGCCACCGGGCGTCGCTTCCACGCGGCGTTCCCCGAGGCCGAGTATGTCGAGATCGAAGGCGCCCCACACGGTCTGCTCTGGACCCACGCCGACGAGGTGAACACCGCACTGAACACATTCCTCAACACATAGGACCTCCACCGATGATCTTGGTGGTCGGACCACTCCGCATCTGGCGATTGAAGATGATCTACACGTTGTGCGGATGGCCAAGATCAAGCTTGTCGGCGATCAACGCTTCGAAGAACCCCCGGGCGTGGCGGGGTGCGTCGAAGACGCTCGTACGGGAGAGCTCGACCTGCCACATCGAGGTCTCCCACCAGTAGCCGGCGTCCCGGTCGGTATCGGTGAACGGCAGCGGCAGCCTGGAAAGCCAGCGTTGTACGAACACGTTGATCACGCCCGGACCGAGCCGGTCGCAGATCGCCTGCAACACGGTCGGATCGTCGGTGGTGGCGAACCCGTTGGACAGCTCGGTGAAGCCGATCTCGGCCTGGGTGGCCTGGCGTTTGGCTCGCTCGCGCCCGTTGAGCCAGATCTTGGCCGGATAGGGAAATAGGTGCACACCTTGATGAAGGCGGGTGGGCCCGATCACCGTGCGAGCCGGAGCAGGCCGATCGCGTCAGCCACTGGATCCCAAAAGCCGGCACCGAGCATTCCTTCTGGACGATGCGTAAAGAATTGCGGACTCTGCATCATTGATCGCACTCCGCCGCTCCCGCGGTATCGATGTCGCAGGTGAACCATCAGTACACAAGGACAGCCCGGACACCGGGCGAGAAAGGCAGTCATGTCCGACTTCAACATGCGCGAGTTCTACGACCGCTACTGCGAGGCGCTCAACGCGCATGAGTTCGACCGCATGGACGAGTTCGTCAACGAGTCCATCCTCTCGCACGGCGAGCCGGCCACTCGCGCGGACGTCGTCGCGGCGCTCAAGGGCATCACCGACGCGGTTCCCGACTTCCACTGGGAGATCAAGGAGGTGGCGATCAACGGTGAAACTCTGGCCTGCCACTCCGTCAACCACGGCACCCCCACCAAGGAATGGCTCGGGGTGGCTCCCACGGGCGCTCCGATCGAGATCGACGAGTTCGCCATCTACCGGATCCGCGACGGGAAGTTCGTGCAGATGTCGGCCGTTCACGATGCCGAGGCCCTGAAGAAGCAGCTCGCGGGCTGACTCAGTCGGGGCTCAGGCCACGCAGAGCCCGCCGCACGCTCAAGCTCGCCCAGCGTGCGCCCGGCTACGCCATCGCCGCGAACGGCCGGTATCGAAGGCTGCGTCTCGGTGGTCTTCGCCACCGGCGCGACGGTCGTTTTGCGAGGTGCCCGGTAGGTCGACGCCGACGTCGCGCTCGCGGACGCCGACTTCCAGGGGGAGGGTGATGATCGAGTGGCGCGGGCCGTGGGACTGTACGTTCTTCGGCTCGCCCAGGGAACGGATCCGGACCAGTGCGGCGACGGTGAAGCCGATCAGGCCGATGACTCCCGACCATGCGGTCAGGATCGAACGGCAGGGGTCTGCTCCTCAGCATCGTTCAGCTCCGGCGGTGGGCACTAGTGACACCGCGTCACATCTTCCCCCGAACAATGTCATGCGAACTGATGACGTGGTCGCGCTGGCGATCGTCCACTCAGGTCGCTGAGGTTGAGAGTATGACACCAGCGATCCGCGTTGACCGGACGGACGTGGCTGTTCTCGTCGCCACCGTGGTGGTGGCGTTGACCCCGGCGACAGCGTCGGCGACGACGCCGGGCCCGCGAGGTGGGGTGCGTGCCCGGCGGACGTCGCCAAGCCTGGGGCTTGGAGCATTCGGTCATCGGGCGTGGACTGGTCGGCGAGGTAGAGGCGTCTGGCTCGAAGCGCCCACTCTGCGCCAGCGGGCCGGCGTCGGCATGTGGCCAACAACGCCGGGGTCGGGGACGGCATGGCCACGACCGGGGCCAGGCATCCACGCCAACGCGATCGCACCAGTACTGCAGTCGCGTTTATGACGCGTGTCCGCGTCGCTGGTAGTGGTGTCGGTGGGCGGTGTACTGGTGTCTTCGTCGCCAGCGTGAGCGGCGCAGCTGAGCACAGGACGCCTCCTTCAGCTTCCGTTCGCGGCCGAGCGCGGTGGCTGCCGTGCCTGGTTCCGGAACTGTGCGGGCGATGAGCCGACCA
>NZ_JBFAVX010000061.1:0-33441 GCF_040680095.1 Nonomuraea sp. NPDC052129 | reverse complement strand
AGGTTGACGAACATCGCGTTGACGTTGCTTCGGAGTCGGGACTCCTCACCGGCCAGCCGGACGGCTTCCCGGTGTACCTCGTCGAACGCCCGCGCGACTTCACCGATCTCGTCCTGGGACATGACGCCGATCGGCTCGACCTCCATCGGGCCGCTCGCCTCGGACTCGCGCAGCTGCTGGACCGTCTCCGGCAGGCGGCGGCTGGCGATGAACAGCGCCTCCCTGCGCAGCCGGCGCAGCGGGCCGCTCAGCGAGCGCGCCATGAACGAGGTGATCACCAGCACCAGGATCAACAGGATGGCGATCGCGATCGCGATGATCATCGCGCCCTGCTGCTCCTGGCCCTGCAGGGTGCGGCTGCGCAGCAGGATCGAGTCGGAGACCTGCTGTTCGATCTTGCGCATGCCGTCGATGGCCTTGCCCACGGCCTTGAGCCAGTCCTCGCCGTCGCGCTGGAGGCCGACCTCCGGGTCGACCAGCTGCGCCCCCGAGTCCTGCAGGAACAGGGCGCGGGCCTGGATCAGCTCGGACTTGTCGACGGCCGAGCCACTGACGACGTCGTCGTACGCCTGGCGGATGTTCAGCGGCACCTGGGCCCTGAATGTCGCCAGCTCGCTGTTGCGCTGGGCGCGAGCGGCGATGAAGGAGTCGAGCTCGTCCTTGCTGAATCGCCTGGCGGCCAGCGCGGCCACCAGGAGCGCGCGCTGGGTGGAGAGGAACTGCTTGGCCCTGGACAGAGCGGCGAAGCCGGAGACGCTGTCGGCGAGCTCCTTGTCAGCGGCACCCAGGTCGATGTTGTCGTTGAGCCCGATGAAGTCGGAGATGCTCCGGTCATACAGCTCGATGACGGAGCCGACGTTCAGCTGCGAGTCCACCGCGGTCTTGCGTGACTGGTCGAGCTCGATCAGACGGTTCTTGATGCGGAGGGCCTGCGCGCGCTGGGGGCTGTCAGAAGCGGCGAGCGCGTCGACCGGGCCACGTACGCTGTCGCGAAGCTTATTGACCGTGCTGTATTGGGCGTCGACGTCGGCCTTGCCGCTGCTCCTGCGCCCGAGGGCGACGAAGCTGGCGGTGAGGTCACGTTCGAGCTCGACCTCGTGGGCGAGCGCGGTCAGCTGGCTCGCCAGAACGGCGACCTCGTTGACCTTCTCGTACTCGGTGGCGCTGCTGATCGAGGTGGCTACGCGGAAGCCGCCGAGGACCAGGGCCGCCAAGGTGGGAATGACGACCAGAACGAGCAGCTTCGAGCGCACGCGCCAGTTGCGCAGCGCGAGGCCGCCCGTCTTCTTCGCACGCCCGGCCCGTGCTTTGGGCTTTGACTTGGCGTGAAGCGCCGCAGGAGCGGGCGCTTCAGCAGTTAAGCCGGGATCCCCACCTGCTGGGGGGAATGCGTTCCTCACTGGCCTCCGCAACCTCTCCTCTGATGGTCTGGTGCAAGAGGATCACGTCATGCATTGTGTTTGCCGTGTGACGCCGACGCACCCATGGGGCGAGAGCTTATTTGAGCACAACAACAGGAGATCGGCCAATACCGCAAAGGTCGCAGTCAACCCATCTCTTCGCAGAACATGCCAAACCCGGACAAATGCCACATCCTCCTGGTGGATGCCGGGCTGCCACCTCCTTGATTCGGACAATCATCCCAAACCTACATTGTGATCATCATTTCCGTATATATATTGGTAATTTCCAGAATCGGGGGACCATGCGCAAGAGTTAGCTGCGCTAGGGTGCGACCGTCGTCGATCACCCCCCGTTCGAAGGAGACGCGACATGAGGTTCGGTGCACTAGGGCGCACCGCCCTGATTGGACTTGTGGCCACCCTTGTCATTACGGGGTGTTCCAGCTCAGATAGCAAGACCGGAGGCGCCTCGAATGCCAACGGTCTTGAGAAGACAGACCTCCTGATCGGCGAGTACCCCGGGGCGGACGCCGCCCCGCTGTTCATCGCGATCGAGAAGGGCTTCTTCAAGGAGCAGGGCCTCAATGTCAAGACGGAGGCCATCCAGGCTCCGCAGGCCGTACTGCCCAAGCTCGCCAACGGCAGCATGGACGTGGTGCTGGGCAGCTACGCCACCATCTTGTCCATCCAGTCCCAGGGGCTGGAGAAGTTCAAGTACATCGCGGACTCCTACCAGGGAGCCGCGGGGGCCTTCGGCGTGATGGTGTCGAAGAACTCGCCCATCAAGAGCGTCGGTGACCTCAAGGGCAAGAAGATCGGCGTCAACGCCCTCGTCGGCCTGGGTGTTCTCACCATGAACCCCCACCTCAAGATCGCCGGACTCGACCCCACCAAGGACGTCAAGTACGTCGTCGTGCCGAGCACCGACTGGCTCAAGTCGCTGAAGAGCGGTGCCGTGGACGCCGTCTGGATGACCGACCCGTACGTCAGCCAGGCCAAGAACCAAGACGGCGCGACGATGCTGCTCGACACGATGTCCGGCCCCACGGACAGCCTGCCGATCACCGGCTGGGCGGCCACGGAGAAGTGGATCGGCAAGAACCCCAAGACGATGGCCGCGTTCCAGCGGGCGATGGCGAAGGCGCAGAACGTCGCCGCCACCGACCGCAGCGCCGTGACCAAGATCCTGCCGACCTTCACCCAGATCCCGGCCGCGACCGCTGCCACGATCAACCTGGGCAACTACCCGACCTCACTCAACGCCCAGCGCATTCAGCGGGTGGCTGACCTGATGGCCGAGTACGGCTTCATCAAGAACAAGATCGACGTCTCCTCGATGATCGTTACGTCGCAGGGATGACCGCTGCCACAACACTGACGCGGGGCGGGCGTTCCACGCTCGCCCGCGCCAGGGTCGGAAAGCTCATCCGCCACGCCATCGGCGTGGCGGTTTTTCTGCTTGTCTGGGAGCTCGCCAGCAGGACCGGCCTGGTCGAATGGCTGCCCCCGGCCTCTACCTGCCTGGCCAGAGTGGTCGGCCTGGCGTTCGATCCCGAATATCTCGCCGACCTGAGCTCCACGATGCTCGCCGCCGTCATCGGTCTGCCGCTGGCCATCCTGCTGGCCGTCCCCGCAGGGCTGCTTCTTGGGACCGTTCCCGTCGTGGAGGAGATGACCCGCGCGATCGTCGAGTTCCTGCGTCCCATCCCCTCGGTGGCGCTGATCCCGCTGGCGTTGTTCCTGTTCCAGCCCGACATCAACGCCAAGGTCGCGCTCATCGTCTACGCCGCGTCCTGGCCGATCCTCATCAACACGCTCTACGGCGTGCGTGACGTCGACCCGCTGGCCGCGGAGACGCTGCGCTCCTTCAGCTTCGGCTCCGCGGCCGTCGTCTGGCGGGTGTCGCTGCCGAGCGCCGCGCCGTTCATCTTCACCGGCATCCGGCTGGCCGCCTCGATCACGCTCATCCTGGCCATCAGCGTGGAGTACGTCGTCGGCGGCGCCGGCGGGATCGGCGCCTTCCTCATCCAGGCGAGCACCGCCCTGGACGATTCGGCGATGGTCGACGTGATCGCCGTGCTGGTGTGGTCGGGCGCCATCGGACTGGTCGTCAACACCCTGCTGCTGCGTGCCGAGCGGCGGCTGTTCAAGTGGCGGAACGCATGATCAAAACCCTGGTCAAACGGCTCTGGCTGGTGCCGGTGGTCCTCGTCGCGTGGGAGCTGATCACCAGGGCGGTGGACGACCCCTTCATGCCCCGCCCCACGGTCATCGTGTCGCGCATGTACGAGATGTGGTTCTCCGGGCCTCTCTTCCTCACTGACGAGGCGGTGGACAACTTCGTCCCCAGCATCATCAGGCTGGTCGGCTCGTGGAGCGTGGCCGTGGCCCTCGGGATAGCACTCGGTGTCGCGATCGGCAGGACCGCCTGGCTGTCCGACTACATCGACCCGCTGGTGGAGTTCGCCCGGGCCGTGCCGCCACCTGTGATGTTCCCCGTGTTCCTGGCGCTCTTCACCATGGGCACGCAGGTACAGGTGGCGACCATCGTCTTCGGCATCATCTGGCCGATCCTGCTGAATTCAATCGATGGCGCACGTAACGTGGATCGTCTCCAGATTGAGACCGCGACCGTCTTCGGCGTCCCGGCGAGCCTGCGCCTGTTCCGGATCATCCTGCCCGCCGCCTCACCGAAGATCTTCGCTGGTCTGCGGCTGAGCGTCTCGCTGGCGCTGATCCTCATGATCGTCTCCGAGCTCAAAGGCGCCACCGACGGCATCGGTTACCTGCTGGCCAGCGCGAGCGACCGCTCCGACATGCCGGCCCTCTGGGGAGGAGTGGTCGTGCTCGGAGTGCTCGGTTACGTACTCAACACCCTGTTCCTCATGGTCGAGCGCCGGATGCTCACGTGGCACCGTGGCGCTCGCCGTACCGCGTAGGAGGCGGATGTGACTGACCTGTTGCTGAAGAACGTGCGTATTGTTACGCACGACCGAGACGAACCGGTCGTCGCGGACATCGCCGTGACCGGCGGGCGCATCGAGCAGGTGGGGGCCGGCCTGTCCGCCGAGGGCGTCGAGGAGGTGCTCGACGGCGACGGGAAGCTGGCCTTCCCGGGCGTCGTGGACGCCCACCAGCATTGGGGCATCTACAACCCGCTGCCCGAGGACACCGCCTCGGAGAGCATGGCCAGCGCCCAGGGCGGCGTCACCACGGCGCTCACCTACATGCGGACCGGCCAGTACTACCTCAACAGGGGCGGTTCGTACGCGGAGTTCTTCCCCGAGGTGCGCAGGCAGGCCGAGGGACAGGCCTACATCGACTACGGCTTCCACCTCGCGCCCATGTCGAGCACGCACATCGGTGAGCTGCCTGACCTGGTGGAGAAGTTCGGGGTCTCGTCGTTCAAGATCTTCATGTTCTACGGCGGCCACGGGCTGCACGGGCGCTCGGCCGACCAGAGCAAATTCCTGATGCTGCCCGAGGGCGAGCGCTACGACTACGGGCACTTCGAGTTCGTCATGCGTGGCGTGCAGGAGGCCCGCGAACGCTTCCCGCACCTGGCCGACGAGATCTCACTGTCGCTACATTGTGAGACCGCCGAGATCATGACCGCCTACACCAAGCTGGTGGAGGAGGCCGGCGACCTCAGCGGCCTGGCCGCCTACAGCGCTTCCCGGCCGCCGCACTCCGAGGGGCTGGCGGTCTTCATCGCCTCCTATCTCGCCCACGAGACCGGCCTGGCCAACATCAACCTGCTCCACCTGTCCTCGCGCAAGGCGCTCGACGCGGCCGTGCGGATGGCCAAGACCTTCCCGCACATCGACTTCCGCCGCGAGGTCACGATCGGGCATCTTCTCGCCGACATCGAGACCGCCAACGGGATCGGCGCGAAGGTGAACCCGCCCATCAGGCCGCGCGAGGACGTCGAGGCGCTGTGGGAGTACGTGCTCGACGGCACCGTCGACTGGGTGGTCAGCGACCACGCCTGCTGCCGGGAGGAGCTCAAGTTCGGCGCTCCGGCCGACGACGTGTTCCTGGCCAAGGCCGGGTTCGGCGGCGCCGAATACCTGCTGCCCGGCCTGATCACCGAGGGCCGCCGCCGTGGCCTGTCCTACGGGCGCATCGCCGCCCTCACCTCCTGGAACCCCGCCCGCAGGTACGGCCTGCGGAGCAAGGGCACCATCGCGCCCGGCTTCGACGCCGACTTCTGCCTGGTCGACACCGGCAGCACGTGGACCGTCCGGGCCGCCGAGTCGGAGTCGACGCAGGAGTACACCCCCTTCGAGGGCTTCGAGCTGAGCGCGAAGGTCACCGACACATTCGTCAGGGGCAACCACGTCCTCGACGCGGGCAAGATCGTGGGCCGTCCGGTGGGCCAGTACATCTCCCGGCCGCTGGGCTGAAAGGAAACCCCTTGCTTGAGATAGACAACCTCACGCACGTCTACGGCGAGGGCCCGACACGGCACCACGCCATCGACGGCCTGAACCTGAGCGTCGCCGAGGGCGAGCTGCTGTGCATCGTCGGGCCCTCCGGGTGCGGCAAGTCGACGCTCCTGCGCTCCATCGCGGGCCTGATCAAGCCCACGGGCGGCGCCATCAAGGTCCAGGGCGAGCTGGTCCGCCAGACGCCCGCCAACCTGGCCGTCGTCTTCCAGGACTACAGCCGGTCGCTGTTCCCGTGGATGTCGGTGGCCGACAACGTCGCGCTGCCGCTGCGTCGCAAGGACATGACCAAGCAGCAGCGCCGCGAGGCGGCGCACGAGGCGCTGGAGTCGGTGGGGCTGGCGGAGGCCGGTCGCAAGTACCCGTTCCAGCTGTCGGGCGGCATGCAGCAGCGGGTCTCGATCGCCCGCGCGCTGGCCTACCGGCCGGCGCTGATGCTCATGGACGAGCCGTTCGGCTCGGTCGACGCGCAGACGCGTGAGGACCTCGAAGACCTCGTGCTGAAGGTACGCGGGCACCACCAGATGACGATCGTGCTCATCACGCACGACATCGACGAGAGCGTGTACGTGGGTGACCGGGTCGTCGTGCTGTCCAAGGCGCCCGCGCACGTCGTGGGCGACCTGAAGGTGGAGCTGCCCAGTCCCCGCGACCAGATCAGCTCCCGCGAGCACCCGGACTTCGTCCACCTGCGTGCCGAGGTGGGGCGTCTGGTGCGCGGCGTGGCCTCCGTCTGAGCGCGTCTCTGTGCGCCCTCAGACTGAGCGCGTCTCTGTACGACACGTCCGTCTGAGGGCGCACCCATAACTGGAACACAGGCCGAAGCACCAGTGCCGCCGGGCGTCCAGCCCGGCGGCACTGGTGCAGAGGAAGTCAGGCCGGAGTGTGGGAGTGGCGGGTCAGGGCGTGTTCGACCAGCGTGATCAGCGTGCCCTTCACCGAGTCCCTGACTCGGGCGTCCAGGCGGACGATCGGGATGTGCGGGTTGAGTGACAACGCCTCCCGGATCTCCTCCTGCTGGTGCTGGAAGTTCCCGTCCCAGCCGTTGATGCCGATGACGAAGGGGAGTTTGGCCTCTTCGAAGTAGTCGATGGCCGGGAAGCTGTCGGCCAGCCGCCGCGTGTCCACCAGCACCACCGCGCCGATCGCACCACGCACCAGGTCATCCCACATGAACCAGAACCGGTGCTGTCCGGGCGTACCGAACAGATAGAGGATCAGGTCACGGTCGAGCGAGACCCGGCCGAAGTCCATCGCCACGGTCGTGGTCGTCTTGTTGGGCGTGAGAGAGACGTCGTCGACACCCGCCGACGCGTCCGTCATCACCGCCTCCGTGGTGAGCGGCAGAATCTCCGAGACCGCACCCACGAACGTCGTCTTGCCCACGCCGAAGCCGCCGGCCACGACGATCTTCGTCGAGGTTAGGCCGGGGCTAGAGCCTGCGAAGTCCACTGAGCACCCTTTCGAGCAAGTTGAGGTCCGGCTTTCCCGCGTCCAGCGCAGGCTGGTGCACGCGGATCAGGCCCTCCGACGCCATGTCGGCGATCAGCACCCGGACCACCCCAAGAGGCTGCCGTAAAAGGGCGGAGATCTCGGCAACCGACCTGACGTTCCGGGTTAGCTGAATGATCGCCTGATACTCCGGACTTAATAGTGAAATGTCTTTATATTCCGAGGTCACAGAGGACACGAGGGCCTCCATGGCGAACTTCATCCGTGGGGCCGTGCGGCCCCCTGTCACGGCATATGGCCGGACAAGGGAGCTCGGCTTCTGCGGACGCGGAGCCGACGGATGCGGCGGAGTGCTATCACCAGCCCAACCCTGACCTGACATCATGATCTTCTCCTGTCACCGTCCCACTAACGCGGGCGGGACGCCTGCAGCTCGGCGCGCACGGCCGGGGTGAGCACCTGGCCCGCCCGCTCCACGAGCAGCGTCATCTGGTACGCGACCAGGCCCATGTCACAATCGGGCGCGGCGAGCACAGCGAGGCAGGAGCCATCGCTGATGGACATGATCATCAGGAGTCCGCGCTGCATCTCGATGACGGTCTGGGTGACCATACCGCCTTCGAACACACGAGCCGCGCCCTGCGTCAGGCTGATCACACCCGAGGCGACCGCGGCCAGCTGGTCGGCCCGGTCCTTGGGAAAACCCTCGGAGAAAGCCAGCGGCAAGCCGTCGGACGACACCACCACGGTGTGCGCGACTCCAGGCACATTATTGACGAAATCGGTGATCAGCCAGCTGATGCCACGCGCTCCCTGGCTCAGTTCTCTCATTGCTCCTCCTCATTGTCTTCTCCGCGGGTGAACGCGCGGCCTTGCCGTACCCCCTGCTGGAAGCTGGACAGCCGGCTCCGCAATCGATCGGGAGAGATCTGTGGCGCCGGTGACGTCGCCTGCGGCTCGGCCAGGCTGGCCGTACCGGGAACCAGGTTGGCCTTCGGCACGCGCCGCGGCAGGCCAGAGGCCGTCGTGCCGCCCATGGCCGGCTCGGCGGCGGCCTGCGCGGCCTGCCAGCCGGTGTCGGCGGGCGAGGACCACGTCGAGCCCGCGCCGGACTGGCCCGGCACGCGTTGCGGCAGCGACGGCTTGTCCGACGTCCCGGCGGAGGCGGCGGACGCGGCGACCGGCGGGGGCGCGGCGGGCGCGGCCGCGGGAGGCACGGGGAGCTGAGCGTAAGGCTGGGCGTAGGGCTGCCCGGCGGGCTGCTGCGGCAGCTGGCCGATCGGCGGCACGGCCGGTATGCCCCCGATCTGCGTCTCCTCCTGCGCGGAGATCTCGGAGTACTGCTCCGGCTCCGGCTTGATCGGATCGGGCTCCGGCTCCGGCCTGCGGAACCAGTCGGAGCCGACCGAGGAGAAGATCGGCAGGAAGTCGTCGCTCTGCTCCAGCGGCGAGTTGTTGCGCACCGCCGGGAGCGGGCCGGTCAGGTCCTTGGAGGAGTACTCGCCGGGACCGAACGGGTTGAACGCGCCGCGGCCGTTGTGCGTGAAGGGCTCGACGGGCGGGATCGGCGAGTCGGCGAACGACGGCCAGCGCTGCTCCTCGAACCCGTACGCCGGCCGCGGCTCGGCGTCGAACGGCTTGGGCAGCTCGACGAACGGCGACCTGGGCGGCAGCTCCTCGGCCGAGCCGAAGGACGGCCAGCGCTGCTCCTCCGAGGACGAGGGCGGAGGCGGCTCCGTGGCGAAGGACGGCCAGCGCTGCTCGTCCTGTGCCGGAGGCGGCGGCTCGGTGGCGAAGGAGGGCCAGCGCTGCTCGTCCTGCCGCGGCGCCTCCTCGGCGAAGGACGGCCAGCGCTGCTCGCCCGGGGCGGCGACCGCGGGCGGCTCCTCGGCGAACGGCGGCCAGCGCTGCTCGTCGGGCTGCTGCCTCGGCGGCTGCTCCTCGCCGAACGGCGGCCAGTTGCCGCCACCGCCCGGCACGGGCAGCGTGCCCGGCCACTGCGTGTCGACCGGCGCGTCGTCGCGGATGTCGGGGGTGTCGACCGTGCCCTGCGGCGCGGCGTAGACGCCCGAGCCGTTCGTCGAGGACGGCTCCAGCTGGCTCGGGTCGAAGTTGGTGAAGGCTTCGTACTGGCCGCGCTGCTGGGGCACCGAGCCGGCGCCGCCGCCCAGGAGCATGTCGGGCAGCATGACGAGCGCGGCCAGGCCGCCCGCGTCCCGCATCCCTAGCTGGACCCTGATGCCGTGGCGCAGCGCCAGGCGGCCGACCACGAACAGGCCCATGCGGCGCGAGACGGCCACGTCCACCACCGGCGGGTTGGCCAGCCGCCAGTTGGCCTCGGCCAGCTCGTCGGCCGACATGCCGATGCCCAGGTCGGTGATCGTCACCTGGACGCCGCCCTCGATGGGCGAGCTGGTGACCTGGACCTTGCTCTCGCGCGGGGAGAAGGAGATGGCGTTCTCGATCAGCTCGGCGAGCAGGTGCACGGCGTCGGTGACGGCCGGGCCGGCGACCTCGATGCCGGACGGGATCTGGATCTGGACCCGTTCGTAGTTCTCGACCTCGGACAGCGAGGCGCGGGCGATGTCGACCAGCGGCACCGGCTCGCTCCACTTGCGGGCGGCCTCCTGGCCGGCGAGGACCAGGAGGTTCTCGCTGTTGCGGCGCATGCGGGTGGCGAGGTGGTCCAGCCGGAACAGGTTCGCCAGCCGGTTCTCGTCCTCCTCACCCTGCTCCAGGCCCTCGATGAGCTGCAGCTGCCTCTCGACGAGCGTCTGGCTGCGCCGGGAGAGGTTGACGAACATCGAGTTGACGTTGGCGCGCAGCTTGGCCTCGTCGCCGGCCAGCCTGATCGCCTCGCGGTGGACCTCGTCGAAGGCCCGGGCCACTTCCCCGATCTCGTCGCGGGTGTTGACGCCGACGGAGGGTACGTCGGGCACCTCGGCGCTGTCCCCGGACTCGCGCAGCAGGCGGACGGTCTCGGGCAGCCGGGTGGTGGCCACCTGGAGCGCCTCGGCGCGCAGCCGGCGCAGCGGGCGGACCAGCGAACCGGCCACCCGGGTGGTGATCACCAGAACGAGCAGCAGCAGGACCAGGATGGTCGCGCCGGAGATGATGGCGTTGCGCTGCTCGGTGTCGCTCAGGTCCCGGGTGGTGGCCACGATCCTGGTGGTCAGGCCGTCCTCGACCTTGCGCATGGCGTTGGCGGACAGCGAGGTGCTCTCGTACCAGAGCTGGAGGTCACGGCGAGTCGTGATGTCCAGGTCCCTGATGGTCTTGAACTCGCGCAGCTGGGCCAGGGCCCGCTGGCGCATCGCGTCCGCGCGGTCGATCTGCGGGCCGCGCACGCCCTTCTTGTACGCCTGGAGGTCCGCAGGGGTGGCTTCCTGCTCGAAGGCGGTCAGCTGCAGCTGCTGACTGTTCCAGGAGCCGAGGAAGTCGGACAGGTCGTCATAGTCCAGCCGCCGCTCGATCAGCGCCACGACGAGGATGCCCTGCTGGCGCAGCACCTGTTCTCTGGTCTGGTCGAGGGCGGCCAGCGCGGCCACGTCGCCCTGGAGGGCGTCGTCGCTGATGCCGTCGCCCAGGTCGTTCTGGAGGCGCTCGAGGACCTCGATCAGGGAGGAATAGGTGCGGATGGCGGCTCGGGGCGGCACGCTCGCCTCACCCGCGATCGACCTGCGCAGGCCGTCGAGTCCGGTCAGCCACCGGCGGATCTCCACGACCTCCTGCTGGACGCGGGTGGTGTGGGTGGCGTCGATGGACGTGGTGGCGGCGAGCACGCGCTGCTTGGCCGCGTCGGACGCCTCGCGCTGGGTCTTGAGCTGGCTCAGGCGGATGGGACGCCGGCGGTCGGCCATGTACCACGCGGTGAGCGTGCGTTCCTTGGCGAGCTCGTGCGACAGCGCGGAGGCGCGCTGGACCAGCTCGGCGACCTGGGTCAGCCGGCGGTACTCGGCGCTGGTGCCGATGGCGTTCGCGAGCTGGACGCCGGCGAGAAGCACACCCACGATCGTGGGGATGAGGATCAGCGCCACCAGCCTGGAGCGCACGCGCCAGTTCGCCAGCCGGAACCGTCCGCCTGTGTACTCCCCGGACCTGGTGTGCCTGGGGTTATCCGTCCTCACTGACTCTCGCAACCTCTCGCCGTTACGTGCTCGAAAATCTGACACGCTTGGGGCGCATGGGATTTCTGCGGGCTGGGTAATTGGAACACAACCCGTACCAGACGGCCAACCGTACATATCCCATCAAATACGACCAAACGTGCCCACAAGGTCGCATTTCGCCGCGCGCGTTTTCAGGCGGGCCGAAAGGAGTCTCGCTCCACCGGCGCCGCGTGCTTGACCATCAGGTGACGGGTCACCGAATACTCCTGCACCGCCTCCTGGCTCATGTCCTTGCCGAAACCACTGCCCTTGACCCCGCCGTGCGGGGCCTCGCTGGCTATCGGCAGGTGGTCGTTGATCCAGGTCACACCCACATCGAGGCGGTGCGAGACCCGCATCGCCCTGGCAACGTCTCGTGACCACACGGACGAGGCCAGACCGTAACGCGTGTCGTTGGCCAGTGTGACCGCCTCGTCCTCGGCGTCGAACGGCAGGACCACGAGGACGGGACCGAATAGCTCTCCCTGGACGATATCGCTGTTCTGTGACACTTCGTTAACAAGTGTCGGAAGGTAGTAGAAGCCGGGTCCGTCGACCGGCGCGCCACCGTGCACGACGCGCCCGCCGGAGCCGGAGACGAAGCCGTGTACCCGGTCGCGGTGGGCCGCCGAGATCAGCGGGCCGACGTCGGTGGCGGGGTCCCACGGGTCGCCCACGGTGATGCCGGCGAGCGTCTGCCTGATGGCCTCCACCGCGTCGTCGTAGATCGGCCGGGCCACGTAGACGCGGGTGGCGGCGGTGCAGTCCTGGCCGGTGTTGTACGTGGCGCCCATGGCCACGCCGCGGGCCGTCTCCTCCAGGTCGGCGTCCTCGAAGACCAGCGCGGGCGCCTTGCCGCCGAGCTCCAGGTGCACCCGCTTGAGCGTCTTGGCGGCGCCGCTCATGACAGCTCGGCCGGTCTCCGTCGAGCCGGTGACGCTGACCATGTCCACACCCGGATCGGTGACCAGCGCCTCCCCCACCTCGGCGTCGCCGGTGACCACTCGCACCAGGCCGGCCGGCGCGCCCGCCTGGGCGAACAGCTCGGCCAGGCGCAGCGTGGTGCGGGGCGTCTGCGGGGCGGGCTTGATGACCACCGCGTTGCCCGCGGCGACGGCCGGGCCGAGCTTCCACACGGCCATCACGAACGGGAAGTTCCACGGCGCGATCGAGCCCACCACGCCGACCGGGCGGCGCAGCATGACCGAGGTGTAGCCGCGGCTGAACACCCCGGCGCCCGACCCTTCGAGCGAGCGCGCGGCCCCGGCGAAGAAGCGCAGGTTGTCGGCCGCGAACGGCAGCTCCCCGTCCCTGAAGACGGCCGCGGGCTTGCCCGTCTCCTCGACCTCCAGCCGGGTCAGCTCCTCGGCGTCGGCCTCGACCAGGTCGGCCAGCCGCAGCAGCACCCGGGCCCGCTCGGCCGGGGTGGCCTGCGACCACTCCTCGAAGGCGGCGCGCGCCGTCCCCACGGCCCGCGTCACGTCCTCGACAGGGGTGTCGGGGATCTTGTCGAAGACGAGCCCCGTCGCGGGGTTGATCAGCTCACGCATCGGACGGCTGCCCCAGCTCCTCGATGAGGTCCGCGGCCTTGCGCAGCCCGTCGAGGCCGCGGATCCGCTCACCCTCGGCGGCCAGCCGGGCGCGCAGCTGCTCGTCGCCGAGCAGGCGGTCGAGGGCGCCCGTCAGCTCCTCGTCGGTGAAGGCGTAGGTCGACAGCCGAACGCCGTAGCCGAGCTCGTCCACGCGCTGGGCGTTGTCGTACTGGTCCCAGAACAGCGGCAGCAGGATCATCGGCTTGCCGAAGTGCAGCGCCTCGGTGGTGGTGTTGTTGCCGCCGTGCGTGATGACCAGGTCGCAGAGCGGGATGATCTTCGTCTGCGGCAGGAACTCGGCGCCCCACATGTTGTCGGCCAGCTTGATCTCCTCGTGCAGCGGGCCCTTGGAGACGATGAACTGGTGCGGGGTGGTGGCCAGCACGTCGATCACCCGCTGCATCAGCTCCACGTCGGAGGAGCCGAGTGAGCCGAGCGAGAAGTAGACCAGCGCGCCACCGGTGCGCTGGAAGGGCAGCTGGAAGTCCTCGTCGGTCTCGCGCACCGAGGAGTCGAGGCGGTGCCAGGTGGGGCCGAGCGGGCGGGCGTCGGTGTAGTCGAGGATCTCCGGGAACACGTAGAGGTTCAGGTCGCCCTCGTGGATGAAGTCGAGGTCGGGCAGCGGCTCGGTGCCCTGCTCGACGCACCACTCGTTGAAGGCGTTCCAGATCTCGCGGTGCGTACGGTCGTACTCGGCGCGGAAGGCGTCCCATTCCGTGCGGTGGTCGGCGGGCAGACCCGAGAACACCGGCGCGACGTCGTCGCCGCGCACCTCCAGCGGGTTGCAGGACACGATGCGGACGAACTTCTTGCCGGTCGTGAGCAGCGCGGGGAAGGTGATGACGTTGTCCTCGACGATGACGTCCGGCTGGACCCGCTCGATGATCGCCTTGAGCTGCGGCTCGCAGTACTTGGCGCCGTCGATGAGGGAGTCCCAGATGGGCTTGGTCACCGTTTCGAGCTGCTCCAGCGTGCTCTTGCGGTATTCCGGGGCGCTCTCGCGGATGAAGTCCTTCCAGAACTGCCCCGCGTCCTGCTCCTCCTCCCCCTCGGCGGGCGGCGCCAGGTCGACGAGGTCCTCCTCGAAGCCGAGAGCTTCGAGCTTGCCCTTCCACGAGGCCTCGGCGGCGAAGACGACGCGGTGACCGCGGCGACGGAGAATGTCGCCGATGCCGATGCTGTTGTTCGTGGGCCCGTAGGCGCTTTCCGGCATGAACAGGATGGTGAGGGACATCACGCGCTCCGAGGTGGCATCAATTTGAAGGGGAATTCAAATACTCATCTAGCGGGCCGGTCAACTTCAAGGCACTATGGTCACGGCTTCCTGAACGGCAGACGAACAAGGCGGTGAGTGTGACCCAGCGAAAGAGCCGCAGCGACCGGCGCATCGACCTGATCGAGGCGGCCCGGCGGGCCATCATCCGTCACGGCATCGACCGCGTCCAGCTCTCGCATGTGGCCGAGGAGGCGGGGCTTACCTCGGGCGCCGTGCTGTATCACTATCCCGACCTCAGCGAGCTGCTGGTCGAGGCGCAGCACGCCGGGATGGAGCGGTTCTACGAGCAGCGGATGCGGCAGCTCTCGGCGCTCACCGACCCGGCGGAGAAGCTGGTCATGACGATCAGGTCGGGGCTGCCGACCGGTCCGCTCGACCCCGACGTCCGGCTGCTCAACGAGCTGGGCGGGGCGGCGGGGCGCAGCCGGGTCTACGGGGTGCTGCTCACGTCCCTCTATGACCGGCAGGTGTCGATGTACCAGTCGATCCTGGACACGGGGGCCGCGCTGGGCGTCTTCACGCTGAGCTCCGACTCGCTGACGATCTCGCGCAACCTGGTGGCCCTGGAGGACGCCTACGGCTACCGGATCACCGCCCGGCACCCGGTGATAGGCCCGCAGGAGGCGGCCGAGCTGATCCTTTCCTACGCGCGCACGGCGACGGGCCACGGCCTCGCTCACTGAGCCGTTCCCTGGCCCGCCGCTCATTGAGCCGTTCCCTGGTCCGCCGGGATGATGACGGCGTCGTCGTGCCGCCAGTGCAGCTTGACCTTGGCGCCCTGCTCCACGGCGCTGGCGCCCTGCACGGCCACCAGGACCGGCTTGACGCGGCCGGGCAGGTCGACCGAGACGTGGGAGACGCCGCCGTAGAAGCTGACGTCGAGCACGGTCCCCTTGAGGCCGTGCGCGGCCGTCTCCTCGCGCAGCTCGATCTTCTCGGGGCGGACGCCCAGGAGCGCCTTGGCGCCGATCTCCAGCTCCTCCAGCGGGGTGCCGGGCAGCAGGCCGAAGTCCTCGGTCCGCAGGGCCTCGGCGCCGCCGGCCGTACCCTCGAACAGGTTGTTGGCGCCGACGAAGTCGGCGACGAAGGGGGTGCGGGGCCGCTCGTAGAGCTCGACGGGCTGGTCCACCTGGCGCACGCCGCCGCGCTCGAAGACCGCGATGCGGTCGGCCAGCGACATGGCCTCCTCCTGGTCGTGGGTGACGACCACGAAGGTGATGCCGACCTCGTGCTGCAGCCGCTTGAGCTCCAGCTGCATGTCGGCGCGGACCTTCTTGTCCAGCGCGGAGAGCGGCTCGTCGAGCAGGAGCAGGCGCGGGCGCTTGACGATGGAGCGGGCGAGCGCGACGCGCTGGCGCTGGCCGCCGGACAGCTGGGCGGGCTTGCGGCCGCCGAGGTCCGACAGGCCGACGGTCTCCAGCACCTCGCCGACGCGCTGCTTGATCTCCTGGCGCGGCAGCTTCTCGCGCTCCAGGCCGTAGGCCACGTTCTTGGCCACGGTCATGTGCGGGAACAGCGCGTACGACTGGAACATCAGGCTGATCGGCCGCCGGTTCGGCTGCTTGCCGAGCAGGTCCTCGCCGTCCAGCGTCACCGTTCCGCCGTCGGGCGTCTCGAACCCGGCCAGGATGCGCAGCAGCGTGGTCTTGCCGCAGCCGGAGGGGCCCAGCAGGGCGAAGAACTCACCCTGGCGGATCTCCAAGGAGACCCCGTCGAGCGCGGTGACGTCACCGAACCGCCGGGTGATCCCGTCAATCTTCAGCACGTGATTCCCCGATCTTGGTCATCCGCTGGCCCACGATCACCGCGGTGAAGCTCACCAGGAGCAGGATCGCGGCCAGCGCGTTGATCTTCGGGGTCACCCCGAAACGGATCATCGAATAGATGACGATCGGCAGCGTCTGCTCGTTGTTGCCGATCGTGAAGAAGGCGATGACGAACTCGTCCAGCGACAGCGTGAAGGCCAGCAGCGCGCCCGCGATGATGCCGGGCGTGAGCTGCGGCAGCGTCACCTTCATGAACGTGACGACCGGGCCCGCCCCGAGGTCGCGCGACGCCTCCTCCAGCGAGGTGTCGGTGTTCGACAGCCTGGTACGCACCACCGCGGCGACGAACGCCATCGAGAAGACGCCGTGCGCGAGGATCACCGAGTAGAGCCCCAGCGTGAGCTGGATCATCCCGTAGAAGACCAGCAGCCCGATGGCCAGCACCAGGTCCGGAAGCACGGCGGGCATCAGGGCGAGCGCGTCGAGCGTCTTCGACCGGGTGTACCTGGCCAGGCCGACGGCCAGCAGCGTGCCGAGCACGGTCGCGACGACGGTCGAGCCCGCGGCCACGATGAGCGTGTTGACCACGCCGTCCCTGATTCGCTCGTCCTGGGCCAGCTCGCCGTACCACTTGAGGCTGAAGCCCTCATAGGTGTAGGCCGACCGGCCGGAGTTGAACGACATCACGACGAGCACGACGATCGGCGCGTACAGGAAGACGTAGGTCGCCCAGAACGGGACGTGCAGCCACTTCGACCTACGCACGACGGGCCACCCACGACTGCGCGATCAGCAGCACCACCAGGACCGCCACGAGGGCCAGCGTCAGCGCGGAGCCGAAGGGCCAGTCGCGCGCCGACAGGAACTCGGTGCGGATCAGGTTGCCCACCATGACCGACTTGCCGCCGCCGAGCATCTCGGGGATGACGAAGTTGCCGAAGCTGGGCACGAACACGAACAGGCACCCGGTCAGCACGCCCGGCACCGTCAGCGGCAGCGTCACCTTGCGGAACGTGCTGAACGCCGACGCGCCCAGGTTCGCCGACGCCTCGCGCAACTGCGGGTCGAGCCGCTCGATCGCCGCGTAGAGCGGCAGCACCATCAGCGGCAGGTAGGAGTAGAGCAGCCCGAGGATGATGGCGCCCTGGTTGTAGAGCAGTTCGTACGGCCCCAGGCCGAGCGCCTTCAGCCCCGAGTTCAGCAGGCCGGGACCGTTGAGCAGGATGATCCAGGCGTAGACGCGGATGATGAAGTTCGTCCAGAACGGCAGCACGACGGCGACCAGCGCGATCGTCTTCCACTTGCGTGGCAGCTGCGCGATCAAGTAGGCCGTCGGGTAGCCGAGCAGCAGCGCGAGCAGCGTCGTGAGCCCCGCGATCTTCAGGGAGGTGCCCAGCACGCTGAGGTAGAGCGGGTCGATCAGGCGGCTGAAGTTCTCGCCGGTGACCTCGTAGACGACACCGCCGAACCGGCCGCGCTGGAAGAGCGTGTAGCTCAGCACCAGCACCAGCGGCACCAGCAGGAGCACGACCAGGTACGTCAGGCCGGGTGACAGGAAAACGAACGCGCCCAGCCGGCGTCCTCTGGAAGGGGACACCGGCCGGGCTTCAGCTTCTGACTTCATTCAGGTTCTGACTTCATCTGGTGTTCTGACTTCATCCTGCGACTACGACTGCGCCTTGATCTCGGTCGCCAGACGTGTGTACTTGACCCCCGCCTGGCCCAGGTCGATGAGCGACTCACCGTTGAGCAGCTCGGCCGGCTTGATGTCCAGCAGCGAGCCCTTGGCGATCTCCACCTTGTCCATGGCGGCCTTGTTGGGCACCTTGTAGTTGATGTTGACGGCGGCCCAGCTGTGGATCTCAGGGTCGAGGATGTAGTTGATCAGGGCGTGCGCCGCCTCCTTGTTCTTGGAGGACTTCATGATCACCATGGTGTCCACCCAGAGGTCGCTGCCCTCCTTCGGCACCACGAACTTGATGTTCTGCTTCTCGCTCGTGGTCGGGCACCAGCCGTCCCACGCCTCGACCATGACCGCTTCGCCGGAGGTGAGCTTGTCGCCGAAGGTCGTGTCGTCGTAGCCGAGCAGGTGCGGCTTGGCCGCGACGAGGAGCTCCTTGGCCTTGGCGATCTCGGCGTCCTTGTCGGTGTTGACCGAGTAGCCGAGCGCCTTGAGGGCGGGCAGGGCCAGCCAGCGCTCGGTGGTCATCATGGTGACCTTCTTCTCGGCCCACGACGGAGGCTGCAGGAGGTCCTTCCAGCTCGTCGGCGGCGTCTTCACCAGGTCGCTGCGGTAGCAGATGCCGGTCGTACCCCAGGTGTAGGGCACCGAGTACTTGTTGCCCTTGTCGTAGGACAGCTGGGTCGCCTCGGGGTAGAGGTTCGACAGGTTCGGGATCAGCTCGGGGTGGATCGGCTCCAGCAGGCCCTGCTCGTTGAGCGCCTGGGCGTACTGTCCCGACACGAACGCCACGTCGATGCCGCTGTCACCACCGGTGGTCAGCTTGGTCATCGCGGTCTCGTTGGTGTCGTGGATCGCGATCTTCAGCGGGAACTTGAGCTTGTCCTTGACCTTCTGCGGCAGCTCCTTGGGCGTGTACCCGTCCCAGACCGTCACGTTGACCGACTGCTTCGACAGGTCGGCGTTCGGGTTGAGCTGGTCGGCAGTCGCCGCCGGTGCCGCGCCTGCGTTGGTCGACTCACCGCCGCACGCCGCGGCGGCGAGCGCGAGGCCGGCCACCGCTACGGCGGCCGGAAGACGACGGGTGAACCGGGTACGGAACACGGCCGCTACTCCTTCAGGGTTCCGGTGGATGAGGGGTCGCGCGACCAACCGGGCACGGCAGACCAGACGAGGAGTGTTGCAGCAGAAATCAACATGAGCAAGACTTTTGCGGACACTGTTACCTGGATGTTTGGTATTCCTGTTGAACATGAATTCAATTTGGAGGCGGTTGCTCTCTCTCGGTGAGAAGCCCCTCACATCACGGGATCGCGGCGTCTCGGCCGCGCTCGTGACGGCGCTGGGGGAAGGGGATGACGTGCCGCCGCCGTTCGCGGTCCGCCGCTTCTCCGCGCTGCCCAGCTTCTCGTACGAGGTTGGGGATCTCGACACTGGGGTGCCGGTCGAACGGGATTTCGGCGCACATGTCGACCAGACGAACTACTCCGTGGTCGTGGCCGATCGGGTGGTCGTCAAGTGGCTGACGCCGCCGGCGGCGCTGCCGCATCCCGCTCCCGATCTGCTCGCCCACCTGGCCGGGGCCGGGTTCCGGGACACGGCTCCGCCGTACGCCGCTCTGACCCGGGTGGACGAGACCGGCGAGAGGCTGCTCGCGCTGGTCACGGGCTACCTGCCGGAGGCCAGGGACGGTTGGGAGTGGTGCGCCGACGAGGCCGCTGCCGGCCGCACCGCCTTCGCGGAAGCCCTCGGCCGCCTGGCCGCCGACCTCCACCTGGCGCTCTCCACTTTCCCACCCCCTTCCATCGTCGCCACTCCCCCAGCCGTTACACCCATTTCCGGTCTGGCGGAAAGGGCCGAGCAAGCGCTGGCCGAGGCCCTCGCCCTGACGGACGGCGAGGACGGCGCGTGGCTGGCGAGCCGGGGCGCTGCTCTCAGAGCCGAGCTGGCCCCGCTGACCAGGCCGATCAGCACGCCGCTGATCCGCATTCACGGCGATCTGCACGTCGGCCAGATCCTGCGGTGGCGCGACGGTTACGCCGTGATCGACTTCGACGGCAACCCCACCGTCATGGAGGCCGCGCCGTACCAGCCGGCGGCCAGGGACCTCGCCCAGCTCGCCACGAGCCTGGAGCATGTCGCCCAGGTGGCGATCAAGCGCCGTGGCACGCCGCCGCACCAGGCGCTCAGCTGGGCCGACGAAGCCCGCGAGCGCCTGCTGGCCGCCTACCGGAGCCGCTTGGCCGAGTGCGGGCGGCCGGACCTCCTGGACGAGTCGCTGCTGCGCCCGTTCGAGATCGAGCAGGAATGCCGGGAGCTGGTCTACGCCGCCCGCCACCTGCCCCGCTGGCGCTACGCCCCGATGGGCGTGCTGCGCGCCCGCTATCCCGAGAAGACCCCGTGAACCCCGAGCCGTGCCAGGCAGATACTTCTGAGGAGACCCCGTGAATTCCGAGCTCTACCTGGCCGATCTGGAGGCCAAGCCCGCGGCCCTCGCCACCCTCGCGGACGCGCTGGCGGCGGACGGCCTGTTCGAGGGGCTGCCCACCGGTGTCCGGCGGGTGCTGTTCCTCGGCATGGGCAGCTCCCGCTACGCCGCCGGAGTGGCCGCGCTCCGCCTGCGCGCGGCGGGCATCGATGCCTACGCCGACTACGCCTCGGCCGCCGCGTCGTACCCGGCGGGGCCGGAGACGCTCGTGGTGCCCATCTCGGCGACGGGTACCAGCCGCGAGACGCTCGACGCGGTGGCCCGCTACGCGGGCGGCCCGTCGTTCGTGGCGGCGCTCACCAACCATCCCGGCTCCGCCCTCGCCAAGGCGGCCGACCTGGTCGTGCCCATGCACGCGGGCGAGGAGCGGGGCGGGGTGTCCTGCCGTACGTTCCAGCACACGCTCGCCCTCCTGCTCGCGCTGGAGGCCCACCTCACGGGCGACGGGCGCGACCTGGCCGACCTCGTACGACGCAGCGCCGAGGCGTCGGCCGACCTCCTCGACCGCCGGGAGGAGTGGCTGCCCCTGACGCTGGAGCTGCTGGACGGCCCGGACGGCGTCTACACCATCGCGCCCGTGGAGCGCCTGTCGTCGGCGGAGCAGTCGGCGCTGATGTTCCGCGAGGGTCCGCGCCGGCCGGCCGACGCCTGCGAGACGGGCGACTGGGCCCACGTGGACGTCTACCTCACCAAGACCCTCGACTACCGCGCGCTGCTCTTCCGCGGCTCCGGCTACGAGGACCAGGCCATGGACTGGGTGCGGCAGCGCGGCTCGACGGTCGTCACGGTCGGCGGGGACCTCATCGGCGGCGATCTGCTCGGCGGGGATCTCAAGGACGCCACGGCCGCCATCCGCTACGCGCACGACGGCGACGCGGACGTGGCGCTGCTCACGGAGACGCTGGTGGCGGAGCTGGTCGCCGCCAACTGGTGGTCGGCCGTGTCCTGAAAGGCGGCGTCCTGGGAGGGTGGGCGGCGTCCTGAAAGAGCGTCCTAAGACAAGCCGTCAGCGGGCGCCGGACGCGGCGCTGGCGTTCAGCGCGTGCTCGACCAGCGCGATGAGCGTGTTCTTGACCGGCTCGCGGGCCCGCGCGTCGGTGCGCACGATCGGGATGTGCGGGGAGAGCGTCAGTGCCTCCCTGACCTCGCTCTCCACGTGCGGGAACTGCCCGTCCCACCCGTTGAGCCCGACGATGAAGGGCAACCCGGCGTTCTCGAAGTAGTCGATCGCGGGGAAGCTGTCGGCCAGCCGCCGGGAGTCCACCAGGACCACGGCCCCGATCGCCCCCCGCACCAGGTCGTCCCACATGAACCAGAACCGGTGCTGTCCCGGCGTACCGAACAGGTAGAGGATCAGATCACGGTCGAGCGACACACGCCCGAAGTCCATGGCCACGGTGGTGGTCGTCTTGCCCGGCGTGTGCGCGAGATCGTCGATGCCCGCCGAGGCGTCCGTCATCACCGCCTCCGTCGTCAGCGGCATGATCTCCGACACCGCGCCGACGAAGGTGGTCTTGCCCACGCCGAACCCACCCGCGACGACGATCTTCGTCGAGGTGAGCCCGCTAGAGCCTGCGAAGTCCACTGAGTACCCTTTCGAGCAGGCCCGTGTCCGGGATTCCTGCCTCGAGCTGCGGCTGGTAGACGCGTACCAGCCCTTCCGACTCCATGTCGGCGATCAGCACCCGCGCCACTCCGAGCGGGATCCGCAGCATAGCCGACACCTCGGCCACCGAGCGGACCTGCCGGCACAGCTCGCTGATCGCCCGGTACTCCCGGGTGTAGGCCATACCGAGCCGCATCGAGGTCGATGAGGAGACCAGCGCCTCCATCGCCAGGCCACCGCGTGGGGCGGTCCGGCCGCCCGTGACGGCGTACATCCGGACCAACGAGCTGCGCTCGGGCTCCGGTCCGCGGTCGTCCCACGCTGCCAACAGTCCGCTCCCATCACCAGGTACGCGCGGCCGAGAGTTCCGCGCGGACGGCGGGCGTGAGCACTTGCCCCGCGCGCTCGACCAGAATCGTCATCTGGTAGGCCACCAGGCCCATGTCGCAATCAGGTGCGGCCAGCACCGCCAGGCACGAACCGTCACTGATGGCCATGGCCAGGAGCAGCCCGCGGTCCATCTCGATGAGGGTCTGGGTGACTCCGCCGCCTTCGAAGACGCGCGCGGCGCCCTGGGTGAGGCTGATCAGCCCCGCCGCGATGGCCGCGAGCTGGTCGGCGCGGTCCTGGGGGAATCCCCGCGAGATGGCCACCGGCAGCCCGTCGGCGGAGACCACCACCGTGTGCGCGACGCCGGGCACCTGCTCCACGAACCCGCTGACCAGCCAGTTCAGATCCCTGGCCGCCTGGCTCAGGTTCTTCATCATCATTCCTCCTCTAATTCTTCGCGCCCCTTGCGCACGCCCTGCTGGTAGCTGGCGAGCCTGCTGCGCAACCGGTCGGGCGAGACCGGCGGCGCCTGCACGGGCGTCGGCGCGGGCGTGGCGGAGCCGGGCACGAGGTTGGCCTTCGGCGTCCGCTTGGGCAGTCCGGATGTGGTCGTCCCGCTCTGCGCGGGTTCGCCGATCGCTCCCGCCGCCTGCCATCCGGTGTCGGCCGGCGAGCTCCAGGCGGGGTCGCGCTGCTCCGGCGTCGGTGTCGCCTTGGTGAACCAGCTCGACTCGAAGGTGTCGTAAAGCTCGTTGTCAGCCTGTGCCGGTCGGGCGGCCAGGTCGGGCATCGGCACCTCCACCGAATGCGTGTGCTGTGAGCTGAACCACGACGCCGAATCGAGCGGCTGGTCGAACGCGGGGTCGTAAGACGGGTGGCCGAGGCCGGGCATCGCCGGTGTGGCCTGCATCGGCACCTGGACGAACGGCGGCGGCTCCGGAGGCGCCGCCGGCCCGGGGATCGCGGTGAGCAGCATCTCGGGGATCAGCACCATGGCGGTCAGGCCGCCGGTGTCCTGGGGACGCAGCTGCACCCTGATGCTGTGCCGCAGCGCGAGCCGGCCGACCACGAACAGGCCCATCCGCCGGGAGACCGAGACGTCGACCACCGGCGGGTTGGCCAGCCGCCAGTTGGCCTGGGCCAGCTCCTCCGGCCCCATGCCGATGCCGTGGTCGGTGACCGAGACCATCAGCCCGCCACCGTCGATGTGGCTGCTGGAGATGATGACCTTGGTGTCGCGCGGGGAGAACGAGACCGCGTTCTCGACCAGCTCGGCGAGCAGATGCACGACGTCACTGACCGCCTGGCCGGCGATGGCGGCCGCCGACTGCACCTGGACGCTGACCCGGTCGTAGCTCTCGACCTCGCCGAGCGACGCGCGTACGACGTCCATCAGCTCGACGGCCTCGCTCCACTTGCGCGCCGCCTCCTGGCCCGCCAGGACCAGCAGGTTCTCGCTGTTGCGGCGCATGCGGGTGGCCAGGTGGTCGAGCAGGAACAGGTCGCCGAGCCGGGTGTCGTCGCGCTCGCCGCGCTCCAGCCGCTCGATCAGCGTGAGCTGCCGCTCGACGAGGGTCTGGCTGCGCCGCGACAGGTTGACGAACATCGCGTTGACGTTCGAGCGCAGGCGCGCCTCGTCGCCGGCCAGTCGTACGGCCTCGCGATGCACCTCGTCGAAGGCCCGCGCGACCTCGCCCACCTCGTCCTTGGAGAAGATGCCGATCGGCGGCACCTCGGCGTTGAGCGCGCCGTCGCGCGACTCGCGCAGGTGCTGGACGAACTCCGGCAGCCGCCGACCGGCGATCTCCAGCGCCTCGCCGCGCAGTCGGCGCAGCGGGCGGACCAGCGATCTGGCCACCCCTGTGGTGATCAGCAGGACGGCGATGAGCAGCGCGAGCACGGCGCCCGCGATGATGAGGGCGCGCTGGCGCTCGGCCGCGCCCAGCGCCTCGCTGCGGGTCAGGATGCCGGCCGCCTGGCGCTGCTCGACCTTGCGGAAGGAGTCGACGACGACGTTGCCCGCGTCGTACCACTCCTTGGCGTCGTCTCCGCGGCTGGCCTGGTCGAGCCCTCTCAGCGGCAGCCCGGCCGTGGCCCGGATCAGCACCAGCTCGCGCAGGAACAGCATGCGGTCGGCGGGCCTGCCGTTGACGGTCTCGTCGAAGAAGCGGCGCTCCTCGGCGGTGGCCTCGTCGCCGAAGCTCTTGCGCTCGTTGCGCTCGCGCGACAGCTCGCCGAGGAAGCGTTTGAGCTGTTCCTGGTCGAGGCTCCCCTCGACCAGGCCGGTGGTGACCAGCGCCTGCTGGAGCGAGACGCTCTCCTTGGCCTGGGCCAGCGAGTCGAGCATGCGGGTCTGCCGGAACAGCTCGTCGTCCTGGCTGCCCTTGATCAGCTCGTTGTGCACCGACAGCAGCTCATTGATCACCGTGGTGTAGAGCTCGACGCAGGCGCCGGGCAGCAGCTCGGCTTCGAGCGCCTGCTCGCGCAGGCCGGCCAGGTCGTTCAGGCGGCTCAGCATGTTCTCGATCTGGTCGGCGGTACGGCCGGTGACGTCGCCCACCAACTGCTCGGCGCTGGCGCGTACCTCCTTGGTGGACTCGTCCACCTGGTCCATCTGGTTGCGCACGGCGGCCAGCCCCGTCACGGGCCGGCCCCTGGCGATGAACCACGAGGTCCTGGCGCGCTCGCCGGCGACCAGGTGGGTGAGCGCGCCGACCTGCTGGGACAGCTGCGCCAGCCGGTTGGTACGGGTGTAGTCACCGGCGGCGCCTATCGAGGCGAACACCTGGAAGCCGCCGAGCAGGACGGCGGCGGCGGTCGGGATGACGATGAGGGCGACCAGCCGCGCCCGGACACGCCAGTTGCGCAGACGCCAGTTCGCCTCGTCCGCCTGCCGTTCACCCAACTGAGTACTCACCGAACGCAACCTCTCGCCCGAATCGGCGTATATGAAGGGCGCCTGAGGCCCCTGGGGAAAATCAGCAAGTGCCGGTAATTGGAACACATACCTACCAGCTCGGCCAAGCGAACATAAGGCCACAAAAGTTGAGTTGTGTGGCACATGAGGCGAGAACCTGGAGCCCCATTTATGCCAACCATTGACCGAGAAATATTCCAATAACTGAACAAGTGTCCGCTTGTGGGCGTTTGTACCGTTCCATGGCTGTAACACCGAAGAGGCACAGATGTCTCCTAAAGGTCACGGCGTTGAGATTTGCGTTATCCAAGACATAGGTTGAGGCCCGTCAAAGCGAGGAGGCGAGTGTGGCGGTTTCTCCCGACAGTGCGGCCATCGAAGTCGACGGGCTGTGGAAGATCTTCGGCCCAAAGGCGGAAAGGGTCCTGGCGTGCGATGACAGGTATCTCGAACCCGCCGTACTGAGAGAGAAGACAGGTTGCACCGCCGCGGTCAGAGACGTCAGTTTCGAGGTACGGCCCGGCGAGGTGTTCGTCGTCATGGGCCTTTCCGGAAGCGGTAAATCCACCCTGGTCCGCTGCCTCACCAGACTCATCGAGCCGAGCGTGGGCGAGGTCAGGATCGACGGCGAGGACATCGGCCGCGCCGCCCCCGCCCGCTTACGCGAGATCCGCCGCCACCGGGTCAGCATGGTGTTCCAGCACTTCGGCCTGCTCCCCCACCGGCGGGTGATCGACAACGTCGCCTACGGCCTGGAGGTCCAGGGCCTCGCCAAAGCCGCCCGGCACGCGCGGGCCGGGGAGATCCTCTCCCTCGTCGGCCTTGACGGGCACGCCGACGCCTACCCCGACCAGCTCTCCGGCGGCATGCAGCAGCGGGTCGGCCTGGCCCGCGCGCTCGCCGTCGACCCCCGGGTGATGCTCTTCGACGAGCCGTTCAGCGCGCTGGACCCGCTGATCCGCCGCGACATGCAGGCCGAGGTGATTCGCCTGCACCGCGAGGTCGGCAAGACGATGGTGTTCATCACCCACGACCTGTCCGAGGCGCTCAAGCTGGGCGAACGCATCGCGATCATGCGGGCCGGGTCGATCGTGCAGCTCGGCACGCCGGAGGAGCTGGTGGGCGCGCCTGCCGACGACTACGTGGCCGACTTCGTCCGCGACATCCCCAGGAGCCACGTGCTCACACTGCGCTGGATCTGCCGCCCGCCCGAGCCCGGCGAGCCCCTCGACGGCCCGGTCCTGCCCGCGCACACGGTCATCAAGGACGCGATCGGCGCCATGTCGTCCTCCTCCCGGCCCATCCGGGTCGTCGACGGTGAGGAGCTGGCCGGAGTCGTGGACCGGGTGGACATGCTCACCTTCCTCGCAGGGCAGGACGCGGCGAGCGCCGTACAGGCGAGCGCATGAGCACCACGGCCGTCACGACTCCCTCCAGGCTGCGTGTGCCCAGGTGGGCGGTGCCGGCGGGGATCGCGGTGCTGTTCGCCGTCGCCTACCTCCTCTTCCGCGGCACGGGAACGCTCCCGCACGACAAGTCGGCGCCGCAGTTCCTGGCGCTCACCGACCTGCGCGAGTGGATCGACGACCACCGCAACTCCAACCCGCTGTTCCTGTACTTCCTGAACTACATCCGGATCTTCGTCGGCTCGGTCTACACGGCCTTCCAGACTGGGCTGTACGCGCTCGGCTGGCCCGGACTCATCGGCGTGATGGGCGCGCTGGCCTGGCTCGCGGGCGGCTGGCGGATCGCGCTTCTGGCGGTCGCCGGGGTCGGCTCGTTCGGCGTGCTCGGGCTCTGGCAGTCGAGCGTCGACACGCTGGCCCTGGTCGCGGCCTCGGTGCTGCTGTCGCTGGCGATCGGGATCCCGCTGGGCATCTGGGCGGGGCTCTCGCCACGGGTGCGCCAGGCGATCACTCCGGTCCTGGACGTCATGCAGATCATGCCGACGTTCGCCTACCTGGCGCCGCTGGTGCTGTTCTTCCACATCGGCGCGCCCGCCGGCGCGATCGCGACGATGATCTACTCGATCCCGCCGGCCATCCGCATCACCGCACTGGCCATCGAGCAGGTCTCCCCCACCGCCGTCGAGGCGTCGTCCTCCCTGGGCGCCACGGGGCGTCAGACCCTGTTCAAGGTCTACCTGCCGCTGGCCAGGTCGACGATGGCGCTGGCGGTCAACCAGACCATCATGATGGCGCTGTCGATGGTCGTCATCGCGAACCTCATCTCGGCGCCGGGCCTGGGCGGCGACATCATCCGGGGCCTGTCGCGCGCCCAGGTCGGCATCATGCTCCCGGCCGGGATCGCGATCGTCGTCATGGCGGTGGTGCTGGACCGCATGCTGGTCGCGCTCGCCCGCGAGGGAGCGCCGCCGTCTGGAGGAGGAGCGCCGGGAGCGCAGCGACCAGAGCGACGGGGGAAGACGGCGGCATTGGGCGACCGAGCCGCCTCACGAAGTGAGGCCATAAGCACGCGGGTCCGGCTGATTCCCGCCGCCGTGCTGGCCGCCGCCGGGGTGGCGCTGACGTCGCTGCTGCCCGCCGAGTGGCCCGAGGACTGGACGGTCAACTTCGTCGTCCAGGTCAACGACGCGGTGCACTGGGCCGAGACCAGCTGGTACGGCGTCACGACGTTCGTCAAGGACGTCACCACCGACCTCCTGCTCAACCCGCTGGAGGGCCTGCTCACCTCGGCGCCGTGGTGGCTGATCGCCGCCGCCGCGCTGCTGCTGGCCTGGCGGGTGAGCGGGGTACGACCGGCGCTCACGGCACTGGGCTGCCTGCTGGCGATCGCGCTGCTCGGCATCTGGGAGCACGCCATGCAGACGCTCACCACCGTCGCGGTCGCGGTGCTCGTCACCCTGGTCATCGGCCTGATGCTGGGCGTGGCCGCCGCGCGGTCGTCCCGCTACTCGGCCGTGCAGCGCCCGATACTCGACGCCGCGCAGACCATGCCGGCCTTCGTCTACCTGCTGCCCGCGCTCGCCCTGTTCGAGACGACCAGGTTCACCGCGATCTTCGCCTCGGTCATCTACGCGGTGCCCCCGGTCGTCCGCCTGGTCGAGGACGGCATCAGGGCGGTGCCCGCGACCGTGGTGGAGGCGGCCACGGCCGCCGGGTCCACCTCGGGCCAGCTCCTGTGGAAGGTGCAGCTGCCGATGGCCCGCCGGGCGATCCTGCTGGCCGCCAACCAGGGCATCGTGATGACGCTGGCCATGGTCGTCGTGGGCGGCCTGGTCGGGGCCGGCGCCCTCGGCTACGACGTGGTCGTGGGCTTCTCCCAGCGGACCGACTTCGGGATGGGGTTCGTCGCCGGCATCGCGACGGTCCTGCTCGGGGTCATGCTCGACCGCATCACGCAGGGTGCCGACAGGCGCCCTTCCCCCCAAAGAAGGAAAACCACATGAAGATTCGCCTGCTCGCAGGCCTTCTCGCGCTCGGGCTCGCGGCTGCGGGATGCGGCGGCGCCAAGGTCGAAGAACCGTCCAGCTCCGCCGCCCCCAAGGCCCAGGGCAGCGCCTCGAGCGCCGGAACCGTCAAGATAGCGATCAACCCGTGGGTGGGCTACGAGGCCAGCGCCAACGTGGTGGCGTACCTGCTGAAGAACGAGCTCCACTACGACGTCCAGCTCCCGGAGATCAAGGAGCAGCTCGCCTGGGAGGGCTTCGAGACCGGCGACGTGGACGTCATCATCGAGAACTGGGGTCACCCGGACCTGGCGAAGAAGTTCATCGAGGAGAAGAAGGTCGCCATGTCGGCCGGTTCGACCGGCAACAAGGGCGTCATCGGCTGGTACGTGCCCAAGTGGATGGCCGACAAGTACCCGGACATCACCGACTGGAAGAACCTGAACAAGTACGCCGGCCTGTTCAAGACGTCGGAGTCCGGCGGCAAGGGCCAGCTCCTCGACGGCGACCCCAGCTACGTCACCAATGACGAGGCCCTGGTCAAGAACCTCAAACTGGACTTCAAGGTGGTCACCGGCGGCAGCGAGGCGGCCCTGCTCAAGTCGGCGACCCAGGCGCAGGAGCAGAAGAAGGCGCTGCTGTTCTACTTCTGGACGCCGCATTGGCTGTTCGACAAGGTCGATCTCGTCCGCGTCAACCTGCCCGCCTACACCCAGGGCTGCGACAGCGACCCCAAGAAGGTCGCCTGCGACTACGCGGAGCTGGACCTCGACAAGATCGTAAGCAAGAAGTTCGCCGACACCGGCGGCAAGGCCTACGACCTGGTCAAGAACTTCAGCTGGACCAACGAGGACCAGAACGCCGTCGCCAACGACATGACCAACGCGGGCATGACCGGCGAGCAGGCCGCCAAGAAGTGGGTCGAGGCCAACACCGCCAAGTGGCAGGCGTGGATCCCCAAGTAACCGTCTTAACCCCTCTTGACCGCGGCCCCGGGCGGGCCGCGGTCGTGGAGCCTCTCATGCCTCACATGCTTCACCTGCGTACCAAGACCATCGCCGGGCCGCTGGTGGCGGCCCTGCTGCTGACGGCCTGTTCCAGCGGGGCGCCGTCGCCCGCCGCCGCGGCGAAGGGCACGGTGCACATCGACGTGCACGGCTGGGTGGGCTACGAGGCCCAGGCCGCCGTACTGGCCTACCTGCTCGAACACGAGCTTGGGTACAAGGTCCAGAAGCGCAAGATGAAAGAGGAGGACTCCTGGAAGGGCTTCGAGACCGGCCAGGTCGACGTGATCGTCGAGAATTGGGGGCACAGCGATCTCAAGAAGGAGTACATCGAGGACAAGAAGGTCGCGCTCTCCGCTGGTCTCACCGGAAACAAAGGCGTGATCGGATGGTACGTCCCCGAGTGGATGGTCAAGAAATATCCAGACATCACGAACTGGCGGAGCTTGAACAAGTATTCGAGCCTATTTCGGACCGCTAAATCCGGAAATTTCGGTCAGGTGCTCGACGGCGATCAGTCGTTCGTCACCAATGACGAGGCGCTCGTGAAGAACCTCGGCCTCGATTACCGGGTCGTCTACTCCGGCAGCGAGGACGCTCTGATCAAGGCGGCACAGGTGGCGACCAAGAATCGTACGCCGGTGCTGATGTATTTCTACGAACCCCAGTGGCTGTTCACCAAGGTCAAACTCGTCAAGATCAACCTGCCCGCCTACTCCATAGGCTGCGACGCCGCCGCCACCAAGGTCGCCTGCGACTATCCGCCATACCTGCTCGACAAGATCGTGAGCAAGAAGTTCGCCGAGACCGGCGGCCCGGCGTACGAGCTGGTCCGCAACTTCACCTGGAGCAACGACAACCAGAACGCGGTCGCCAGTGACATGATCAACGGCAAGATGTCCGCCGACGAGGCGGCCAAGAAGTGGGTCGACGAGAACAAGATCGTGTGGAAGGACTGGATCCCCCGTTGAGGTTCGACTACGTCATCGTGGGCGGCGGGTCGGCGGGGTGCGCCCTGGCCAACCGGCTCAGCGCCGATCCCTCTGTGTCGGTGCTGGTGCTGGAGGCGGGTCGGCCCGACTACTCCTGGGACGTGTTCATCCACATGCCGGCGGCGCTGATGTTCCCCATCGGCAGCCGGTTCTACGACTGGAAGTACGAGTCGGAGCCCGAGCCGTACATGAACGACCGGCGCGTCTACCACGCGCGCGGCAAGGTGCTCGGCGGCTCCAGCAGCATCAACGGCATGATCTTCCAGCGCGGCAACCCGCTGGACTACGAGCGCTGGGCCGCCGATCCGGGCATGGAGAGCTGGGACTACGCGCACTGCCTGCCGTACTTCAAGCGGATGGAGCACTGCCTGGCCGACCCCGGCTCGGAGTTCCGCGGCGACGACGGGCCGCTGATGCTGGAGCGCGGTCCCGCGAAGGGGCCGCTCTTCGAGGCGTTCTTCGCGGCCGTCCAGCAGGCCGGGCACCCGCTCACCGACGACGTGAACGGCTTCCGGCAGGAGGGCTTCGCCGCCTTCGACCGCAACGTCTTTCGGGGCCGCCGGCTGAGCGCCGCCCGCGCCTACCTGCATCCCGTACGGCATCGCCGCAACCTCACGGTCAGGACCCGGGCCTTAGTGGAGAAGGTGGTCTTCGAGGGCACCCGGGCGGTCGGCGTGATCTGCGACGGCCGGCGCATCCCGGCGGGCGAGGTCATCCTGTGCGGCGGCGCCATCAACTCCCCGCAGCTGCTGCAGCTGTCAGGCGTCGGCCCCAAGACGCTGCTGGAACCGCTGGGCATCGACGTGGTCCACGACCTGCCGGGCGTGGGCGAGAACCTCCAGGACCACCTGGAGGTGTACGTCCAGCACGCCTGCGCCGAGCCGGTGTCGCAGCAGCCGTCGCTGGCCATGTGGCGCCGGCCCTTCATCGGCGCGAACTGGCTCTTCCTGCGCGGCGGCCCCGGGGCCACCAACCATTTCGAGGCCGGCGGCTTCATCCGCTCCAACGACCAGGTCCGCTACCCGAACCTGATGTTCCATTTCCTGCCGATCGCGATCCGCTACGACGGCTCGGCCCCCGCGGGCGGCCACGGCTACCAGGTGCACATCGGGCCGATGTACTCCGACTCCCGCGGCTCGGTGCGCATCAGGTCGGCCGATCCCCGGCGGAAGCCCGCGCTGCGCTTCAACTACCTGTCCACGGACCAGGACCGGCGCGAGTGGGTGGAGGCCATCAGGCATGCCCGCGCCATCCTGTCCCAGCCCGCCTGGGCCGGTCTGGACGCCGGCGAGCTCTCGCCGGGGCCCGCCGTACAGACCGACGAGGAGATCCTGGACTGGGTGGCCAGGGACGGCGAGACCGCCCTGCACCCGTCGTGCACCTGCAAGATGGGCACCGGCGAGCTGGCCGTCGTGGACCCCGCGACCATGCGCGTGCACGGCCTGGACGGGCTGCGGGTGGTGGACGCCTCGGCCATGCCCTACGTCACGAACGGCAACATCTACGCGCCGGTGATGATGCTGGCCGAGAAGGCGGCCGACCTCGTACTCGGCAACACGCCCCTGCCACCCGAACCCGTCGAGTTCTACCGCCACACTCCGTGATTTCCGTATTGTTCTTCCTCTCCCCCGAAGGACAAAAGGGACCCCAACCCCGACGGACCGGCACAGAGATTGAGACGGTCACCCCGGGGAGCCCTTGTGGTCACCGTGCTACCGGTCCAGGCGCTGATAGAGGCGGACCGACAGGACGAAGAAGACGGCGGTGATCGCCAGCCGCCAGACGCTGGCTGGCCGTGACCGAGAGGGGTTACAGAGCCAAGGCGTGCTGTAGCGCCCGGCCGACGTCCATCATTGTGGGCATCGACAGCGCCCCTAGATCGGCGACGATCTGGTCTCGGTACAGGGGGCCGAGGTCGTCGCAGTTGACGTAGCCAGTAAGCGGGTCACCAGCGCGCAAGGGGGCCCAGGATGGCAGATCGCGGCGAGTGGTGGTGATCCGCGCCACCAGACAATCATCGATGGCGTTGTTGCGGGCATTGTTGGAGACCACAAGCCATGGCTTGAGCCCGAAACCGAGATCGGCTCGATAGACCCGGCCGCGGACGGGGGTGATGTTGGGGGCAGCGTTCACGCTCGCGTTCCACCATCCATCGTGTTGCCGCGGTCCCAGCTACGGCGGGCGGTGCGGTAAGCGCGGTCCTCGTCGTCCATCTCGGCCGCCCACGCTGTATACCCGGTGGTCGCCACCTGGTGAGTGACAGCATCCCGTCCTGCGCGGACCAATGCGGCGAGGATCTCTGCGTCTGAGGCGCTGGCGTCCAGCTCTTGGCCAGTGAGCTGCGCCAGGGCCTGACGCTCGGGGCTGACGGGAGCGTGCATGCGCTCCAGAACGATGACATCCTCGGGTCCCATTGGGACGCTCTTGCGAACGCTCATGCAGCCAAGTGTACAGCAGAAGCTGCCACGAAGCGTGCTGCGGAAAATGCTGCATAACTGTATGAATGTCAGCACGTCCTCGCAGCAGGGGCATCACATCCGCCACTTGCCGCGCGTGCATGAGAGGTCAGGTCAGCGAGATGGTGGCAAGCCCGCGCCCGCCTACCGAGCCTCACCACCGAGCAACGCTGCAATTCCCAAGCTGGCAGCGCGGGTTCGATTCCCGTCACCCGCTCCACTAGCAGGGCCTCTCGTGTGGGCGCTTCGCGCTCAAGACTGTGCCCTTGGCCACCTCCAGGTCGAAACCGTCAAGGGCCGTCTTCTTGCCGTGAACCTTGCGCAGGCCCTGTGCGAGCACCGCCGCCATACTAGAATTCCGTACGCCGCACCGTACGACATACGATTCAATTCCGGCAACCGTACGGTGTACCGTACGAAGGTGACCATCGAGTACTCCGGCAAGGGCGACCCGGCACGCAGCCTGGCCCTGC
>NZ_JBFAVX010000060.1:0-37157 GCF_040680095.1 Nonomuraea sp. NPDC052129 | reverse complement strand
TACCCCCAGCAACGGCAAGTACCAACCCACCCCCTGGTTCATCGGCACCCCACAGGAAGCCCTCGACCTGGCCTGCGACCTCTACGTGACCCCCCCTCACGGACTGACCACACCAGATCCGAAAGTCAACCCCCGAGAGACTTCCAGGCAAGGCCACTAAGTTACTCGCGGGTACCGCCAACGGCTGTCCGCAGGTTCCTCAACCCCGGGCACCGTCATGGGGGCCGGGGCGGCGGTCGCCGTACTCATCCAGGTCGTCTTCATGAGCTGAGGACGGTCCGGGCTCTCGGCTCGGCGGTTGTCACCGGGCTTGCTAGCGGTGGGCGCACTATGCCGGGATGAGGCCGAGTTGCCGCAGTTGTGAGTAGAGGTCGACGACGCCCCAGATATCGGTGATCTGGCCGTCGGCGAAGCGGATGATGAAGATCTCGCGGTAGGTGACGGATTTGCCGGTCGGGGGCATGCCCCGGTATTCACCGGAGTTGGTCCCGGTGACCGTCTGCCGAGCGACGATCTTGTCTTCCTCGGCGATCAGGTCCTCGAGCGTTATACGGATGTCGGGAAACGCGCGCAGGAGGACTTCCCATATGCGCTTTTGCGCCTGCACCGCGTTCGCGTCAGTCCGCTCCGCCGTGTGGAACCGCCCGTCCGGGTGAATGAGCTCGTCGATCGCCTTCGAGATGACCTCCAGATCGCCGCTGTTGATGGCCTCGTGGAAGCGGTGGTACGTCTCCTTGTTGCGTGATTCCTGAGCTGTCGACATGGCGCCTTCTCCTTGGATCGAGATGATGCGGTCATGGACGCCCGGCGATGACACCGGCGCCTCGGTAACTACCGACGAGATAGCCCCTCGGATTGTGACGCCGATGCCGGCCGGCTGTGATGATCCGCTTCCCCGATCCTGGTGCCACCCTTCACCGCCGACGGAGCGGCTCGCGACACCAGTGGACTCTCGCGGTATTAACAAACCGGCAACCGGTTTGTTAAAAGGGAGGATGCGGTGGCCCGGACAGTTGATCAGGCCGCGCACGCCGGACGGCGGGCGCACTTCCTGGACGCGGCGGAGCTGTTGCTGCACACCAAGGGTTACGAGCGGATGAGCGTGCAGGACGTCTGGTCCCTGGTGGGGCGCCTCCAAGGGGGCCTTCTACCACTAGAAGGCCCAGCGGCGCGACCTGCTGGTCGCGCTGCTACGCGTCTGACAGTCCGACGACAACGCCGTCGTCCGGCAGAAGCTGCGCCCGGGCGTCGCCGACCGCATCGCACCCCTGCTGGCCGACATCCTTGAGCAACGGATCCTCGGCCTTGCCGAACACTGCCTCGTGCTGGTCGAGCCCGCCGTGCTGCGCCCCTGGTTCACCGCCACCGCCGCTTTCGACGACACCCCGACCTCATGAAAGAACGCCGGCCATGACGATCGCCCTGGGCATCTTGATCGCTCTGTTCTACCGAGCTTCGCCGCCGGGCTGGTCGCCGGCATGAACCTTATCCAGATCTTCATCCACCGCTTCAACCAGCCACTGGCCGAGAGCCGGCGACCGCCCGCGCCGGCGGCACCCAACATCACCATGTCGTACGCCATCCAGGCCAGGCCCGCCCTCGGCTGGCGCGAGATCATCATCATGGCCGGGCTGTCGGTCTGGGCGCTCTACGTCATCGTCACCCAGATGCTGGCAGGGTAGGACGCCAGGAACAGCGAACGTCGCTCCGCCTCGGCGTTCATGGCGGCCAGCGGATGATCCCGCGCAACGACCTGCTCACCTCGGTGGCCGGGCTGGGGTCGTAGCCGTCGCTGCCGCATGATGCCCGCTCACTTGTCGACGGCCCATACCGCGGCGGCGATCGGCTCGAGCCCCGTGACCAGCTCGTCGAGCTCGTCCGTACTGAGCACGTCGTACGCCGGCGCTGCCAGCTCGTCGGTGAGGGCGTCGATCCGCTCCCTGGTCTCCCGGCCGGCGTCGGTGAACCCGCCGGCAGCGTCCACGAGGCCGCGGCCACGCAGCCTATCGACGACGGCGGCCAACTGTGCCTTGGGCAGGTGGTGGATCCGGCCGAACTCCTCCGCCCTCATTCCGAGGGAAAGAGCCATGAGGACGTGGGCCTCGGTGCCGCCGATGCCGTGGGCGAGAAGGGCGGCGTTGTGGCCGTCCCCGCGGTGCTCCCGCAACAGCGTCGCCGCGTGCCATAGCCTGGCCACTGACTCCTCGGGCACATCGAGCGCCTGGAGCCCGGCGTACAGCGCTCGACCCTCGGCCGGCGCGCTGACCGCTGCCCGGGTGGCGAGGTCGGCGATCCGCACCAGACCAGGGGAGTCGGCGAGCTCCCCGATCATCTGCCGCAGCGCGGCGGCGCTGCCCCGCTCGCGCACGGCGATCGCCTCCTCCGGGCTGATCTTCCCCCACACCCATGGGATGTGGCGCGCCACCTCGCCGTCGGCGAAGTTGTAGAAGACCGCGTGCACCACCGCGGCCGGTGCCAACCCCAGCGGCGCGGCCCGGCCCGCGAAATACCCGTCCCAGTAGTTGCGCATACCGAGGGCCAGGAACGCCTCGTTCGCCACCTCGGAGAAGGTGACGGTGGCGATCGGCTCGACGAGCTCGAACATGCGGTGGACCTTGGCCCGTGGGTGCTGCAGCATCGGTCGGCATCTCCCTTGGTCGTGACAGTGCCCTCGTGGGCGACCGCTCACCCTAGCTACGAACAACGCGGCCCAGATTCGACAACTCCGGTCGATAACTCCCGGTCGATTCTGCCGGACAGCGTCGGGGTATCACCGGACTCGGTTGCCGGGGTCTGGTTGCTGGCTGGGCCAGACTTGGTCCGTGCTCACCACAGGTCATATCGACCACCCGTCTGCGTAGAGAGCCCTCGTCCGCAGGTTTGGACGTACGCCGATGAGCCTGGACCAGCGGAAGCGCCCGCGACACCGTTCCTTGAGGCCGCCGATCCTCGAGACCGCCGACAGCATCCAACGACGGCGAAGGTGGCCGAGGCGCGTACCTCGGGTTCGAGGGACATTTCGACCAGCGCAAGGTCGTACTGGGAGGCTGCGCCCACCCCTGCGGGACCCCTTGCCAGCATGAGCTTTCGTGTCTGAGGTGCCCCATAATCAGCATCTGCCCGAAGATGCTGCCCCGGCTCGACGAGATCGAAGAAGATCTCCTTGCCCGCCGGCAACGCGCCGTTGACGAGAACTGGCAGGGCGAGATCGAAGGCATCGACCTCACCCTCACCTTCCTGCACGCCACCGCCCACCGCGGAGTGCAAAGAAGCCTCCGACAGCGACAGACTGATGCGATAAATTCGCGTTTGCCCAAGCCGGATGAGGAGGAACGGTGGCGCTTAGCCTGCCGGACGCGATCACTGCACTTGCCGACACTCGATCGCCGCGCCGCCGCGCCGCCGCAAAGAGGCTGCGTGCTCTGGCCGACCCCGCAGCTGGCCCTGCGCTGCTCGACACCCTGCGGCGAGAGATCCGTGATCCGCGGACCTGGGAAACGCAATACGAGATGATCATGGCACTGGCGACGTGCGGTCACCAGCCCGCTCTCCCGCTGCTCAGAGAACTCGCGCTCAAGCCGCTGGACGCCACGATGATCTATGTCGCCCTTGGCGACGGAATCGTCCGACTCGGCCGAGACCACCCCAACGATCCGGCGCCGCTTGACTGGTGTCTGAGCACGGGCAACGACATGCTCGCCGACGGTGCCCTGCGTGCGGTCGCGATGCTCCGCCTCACTCTTGACGAGCCCGCCATCGACCGCATCCTGAACTTTGTCGAGGAGCGCACCCCCTACGACGGACTTCGCTTCTGGCCTGCGGCCGCAGCAGCTGGCTGGCACGGCCCACGCGTCAAGGCATTCCTCACCGCATGCGTTTCCTTCCCGCGAGAGGACGTCGCCGATGCCGCCAAGGCTTCGCTTGAGGGGCGGTACGAGACCTACCGGCTCTGACAACACAGTGCAGAGAAGATCAGAGACCTGCGTGTAGGTCGACAGCACCTGACCGCCGTGAATGACCATGGTCCGGCCGCTCAGGGTCTTGCCGCGTACGGGGAACCGCTGGCCATCGGATGAGCTTATAGTGCCGCCGCCGAACACCTTGGCCTCCGGCGGGCAGCCAGGCGATGAAGGAGCTGGCGCAGTTTCAGGCCCAGATGATCCGAGCGGGTCTGATCGCGCTTGCCGTACAACCGCAGCTGCTCCAGCTGCTCCTCGGAGAACATCTTCTCGGACAACGCACCACCTCTACCTGCCGTACCGGACGAAACCGGAACGAAGGTAGTGGCAGTGATCACCAACCAGTCAAACGCGGCCGTTGCCGCAGGTCGGGCGGTACTTCGTGGGAAATTTCTTCATTACTACCGGCACCCGTTGCAGGAGGGCGAAGTCGGCGTCGGCCGCCTCGGCCGCTTCGGGGTAGGCCTGTGTCCTCTCACACTCGGCGAGGGCCCGGTAGATGCCTTCCAGGGTGGACTCGCGGATGGCTTCGCGTTCGGTCTCGGCCAGCGCGGTGAGTTCGGCGGCGTCACGGCCCAGCCGTTTCATCTCAAACACCGTCAGGACGACCCGGCAGTGCGGGGCGTGCGCCTTGATATGCCGCGCCAGCGTGAGCGCCGCCTCGAATCGCGGGGGCACCTTCACCCGGGTCGAGATCTTCTCGCGGCCGATGCCGTGCGCGGCCAGCTGCGCCTGTAGTTCCTGGGTGAGGGCGGAGCCGGCTACCGCGTCCGAACGCGACCGGCACGGCGAACCCGCCGCGACGGCGCATCGTGGGCACGGGTGACGTTCGACCTCATCGGCGCGGGTGTGTTCCTCGGCGATTGCAGACAGATGAGCAACCCTGAATTGGTCCTCAATAAGCCCACAGGATCGGACCTTATCGAGTGTACCGATTCCTGCCAGGCTGGGTGGCATGACAACGACAGCAACTCGCTTCGACGGCCAGGTGCTCACGCCTGGCGACGCCGGCTACGACACCGCCCGTACCGTCTGGAACGCCATGATCGACCGGCGTCCACGCATGATCGTCCGCGCGGCAGGCGTCGCCGACGTGGTCGCCGCCGTGCGGATGGCCCGCGAACTGGACCTCGAGATCGGCGTGCGCTGTGGCGGCCACAACGTCGCCGGCTTCGCCGTGCCCGACGGTGGTCTCATGATCGACCTGACCCCCATGGGCGGCGTGCGGGTCGACCCGGCCCGCCGCCGGGCCCGGGTGCAGGGCGGCGCGTTGCTCGGCGCGCTGGACCGGGCGTCCCAGGCTTACGGCCTGGCCACCACCGCCGGCAACGTCTCCCACACCGGCGTCGGCGGGCTCACGCTCGGCGGCGGCATGGGCTGGCTGGCCCGCCAGTGCGGCCTGGCCTGCGACAACGTCGTCTCCTACACGATGGTCACCGCCGAGGGCGACGTGGTGACCGCGAGCCGCACCGAAAACCCCGACCTGTTCTGGGGCCTGCGCGGCGGTGGCGGCAACTTCGGCATCGTCACCGAGTTCGAGTTCCAGTTGCATCACACCGGCACGCGGACGCTGGTCGCCGAGTTCGACTTCCGCGCCGAGGACGCCGTCCCGGTCATCGAGGGCTGGCGCGATCTGAACGCCGTCGCGCCCCGGCAGGCGACCTTCACCGCCAATGTCGGCAACGCTCCCGCCGGCCCGATCGCCACGCTGGGGTTCGTATGGGTCGGCGACCCGGACGATGGCCGCCGGCTGCTGCCCGCGATGCGGGCGCTCGGGCGTCCCGTCGCCTCCCGCGTCACCACACCGTCCTACCTCGAACTGCAGCAGCGCGAGGACTCCACCGGCGGCCATGCCTACCGCCGCTATTCCAAGGGGCACTACCTGCGGACCTTTCCCACCGCGGCGATCGAGGCGTTCCTGCTGCGCGGCGGCACCGACCTGAGCGCGAGCCCGGACCTGCCGGGCGTCGGCCTGCAGGCGCACGGCGGCGCGATCGCCGATGTCCCGGAAGCTGACGCGGCGTTCAGCCACCGCGGCACGATGTTCGAGTTCGGTGCCGGCTCCCGCTGGACCGACCCGGCCGAGGACGACGCCAGGACGGGTGCCGCCCGTGCCGCCGGTGCCTCGCTCGAGCCGTACGCCAGCGGGGTGTACGTCAACTCGTTGACGGCCGACGAACTGGCCGATGGGCAGCGCGGCGTGCGGCGGGCGTACTCGGCCGCGAAGCTGACCAGGCTGACCGCGGTGAAGACCGCGTACGACCCGGCGAACGTGTTCCATCTGAACCAGAACATCCGTCCGGCACTGTGACGGGCCGCGTCAGGATTCCCGTACCTCCCGGATGGCCGTCGCCAGCAGCGCGACCCCCTCGGCGATGGCGCTCTCGCTGAGGATGGCGTAGCCGAAGATCAGGCCACCGGGCCCGGCGCCGGCGATCCGGAACGGCCCGACGCCCTGGATGCCGAGCCCGTGCCGGGCGGCTGCCGCCACCACCGCCGCCTCGTCGAGGTCGGGCGGGAGCCAGGTGACCACGTGCTGCCCGGCGGCGATCCCGGCCGGTCGCAGATCCGGCAGATGGGTGCGCAGCGCGTCCAGCAGCGCGTCTCGGCGGCGCCGGTACACCGGACGCATCCGGCGCAGGTGACGGTCGAACTCGCCGCGGCCGAGAAAGTCGGCGAATGTCAGCTGGTCGATGACCGACGAACCGCGGTCGGCGAGCAGCTTTTCCGCGGCGACGTCGGCGACCAACTCGGGAGGCACTACCATCCAGCCGAGCCGCAACCCCGGCGCGAGCGTCTTGCTGGCCGTGCCGCAGTAGACGACGTGATCGGGCGCCAGGCCCTGCATGGCTCCCACCGGAGACCGGTCGTAGCGGTACTCCGCGTCGTAGTCGTCCTCGACCACGATCGCGCCGCTGCGCCTCGCCCAGCGGATCACCTCGGCCCTCGCCGCCGCCGACAGCACCCCGCCGGTTGGCCACTGGTGCGACGGCGTGAGGACCAGCGCGTCGGCGTCGGCCAGGTCGAGGGCGTCGACCTGAACGCCGTCCGGACCCACCGGGATGCCGACCACGTCCAGTCCAGCGGCCCCGGCCAGCACCCGGGCATCGTCGTCGGACGACGGGTCTTCCAGGGCAATCCGCTTGGCGCCGCGTCGCGCGAGCACCTGGATCAGCAGCGAGATGCCCTGCCCGTAGCCGTTGCAGATGACCACGTTGCCGGGGACGGCCAGCGTGCCGCGTACCCGGTTGAGGTAGTCGCACAGGGCTTGGTGCAGTTCGGGCACGCCGCGCCCGTCGAGGTAGGCGAACCGGTCGTTGGGTGTGGTGGTGAGCACCGTACGAACCGAGCGCAGCCAGGCGGCCCGCGGGAACTGCGACACGTCGGTGCGGCCGTACCCGAAGTCGACCCTGAAGCCGACGCTGCGGGCGGCCGGCTGCGCCGTCGAAGCCGCCATCGAAGCCGCGGAGCCCGCGCCGGCGGCGGCCGGCGGCATCGACGCGGCGACCTGGGTGTAACCGCCCGATCGACTGGCAAGGTAGCCCTCGGCCACGAGCTGCTGGTATGCCTCCACGACCACCCCGCGGGAAACCCCGAGCCCGGCCGCGAGGGTGCGGGTGGGTGGCAGCGACGCACCCGCTCGCAACCGACCGGCCCGGATGCTCGCGCGGATGGACGCCTCGATCTGCCGGTGCAGTGGCATCCCGGCGTCGCGGTCCAACTCGATGAGCAAATCCTCGGCCAGCCCGGAATTGGTCCTCAATTGCCCCACAGGATCGGACCTTACCGGCGTGTACCAATTCCCGCCAAGCTGAGTCTCGCCCCTACGGCGGCGACTGGAAAGGACTGAATACCTATGGGCGGGCAAGGACCAGCACATCATGATCCCGGGCTGGCCGTACTCGTTCGTGGTGGCGTTGGAGACGGGCCGCAGCTCGTGGACTGCGCCGCTGGATGCGCTCCGGCTGGCGCCGGGAGATGATCTGGCCGCGGTGACCGCCGCCCAGTTGCGCGAGGTGGTCGAGCGGCTCATGGCTGCCGGGCATTGGCAGTGCGGTGATCCCGACATCCTGATCGTGGCTGATGCGGGCTATGACGGGCCGCGCTTGGCATGGTCGTTGCGTGATCTGTCCATTCAGATCCTGGCCAGAATGCGTTCGGATCGGGTGCTGCGCCGGGCGGCCCCAGCACGGGTGCGGGGGACCAACGGCCGGCCACCGCGCCATGGGGGCGAGTTCATCTTCGGCGACCGGGACAGTTGGGGCGAGCCAGACGTGGACCCCGAGACCGACACCCGCCTGTACGGGCGCGCCACCGCCTGGGCTTGGGATCGGCTGCATCCGCGGTTGACCCGCCGTGCGGCCTGGGCCGATTCGGCTGAGCTGCCGATGATCGAGGGCACCGTGATCCGACTGGAGGTGGGCCATCTGCCCAGCGGGGCGATCCCGAAGCCGGTGTGGCTGTGGTGGTCCCAGGTCGATGCCACAGCAATCGAGGTGGACCGGATGTGGCAGGCGGTCCTGCGCCGCTTCGACATCGAGCACACCTTCCGCCTGCTCAAGCAGACCCTCGGCCGGACCTGCCCCAAGATCCGCGATCCGCGGGCGGCTGATCGCTGGACCTGGCTGATCCTGGCCGTCTACACCCAACTCCGGCTGGCCCGCCCCTTGGCCGCCGACCTACGCCGCCCTTGGGAGAAGCCTGCATCCCCGCAGCGTGCTGCCATGGGTAGCGCTCAGGTTGGGAGTCGAGGCGCTCCTGCTGGTCTGGGCGGTCTGGGCCACGGTGGCGGCGAGGGACGCTCGCTGGGCGCTGGCAAGCGCGATCTACGCCTGGACCGGCCTTGCTCTCTTCCAGTTCGGCGGCGGGGACTTGACCTGGCACAGCACACGCGACTTCCTCTACTGGGGCGGATCATCACTGCTCGTGCTCATCTCCCTTGCCATGGCCCGTCGTAGCAAACGGGTGATCTGAGGGCATCCAGCATCAGCGGGCCGGTACGCGAGCCTCGCAGGATGTCCACCTCGCCCGGCCGCCACCACCGCGCACCCGGGAGCGATAGGTGCGCCGGGTTTCGGCCGGCAGCGCACTTCCGAGATGGCGTCAATCTCGGAAGTGGGGCGAATACGGTCGGGCGGTTGGATCACTGCGATATCTGAAAGATCCCTGCACGGAGTTGCGCCGGGACGCCGCCGCCTCCTATCTTGGAATGGTCGTTCCAAGATAGGAGGCGGTCAGATGCCCGACATCAAACACTTCGATCCCGACGCGACTCTGGACCAGGTGGTGAACCTGTTCTGGCAACGTGGGACCGACAGCGCCGGCATCGCCGATGTCGTCCAGGCGACCGGGCTCAGCCGCTCCAGCCTGTATGCGACCTTCGGCGGCAAGACGCAGCTGCAGGCCGCCGCGCTGGGCCGTTATCTGGAGCGGCAGTCGCGGCCGGTGTTCGAGGCTCTGGCCGCCGACGCCCGGGGCGTGCCGGCCATCGCCGCGTTCTTCGAGCGGCTGGTAGCGGCGCGGTGCGCGGGGGAGCACGCCCGCTGGGGATGTCTGGTCACCAACAGCCACGCCACGGCGAGCGGTGGCCTGCCGGAGATCCGCGAGGTTCTGGATCGCCACCACAACGCACTCCGGGCGGCGATGCGCGCCGCGCTGGAGGCCGCGCGCGCCGACGGCCAACTCCGAGCCGACCTGAATGTGGAGGCGGCCGCCGAAGCGCTGACTCTGCAGGCCTACGCGGTCAACCTGCGTTCGCGAGCCGGCGCCGAGCCGGCCGTCCTGCTGGCGGGCGTGCACGCCGTAATTGACGGTTTCACCACTACCGAGGAGAGATGATGAGCGGTTTTCGCACCTACGACGAAACCGACGCCCCCGAGGCCGCCCGCCCTATGTTGGATGCGGCCAAGAAGCGGATGGGGTTTGTGACCACGCTGAACGGGGTGATGGCCGAGTCGCCGGAACTGCTGGCCGGCTACAACGCGCTGGCCGAGCAGTTCGGCAAGTCGTCGCTGCCGGCGGCGGCCAAGCAGGTGGTGCTGATCACCGCCAGCGTGGAGAACGGCTGCGAGTACTGCGTGGCCGCCCACTCCACGCTCGCGCTGCGCGCCCGGGTGCCTGCCGAGGTGGTTCAGGCTCTGCGCGCCGGTCAGCCGATCGCTGACCGGGCGCTGGAGGCGGTGCGCCGCCTCACCCAAGCGGTCGTAGCGCAGCGGGGCTGGGTGGCCGAGGCCGAGATCGAGGCGTTCCTGGCCGCCGGGCACACCCGCCGCCACGTGCTGGACGTCGTGCTCGGCGTCGGTATGAAGACGCTGTCGAACTACACCAACCACATTGCCCACACTCCGCTGGATCCGGCTTGGGCCGATCAGCAGTGGAGGCGGGAGCAGGCGACGGCCTGACCCGTTGCCTGCTCCGCCTGGGTGCCGTCAGGGTGATCAGCCTGTCTCGAAAAGGACTCGTGCGGCAGCTTTATCGCCTTCGACCTCGACGAGCCCGCGGGTATCGTCGAGGGTGAGCGCACCTGCGGCCAGCCCGAGAATGATCGAGGCGTCAGCGCGTACGACGGCATCGAGATCGCCGCCATCGTGCGGGGTCACCTCGATGCCCGAGCCCGTCGCCCGCAACTGGAGCAGCCGGCCGTCGACCGCGATCCCCACCCTCGACGTCTGCTGTGCGGCCGCTCTGGGTCACCTGCTCGAGGAATGCCTGATCCACGGCCACGACATCGCCACAGCCGCCGGGCGCTCGTGGCCGATCCAGCGGCACCACGCTCTGCTCGCGGTCGAGGGCGGCGTGCTTCCGCTCATCGCGGCACTGCCGCCCACGGCCTTGGTGAACCAGGACAAGGCCGGATCCTTCCGAGCTCGCTTCGACCTGCGCCTGCGTGGAGGCGGGCGCACGTTGATGGTCTTCGACCGCGGTTCGTTGACACTCGACTCGGCGTCCACACGCGACGCCGACGCGCGCCTGTTCGCCGACCCTGCGGCTCTCATGATGGTGTTCATCGGCCGGCAAGGAATAGCCAAACCGCTTCTGGGTGGAAAGCTCGCCGCTTGGCGCCCTCGGCCATGGAAGCTCGCCCGCATGCTCACCGTCATCAGCCCCCCGTAAGCTGCTTGATCGCCTGCTCGACACCCGGTGACGCGGCAAGGCCCGGATGCCGCCTATCCGGGTCCTGACATCTCGCTCGTGGTGCGGACGCCCTGCGGTTCGCCGGCGACCCAGTTCCAGCCGGTGATCGTGGTGCGCATCAGGCGGGCGGCGGTCGACAGGTGGCTGTCGGCGCTCCAGTAGAGCGTGACCACGCGACGGCAGTCGGGGCTGTCGACGGTGATCGCGGCGAGGGGGGCACGGATGGAGCTATGCCGGGCGAAGGAAGGGACGAGGCCGATGCCGAGCCCCGCGCCGATCAGCTCGGCGATGGCGCTGAGCTCATCGACCTCACAGACGATCTTCGGCGTGAGTCCTCTGGCGGCGAAGAGCCGGTCGAGGAGGCGGCGCTGCCAGTGCCCCTTGCGGGCGGCGACGAAAGACTGGTCGGCGAGCTCGTTGATGCTCACTGAGGTACGGCCCGCCAGTGGATGATCGAGTGACGTGGCCACCCACACCGCGTCATCAAGCAGCTGAACCGCCTCCAGGCCCTCGGCGTGGATCGGCTGCGAGGCGACACACAGATCGACCTCTTGGGCCCGCAGGTGGCGGGCCATGTCCTCGGCCGCCGCCCAGCGGAGTTCGACCTCGATAGAGGGATGAGCTCGCTTGTAGGCCGCCAGCGGCCCAGTGAGGGTGAGGAACGTCTCCGACGCCAGCCGCACCGTGCCCACGCCCTCGCTGGTGGCCTCGGCGACGGCTCGACGGCCCGCGTCGAGCTCGCCGAGAGAGCGTTCGACGTAGTCGCGGAAGAGCTTGCCCGTGTCGTTCAGCCGGAGCCGGCCGCTGCGATCGAACAGCGGTGTGCCCAGTTCGCTCTCCAAACGGGCGATGGTACGGCTCAGCGAAGGCTGGGCGACGCGCAGCTCGTCGGCCGCGCGGCTGAGGTGTTCAAGCCGCGCCACCACCAGGAACTGCCTGAGCGTGTTCAGCTCCATCATGCCTCTCAATACATAACAGCATAGCGATATTGATCTTAGACAAGATAACCCACGAGCCATAGCGTCGATGCCGAACAACATAAGGGGGGATATCCCATGCTCACCATGCCCGCGCATCGGACGACACCGACGGGGTGGACACTGCGGGCCGTCGTCAGCGCGCATGTGGTGGCGGTCGTCGGCCAGCCGGTGTTCGCCGGGGCGTACCTGACCGGTGACTTCGACAGTCTGCGCTGGCACGCGATCGGCGCCGACGTGGTCACTTCCATCGGCTACCTGCAGGTGATCGTGGCGATCGTGGTGTGGATTCGGCTGCGTCAGGTCTGGCCGTTCCTGGCTACGATGGCGGTGGCGGCGGCCGAGACCGTGCAGTACTTCGCCGGGTTGGACGGCGCGCTGTGGTTGCACATCCCGTTGGGTGTGATGACCGTCGTCGCGCTCGTCGTGCTGTTCATCGCCGTCTGGCTGGGCGGCGGTCACGTACGTGACGACAAAGCGCCGCGGCGGGAGGTCCACCATGCGTGAGGGTGTGACCCGGCGGCGGGTTCTGGGCATCGGCGGGGCGCTCGGGCTGATGGCGGCCACTGGGCTGTCTGCCTCGGCCGCGCTGGCCCGCCGCCCGTCGATGACCGGTGCCGAGTTGCGCAGTGCCGTACCGCTGCCGCCGCCGTTCCAGGTGCCGCTGCCGATTCCCGCCGTGCTGGCGCCGGTCGGCACCTCGGGCGGAGCCGACCGGTACGAGATCACCCAGCGTGAAGCGAGCGCGGAGATCCTGCCCGGGGTCAGGACAGCACTATGGACGTACGAGGGCACCTTCCCCGGGCCGACGATCGAGGCGCGCCGCAGCCGGCCGATCACTGTGACGCACCACAACGAACTGCCCGTGCCGACCGTCGTACACCTGCACGGCGGACGGACCCCGGCGGCCTCCGACGGGTACCCGACCGACCTCGTCCTGCCCAACGGCTGGCCGCAGGCCACCACGCACATGGGGCACGGCTCCGCGCATGCCATGCGTGATCCGCGGGCGGCTGTGACCGAGCTGACGCGCGACTACACCTTTCCGCTGGATCAGCGGCCCGCGCTGCTGTGGTACCACGACCACCGGATGGACTTCACCGCCCCCGCGATCTGGCGCGGCCTGGCCGGGCTGCAGATCGTCCGCGACGACGCCGAGGACGCCCTCGGCCTGCCCTCGGGGCGGCGCGAACTGCCCCTCATGATCGCCGACCGGGCGTTCGCCGCCGACGGCGGCCTCGCCTATCCCGCTCTGCCCGGACGGCCGGGCGTACAGGATCCGTATCTCGCCGGTGTCCTCGGTGACGTGATCCTGGTCAACGGCGCCCCCTGGCCCGTGCACGAGGTCGACGCGGCCCGCTACCGGCTGCGCGTCCTCAACGCCTCCAACGCCCGCCACTACGAGCTCGAAGCGGTCAGCGACGACGGGCGCCCGCTCGACCTCGTCCAGATCGGCGCCGATCAGGGACTGCTCGCGGCGCCGGTCACCCACCGGCTCCTGCCGATCGCGCCCGCCGAACGCTACGACGTGATCATCGACTTCACGGGCCTGCCGGTCGGCAGCCGGGTGAGAATCGTCAACCGGCTGGGCTCCGGGCGTACCCGCGACGTGATGGCCTTCCGCGTCGCGCGCAAGGCCACCGACGACAGCCGCATCCCCGGCATCCTTTCCACGGACCTGCCGGACTGGCGCCGCTCGGAGGCCGTCAGGACGCGCGAGTTCTCCTTCCGCACCGGGCGAATGGGCGGCGACCATGGCTGGCTGATCGGCGGGCTGCCGTTCGACCCCGCCCGCTCCGATGTCACCGTCGGTCTCGGCGATGTCGAGGTGTGGCGGCTGGTCGCCGACGTCCATCACCCCGTCCACCTGCACCTGGTCGGCTTCCGGGTGCTCTCGCGCGGCGGCCGGCCGCCATTGCCGCACGACGCGGGGCTCAAGGACACCGTCTCACTTCGGCCGGGCGAATCGGTGGAGATCATCACCCGTTTCGACGGCTACCGCGGCCGTTTCCTCTTTCACTGCCACAACGCCGAACACGAGGACATGGGCATGATGGCCAACCTTGAGGTCAGCTGACTTTCCTACGCGCGAGGTTTGGCCTTGTGGGCGTGGCGGGCGGCTTTGAACGTCTCGGGCAAGAACCGGTGGATGAGGGCGGTGCGTTTCGTGGCTCTGTCGCCGGCCACGACATGGTCCTTGCCCGCCATCAGGGCATCGAAGCCCTGGTGTGCCACGTCGATGCGGCTGTTCTTCTTCGCCCCCGTCCCGAAGGCGGTGTTGGCCATACCGGCACGGGCGTGGAAGTCGCTGTCGGTGGCTCCGGGCAGCAGGGCGGTCACGCTCACGCCGTGCTCCTTCAGTTCCTCACGCAGCCCTTGGGCGAACATGTAGGTGAAGGCGCGGGAGGGCCCGTAGACGGTCTCGTACGGCGTGGGCAGGGTCGCCGACAGGGATGAGGTGATCAGGATCCTTCCGTTGCGGTTGGCGGCCATATGCCGGGCCACGTGCTTGGCCAGGTGGACGACCGAGGCGACGTTCAGGGAGATCAGGTCGAGTTCGTCGTCCAGGTCGGTGTCGAGGAAGGCTCCGCCGATGCTGCGTCCGGCATTGAGTACGGCTGCCTCCACCGGCCGGCCGGTAGCCTGCGCGGCCTGCCAGACGGCCTCGACGCCGTCGTATTGGGCGAGGTCGGCTTGTACCGGGATGACCTGGGCGCCCTCCTCTTCGAAGGCGGCCGCGGCCTGGTAGATCTTGTCGCTGCGGCCGGTGACCACCAGGTCGTAGCCGTCGCGGGCGAACAACCGAGCCAGTTCGTAGCCGATCCCGGCCGACGCGCCGGTCACCAGCGCCAACGGTCGGCCGGACGAGCGGGGCGTGGTGGCGCGCACGATGTGCTCCTTCGGGCGTTCGTCCTGGTACGGCAACGGCTTAAGAATCCCCCTTCCCTCGCAGGTCAGGGCCATGCTTCCGGGAAGCCAGCGACGTGACGGAGACCTCCCACAGGCGGGCGGCCTGGTCGGCGTCCAGCGCGTAGTCCGCGGCGCCGCTCTCCTGGAAGCGGGCCAGCACCTCGGGGTCGATGTGGCGCATCAGGTTCGTGCGGACCACGCCTGGTATGACGGTGATGCCGTCGCCCGCCCGCCGCCGGGCGGCCTCGACCGCGAACAGCGCGTTGGCCGTCTTCGACTGCCCGTAGGTGGTTTGCGGGTCGTACGGGCGCCGGCGGTCTGAGCCCATGAAGGTCAGCTCTTGGCGAGTGCTTCGCGGCGGATCCACTGCAGCAGGGTGGGGTTGTCGACAGTGGTGATGACGCTCAGGGTGGTACGGAAGTAGCGATCGTCGTCCAGCAGTGCCAGCATGCTCGCGGCCACGTCCGTACGGGCGGTGAACCTGCCGTCGGCGTGGCCCTCGACGACGGTGTAGTCGGTGGGCGACGGCAGGTGGTAGAGCCCGCTCGGGCGCACGATCGTCCAGTCGAGATCGCTGGCGCGGATCAGCGTCTCCATCCGCCGCATGTCGTCGTACAGCGTCTTGCCCAGCACCTGCGTCACGTACGGCAGCACGACTCGGTTGAACAGGAAGCCGCCATCGGAGTACGAGTGCGGGGCGACCCCGCTCGAGCTGACCACGGCGAGGCGACGCATCCGATGCCGCTCCATCGCGGCGACAATATTCGCCACACCCCGCGAATAGGTGCTGATCGGCTCCTTCCCGGCGGGCACCCCGAGCGTCGACAGCACCGCATCCCGCTTCGCCACGGCGGCGTCGACGGCCGCCGCATCGAGCACGTCGGCACCGACCACCTCGAGCCGATCATGGCGCAGCGGAAAGGAGCCCGGCTGCCGGGTGACGGCGGTGACCCGATGTCCGGCCGCGAGTGCCTGGCCGGTGAGCAGGCGGCCGGTCGGACCGTTGGCTCCGAAGACCGTGATGAACATGACGGCTGTCCTTCCTTGGTAGCGACACCATCTGAGTGGAGTAGCGCTGGCGGCGCGTGTGGTCAGTTGGTGGACCGGCGGGCCTGGTTCGCCTCGCGAACGACCGCCCAGGCGTCCGCCACCGGACCCAGGTGCCGCAGCTTGTCGGGGTTGAGCACCGCGCGGATCGTCTGGATCTGCCCGTCGAGGGTGTCGAGCGCCAGGATGTTGACGACGTTGCCGTCCCGGTCGCGGAAGATGGCGCCCGGCCGGCCGTTCACCTCGTGCGGCTCCACGACGCCGCCGATCCGGGCGAACGGCGCGACGATCGCGGCCAGCGTCCGGGCTACATTCGCGGCGCCGAAGACGCCCTTGCCCCACAGCGGGCCCTTGCCTCCACTGTCGCCGATCATCTGTACGTCGGCGGCGAGCAGCTTCCGCAGGCCGTCGACGTCCCCTTCCCGGAAGGCGTCGAAGAATCGTTCGGCGAGTTCCGCTCGCTCCCGTCGATCGGCCTCGAACCGGGCGCGGCCCGCGTCCATGTGGCGGCGCGCCCGCACGGCGAGCTGGCGGCAGGCCGCCTCCGACCTGCCCACCGCCGAGGCGACCTCCCCGAAGCCGAACCCGAACACCTCCCGCAGCACGAAGACCGCCCGTTCGAGCGGGCTGAGCCGCTCCAGCAGCAACAGGGCCGCCATCGATACCGAGTCGGCCAGCTCCGCCGACCGCTCCGGATCCTCGTACGGGTCGGCGAGCAGCGGCTCGGGGAACCACTGGCCGGCGTACTCCTCCCGCCGGACGCGTGCCGAGCGCAGCACGTCGATCGCGATCCGGGACACCGTGGCCGACAGGAACGCCTTGGTCGAGGCGGGTCGCGTCGGGGATGCCTCGTAGCGCAGCCAGGTCTCCTGGACCGCGTCCTCGGCTTCGCTCACGCTGCCCAGAATCCGGTAGGCGATGGAGAACAGCAGCGGCCGCAGCTCCAGGAACTCCTCGGCGCGCGTCATGCCAGCTCCTCCTTGAAGCCCTGCCGCCAGGAGGGGTAGCGCAGCTGCCAGCCCAGCTCCCGCTTGGCTTTGGCGTTGGAGAAGCCGCGCCCCTGGGTCATCATCGCCACCGCCGTACTCCCGGCCAGCGGCCGGGCGAGCCACACCGGGACCCGCATCGGCGGCTTCGCCCCCGCGCACGCCGCCAGGTAGGGCAGCCACTCGCGGGCCGGGGCCGGCTCGTCGTCGACGATGTTGAACACGCCCTTCACCTTGCGCTCCACGGCCAGGAGAGTGGCGCTCGCCGCGTCGTCGAGATGCACCCATGAGCTGTAGCCGGCGCCGTTCCCGACGACCGGGTACTGCCGCTTGCGCACGAGCTCGACCTGGTCATCGGTGGCGCCCGGCCCGTAGAACGCGCCGTAGCGCAGGACCGCGCCGCCGGCCTTGACGACCACGTCCTCAAGGTGGCGGATCGCCGCCGCCCCCTTGCCCGTGCTCGTCGGGTCCAGCGGGTCCTCCTCGGTCTTCACCCATCCGCCCTCGCGGATGCCGTTCCAGGAGCCATAGCTCTGCGCGACGAAATGGGATACACCGGTCGCTTCGGCGGCGGCCAGCAGATGGTCCGTCCCCTCGGCGCGCAGCCGGTTGGTGGTGGCGAACCACCGGTCGAAGTGCTTGATATCCGGCTTGCCGGAGATCGCCGTCATCTGGTGCACGATCACGTCCGGCCGGGCCTGGGCCACCGCCTCACCGACCGACATCGCATCCAGCCCGTCCATCACGACCGCCTCGGCGCCCAGCCGCTCCAGCAGGCCCCGCTTGGCCGTGCTCGTCGTCGTCGCCGTCACCTCGTGGCCACGCGCCACCAGCAGCGGCACCAGCCGCCGCCCCAACACCCCGGCCCCGCCCGCCACGAACACCCGCATGACCATCACCTTCCAGATCCCAAAGCCTGTCTTCGGAACCCGAGACGAGACAGCCCGCCCATCTGTGACATGCGACCAGAAGACAGCCGCCTAGGACGTTCGCACCCGGCCGGCCCGGGACTCCAGGTAGCGCTGCTCAGCGATACTGGCCGTGGACTTCGCGGCGAGCCGGAAGTGCTCGTACGCCCCCGCCGCGTCTCCCGCCTTCTCCAGCAGATGCGCCCGTACAGACAGCAACCGGTGATGCCCGGCCATCCGCTCATCACTGTCCAATGTGGCCAGTAGGGCCAGCCCGGCCTGCGGGCCCTCGGTCTCGGCGAGCGCGATGGCCCGGTTGAGGGTGACCATCGGGTTGGGCGCGATCCGTTCCAAGACCAGGTACAGCGCGTGGACTTGTGCCCAGTCGGTCGCCGCGGCCGTGTCCGCGTCGTCGTGGGTGGCGGCGATGGCGGCCTGCAACTGGTAAGGCCCCAGCGCCGGGCCGGCCAGTGACGCCTTGACCAGTTCGGTGCCCTCGTCGATCAACGCGCGGTCCCACTTCGTACGGTCCTGCTCATCCAGCGGCACCAGGTCGCCGGTCGCCGTCGTACGCGCCTCACGGCGGGCGTCGGTCAGCAGCATCAGCGCGAGCAGCCCGGTCACCTCGTCGTCCTCGGGCAGCTGCGCGTGCACCATCCTGGCCAGCCGGATCGCCTCGTGCGCGAGGTCGGTGCGGTGCAACTCGCTGCCCGAAGAGGCGGTGTAACCCTCGTTGAAGATCAGGTAGAGCACGTGCAGGACGACCCGCAGCCGCTCCTCGCGCTCCGCGCCTTCCGGCAGGCTGAACGAGCTGCCGGCCGCTTTGATGCGCTGTTTGGCCCGGCTGATCCTGGCCGCCATCGTGGCCTCCGGGACCAGGAACGCGCGGGCGATCTCTGCGGTCGTCAGGCCGCCGACCGCACGCAGCGTCAGGGCTGTCTGGGAGGCCGCGGTCAGCGTCGGGTGGCAGCACAGGAACAGCAGGACGAGCGTGTCGTCGGTGTCCGGCACGTCCTCGGGCACCACCTCGGTGGCCGTCGCCGACTCCCGTTCGCGGCGCGCGTGGTCACTGCGCATCTGGTCGATGAGCCGCCGGGACGCGACGGTCATCAGCCAGCCGCGCGGGTTGTCCGGCAGCCCTTCGGCCGGCCACTGCACGGTGGCGGCGAGGACGGCCTCCTGCAGGGCGTCCTCGCACGCCTCGAACTGCCCGTTCCGCCGTACCAACATGCCGAGGACCTGCGGCGTGAGTTCACGCAGCAGGTCCTCGATGGCCGATGTCGTCATGCCTCCAATTGTCCGTCAGCGAACATCACCTGCCGCACCTCTACCCCCAGACCCTCGATCGCGGTGTCCGGGATCTGCGTCGCCAGCTCGATCGCCCGCTCCTTGTTCTCGCAGTCGATCAGGTAGAAACCGCCCAGATACTCCTTCGCCTCCAGGAAAGGGCCGTCGGTCACGACCGGCTGGCCGTTGCGTACGGACACCACGGCAGCCTGCGACGGGTCGACCAGCGCCTGGGTGGTGATCAGCTCGCCGGACTTCTTCAGCGCCTCGATGAACGCGCCGTGGCCGTCGCCGATCGCCGCCTTCTCCGCGTCGGTCAGCGCGTCCAGCACGGCCGGGTTGATGTGCATGCTGATCAGGAACTTCATTTTGTACTCCTCGTGGTCGCGAGCCCCGGCCGGGGCCCTTCGACCGGTTGGTCGGAGCCGCCGCCGTCGTCTTGACATCCCCCAGCCAAAACTTACCCGCGACTTTTTCACTGTCGCGCGACCGCGGCGATGTCAAGAAGCTCGCGACCGCTCCGACCTCCCGGCGAAACGTCGATCGAACAAACGGGAGTTTCGGATATGCGAGTCCACCGGGCGTGGCTGGGACTGATCGTCCTGGTGCTGCCGACCTTGCTCGTCGCCATGGACATGACGGCGCTGCTCCTCGCGCTCCCACAGCTGAGCGCCGGCCTGGGCGCCACCAACGTCCAGCAGCTGTGGATCAGTGACAGCTATGGATTCATGGTGGCCGGCCTGGTCATCACGATGGGTACGCTCGGCGACCGGATCGGCCGCCGCCGGCTGCTGATGATCGGGGGAGCGGCGTTCGCGGTGCTGTCGGTCGTCGCGGCCTTCTCGGTCAGCCCGCTGATGCTGATCGTCGCGCGTGCGCTGCTGGGCATCGCCGGCGCGACCCTGATGCCGTCCACACTCGCTTTGATCACCAACATGTTCCACGATCAACGGCAGCGCGGGCAGGCCATCGCGATCTGGGCGACCTGCCAGTTCACCGGCGGCGCGCTCGGGCCCGTGCTCGCCGGATTCCTGCTTCAGCACTTCTGGTGGGGCTCGGTGTTCCTGGTCGCCGTGCCGGCGATGGCGTTGCTGCTGCTCGCCGGGCCGGTCCTGCTGCCAGAGTTCCGCACCGACCGGGCCGGCCGGCTGGACCTGGCCAGCGTCGGGCTGTCGCTCGTGGCGGTGCTGTTGATGGTGTACGGGATCAAGCAGCTGCCGGTCGAGAGCGTACCGGTCGTCCCGGCGGTGGCCCTCGTCGTCGGCGCGGCCATCGGAGTGCTGTTCGTACGCCGGCAGCTGCGGCTGGAGACGCCTCTGCTGGACCTGCGGCTGCTCCGCAACCGCCCGTTCACGGCCGTACTCATCGCGCTGGTCTTCGCCGGCATCGCCATGGCCGGTACGGGCCTGCTGGTGACCCAGTACCTGCAGAGCGTGCTGGGCTTCTCGCCGGTCGCGTCGGCGCTGCTGTTCGCGCCCATGGGCCTGGGTACGGCGGTCGGCACCATGGCCGCTCCGGCGCTGGCCCGGCGGATGAAGCAGCCGACCGCCATCGCCGGCGGGCTGGTGGTGTCGGCGCTGGGCAGCCTGCTGCTGGTCGGCGTCGGCGGGGCGAGCGCCCTGCCGCTGGTCATGATCGGCATCACCGTGCTGGCTCTGGGCACCGGCCCGCTGTTCGCACTGGGCACGGGGCTGGTCGTCGGGGCCGTACCGCCGGAGCGCGCCGGATCGGCGGCGTCGATGTCGGAGACCAGTAACTACTTCGGCGGTTCCCTCGGCTTCGCGCTGCTCGGCGTGGTGGCCGCGGTGGTCTACCGCGGCCAGATGGACGGCACGTCCGACTCGCTGGCCGGCGCGGTCGCCGCCAGCCGGCACCTGTCCGCCGGCCAGGGCGCGGAACTGCTGCACGCCGCGCGGGAGGCGTTCACCGCTTGCGTGCACGTCACCGGCGCCACCGCCGCCGTCATCTTCGTCGGGCTGGCCGTACTGATCCTGACCATGCGCCCGGCGACCCGGACCACCCCGGCCGCACTTCCCGATTACGAGGCGGCTCGCACATAGCAGTAGTTCGTCCCACGAAGTTTGTTAGCCTGGGTCGGTGAGTAAAGATGTCGACGGCCAGATCGGGACGGTGGCCGCACTCGTACGGTCCACCTTTCTGGTGAATGCCGTGTACGCGAATTCCGCTTGGCGCTCACCCCCCCCGGGGCGCCAAGCTGGTCGACGAGTTCTACGCCGAGACCTGCCGTCGCGCCGAGGAACTGACCTCGGGATTCGCCCCGGCCGAACGCGACACGCTCGCCGCGCTGCTCGGCCGGATCGTGGCGGACAACAAGGTGCCCACCGTCTTCGTGGAACCGGATCGCCCGCGCTGAACCGCTGCGCGAAAGTTGCAGTTCGTACTGCGAACCAATATGGTTCGTAGTACGAACTCAACGCGCCGCGCGGCACACCGAGGCGCGCTGACGATCATTCGCAGAGAAAGGCGGCACCTTGTCCGCACATAACGTCGTCTTCGGTTTTGGCGCGCATTCCAGCATCGACGACATACCTGAGCTGTTGCGCTTGGTCCAGCAGGCCGACCAGGACGGGCTGGACATCTTCACCTTGTCCGACCATCCCTACATAGGCGGGCGCCTGGACGCCTATGCCGCGCTCGGCTTCATCCTCGGGCGTACACAGCACATCGCCGGCTTCGCCAACGTCACCAACCTGCCGACCCGGCCGCCCGCCATGCTGGCCAGGACGGTGACGTCGCTGTCGGCACTGTCGGACGGCCGGATCGTGCTCGGCATGGGCGCGGGCGGGCTGTGGGATCGCATCGCCGACATGGGAGTGCCGCGGCTGACGCCCGGCGCGGCCGTGGACGCCTTCGAGGAGGCGATCGTCCTGATCAAGCTGCTGTCGGGCGGCGGCCCGCCGGTCACCTACGAGGGCAACCACTACCGGGTGCACCAGATCGAGCCCGCTCCCGTCGCCGCGCCGCCCGTGTGGACCGGCTCGGTCGGCGCGAAGTCCCTGGCCGCCACCGGCCGGGTGGCCGACGGCTGGATCCCCGGCCACGCGGCCGACTGGCTCAGCGAACGCTACCGAACCTCCCGGCCGATCATCGACGAGGCGGCGGCGTCCGTCGGCCGCGATCCGAGCGAGATCCGTACGGTCTTCAACTTCCCCGGACGCATCACCGACCGGCCGCTGCCTGCCACCCGCGACCGCGACGGCCGCTGGCTCGGCGGCTCCGTCGGCCAGTTGGTCGAGGAGCTGACCGGAGCCGTGCTGGAGCACGGCGCGTCGGGCTTCACGCTCTTCTCCGACGGCCATGGCGCCGCTGACCTCACCGTCCTGGCCCGCTGGGCCCAGGAGATCGTCCCGTCCATCCGCGAGGCGATCGCGAAGTAGCGCGACACCGGCCGCATGCCGCTCGCCGGGCCGGCGCGGTCGCGGGCTGCTGGCAGCTCTTCGTCTTCACCGAGCAGCGTTCCTTGGGCTGGCTACCTGAGCGGGTCGCTTCACTCGGCCAGCGCGCGGCGCAGGGCGGCGCCGAGTTCGGCGATCTGCCGCTGCGACACCTCGGCGGACAGGATCGCCTGTGATCCGTGGAAGGTGCCGGGCCACTGGTGCAGCTCGGCCGACACGCCCGCCCGCAGCAGTCGCAGCGCGTACGTGATGTCTTCGTCGCGGTTCGGGCAGAATTCCGCGGTGGCGATGTAGACGGGTGGCAGGCCGGACAGGTCGTCGGCCCGCGCCGGGGCGGCGTACGGCGTGGCGGGCGTGGAGCCCAGGTAGTGCCGCCATATCGCGGTGACTTTGTCGCGATTCATCCACGGCGTGTCGGTGAAGTGCCGCGCCGACCAGGTCTCCTGCCGATCGTCAAGTCCGGGCTGGTTGAGCAGCTGGAAGCGGATCGGCGGCCCTTGCTCGTCACGCGCTCGCAGCGCCACCGCGGTCGCGAGTCCGCCACCGGCGCTGTGGCCGCCGACCGCGATCCGTTCCGGGTCGCCGCCGAGCTCGGCGGCGTTCTTGGCCGTCCAGGTCAGCGCGGCGTAGACGTCGTCCAGGGCGGCCGGGAACCGATGCTCGGGGGCCAGCCGGTAACCCACCGAGACCACCACCGCACCGGAGACGTCCGCGAGCCGGGAGGCCCAGGGGTGCTCCGTGTTCAGGTCACCCATGACGAATCCGCCGCCGTGCAGCCAGACGATGGCGCCCTGCGGGTGGTGCGGGCGGTAGATCCGTACCGGCACGTCCGGATCGGCGGGCACGGTGCGGTCCTCGATCTCCAGGTCACCGGTGTCGGGTGGCGGCAGCCAGCGCGGCGAAGTTCTTGCGTTCGGCGACCGGGTCGGTCAGGTCGGCCTTGGGGAACAGCGGGATGAATGCTTCAAGTTCGGGATCCATGTCAGACATCTTCATGGTTGCGACCTCCGGGATCATCCGCCATCCGTCGGACGTTCAGCCTCGATCACGCACCGCTCGGCGCCCCTGCCCCCGTTGGACCAGGGCTGCGGAAAACCGCAGGTGTGAACGGGTGAGCGCCTCATTCCGCGGGGTGTGTGGCCCGGCTTAGCCTTCCTGGCCATGATCGGAAAGTTGTTCGACGTCCCACGGCGGCTGCCGGCCGGGCTGGCGGCCCTGCTCACCCTGATGGCGGTGATCATGCTGTCCGCCATGGCCGACAGCACCATGCAACCCCTGCCGGCCAGCGCCTCGAGCGCGCAGTTCAGCGCCGAACGCGCGCTGGCGCACCTGAAGGAGTTCGCCGCTGAGCCACGGCCCATCGGCAGCCCGGCGAGCGGCCGGGCCAGGGACTACCTGGCCGGGCAGTTGCGCGCGGCAGGGCTTCAGGTCGAGATCCAGCGTTCGGTCGGTGCCTGGTCTTCCGCTGGGCTGGCGGCGTTCGGCCAGGTCGACAACATCGTGGGCCGGCTGCCGGGAACTGGCTCGACCGGCACCGTGCTCATCGCCGCGCACTACGACTCCGCGGCCATGGGACCGGGCGCCTCCGACGACGGCGCCGCGGTGGCCGCGATGATCGAGACCGTCCGGGCGCTGCGCACCGGTCCCGGCATGCGTAACGACATCGTGCTGCTCATGTCGGACGGCGAGGAGGACGGCGTGCTCGGCGCCGAGGCCTTCGTCCGCGACCACCCCCTGGGCAAAGCCGGCGGCGTGCTGCTGAACTGGGAGGCCCGCGGAGTCAGCGGCCCCTCGTTGATGTTCGAGACCACCGCCGGCAACTCCCGCCTGGTCGAGACCTTCGTCGACGCCGTCCCCGCGCCGCGCGGTCACTCCGCCATGGTGGAGGTCTATCGGCTGCTGCCCAACAACACCGACTTCACCCCGCTGACCAAGGCCGGCTTCACCGGCATGAACTTCGCCTATATCCAGCGTTCCTCGCTCTATCACACCGCGGGCGACTCCATCGCCAACCTCAACCGGGGCAGCCTGCAACATCACGGCACCAACATGCTGGCGCTGACGCGCGCCCTCAGCGAGGCGGACCTGCGGACGCTGACCTCCGATCAGGACGTCACCTACTTCCGCGCCCTCGGCACCATGATCACCTACCCGGACCGGCTCGTCTGGCCGCTGGCGGTGCTGGCCCTCCTCGCGGTGGTGGGCCTGGCGGTGCTGACCCGCATCAGGCGACTGCTGAGCCTGCCCCGGCTGATCGCGGCCGCGGTCTCGGCCGTGGTGCCCCTGGTGCTGTCGGTCGCTCTGGCCCAGGGATTGTGGGAACTGCTGGTGGCCTGGCGGCCCGCCTACGACCTGATGGGCGGGCTGCTGCACCGCCCGCGGCCGTACCAAGGGGCGATCGCGGTCCTGTGCGCGCTGGCGGTTCTCGGCTGGTATCTGGTGCTGCGGCGCAGGCTCGGTCCGGCGGCGCTGACCGTCGGGGCGCTGACCTGGCTCGCCGGGCTGGGCATGCTGTGCGCGCAGGTCGCTCCCGGTGCGTCCTTCCTGTTCGCCCTGCCGGCGCTGCTGGGCGCGCTCGGCTGCCTGGCCGCCGCCTTGTCGCGCGGACCTGCCTGGGCGCGGGCGACCGCGGCGATGCTGGGCCCGATCACGGCCGCGATGCTGCTGCCGTCCCTGGCCGGGGACGTCTTCGATGGGATGGGGCTGGCACTCGGCGGGGTGAGCGCGCTGATACTCGCACTGTTCGGGCTGACTGTGGTGCCGATCGCGGAACTGTTCCTGCCGGATCCCGCCACCCGCCGCCTGCCGGATCCCGACACCCAGCTTCCGCCGGACCCCGCCGCGCGGCTCCTGCCCGAGCTCGCCATCCGGCCGAAACGCGCTGTCCTCCTCCCCGTGTCTCTGGTGGCCCTTCTCCTGACGACGGGACTGATCGCCACCGGGCTCGTGGTGGACGACTTCGACGCCAGTCAGCCGCAGCGCACGCACCTGGCCTACGTCATGGACGCCGACGCCCGCACCGCCCACTGGGTCAGCGCCGACACGGACCCGCCACAGTGGACCAGGCAGTACGTGACCGGCCACGACACCACCACGCTGCCCGCCGGGTACGCACGAGGCACGCTGTGGACCGGTCCCGCACCCGCGATCCCCGCCGACGGCCCGCGAGCCACCGTCCTGGCCCACCGCGAGGGCACGCTCAAACTGCACGTGACAGCGGGGAAGGGCGCGCGCTCGCTGACGCTGAGGCTCGACCAGCCGATCAGCCACGCCACCGCGTCGGCCGGCCGGTTCGGGTCGGCGAGCGTGCCCGTGACCGGTACGCGAGCCGGAACCTGGCCCTCAGAGATCCGCTTCCGTGGCATCCCCGCCCAGGGAGTCCAGATCACCCTGCGCGTACCGGAAGCGGACCGGATTCGCCTCACCGTCATCGGCGAGACCGACATGGCCGGGGTGCCGGGCTTCGCCCCCAGACCTCCTCACCTGGTCGCGGCCACCAGGGAGGACGGCGACCTCATCGCGGTCACCCGCAGCTACTCCTTGATCCCCGAGCGCCTGCCGTCCGGGCCGGGCACGGGCGCGCGATGATCACGGGTCGGACGTCGCGTGTTCGGAACCGTCCATGTCGAGCAGAACCATCTTGTCGTGTGCGCAACGCCCTCCCAGAGAGAGCCGGGTCAGCCGTTGTTGACCCAGTCCATGTGTTCGATCCAGTGGTCGATCGGACATGTCGGCACCGGGGCCGCCGCATCCTTGCCGTGTACCCAATCGGCGAATGTGCTCGTCTGCTCGACAACGGCATTCAAATACGCGGGTGTGTCCATCGCTGCACCTCCAAGTGCTTTGTGATCTTCCCGAAATTCTCGGGCCAGGTCACTCAATGCCGACCGCCAGCCGGTGTCGATGATCAGGGGCTACCCGTGGTATCCGTACCTCGGGGGCCGGGTTGTCGTGATGGGTGACTCAGGTCGTCTCGCTTTGGCCTCCGTCGATGACGTCGTCGACGCCGATGATGTTACGAGCTGTGCCGGTAACGAAGAATAGGACGATGGCGGACGGCCTCGTCGGGACCTTAGGGAGTGGACAGGTGCCCAGCACCCGTACACGGCGTTCAGGACGAATCGCGCCAGAGCGCCCGCGCTCCGCTCGCGGGTGATCTCACCAAGATGGTGACCGCCTCATCCTTGCCGGCGAATTCGATCGCGGCGTTCACCCTGCTTTCCCCAGGTCTGGGTAAGCGTCGCCGCCTTCCACAGCTGCGACGTTAAGCAGTGTTGTGGTTCATTCGGTCGCGGCGAAGGTGTGGTTGACGACCTCTCCGGGGGGTGGCGAGGTTGAACTTGATCTCCGGGAGCGCCTGGGCGTACCGGACGGTGATCATGTTCAGGGCGGCCTTCGACGAGCTGTAGGCGAGCTCGTGGAACTTCGAGGAGGGCTGCTCCGGATCGGTCACGACCGAGAAGGCGCCGACGGCGCTGGACACCATCACCACCCGCGGATGGCCGTGCCGGTCGGTGTGCTCGGGAACCAGCCGTACGGCCTGGCTCACCGACTCGTCCGAGGTCACGTCCAGCGGGACCATGACCACGTTCGAGCCGCCGTCGGCCAGTTTGCCGGCGGCGGCCTGTCCGTGGCCTTCGTCGCGCGAGCCGAGGAAGATCGTCCAGCCCAGTTCGGCGAGTCGGCGGGCCGCCTCGAAGCCGAGTCCCTTGTTGCCTCCGGTGATCAGCACCGAGGTCTGTCGCGAGTTCGTCATGCCCCATGGACGACACGTTCCGCTCGGCTGTGACGCCGTGTGAGGCACCTCGCATCCGCCCGGCCGTCATACCTGCGGATGAGGTCACGTCCATACCTTCGCTCGATTCCCTTCTGACCGGATGCGGTCAAAGATCGGGACATGCGAAGATTCGTCGCCCTGTTATCGGGGCTCACAATCCCGCTCCTCTTGATCACGCCGGCCACGGCCACCGCCGAGCGGACCGAACCGGCCCCTGCCGCGATCTCCTGGACGCCGTGTCCGGAGGTTCCTGAGATGGACTGCGGGACGATCACCGTTCCTGTCGACTGGAAGCATCCGGAAGGCGGCACCTTCCAGGTCGGGGTCGCCCGCCGCAAGGCCACCGACCCGGCGGCCAGGATCGGTGTGCTCACGCTGGGGGCCGGTGGCCCAGGTGGTTCGGGAGTGAACCTGGTCCTCACGAGCCCGCGCCGCTTCAGCCCCGAGGTCCTGCGGCGCTTCGACATCGTCGGCCTCGACCCGCGCGGCACGAACCGGAGCCACCCCATCCTCTGTTCCACGGACCTGCTGACGCAGGCGCCGGAGCCGCTCATGAAGAGCCCGGCCGACTTCGACCGGATGGTCGCCTACAACAAGCGCCTGCGCGACGACTGCCGGGCGCGTACCGGCCCGCTGTTCGACCACGTCGACTCGCTCAGCACGGCGGCCGACCTCGACGCCTTCCGCGCCGCGCTCGGTGAGCGGCAACTGTCGTTCTGGGGCGGTTCGTACGGCACCCTCCTCGGCCAGTTGTACGCCGAGCGCTACCCGAAGCGGGTCCGCGCCTTCGTCCTCGACAGCACCATGGACCACAGCCTGGGCACGCAGGCGTTCATGGACACAGAGACGTGGGGCGCGCAGGACGCCTTCAACGAGTTCGCGGCCTGGTGCGACCGGGACAGCCGCTGTCTCCAGCACGGCCAGGACGTCAAGGCGTTCTGGCGGGGGCTGCTGGAGCGGGCCGATCGCGGTGAACTGCACGTACCGGGGGAGCCCGACGTCCCGGTGACCGCGTTCATGATCGCCAACGAGGCGCTGGGCGCCTTCTACGATCCCTTCAACTGGCTGGCGCTCTCCCAACTGCTCGCCGATCTTGACACTGGCCAGGTGACGGGTGACAACACGTTGCGGATGTCGCTCACCGGCGCCCCGAAGGCCAGCGCGGAGGAGGTCAGCCCGAACCCGTTGCAGATCTTCTGTCTGGACTACCGGCTGCCGATCCGGGACTACCGAGAGTTCGCCGGGCACCTGCGCCGTATGGCCAAGATCGCGCCCGAAATGCGGTACAGCCCGATCGCGCTCGCGACGAGCGTCGCCTGCCTCGGGACGCCAGGCCCGATCCCCAACCCGCAGCATCGCCTGAACGTCCGCACGGACACGCCGCTGCTGGTCGCCAACTCCCTGCACGACCCCGCCACCGTCTACCCGTGGGCACTCGGCGCGACCCGCCAACTGGGGCGTTCCGGGCGGTTGCTCACGTACGAGGGCTGGGGGCACATCGTCCTGGGGCGTGGAGCGTGCGGCAACCAGATCATCGAGTCCTACCTGCTCACGCAGACACTCCCGGCGAAGGGAGCCCGTTGCCCGGCGGTCCCGCCCGCTGAGGTGAGCACGCTCAGCGAGCCCGTCGCTCCGCAGCCCGGCACGCCCGGCTGGGGGTTTCGCTTCTGACGGCCACCCCCCTGGAGCTCCTGATCAGCACCCACTCGTGCACGTGTCGCGGACACGTGCACGAGTGCTTGATCGACTTCGCGTCGGCGGCTCGTTTGGGGGCGTTCGATTTGAGGCCCCACGCTGCGGAATCACCACAGGTCACGGCTATATCCGACCGAAATTTCGTCAGTGCTACCGGGACCCCCCACTGGGCTCAGCCTCATCCCGCCCGCGCTGGCCCTGGCCGGCTGGGCCATGGAGCACATCGCCGACATCGAGGCCGGCAGAACCGCGTACGAGGCCCAGCACTCACCGGCTAGTTCAGATCGATGAGAAGGTCGCCGAGGGCCTTGCCGAGGGCTTCGGAGTTGGCGGGGTTGAACCAGGTGGTGCGGATGCGCTCGTTGCTCCCGTTCGGGGTCTCGTGATCGGCCGCGAGCCGTTGCAGCGAGCGGGTCTCGTCGCTCAGGGAACGGCCGACGCCCCGGAAGAGGCTGCGTACGTAGCGATCCGCGTCGTCGGCGGCGATGCCGTGCTCGACGGCCCATGACGCGAGCGTGGCGAGGAAGGAGTAGTGGGTGGTCAGCGTCCCCGTCAGCGCGGAGAAGACGTTGAAGGCCGCCTCGTCCGCGACCGGTTGCGCCCCGCCCAGGTGCTCGAAGAGAGCGTCCACCACCGGGTGCGACGGGTAGGTCACCGTGACGCAGCGACGCTCTCGTACGGTGGGCAGGGGGATGGCCCGCACCAGCGGCGCGTCCGTGGCGAGCGTCCGGCGCAGCTCGTCGTTGCCGACCCCGGCCATCAGGTTCACCACGACCTTGCCCGCACTCACCCGCAACCCGGCCAGCGCTTCGTGCCGGTCCGGGCGCCGGACGGCGATGACCACCACCTCGGCGCGATCCACCACCTCCTGGTTGTCCGCGCACACCCGCACGCCCTCGTAGCGCTCGGCCAGCTCCGCGGCGGTGCGAGCGCCGCGCGGGGAGAGAAAGACCTCCGGCGATTCACCGCCCCCGCCACACAGGCCCATCACGATGGCCCGCCCGATCTCGCCCACTCCGATGATGCCGATGCGCTGCACAGTGTCCGCCCTTGTCGTGCGTGATGGTCGTGACCCATGGTGCTCCGGCCGCGCGACTACCCGGAAGGCGGGGTTACCCAGCAGGGAATGAGGCGCGGTCGGGTTCGGGGAGCCATTGGTGGTCCGGGTCGAAGGGCTGGTAGTCGCGGGTGACGAAGTCGATCAGCGCGGTCAGCAGCGGGTGACGGTTCTGGTGGTGGTGGAGCAGCAGGAACGGGTACGCGGGCACGGGATCGACCAGCGGGATCCGTACGATGTCCGGACGCCAGGGCAGGCGGGTGCGTTCGCCGACGATGCTCACCCGCCCGGCGACGCCGACCTGTTCCACGAAGTGCTCCCAGCCGAAGTCGGGCCCGGAGACGTCCATCGTGATGGCGAAGTCGGCGCCGAGGGAGTCGTAGAACTCGGCCCATTCGCTGCCGGGGGCGTTGCCGGGCATCCACACGCTGGTCCCTGAGAGCTGCGCCATCCGTACGGACGGCTGATCGGCGAGCGGGTGGTCGCGGTTGACCAGGAGGTGGAGGGGCTCGCAGAAGGCGGGGACGGCTCGGAGCTCCTCCTCCAGCGTGCCGCTGACGCGGCAGTAGGCGGCGTCGACGGAGCCTCGGGTGAGGGCGGCGCGGGCGCTTCTGTACCCGTTCGAGGTGATGATCTCGATGTCCGCCTCGGCGGTCGCGTCGTGGAAGGCGCGGATCAGGTCGATGGAGGCGACCCGGGTGTCGAGGACATCGACCCGCAGCGCGCGCCGCCGTCGGCGCAGCCCCTCCCGCGCCTGGTCGGCGATGCCGATCAGGGCGCGCGCGTGGGGCAGGAACGCCTGGCCGTCCTCGGTGAGGTCGGCCCCGTTGCGCGAACGGAAGAACAGCCGCAGGCCGAGATCGGACTCCAGCTTCGCGATCCCCTTGGAGATGGCCTGCTGGGTGATGCCCAGACGGGCCGCGGCCTCGCTGAAGGCGGTCCTCGGTGACGGCGACGCAATAAGCGGGTCATCGAGTCGCTGGCCACGGCGGGCGCGTTCGACGGCATGGGGCATCACCGCAAGGCCCTGGTGGCGGTCCACGAGCAGGCCGTCGACGCGGTCGTCGACGTCAAGCGCAACGAGGCGCACGGTCAGGACTCCCTGTTCGGCGAACCGGGACAGACCGGCGCCATGGCGCGACAGGGATGCTCTTGAACCTGGAACCCTTCCAGGTCACCCCAGGGCCGGCGTTCTACGGCGACATCAAGGCCCTGTTCGGCCCCAACGCCATCGCGTACGGCGGGACGTAGGTGTCTCATGGGCCGTCAGCATGGCCGGGTGGTGAAAACGGATGCCGGGATGGCCGAGCTCGCGGAGGCGTTCGAGGCCGCGAACCTCGACGAGCTTCCGGCCGACCGGGCGATCACCAGGATCATCGCCGTGTTCCTGCGCAACGGCGCCAAGTACGCGGCCGTGATCCGTCAGGCGGACGACTTCTGCGACCCCGCCGCCGTCGAGCGTGCGAGCAGGCCCATCCGCGAGGTCATCGCCCGCGGCATCCGCGACAAAGTGCTCGCCGCCGACCTGCGCGAAGACGTGGTGTTCGCCATGTTCTCCGCGATCGTGGAACGTGCCCTCTGGCTGACCGTCGGCGAGGTCACCACGCCCGAGGAAGCCACCGAAGCCGCTGTGACGATCTTCCTCAACGGCGCACGCGTCTACGGCTCGCGGGCGGAAGATCCAGGCAGCTCGTACGACGGGAGCGGGGGAAGGGTGCTCGAAGAGGGGTGCAATGCCTCGGTGAGCAGGGCGAAGTAGCGCCGGCGATAGGCGCCCGCCCGATCGGTGGGATGCACCGTGGCCATGGTCATCACGATGACCGCCACCACATCGCGGACCTCCAGTTCCGGGCGCGCCACTCCGGCGTCGATCGCGCGTTGCAGCGGCGGTTCCAGGGAGCGCAAGAAGCGCTGACCGGTTTCGGCGGCGAACGGCCCGCATCCGGGCCCGCACTCTCGACGTCGGGCACCGCGTCATGGCGACTCCGCGACTCACGTCCCATATATCTAGTTTGATGCTTATGGGGTTGTGCGTCACCCTAGGCCGCTGGCGCCCTAAGTGACGGCGATGGCGGGAGCCACGCGCGCCGATCCGATGCCGCGGTCGGGCTTGCCCAGCCGGAAACGCACCTTGCCCTTGAGCACGGTGCCGGATTCGGCTTGGCCTTCGGTGAGGCCCTCGCCGGGAAACAGCGTGAACGTCCACCTCGCGTTCGATTCGCAGTCGGGCAGGTCACGCCCGCTTTGCAGGACTCGGGCGCCCCAGAGCTGACGGATCATCAGCTCCCTGGTGTCCGTTCCCGCCACCGTGAACGACGCCGCCGGCCCGTCCACGACTTGGTGGTGACTGCCCAGAGACGGCCCATAGACCCCGGTGACCGTGGCGACCATGGTCCACGGCCTGCCGGGCCGGACGCCGAGGACACCTGCGGGCAGCCGCGCGTCGAACACGTCCTCGGTGGGCGTGCCGAGCTGATCCGCTCGCATGGCCGCGGTCATCGGGCCCCGGGTGTCCAACCGACCAGGGTCGGGTACCAGCAGAATCCCGTACGTCGCCTCCTCCGCGAAGCGAGCCGAGGCGAAGTGGTTCCGAAGCGCGAGCACCGCGCGCCCGGCGACCTCCCACAGATCGTCGGAGAACGCGGCCGCCAGGTAGTCAGGCGTCACCGCCGGTAGCCCGGCCCGCGCCACCGCTTCGGCCACGGATTCGCAGCACGACCACCCGGACTCGGCAAGCCGCGCGATCTGCTCAGCCTTGAACGACATCACTCACCCGCGATCGTCACAGATCCTTCTCATCGAGTACACCCTCATACAGGCCCGCCAACTCGGTCGTCTCCACGATCTCGGCGAGCCGCTCCAGGGCGTCCGGACGGGTCAGCGCCGCCCGCTTGTCCTCGAACTCGGCCAGGGACATGTCCAGCTCAAGGACTGTGATCACCTGCCGGTCGTCGGCGACATTGCGCGAGACGCTGACCTTCGCGGGATAGCCGTCCGTATCCTCCGGAACCCAAGCTTCCTTGAACTGCTCATACGTCACACCAGCCTTCAAGGTTCGTACGAACACCGCACGCAACATCGCTGCCCCTCCACAAGTGAAACGGACCGCCGAACGCGCCCGAGGCTCACGATACGGACATCGAGCTTGGAGACTACTCGGCTTCACACCGAGCGCAGCAGTGTGCCGATGACGACTCCGCCCCTGCCGCTCTTCGAACAGAGCGACGAGAGATCAGGGGCGGATGAGCGCCTTGAGGGCTTCGCGGTCGGCCATGGCGCGGTAGGCGTCGGGGATCTCCTCCAAGCCGACGGTGCGGTCGAAGACGCGGCCCGGGTCGATGACGCCATTCAGGATGTCGGGCATGAGTTCCTCGATGTAGGCGCGGGCCGGTGAGACGCCGCCGGTCAGGGTGATGTTCCGCATGATCATGGCAGGGCCGATGGGGCCGTCCTCGTACTGCGGAACCCCCAAGCGGCTGATCGTGCCGCCGTCGATAACAGTGGCGAAGGCGGTCCGCAGCGCCTGCAGGGCGCCGACGGCCTCCACGACGCGATCGACGCCGTCGCCGCCGGTCAGCTCGCGCACCCGGGTCGCGCCTTCGTCGCCACGTTCGGCCACGACGTCGGTGGCGCCGAAGTCGCGGCCCAGGTCGGTGCGGTCGGTGTGCCTGCCCATGAGGATGATCTGTTCGGCGCCCAGGCGCTTGGCGGCGAGCACGGCGGACAGGCCGACCGCGCCGTCGCCGATGACCAGGACGCGGTCGCCGCGCCGGACGCCGGCGGTGACGGCGCCGTGGTGGCCGGTGCCCAGCACGTCCGAGAGCGTCAGCAGGGACGGCAGCAGCGGGCTGCTCTCTTCCACGGGGAGCTTGACCAGGGTGCCGTCGGCCTGGGGGACCCGCACTGCCTCGCCCTGGCCGCCGTCCACGCCGTCCAGGCCGTAGCGGCCGCCGTGGCGGCAGGAGGGCTGCAGGCCCTTGCGGCAGAAATCGCAGGTGTTGTCGCAGTAGGTGAACGGCGCGACGACCAGGTCGCCCGTCTTCAGGGTGCGCACCTGGGAGCCGGTGTCCTCGATCACGCCGAGGAACTCGTGCCCCATCGGGCGTCCGGTGCCGGTGGCGGGCATGGACTTGTATGGCCACAGGTCGCTGCCGCACACGCAGGACAGCACTACGCGGACGATCGCGTCGGTGGGCTGCTGGATCTTCGGGTCGGGCCGGTTCTCGACGCGGACGTCGCCGGCACCGTACATGACGGCTGCACGCATGACGTGCTCCTTTGGATTTCGGGAAGGGTGGTGGACACAGCTGAAGGTGAGCGGGTCAGCGCTCCAGCATCCGCAGGCCGGCCTCGGTGTGGGTGTCGCCGGCAGCCGGGGGCAGGCTGCTGAGCGCCGTGAGCTGCTCATCCGACAACTGGATGCCGTCGGCGGCGGTGTTCTCCTCGACCCGGCTCACACGCTTGGTGCCGGGGATGGGAGCGATGTCGTCGCCCTGGGCCAGCAGCCAGGCCAGCGCGACCTGCGCCGGGGTGGCGCCGGCCTCGGCGGCGATGGCTTGGACCTCGTCGACCAGGCGGAGGTTGTGCTGGAAGTTCTCACCGGTGAAGCGCGGGTTGCCGTGCCGGAAGTCGCCTTCGGCGAAGCCGTCGGTGGAACGGATCTTCCCGGTCAGAAAGCCGCGCCCCAGCGGCGAGAAGGGCACCAAGCCGATGCGCAGCTCGCGCAGCAGCGGCAGCACCCGCTCCTCCAGGCCCCGGGTGAACAGGGAGTACTCCGACTGCACGGCGGTGACCGGGTGCACGGCGTGCGCGCGGCGGATGGTGTCCGGCCCGGCCTCCGACAGGCCGATGTGGCGGATCTTGCCCTGCCCCACCAGCTCGGCCAGCGCGCCCACGGTCTCCTCGATCGGCGTGTTCGGGTCGACCCGGTGCTGGTAGTACAGGTCGATGTAGTCGGTGCCCAGCCGCTTCAGCGATCCCTCGACCGAGGTGCGGATGTTGGCCGGGCTGCTGTCGAGGTTCCACGGGCCCGCGCCGGCGTGCGCGATCAGGCCGAACTTCGTCGCCAGCACCACTTCCTCGCGACGGCCCTTGAGGGCCCGGCCGAGGAGTTCTTCGTTGGTGTACGGCCCATAGATCTCGGCCGTGTCGATCAGGGTGACGCCCAGTTCCAGCGCCCGGTGGATGGTACGGATGGATTCGGCCTCGTCGGTGCCGGAGCCGGTGTAGCCATGGGACATGCCCATCGCGCCCAGCCCGATGCGGGAAACGTCCAGGTCATGCAGTTTGATGTGCTTCATCGTTGCTATCTCCGATAGATCGATACGTTGATGGCGTGTATCGAAGGGATGCAAGGGCCCCTCACGAGGCGTCATGCCGCGTCCGATCGCGGGTGGCGCGACATCGTCACCAACATCCATCGTGCTCTGCGCATTCGCCCGGTGGCAGACCGTGCTGTGCCGGGGAGTCGCGTTCAGGGGTGTGACAGGGCCCCCCTCGGCCGCGCGGTTCGCGACCGGCGGCTGTAACACTGAAAGCATGGCTGAGCAGCACAACGACGCCGGCGGCAGCGAGCTGGGACGCTTTCTGCGCGCCCGTCGCACCCAGATCACCCCTGCCGAGGTCGGCCTGACCGCCGGCCCCGGCCTGCGCCGTACCCCGGGTCTGCGCCGGGAGGAACTCGCCACCCTGGCCGGCGTCAGCATCGACTACTACACCCGGCTGGAGCGCGGCAAGGAGACCCGGCCCAGCCCCGCCGTCATCGACGCCCTCGGCCGCGCCCTGCGCCTGGACGAGGACGAACACGAGCACCTGCGCAGCCTCGCCGCCCGAGCCGCCCGCTACGCGCCCGAACCGCCGCCCCCGCCCAGCCGTACCGTCCGCCCGCATCTGAAGCTCCTGCTGCAGACCATGCGCCCGAACCCGGCCTACATCGTCAGCCGCAGCATGGACCTGCTCGCCTGCAACCCCGGCGGGCTCGCCCTGTACTCCGGGATGGACGACTGGCCGGCCAAGCAACGCAACCTCGCCCGCTACCTGTTCCTCCACCCCACAGCCCGCGAGCTGTTCTCCGACTGGGAGAACCAGATCCGCGGCTGCGTCGCCCGGCTGCGCGCCCAGGCCGGCACCGATCCCGACGCCCCCGACCTCACCAACCTCGTCGGCGAACTCCTGCTCAAGAGCCCCGACTTCGCCAAACTCTGGGAACGCTACGAGGTCACCGGCCGTAAGAACGCCCGCAAGACCTTCCGCCACCCCCACGTGGGGACGATCACCCTCGACGTCCAGAGCATGCACCTGGAAGGCACTCCCGGCCAGCGCCTGGCCGTGTACGTCGCCGAGCCCGGCACCCCCGACTACGACGCCATGGTCCTGCTGGACCTGGCCACCCCCCACCACGCCGCGCAGACGGCCGAAGAGCACCAACGCTGACCCATCAGGCGTGCGTCATTCTGGCAAAATGATCAAATGCCAGATAAGGGCCGCAGGTGATGGAACCACAACATTCATTACCACCCCCGCATCCTCCACGCCGTCCCCGATGGCGCCCGGCGGGCTCTCGACGTCGGCTGCGGCGAAGGCATGCTCGCCCGTGACCTGCGGCAGGCCGTGCCGCAGGTCATCGGTATCGATCTCGACGCGCCCAGCATCGACCAGGCCCGTGAGCAATCGGACGACGTCGACTACGTCCTCGGCGACTTCCTCACCCACCCGTTCGAGCCCGCCTCGTTCGATGTCGTCGCGTCGGTGGCCACCCTGCATCACATGGACGCCGCCAGCGGGCTGGCCCGGATGCGGGATCTGCTGCGTCCCGGTGGCGTCCTGGCCATCATCGGCCTCGCCCGCAGCACCTCGGCCACGCAGGCGGGGGAACGACTACTTTGCGGTTCTACGCCGCTCCAGGCCCGCAAGCTGCGGCCGATCAGGTTCTGCGTGAGATGACCATGATGTATTCGCAGGGAGCGTTCGTTCGGTTGGCGAAGCCGTGGTCCGCGTCGGCTTGG
>NZ_JBFAVX010000059.1:0-39105 GCF_040680095.1 Nonomuraea sp. NPDC052129 | reverse complement strand
AGCTTCCCAGCGCCGATGGTACTGCACTCGGGAGGGTGTGGGAGAGTAGGTCACCGCCGGACAATCTTTAGATTGCGGAAATTGGGCTCCACGCACACGCGTGGGGCCCTTTTCTGCGTTTCGGGGGTCTCGCGCCTTGACGGGTGTGGCCCCCCTTTTTTCCTGTGTTGTAGGGGCCTCATGCCTTGCCGCATGAGGCCCTTTTCTCGTTGTAGGCGAAGGTCCTGTCGCGACCTTGAAGTTACGGAACGGACGCGTCGACCGGTTGATGATCGACGACCGACTGATGAACTATAGTCGTCCGCCATGGCCGAATCCTCCCCCTAGCTGATCGCGACCGCGGACGCCTACGACACTGTCGCCGACCTCTACGCCGTCCTCGCTCGAGACTCACTCGACCGTCTGCCACTGGCTCGCGCGATACTCGCCGTGGCGGCCGCTGGGTCAGGGCGCCGGACAGTGCAGCTCGGGCGGAGCCGGGCCGCCCATGTATTGCCGCCACTGATCGGCCGTGAGGTCCCTCCCAGCCGAGTGGCAGGCGGTCCACAGCCAGGCGCCGTCGTCGACCTGCCACCCGGCCACTATGCCCCCGTCCACGAGGCCGACAGGGGCAATGGTCCCTTCGGTGGCACTTTCGGTGGCACTCACCAGCATTTTCCCACCCGGTGCGAACCCCAGGCCGATGGAGGTCGTCTTGTAGCCCTTGGGCACGGGCAGGGTGCCGAGCCGGTGTCCGGACGGGTAGTCGATGAGCGCGACAGTGCTGTCGCTGTCGGTCTCGACGATCGTGTCGACTCCGTTGACGATGGGTCCGATGGCGCTGCCAGGTACCCCTCGCAGGGTTGCGGTGCGGGATCGTCCGGAGGCGTCCCAGATCTCCAGCGCTCCGCTGGAGAGCTGGATCAGCAGCTTGTCCCGGACGAAAGCGACGCCCCTCGCGTCCTTTCCGTGGATGACCTGGACCTTTCCTCCGGCGATATCGGTAACTTGGACCTGGCTGTTGTCTTGGTCGATGACGGCCGCGTACGTCGCCTCGGCGTTCGCGGCCGCGTAGTCCGGGGGTAAGGGAGAGGGATCGAACGTCGTCGGAGTCATGCCTGCGGGCCCCTGGATCCTGCGCAGGATCCGTCCCGTTGTGACATCCCTGAGCTTCACGGTTCCGGTGTCACCAATCTCCACCACCTGCGTGCCGGTTGAGGTCAGCTGTAGTAGCGCCGGCGCGTCGGTCTGGTGCGGAGGGGCGCCGGGAGCCGGCCACGAGCCGACGGACGGGAGCCCGGGGACGAAGGAACGGATTTGAGCGCTGTCGTCTTCCGTGCTGACAAGGATGATCTTCGTGCCGTCCGGTGTCCATAGTGGTGGACCGTAGGCGGGCATCCGTCCCTCCGCCGCTCGTTCCGTCGACCGGTCCGTGACGCCCGCACTGAGCGCCTGTACGTTCAGCGCTGAGCCGTTGCCGTCAACGACCGCGACGTGCCGGTTGCCGGGCTGGACCCCGATCCTGGGCTCGTAACAGCCGTTGCAGGACAGGGGAATGATCGCCTCCGACGCCGCGCCAATGCGTGTCACCTGGCTGAGGTCCCACAGGGTCAGCAGGTCACCGGATGCCGAGAGCAGCCTGTCGTTTCCGGGCCCGAGAAAGGCGAGACTGTCGTAGCGAATCAGGCCAGCCCCAGTAAGGGCGGTGGGTGGCTGCCGATCCTGCGCCGATCGCACGCTCATGGACACGTAGATGGTGGTGTTGACGCCCTGTGCGACGCGTGAGCCGTCGGCGCTGAGCGCCAGTGCCACCGGCTTGGTGCCCTGCGTCGCCGCGGTGAGGGTGGGCCTGTCGTAGTCAGGCGAGCCACTGGTCGCCCACAGCGGCAACCAGGTGCTGGCGTTGGAGTAGGTGAAGTAGCCGCCGTTCGCCGAGAGGGCCGACGCGTAGTTGTGGGCACCGAAACCGACTGCGCTGCCGCCGAGGTGGTTCAGCTCGGGCACCGACACGCGTGCCCAGCTGCCATTTGCCTCGTCGAGGAGAACCAGCTGTCCATCGTCCGGGGCGGAGATGCGGTCGGGCGCGCTGCTCATGTCCTTCAGCACCTTGTCGCGAATGCGGCCGGTGGTCGGCTCCATGAGGAGGAGCCGCGGTTGGGTGAGGCCGTCCTCCGTGGCGACCGCCACGTAGCGGCCGGAGGGAGAGACGGCCACCGCGGTCGGTCGTTGCCCGGGAGGGAGACTCAACGATCGCGTGTAGCGGCTGGACGACCAGATCCGTACCGCAGTGTCGTCCATGGCCGCCCCAGTGTCGCCACCCGCGTCGATCGCGATCATCTTCACGGCGCCGCCGAGCGTGGCCGCCTGCTGCCGATGGGCGTCCCCCAAGCCGCCGGAGGGCCGCCACGTCAGGACCGTTCCATCCGCGGTTCCCGCGGCGACGGTGTGCCCATCGCCTGAGGCGGCGGTGGCCGCGATCGGACCGCCGGCCTGGAGGCTCCGGACCAGGTGAGGGCTTGCCGTCACCGCCTGGAACAGGGCGGCCCGGCTCTGTGGTGTCGGGTCGTGGTGGTACGCCTGAGTGGCGAACAGCTGAGCCAGCCCGGTATCGGTGTTCAGCAGGGCGGCCGAGACGTTCGCGAGCTGTGCGGCCGTCTGCTTCCGCGTGGCGGCGGTGGCCTGGATGTTCGACACGACGGTGCCGGAGGTCACGGCTGCCATGAGGATGGCGGTGGCGGTGACGAGCCGTGCGGTGCGCCACTGCCGGGCGTACCGCTCGGCCTGGCGGAGGGTTGTGGCGAACTTCACCGTGGCGGGGGGCTCGGAGATGTCCGCCCGGTTCTCCTCTGGGACGACGAGTTGCCAGCGTTTCCGCTGTGCCACCTGCAGCTTCGCGCCCAGCCCGCCGACGCGCGCGAGCCGCGCGGCCGCGTCGAGGCACCCGGTCACGGCGGTGCCGGGCCGCAGCCCGTACACAATCGCGCGTAGCCCGGCCGCGCTGGGCCGGTTGGAGACGGGATGGCGGAACAGCTCTCGCAAGCCCAGGGCGAACGCCGCGCCGAGCGAGCCGCCACTGATCTGGAGCGCGGCTGAGGAGTGCCCGGGGAGTACGATGCGCCAGAGCACGCACCTGCCCCGGTCCGGCCAGGGAGAGGCATTCCAGGCGTGAGACAGGGATGTCGTGAAGGACTGGCCGGTGCTGCGTGCCCCGGCCATGGCCTGCGGATCGGGGAACAGGCCCACCGGTCCCGCCCTCAGTTCCCGCAGTTCCAGGACGCCTGCGACCCCCTCGTCCCGGCCGGTCCCATCGTGACCGACCCGGTCGAACACGACGGACACCCGTACGACAGGCCGCTTGCGGCGTTCCGCTCCCGCCAGCAGCAACGCGGTGAGGCCCACCATGATGTGCGCCCGGCCGGCGCTCACCGCGTCCACCAGGTATGCCAGCCGCCGCTGGACTCCCTGCGGAGCGTTCGGCACCACCTGAACCGGAGCGGCGAATCCACCGAGCAGAGCTCCTGGTGGCAGCAGCCGGGCCTGGTTCCACGCCTCGTTCGCCGGTTCTAGGGCTTCGACGTGCGCTTCCGGGGAACCGGACGCGCCGCAAAGGGCTTGGGCGACAAGATAGGCGAGGTCGGCCGGACGGGGACCGGCTGCGCTGCCGTCAGGGACGTTCCTGTTGATCCAGTCCCGCCAGCATCCGGCCTGGTCCTGAAACAACCAACCGGGATCTTCTCGTACGGCCTCCTGACAGCACTTCCACCACAGCTGTTCCCGGCCGATCAGCCGGTCCAGCAGACCACCCGCGCTTGTCCCCCGCCTGGTGCCGAGTTCGGCGAACAGCTCCTCCAGGGTGGCGCGGCAGGGGTGCCGCGGCCGCGCCTCCAGCGCGCCTGGGACGGTCACGGCAGGGCCTCGTCGATCGTCAGCCGCAGCTCTTCCGAGACGAGTTCGCGCACCCGGCGCCAGGCGTCGCGGGTGACCTCGTTGACGGCGGCCTTGACCGAGTCGGCCACCGTGGCGGCCTCCCAAGCTGTCCTCTCCGTGACCGGCACAGGCACCGAGGCCGCCCAGCCGCTGCCGCCGTCGAACCCGGGAAGCGCGATCTGCGCGGTGGCGGGACCGAGGTCCTGTCCGGCCATCGGGATCAGCAGCGTCCGCTCACCGTCGGCGGCCGAGGTGTAGCGCACCGAGATGACGGCAGGAAGCTCACGGAATTCGCGTAATACGACGTCCAGCGTAAATTCCGCTCTGACCGCCGGGTGGCGGCGGACGAAAAACTCTGCGCGGCCGTCAGGCGAGGCCGCCTCCACGACGACGGGCTCATCGTCGGAAGCCAGGAGCCCGTCCGGCTCAGGGAGCCGCGGCAGGGGAAACCAATGAGTGCCCGCCCGATCGGTCCTACGGGAAGAGTCTGACGGTGTCGGCCCGTACATCGTCCGACCGGTCGCCTGCTCGGACGGTACAGGAAGGTCGGCTCCGATGAAGGAGGCCCAGTACCGCTGTCCGAAGGTGTAGCCATGGCGTCCCCGACCAACCGACGGTGTCACGCGCGCCACGTCCGCGTTCGTCAGCCGGTCCCAGTAGCGGCGCAGAAAAGAGGCACCGGTCATTCGATGCCCTCACCATTCTGTCCCCGTCGCCCGGCCGCGCGGCCGACACTCCCGAGTAACGCCGGCGCTGCGGCTCCTACAGCCACAGCGGCGTAGAAGCCGCTGATCTGGGTGTGCAGGAGAGCCGCCGCCGCGCATCCGAGCGCCGCACGTGTCACGGCGACAGCCCCGTCGGCTGCCGGATCGATGAACTCGCTGATGCGGGGGCGGCGCTGGCGTTTCCTCTTGAGCGCCGCGTGGCGTGCTTCCCGCCAGGCGCTCAGCCGGTTCCAGGTGGTGATGGCCTCCACGACCAGCCCGCCCATGGCCCCGTACCCCATCGCGACGGACCAAGACAGCATGCCGTCTCCCGCCTCCTTACGTGATCAACGTGAGGCTGTCGCGCGTCGGCTGGTCCCCGTTGCCGTGGCACGGCGTAGCGCAGTCATGCCCGTACGTTACGCCGTTGCCGCATTTTGTACAGAGAATCGCATGCCGATGCCGAACCAGCGGCGCACGCTCAGCCTGCCCGTGCAGAGCACGTTCGTCCTCACTACCCGCGTCGACCCCACAGCCAGATCTCCCTGACCGGCCGCACCGTCCTGGCCTGGTGCGCTGAGAGGCGTCGCACCCCGACGCCCTAGCATGGAACTCGAAGATCCGAACTCTGGGAGAGGCACTGTGACGACCGAAACCGACCTGCGGCACCTGCGGCGATGTGTGGAGTTGGCGACGGAGGCGCTGGAGGTGGGAGACGAGCCGTTCGGGTCCGTGCTCGTGTCCGCTGACGGGATCGTGCTCGCCGAGGATCACAACCGCGTGGCCGCCGGTGACCACACCCGGCATCCGGAGTTCGAGCTGGCTCGGTGGGCCGCAGCGCATATGACGGTTGACGAAAGGGCGGCCGCGACCGTCTACACCTCTGGGGAGCACTGCCCAATGTGTGCGGCCGCCCATGGGTGGGTCGGGCTGGGGCGCATCGTGTACGCGAGTTCGTCGGAGCAGCTTGCCGGGTGGCTGGCCGACTTGGGTGTTCCGGCGCCGCCGGTGCGGACGCTGCCGATCCAGCAGGTCGTTCCCGACGCTGTGGTGGAGGGGCCGGTGCCGGAGCTTGCCGCCCAGGTGCGGGAGCTGCACCGCCGTCGGCACGGCGCCGCCGGCTGAGGTTCGCCCGCTACGGATGCCGTCACAGCCGTCTTCCGAAGTCCGCGATACGGGCTCCGGCAGGTCACGTGGCGGCGGGGCCGCACAGAAAAGTGCGGGCCGCGTCAAAACGTGCAGCGTCCGCTCATCCCGTCAGACGTGTAGCTCCCCCGACAGCACAGTGACCGCTCGCCCCGCCAGGTGTACACGATCCCCGCCCAACCGCACGTGCACCAGCCCGCCCCGAGCAGACAGTTGCGCGCCCACCATGGTGTCCTGCCCCAGCCGCTGCCCCCAATAAGGGGCCAGTGCGCAGTGTGCCGAGCCCGTCACCGGGTCCTCCGGCACTCCCACGTTCGGGGCGAAGAAGCGGGAGACGAAGTCGGTCGAGGAGCCCCGTGCCGTGACGATCACGCCACGGGCTTCGATGGTGGCCAGTGCCGCGATGTCGGGTGCGAGTGAACGTATCGTCGCCTCCGATTCCAGCTCCACCACCAGGTCGAGATTGCTCCTCCCGACCTGCACCGGTGCAGCTCCGAGTGCATTTTCCAACCCGTCGGGAACGGCCGCCGGTGACACTTCCTTCGCCGGGAAATCCATCGTGATCATGCCGTTGGCCATGCGATTCACGGTGAGAGTTCCGCTCGCCGTACTGAATTCGAGCTGACCGCCGGCCGCACCTGTGGAATAGAGCACATGTGCGGTGGCCAGCGTGGCGTGGCCACAGAGGGAGACCTCGACCGCGGGGGTGAACCAGCGTAGCGAATCGCCGAGCAGGAAGGCGGTCTCCGACAGGTTCATCTCCGTGGCGACGGCCTGCATCCATGACTCGGGAGAGGGCGAGTCCAGCAGGCACACCGCGGCCGGATTGCCTCGGAAAGAAGTGTCGGTGAAGGCATCTACAGTGAACACGCGCATGTATCGAGGCTATCGGGGGAGAGATATCCAGGTGATACCTGGCCGCTAGCCGTACAAAATGGAATTAGTTGTGGGCGTGTCGCACGGCGAACTTCTCGTCGTCGGTTAACGTCCAATGGTGGGACGTGCCGATTGAGGTGAGTTCCTGAGGAAAGGACAAGCCGATGGGGGCAGTGCGCAAGGTGGTGAGCTACCTTGGCCTGGGCGGGATCGACCACTACGACGACGGCTACGACGACGAGCAGTACGAAGAGGAGTACATGCCGGCGACGGAGCGGGCGGCGAGGCGCTGGCGTTCGACCGCCGACTCGTCACGAATCGTGATGGTTCAGCCGCTCAAGTACAACGACGCGCCGATGATCGGGCAGCACTTCCGTGATGGCCAGACGGTGATCATGGACGTGACGGGCATGCCGATGCCGGAGGCGACCAGGATGGTCGACTTCGCGGCCGGTCTTGCCTATGGCTGTGAGGGTCGGATCGAGCGCATCGCCGACCGCGTGTTCCTGCTCGCGCCGGCCCACGTGGAGATCGAGAGCTCCTAGGCCGCGCGCGGGCCGCGACGGATCAGCCGGGTGAGCTCGGCCGAGTCGTCCGTGGCCTGTTCCGCTCGCGTGACTGCCTCACGCGCGTATCCGTGCAGCGCCCACACCGCGCCGTCGGCCAGCTCCTTGAGCTCGGCGATCTGGGCGGCCACGTAGCGGGCGTCCGATTCAACGGCCTTGCGGCGCCGCCAGAGTTGCCAGCCCGCCAGGCCCAGTAGTGCCACCCCCGGTGCGGCGAGCACGGGCACCCCCAGCCCGTCGGCCAGCAGCGCTCCGAGGAGCAGACCGGCCCCCGCCACGATCAGCGCGACGGCCGCCCATGGCGGCCGTCGCCGCATCGTGCCCTGGTCCACGATCTCGCGTTCGGCTGCCGCGAGCGAGGCATCGTCCGGCCCCTCGGGGTGCAGCTCGATGTCGTGGCCGAGCAGTGACACGGTCACCGTGTCGGGCGGGGTGAGCCGACTGTCGGATTCGAGCTCCTCCGCGACGCCGCGCAGGATCGGGCCCGCCACGTGCAGGGCGAGCGCCGCCAGATGCGGATCGGCGCCGGGGCGCAGGTCGTCGAGGAGGTGCGAGCTCAGCGCGGCCATCGGTCCCGCGGGGCCGCCGAGTCCGATGAGTGAGCGGAGTACGGCCAGCGGCTCGTCCTCCTCCCACGCGGCGGCGGGGCTGCCGGAGCTGTTGGTGAGCGGGGTGGAGGAGTCGTGCTCGGCCTGCTTCGCCGAGGTGATCTCCGCGCATCGGGCACGCAGCCGAGCGAGCCGCGCGGCTGCCTGGACGGGCGTGGCGAGTTCGGGGATCTCCGCCATCTCCGGGAAGTCGAGCAGCGAAGGGGGCACCACCACCGACGGCTCGCCGGGGAGGAGCGCCTGCGTCCACTGCGCGGCGTCCGCGTGCTCGGGTACGGCCACCGCGTCGAGCTTGCGGAGCACGAAGATCTTCCCGGCGGGGCCGTACGCGCCCCTGGCCGCGGCCAGCCAGAGCGCCCGCTGACCGTGGGTGACTGGCTGGTCGAGCGACAGGTCGCCGAAGGCGGTGCCGAGCCAGGAGGCGTGGATGCGGCTGCCGTGACCCGCGACGGCCAGGGCGAGCGCCAGGAAGAGCGCGGTCTGCTGTTGGTCGCGCCCGGCCGCCTTGCTCAGCGGCGCCAGCGGATCGTCACCGGCGAGGATCGCCACCAGCGCTTCGACGGCGGGCGGCAGCCAGTAGCCAGGTTTGTCGGGAAAGTCGGGCGGGGCCGGGGGCGCGGCGCCGTTGGCGGCCAGGTGAGACAGCAGCGCCTCGGCATATCGGTGCAGCTCGGTTGCTGCTTGGGGGTCGGCAGTCAGGTCCGTGCTCAAGGCAGAGAACTCCCCCATAGTGGCCTCAGTTCATGACCGCGTAAAGCCTAGCCGGGGGGCGCGCCGTCCAGGTGGAGGCGCGCCCGCACGTGCTACATGCGCTCGGGCACCGGGACGCCGAGCAGATCGAGCCCTGTCTCCAGGACTCGCAGGGTCAGGGCGCAGAGAGCGAGTCGGTGCGCCTTCGTCTCGGCGTCGACCCCGTCCTTGGCCACCGGGCACTCCTCGTAGAAGGTGCTGAAGAGGCTGGCGGTCTCGAACAGGAAGGCGCAGAGTCGGTGCGGCTCCGACAGGGCCGCGACCTGCTCCACCAGCGCGCCGAAGCCCAGCAGGTGGAGGGCCAGGGCGCGCTCGGCGGGATGGCCGAGCACGATGCGGCCGGTCGTGTCGGCCGGGGCCACGCCCGCCCTGCGGAAGATCGAGCGAATTCGGGCCGTCGCGTACTGCATGTAGGGGCCGGTGTTGCCGTTGAACCCGAGCATGCGGTCGTAGTCGAAGACGTATTCGCTGTCGTGACTGACCGACAGGTCGGCGTACTTCACCGCGCCCATGCCCACGGCCTGCGCGATCTCGGCCCGCGTGGTCTCGTCGTAGCCGCGGTCGGCGATGGCCGCCGCGGCCCGGTCGACCGCCTCCTGCAGCAGGTCCATCAGCTTGATCGACTCGCCGGACCGGGTCTTGAACCGGCGCCCGTCCTTGCCCAGCATCATGCCGATCTGGACGTGCTCGGCTGAGACCGTTTCGGGCAGCCAGCCGGCCAGCTTGGCCGCCGCGAACACCATGCGGAAGTGCAGCGCCTGGTCGGCGCCCACCACGTAGAGCATGCGGTCGGACTTGAGGTCGTCGACCCGGTAGCGGATCGCCGCCATGTCGGTGGAGGCGTAGCCGTAACCGCCGTCGCTCTTCCTGACGATCAGGGGCAGCGGTTTGTCGTCGGAGCCGGTGAAGCCGGGCGGGAAGACACAGAGCGCGCCCTCGCTCAGCACGGCGACCCCGGCGGCCTCCAGGTCGTCGCAGGTCTTCTCGAGCATCGGGTTGTACATGCTCTCGCCGGCGATGTCGGCGTCGGTGAGTGTGACGCCGAGCATGCCGTAGACCTTGTTGAAGTAGCGGATCGTGGCGTCCATGAAGACGTGCCAGAGCCGCAGGGTCTCCGGGTCGCCCGACTGGAGCATGGTCACCCGCTTGCGCGAGCGGACCTTGAACTCCTCGCCGCCGTCGAACTGGCTCCTGGCCGCCTGGTAATACTCGGTGCCCATGCCGGCTTCGAGCTGCGCGACCGCGGCCTCCTCGCCGATGTCGAGCAGATGCTCGATGAGCATGCCGAACGGCGTGCCCCAGTCGCCGAGGTGGTTCTGCCTGATGACGGTGTTGCCCAGGTGCTCGTGCATGCGGGCCAGCGAGTCGCCCACGATCGTGGTGCGCAGGTGACCGACGTGCATCTCCTTGGCCGCGTTGGGCGCGGAGTAGTCGACCACCACGGTCTGCGGCGGCGTGGCGAAGCCGACGCCCGCGCGCGGGTCGTCGAGCATCGCGGCCGCCTCGGACTCGATCCACGAGTCGTCGAGCGCGATGTTGAGAAAGCCGGGACCGCTGACCTCGACCGTGCCGGGGAAGTCGGACAGCTCCGCGGCGATGGCCTCGGCGACCTCCCGCGGCGCGCGTCGCAGTCGCTTGGCCAGGCTCATCGCGACGTTCGCCTGGAAGTCGGCGAACTGGGAGGGCCGGATCAGCGGATCTGCGTCGGCGTACTCGGAGCCGAACGCGTGCGCCAGCGCCTGCTGGACGCGCTCGGTGAGCACTGTCTGCGGGTCGGTCATGGTCTAAGGGTACCGGCGACCTTGACCGCCACGCTGATGCCCGCGGCAGCCACCACGGAGATGCCGACGGCGGTCAGATCGTTGCCCAGATCGCCGGGTTCGAGGGCGAAGAAATGCCGGATGAAGGGGATCGCGAGGGCCAGCGCGAACAGCCCGGCCATGGCGCCGATCATGGCGATCCGCCCCAGGGTGAGCGGCTTGGTGATCAGGATGAGCACCCACCAGGTGGTGAGGAAGAGCGCGATCGTCGCCGACGTACGGTCCTCGATCAGGGTGGAGGTGCCGGTGTGCGCGGCCCAGAACGCCAGGGACACCGCGCCCGCGCAGAGCAGCCCGGCGGGTACGGCGAAGCGCAGTACCCGGGGCACGAGTCCGGGCTTGGCGCGTTCGAGTGTCGGCGCGAGCGCCAGGACGAACGCCGGGATGCCGATGGTCAGCGCGTTCACCAGTGTGGAATGGCGCGGCGCGAACGGGAACATCAGCCCGAGGACCCCGGTGAGCAGCGACAGGGCGATGGCGTAGAACGTCTTGGTGAGGAACAGGTTCGAGACCCGCTCGATGTTGGCCAGCACTCGGCGGCCCTCGCCCACCACGTGCGGCAGCGAGGAGAATTTGTCGTCGAGCAGCACCACCTGGGCGACTGCCTTGGTGGCGGGACTGCCCGCGCCCATCGCGATGCCCAGGTCGGCGTCCTTCAGCGCGAGCACGTCGTTGACGCCGTCGCCGGTCATCGCCACGGTGTGGCCGCGCGACTGGAGCGCGCCGACGAAGGCGCGCTTCTGCTGAGGGGTGACGCGGCCGAACACGGTGTGGGTGTCCAGCAGCTCGGCCAGCTTGGCCGGGTCGTCCACCGGCAGGGTACGCGCGTCGATCGCGCGATGGCCGTCCGGAATCCCCAGGCCGGTGGCGATCGCGGCGACGGCATCAGGATTGTCGCCGGAGATCACCTTGACCGTGACGCCCTGCTTGGCGAAGTACCGCAGGGTCTCCTGCGCGTCGGGCCTGATGCGCTGCTTGAGCGTGACGAGCGCGACGGCCTCCGGCGTTCCGTTGGCGAACGCCAAGCTGTCCGTACGGCACAGCGCCAGCACGCGGGTGCCGGTCGAGGCCAGCTCGGCGGCCCGCTCGTAGCCGTTGGCGGTGGCGTCGAGCAGGACGTCGGGGGCGCCGAGCAGCCACACCCCGTGGGGGCCGAAGTCGGCGCCGCTCCACTTGCGCGCCGAGGAGAACGGCACCACGTCGACCGCCGTCCACCCGTCGGCCGCCGCGGGGTAGCGGGACTGGATGGCCTTGGCCGTGGCATTGGGCCGGTGGTCCACGTTGGCCAGGGCGGCGAGCGCGTCATGGATCGGCCGGCCCTCGCTCAGGGGGAGTACCTCGCCGAGGTCCATGCCGCCCGCGGTGAGCGTGCCGGTCTTGTCGAGGCAGAGCACGTCGACCCGGGCCAGGCCCTCGATCGCGGGCAACTCCTGGACCAGGCAGCTGCGGCGGCCGAGCCGTACGACGCCGACCGCGAAGGCGATCGAGGTCATCAGTACCAGGCCCTCGGGGATCATGGTGACGATGCCGGCGACCGCGCCGGTGATGGCGGTGCCGAAGTCGGCCGAGTTGCGCAGCTGGCTGTAGAGCAGCAGCGTGCCGATCGGGATGACGAGCCAGGTGATGTATTTGATGAAGTTCGTGACGCCGTCACGCAGCTCCGAGCGCGCGAGGTGGAACCGGCTCGCCTCCTCCGCCAGCCGTACGGCGTAAGCGTCGGTGCCGACCTTCGTCGCGACGAACGCGCCCGAGCCCGCGACGGCGAAGCTGCCCGACAGCACCTCGTCGCCCGGCAGCTTGTGCACCGGATCGGCCTCGCCGGTCAGGAGCGATTCGTCGATCTCCAGTCCGTCGGACTCGACGACCTCGCCGTCCACCAGCAGACGATCGCCGGGCCCGAGCAGGATCAGGTCGCCGAGCACCACCTGGTGAGGCGGGATCTCCTGGTCGCGGCCGTCCCTGCGGACCGTGACCGGCGCCTTGTTGATCACCGCGAGCTTGTCGAGCGTGCGCTTGGCCCGGAACTCCTGCACGATGCCGATCAGCGCGTTGGCCACGATGACCAGTCCGAACAGCCCGTCCTGCCACGCGCCGAAGATCAGGACCAGCGCCCAGAGCACGCCGATGACCAGATTGAACAGGGTGAAGACATTCGCCCTGATGATCGCGCCGAGCGACCTGCTCGACCGGCGTGGCACATGGTTGGTCTTCGCCCCCGAGACCTGTGCTGCGGTTAAGCCGTCCACACAACCCCCTGATTTGTGGATCCGCCACAGACTATGGGGTTCTCAGGCGATGCGGGCGGTGTGCGGCCGCGATTCTGTCGCCGATGCGCGCCACGACGCCCTGCGCCGACAGCTCGGCGGCGAGCCGGCAGGCGGCGCTGATGCCGGCCGCTCTGGACGAGCCGTGGGCGATCACCACGGTCCCGTTCAGCCCGAGGAGTACGGCACCGCCATAGGCCTCGGCGTCCAGGCGGCTGCGCAGCTCGCGCAGGCGTGACCGCTGCAGGAACGCCCCCAGCCTGGCCGTCCTGCTGTCGTCGATGGTCCGCCGGAGCTCGCCGAACGCGTAGCGGACCGCGCCTTCCATGGTCTTCAGCGCGACGTTGCCGGTGAAGCCGTCGGTGGTGATCACATCGGCGATGCCGGTCAGCAGGTCGTGGCCCTCGACGTTGCCGATGAAGTGGAGGCCGGGGGAGCCTTGCAGCAGTTCGTGGGCCCGCTTGACGATCTTGTTGCCCTTCTCGGCCTCACTGCCGATCGTGAGCAGGCCGACCTTGGGCATGGAGATCTCGTACGCCAGCTCGGCGTAGACGGACCCCAGATGCCCGAACTGCACAAGCATCTCCGGCTTGACCTCGGCGTTCGCGCCCGCGTCGAGGAGCAGCGTGGGTTTCGGCAGCGTGGGCAACGCGACGGCGATGGCCGGCCGGAGCACCCCCTGCTGGGCCTTGAGCCTGAGCCGGCCCGTGGTCACGATCCCGGCGGTCGAGCCCGCGGACACCACCGCCGACGCGTCGCCCCGCCGTACGAGATGGCAGGCGATCGCGATGCTGGAGCGGGGGCGGCGCAGGCTGGCCAGCGCGCCCTCGTCCATCGCCAGGGCCTCCTCGGCCCGCACGATGGGGATCTCCTTGGTCGCGTCGTGGTCGGCGAGCGCCTCGTAGAGCACCTTGGGCGAGCCGACGAGCACCACCGCCAGCCCGCGCTCGCGCACGGCGTGCACGGCCCCCGCCACGATCTCGTGCGGCGCGTGGTCGCCGCCCATGGCGTCAAGCGCGATCGGCCTGGTGTCGGACAAAAGGTCACCTCGTACGGCTCGCGGAGCGTTCCTGTGGTGCGGCCGGAACGCGGTCGCGCCGCGGTCGGCCCCCCGTTTCGCCCCCGTCCGCATCGTAGGCAGGGTGTCCGCCGGGCCGATCGGCGGGTGGCCGGGTCAGCCGACGCTGTTCAGGTTCCAGTCGGAGACCTCGCGCGAGACGATGACCTTGGAGAACATCGACCGGCCCGTGACCCGGATGAGCGGGCCGTCCTCGCGCGTGCCGCCGCTCACGTGGCGCTTGCCGAACATGGAGCCGCCCTCGTCGACCACCTGGGCGTTGTCGGGCACGAGCACGATCAGCTTGCTGAAGCGGGCGTCGGCCTCGATGGTGATCTCCCGGCCAGGCAGCACGGCGTCCGTCAGATCGATGATCAGCGCGCCGAACCTCGCCGACAACTTGGTGTTGCGGGAGGCGACCCAGCGGCCCTTCCTGATCACCTTGCTGAACTTCGAGTCGATCGTCTGCTGCTCAATACCGAGGGCCACCATGTTTGGCGCCGACACATCGGGCAGGTCAGAGGTGATGGGGGCCAACTCTCCGACGGTCTTGGCCGTGTAGGCAGCGTCGAGGCGGTCCGCGTGTTCGAGGCTGGTGAGCCTTCCGGTGGCGAGGGCCTCACCGAGCACAGCGGCCACGCGGTCGCGGTCGGCGTCGGAGGCGCGCAGAACGGGATCAGGGGTCACAATTTGCCAGTCTATTCCCTATCGCGATATGTCGCGAGTGGTCAAACCTCAGCGAAAACTTGGAGACCAATGGAACCAGGGACGCCGTGCATAGCGTCCGGGTATAAGAACCGTAGACGCATGACAGGCGCCAGAGGTTTACAGCGGATCGAACAAAAAAGATGGGAAAGGCTTAGTGATCTTGAACCAGGCGGGCACGCGCCGCTTCAGGGCGTACACGTCCAAGCACCTCGACGAGCTCCTGCGACGTGCGGGGCTCGACGATGAGCAGCGGCTGAGGGTACGCGCCGTCGCCACCGTGCTGCCCTTCCGGACGAACGCCTACGTTGTGGACGAGCTCATCGATTGGTCGGCAGCGCCCGACGATCCCATATACCGTCTCGTCTTTCCCCAGGAGGACATGCTTCCGGCCGCGGACGTCGCGAGGCTGGCCGACCTGCTCAAGGCCGAGGCGCCCAACGTCGAGATCCAAGCCGAGGCCAACCGGGTGCGTGCACAGCTCAACCCGCACCCCGCCGGGCAGAAAGAGCTCAACGTCCCCCGGATCGGCGCGGAGCCGGTGCCGGGGCTGCAGCACAAGTATCCCGAGACCGTGCTCATCTTCCCCAAGCAGGGGCAGACCTGTCATGCCTACTGCACCTACTGCTTCCGATGGGCGCAGTTCGTCGGCGACGCGGACCTGAAGTTCGCCTCCGACGACATCGACCAGATGGTCTCCTACATCCGTCAGAACCCCCAGGTCACCAGCGTGCTGATCACCGGCGGCGACGCCATGATCATGGGCGAGCCGGTGATCAGGCGATACATCGAGCCGCTGATCGGCCTGGAGCAGTTGGAGTCGATCCGGATCGGCACCAAGGCGCTGGCCTACTGGCCGCAGCGGTTCGTGTCCGACCCCGACGCCGACGCCACGCTCGAACTGTTCGAGCAGGTCGTGGCCGGGGGCAAGAACCTGGCGTTCATGGCCCACTTCACGCACCCGCGCGAGCTGGAGTCGCCGCTGGTCGAGTCCGCGGTCAAGCGGATCCTCGGCAGCGGGGCGACGATCAGGACCCAGGCGCCGCTGATCCGGTCGATCAACGACGATCCCGCCATATGGTCGGGCATGTGGCGGCGGCAGCACAGCATGGGGATGATCCCGTACTACATGTTCGTCGAGCGCGACACCGGCCCTCAGGACTACTTCGCGGTTCCGCTCGCCCGCGCTTACGAGGTCTTCAGGGAGGCCTACTCCAAGGTCTCAGGGCTCTGCCGGACCGTCCGGGGGCCTTCCATGTCGGCCACCCCCGGAAAGGTGTGCGTCGACGGCGTGACCGAGATCGCCGGTCGGCGGGTGTTCGTGCTCCACTTGATCCAGGCCCGCGACCCCTCTCTGGTCGGCCGGCCGTTCTTCGCCGAGTACGACCCGTCAGCGGTGTGGCTGACGGACCTGCGTCCGGCCTTCGCCGATCGCTTCCCGTTCGAGGTCTCCGTGGAAGACATGCTCGTGCCGGCCTGAGCGGTCAAGCGCGTGCCCCGCAAGCGGAAAGATTGAGCCCCCGGCCCGTGACAATTGTTTTCCCGACCGTTGTCGACGGGCCGTCGGGGCGCCTCTTCTGAATGCGGGTGACGTCAACGGAATATCGGACATACACCCCGGCTATTTCCCGATTTGTCTCCCGACTCGACACCCCTCCCATGATCGCCTCTGGGCGGCTGAAGGCCGTGTGACGTGGACTTTCCGTACCCTGCGCCCGGCCGACCGCAGTGATACAACTGCGTCAGTAGCTCAGCCGGGACGGCGCGCTTCGTGTGGTGCCCATAGCGTGTACGCCACGGCATTCGGGGGTTATCGAGACGCATCTCAGCTTTATTCGAGAGCGCTCGATCACGAGCCGGGAAGGCAAATCATGAAACGTATTATCAAAACGGCGGTCGCCGTCGCGGGATTGGCGCTGGCCGCGGCGTCGTTCGCGTCGGCCGCCCAAGCTGAGGCCCGTTACTCCGCGGTCGGGAGCCTGTCGGGGGGCGGTGACCCGATCCAGCCTCTGGGCGGTGTGAACGGCCTGAACGGCTTGTCCGCCGGGGCCAAGGTCGGTGGGGTTCTCGACACTGAGGTGTCCGGTCCGCGAGCCACCTCTGAGCGGAGCGCCGCTACTGAGCGGGTCGCTCTTCGGGCCATTCCGCAGCGGAGCGCCGCCACCGAGGAGGTTTCGCCGTACTTCGGCGGCCGCCTGACGAGTCCGCCGCCGAGCAAGCGTACGGGGCGGCACGCGGACGGGCCCAGGGGCGGGCCCATGGATGGGCGCATGAACGGCCCCCTGGACGGCCCCAGGGGTGGGCCCATGAACGGGCCTATGAACGGCCCCAAGGGCGGGCCTATGAACGGCTCCAAGGGCGGCCCGATGAACGGGCCCATGAACGGCCCTAAGAACGGACCCATGGACGGGCGCGCGGACGAACCCATGGATGGGCGCGCGGACGGGCGTAGGGACGGGCGTTGGGGCTGGGGCGCGGACCCGCGTGCGCATGGGCGTAGGGGCTGGGGCTCGGAGGCGCATGCGCACGCGAGCACCCGTACAGGCGCTCACGCGGACGCCCAGGCGGGCGACCACCCGGACGGACGTGCGGACGCACGTGCGGGTAGGCGCAGGGACCGGCTCGAGAACCGGTTCGAGGACCGGCTGAAGCACCAGCTCGAGAACCAGTTTGAGGACCCGAGCACGGACCCGCGCAGGGACCCGCGCAGGGACCCGCGCACGGATCGGCGTACGGGCGAGCAGGCGGGCGTGGGCGAGGTGCCCGGTGCCGCGCGCCTGGCGGAGCCGGTCGCGTCCGTCGACGAGATCGCCCCGCTCGTCGAGGACGCGTCCCACGCGGTCTCGACCTACGGGAAGAAGGCCGCCGGGAGCCTCAGCGGCTCGGTGGCCCCGCTCGCGGGGACCACTGAGGCGACGGCGGACGCTGTCTCGGGCTTCTCCCGCACGGCCGATCGCGGCGTGATGGCGATCTGACCCAGGCTGGTCGCGATGTGATTGCGATCTGGCCGAGGCGCCTTCCGGATGTCGGCCGTTCGAGCCGTGGTGGCGGTTCGCGAGTGTCATAGGTGCGTGCGCTCGGGAACGGGCCGCGACGGCCACGAGACGGCGCGTCCGGCGGGAAACATGATCGAGGGTCGGTGCGTCCCCTGGAACGTGGGACGCACCGCCACAGAACCGGCGTGGCCGGTCGGCGAGCGCCAACGGTGCCGGGGCGTTCGACACGCCCGTCGCGCATACGTCACGAGCCGCCCGCGAGAGCGGGTGGTCTTCTGGCCGGCCCGGGCGGACGCGCCCGGGCATGGGCCGCGCCGGCGCACCGCCACACTGCAGGGCTGTGGCGCCGCGTGAGTCGCGGCTCGCCGCCGGTCCCGGATCCCCGGGGCCGGCGGCATCGTCATTTCTACAGCAGGCGGACGCCGGTGCGGCGGGCTATCTGGGCCTGCAGCCTGGCCATCTGCCAGTGGAGGTCGATGAGTTGCTCGGTCAGTTGGGCCCGGGGAACGTCTGCCACGTCCTCGACGGCCAGATGGTCGATCGCGGCCGCTAGCTCTCCCATCGCGCGCTCCCACTCCATCGGCGTCCTCGTATCGAAACAACGTTCGAATGATATCGGAACACCGGCCACGGTGTCAGTTATTTGCCCCGCGAGTCGCGCGGGCATGGCCGCGGGCATGACAGAACCGCGGACGCCTGGCAGAGGCGTCCGCGGGAGCGGCGGGGGTCGGCCCTGGGGGATCAGCCCTTGTTGTAGGCGGCGAGGACTTCTTTGGGGTCGCCGTCCATCTTGATCTTGCCCTTGTGCAGCCAGATGACCCGGTTGCAGGTCTCCTCGATGACCCTGAGGTCGTGGGCCACAAGGAAGACCGTGCCCGCCGACTCGCGGATCTGCTTGATGCGTTCCTCGCTCTTCTTGCGGAACTCGCGGTCGCCGGTGGCCAGGGCCTCGTCGATCAGCAGCACGTCGTGCGTCTTGGCCGAGGAGATGGCGAAGCGCAGTCGGGCGCCCATGCCGGAGGAGTAGGTGGACATCGGCAGCTGGACGAACTCATCGATGCCGGAGAAGTCGACGATCTCCTGGTATTTCTCCTGAACCTCGCTCGGGGTCATGCCCATGGCGTAGCAGCCGAGCACGATGTTGCGCTCGCCCGTGAGCTCGCGCATGAGTGCCGCGTTGACGCCGAGCAGCGACGGCTGGCCGTCGGTGTAGACGGCGCCCGAGTGCGGCGGCAGGAGGCCGGCGATGGCGCGCAGCAGCGTGGACTTGCCCGAGCCGTTGCGGCCGACGACGCCGATCGCGTCGCCGTGATAGGAGACGAAGGTCACGCCCTTGACGGCGTGCACCTCTTTCATCTGCGGGCGGCCCTGGCGCTTGACCAGCCGCGTGAGGGCGTTGACCGCGTTGCCCTTCTCGTTGTCGCTGGCCGCGCCGTAGACCCGGTAGACGATGTGGAGATCGTCGACGATGACTGTGGGCGTGCCCGTGGGGACGTCCAGGGGCCGCTTGCCGGCGGGGGCCGGGTCGGGGTGCACCCTGACGTCCTTCTTGGGGGCGTCCGCCTTGGGGACGACCTCGCCGGGGACGGCGGGCTCCTGGCCCTTCACCTTTGACAGCTCCTTGGTCAGTTCAGCCACGCCCGTACCTCTCCTCAGCTCGCCAGAAGTACCAAAAGCCGAAGCCGAGTGCGAACACTGCCCAGAATACGCAAGACAGCACCACCATCATCGGGGGGTTGTGCCCATTCTCCGGATGGTAAGTCGCGATGAGGATGTCGCGCATCCACTCGATGTAGGAGGCCGCCGGGTTGAGGTACATCACGTTGGCCACCCATTGGGGCCAATGCGCGCCGGTGACCACCCTGTCCTGGATGGAGAAGAAGACGCCCGAGGCGTAGAGCCAGGTGCGGGTGATGAACGGCAGCAGCTGGTTGAGGTCGCGCATGGACGAGCCGAGCCGCGCGATCACCAGGCCGGCACCGATGTTGAACAGCGTCTGCAACAGGAGCACGACCGGGATCAGCAGCCAGAACCAGTTGGGCAGCTCGCCGGTGAGCATGACGAGCGCCAGGAGCACGCCCATGGAGATGGCGAGCTGCTGCAGTTCCTGGATGGTGTACGCCAGCGGCAGGGAGGCTCTGGGGAAGTGGAGCGCCCGGATCAGCGACAGGTTGCCGGAGATCGACTTGGCGCCCGCGGTGACCGTCCGCTGCGTGTAGGTGAAGACGAACATCCCGGTCAGCAGGAAGGCCGGATAGTTGGGGACGTTCTTGCTGCCGCCGAGGATCAGGCCGAACATCAGGAAGTAGATGGCGGCGTTCAGCAGCGGGGTCAGGACCTGCCATAGCTGGCCCAGAGCCGAGCTGGAGTACTTCGAGACGTTGCGCGAGGTCGCGTACGTCAGGATGAAGTGTCGGCGCTCCCACAGCTGGCGCACGTAGACAGGGAACCTCGGCCGTGCGATGGCACGGCGAAGCCCGTATCTCTGGGCGAGCTTGGCCAGCGGCTCCCCGCTTCGGCCGCCCGCCTGGGCGTCCGCTACAGCGGATTCCGGCTGGCTCATGGCAAGGACTCTATTGGATCCGGCTCGTTGAGGTGTCTGCCGCGACGGTTCGCGACAGACTGTTGGACGGTGTCCCGCGTTGACCGGTTCCAAGGCTGGTACCAGGGCATGCCAAGACTCGCTCAACCGTAGCTCAGCGACACGCGGGATGGCGGCTAGGGCGCGACCAGTGGCGCCAAGGGGGTATTTTTCATCAGCTGTTCACGTCCCGTAGTGTCCGCTTTAGAGGTTCTTCGGTGGCTTTGGTGCTCTATGCGAGAAATGACTGTGACGTTGGATAAGCGCACGTGTGACCGAACTGCAACGCGCCAGAGACTCCCTGGTGGCAAGTAGTAAGGGATAGTCGCGATCGACTGGCAGGGCGTCGGCTGGTTTGACCAGGTCAGCCAAACCCGGGGGACGACAAGGAACCCCCGTCAGGCTGCTCACGATCATCGCAGCTCAGCGCTTACGCCCACCTGTTTGAGGGAGGAATCTTTTTACCATGCGTGTTACTAAGGGCGCACAGATCGTCGCCGGTACCGCGCTGCTAGCCCTCGCGGTTGCCGCGTGTGGCGGCGGCGGATCCACGACCGGCAACCCCGCGTCGAGCGGAGGCGGCGACACGCCGGTCCGCATGGAACTGGGCGAGCCGCAGAACCTGCTGGTCCCGTCGAACACCACGGAGTCCGAGGGCGCTGAAGTCCTCGCTGCGGTGTTCGAGCCGCTCGTCAACTATGACGAGAACAAGCAGGTCGTCCTGGCGGCGGCCGAGTCGATCGAGAGCACCGACAACAAGGTGTGGACGATCAAGCTCAAGCCGTACAAGTGGCAGGACAACCAGCCTGTCGTCGCGCAGAACTACGTCGACGCGTGGAACTACGCGGCCAACCAGGACAACGCCCAGGGCGCCGGCTACTTCTTCGGCCGCGTCGAGGGTTACGCCGACCTCAACCCTGGCGAGGGCAAGCAGGTCACCACCAAGGAGATGAAGGGCCTCAAGGCGGTCGACGACTCGACGCTGCAGGTCACGCTCACCGCGCCGTTCTCCCAGTTCAAGACCATGCTGGGCTACACCGCGTTCTACCCGCTGCCCAAGACCGCCTTCGGCGCCGACGGCAAGGTGACGCAGGAGTACGGCGAGAAGCCGATCGGCCAGGGCCTGTTCAAGCTCGACAAGCCCTACAAGAAGGGCACCGACCAGTCCATCGACCTGTCGGTCTACGACCAGTACCCGGCCAAGAAGCCGAGTGGCTGGACCAAGCTGCAGTTCAAGCTCTACAACAGCTCTGAGACGGCCTACAACGACCTGCAGGCCGACAACGTCGACATCCACGACTCGCTGCCCGCCTCGGCGATCTCCAGCGCCAAGACGGCGCTCGGCGACCGCTACCAGGACCAGCCTGACGCCGGCGTCGGGTACATCGGCTTCCCGCTGAAGTACAGCGACGAGTACAAGGACGTCAAGGTTCGTGAGGCCGTCTCGATGGCCATCGACCGGAAGACCATCGCCGAGACGGTCTTCAGCGGCACCCGTTCGCCGGCCGACGACTTCATCAACCCGGCCATCGACGGCTACCGCCAGGGCGCCTGCCAGGCCTGCCAGTACAACCCCACCAAGGCCAAGGAGCAGTACGCCGCGGCCAAGGGCCCGGCGAAGCTGGAGCTCGGCTACAACGCCGACGGTGGGCACAAGGAGTGGATCGAGGCCGTGGCCAACAACCTCCGCGCCAATCTCGGCGTCGAGGTGACGGTCAAGCCGTTCGAGAAGTTCGCGAGTATCCTTGACGCCCTCGACAAGAAGGAATACAAGGGCCTGTTCCGGATGGGCTGGGCGATCGACTACCCGTCCGCCGAGAACTACCTGACGCCGATCTTCTCGACCGGCGCCATCAAGACCGGTTCGAACTACGCGGGCTACTCCAACAAGGCGTTCGACGAGACGGCCGCCAAGGGCGACCAGGCGGCGACTCCGGAGGAGGGCCTGAAGTTCTACCAGCAGGCGGACGACATCCTCATCAAGGACCTTCCGTACATCCCTGTGTACTTCTACCGTAACAACTCGGGATACTCGACCAAGGTCAAGAACGTCAAGATCAACCTGCTCAACCAGGTTGAGTGGGCCGACGTCGAGAAGGCCTGACGCTGTTCGCGGGGGCGGGCGCCTAGCCGCCCGCCCCTCGAGAGCCCGCCACGAAGGCAGTCATTGGGGCCGTGAGAACCCCAGGTCCCGGCGACTGCCTTCTTGGCATGTACGGGAGGCTTGAATGGGCCGTTATGTTATCCGGCGCCTGATCCAGGCGATACCAGTCCTGCTGGGCGCCACCCTCTTCATCTTCGCCATCGTCTTCGCGCTCCCTGGCGACCCCATCGCGGCGCTGGCCGGCGAGAAGAGGCAAGATCCCAACATCGTGCTGATCCTGCGGGATCAGTATCACCTCAATGATCCGCTGCTGCTGCAGTACTGGTACTACATCAGCAACATCTTCCTGCACGGCGACTTCGGCAAGACCTTCGCCGGAGTGCCCGTGACCCAACTGATGGCCGGAAAGTTCCAGGTCACCCTGAACCTGGCGCTCGTCGCCCTCATCATGGAGGCGATCGCCGGCATCCTGCTCGGTCTGTGGGCGGCGCTGCGCCGCGGGCGGGCGATCGACACCATGATCCTCGCCTCGACGCTGCTGCTCATCTCCGTTCCGCCGCTGGTGACCGGCTTCGTGCTCCAGCTGTGGCTGGGCGTGTGGCTCAAGCAGCAGGTGGGATTCGAGATCTTCCCGATCGCGGGCATCACCGCGGGGTTCAAGGCGTACTTGCTGCCCGGGTTCGTCCTGGCGGGGTCGGGGATCGCGTACCTCACCCGGCTCACAAGGACGAGTCTGGTGGAGACGCTGAGATCCGACTACATACGAACAGCGACTGCCAAGGGAATGCCGAGACGAAGAGTCATCGGCCGGCATGGGCTGCGCAACGCGCTGATCCCGCTGGTCACCTACCTGGGCGCCGACGTCGGCACGCTCATGGGAGGTGCGGTGATCACCGAGACCATCTTCAACATCCCGGGCATCGGCCTTCAGATCTACCAGGGTGTATATCTGAGGGAGCAACCCATTGTCGTAGGTATCGTGACGATTCTGGTGCTGGTCTACATCTTGGCGAACCTGCTTGTCGACCTGCTGTACGCCGTGCTCGACCCGAGGATCCGCTATGAGTAATGACCCACAGCTAGGACCTGTGCAGACCGTGACCGCGCCACCTCCTCAGGCCAAGCCCAAGCGGCAGGACAAGCCCGCGAGCCTGTGGAGCGACGCGCTCTACGACCTGCGGCGCAGGCCGATGTTCATCGTCTCGGTCGGGATCATCCTGATCCTGCTGGTCATGTCGCTCTGGCCGTCGCTGTTCGCCTCGATCAACCCGTTCGATCCCAAGACCTGCGAGCTGGCCACGGCGCGGCAGGGACCGAGCGCGGGCCACATCTTCGGCCGGGACAACCTCGGCTGTGACGTGTACGCCAGGACGATCTACGGCGCGCGCAACTCGATCGTCATCGGCATCACCACCATGATCGTCACGGCGGTCGTCGGTGGTCTGCTCGGCCTGCTCGCGGGCGCTCGCGGCGGAGCCGTCGACACGGTGTCCTCCAGGATCACGGAGGTCTTCTTCGCGATTCCGTGGATCCTCGGCTCGCTGCTCATCACGGCCACTTTCCGGGACGTCGACCTGGGCATCTGGATCGTGGTCATCGCGCTGGCGGTGCTGTCCTGGCCGATGACGTTCCGCATCATGCGGGCGGCGGTGATGACCGCCAGGAGCCAGGACTTCGTGCTCGCGGCGCGTGCGCTGGGTGCCGGCCAGAGCCGGATCATGTTCAAGCATCTGCTGCCGAACGCGCTCGCTCCGGTGATCGTCGTCTCGACGATCAACCTCGGCGGGTTCATCGCGGCGGAGGCGGCGCTGTCGTTCCTGGGAGTCGGGATCCAGTCCCCGAACATCTCCTGGGGTCTGATGATCGCCGATGCCCGCAACCGGTTCCTGGAGGCGCCGCTGCCGCTGTTCTTCCCGGCGCTGTTCCTGAGCATCACGGTGCTCGCGTTCATCATGCTGGGCGACGCGGTGCGCGACGCCCTCGACCCGAAGCTCAGGTAGGAGGGGGGTTCAAGTGAGAAAGGCAACAACGGACACGTTGCCCGCCGAGGGAGGGCTGGGTAACGAACCGCTGCTCGCCATCGAGGACCTGCACGTGGAGTTCCACACCCGCCCGGGAATCGTGCGCGCGGTCAACGGGGTCAGCTACTCGCTCAGCCCCGGGGAGACCCTCGCCGTGCTGGGCGAGTCGGGCTCCGGCAAGTCGGTGACCGCCCAGGCGATCATGGGCATCCTCGACATGCCGCCGGCCCGCATCCCCAAGGGAGAGATCCGCTTCCACGGCACCGACCTGCTGAAGCTGTCGGACGAGGCGCGCACCCAGGTGCGCGGCCAGCGGATCGCCATGGTGTTCCAGGACGCGCTGTCCGCGCTCAACCCGGTCTTCACCGTGGGCTGGCAGATCAGCGAGATGTTCCGGGTGCATCGCGGCATGTCCAAGCGCGACGCCGTGAAGAAGTCCATCGAGCTCATGGACAGGGTCCGGATCCCGGCCGCCAAGCAGCGGGTGAACGACTACCCGCACCAGTTCTCCGGGGGCATGCGCCAGCGCATCATGATCGCCATGTCGATCGCGCTGGACCCCGAGGTGCTGATCGCGGACGAGCCGACCACCGCGCTCGACGTGACGGTTCAGGCCCAGATCATGGAGCTGCTCGCCGAACTCCAGCGAGAGAGCAACATGGGCATGATCCTGATCACGCACGACCTCGGCGTCGTCGCCGACGTCGCCGACAAGATCGCGGTCATGTACGGCGGGCGGATCGTCGAGAACGCCCTCGTGCACGACATCTACGCGAGCCCGGCCCACCCCTACACCAAGGGGCTGCTGGAGTCGATTCCCAGGGTCGACCAAAAGGGCCAGGACCTGTACGCGATCAAGGGCCTGCCGCCCAACCTGCTCGACATGCCGACCGGCTGCGCCTTCCACCCGCGGTGCCCGTATCGCCAGGACAACTGCGTGACGGACAACCCCCCGCTCTACGAGATCAGCGGCACGCGCAGCAGCGCCTGCCACTACTGGAGGGAGGTCCTCGATGGCGACCAAGGGTGAGCGCATTCTCGAAGTCCGCGACCTCGTCAAGCATTTCCCCCTGACCCAGGGCATCGTCCTCAAGCGGCAGATCGGCGCGATCAAGGCCGTGGACGGCGTCTCGTTCGACCTCGACAAGGGTGAGACGCTGGGCATCGTCGGCGAGTCGGGCTGTGGCAAGTCCACGCTGGCCAAGGTGCTCATGGCGCTGGAGCGGCCGACCTCCGGCTCGGTGAAGATCAAGGGCCGGGACATCGCCAAGGCCAGGGGCGGCGAGCTCAAGCGGATGCGGCGCAACATCCAGATGGTGATGCAGGATCCGTACACCTCCCTGAATCCCCGGATGACCGTCGGCGACATCATCGGCGAGCCGTTCGACATCCACACCGAGGTCGCCCCCAAGGGCGACCGCCGCCGTAAGGTGCAGGAGCTGCTGGAGGTCGTGGGGCTCAACCCCGACCACATCAACCGCTACCCGCACCAGTTCTCGGGCGGGCAGCGTCAGCGCATCGGCATCGCCCGCGGGCTGGCGCTCCAGCCGGAGATCATCGTCTGCGACGAGCCGGTCTCCGCGCTCGACGTGTCGATCCAGGCCCAGGTCATCAACCTGCTGGAGCGGCTGCAGAACGAGTTCGACCTGGCGTACATCTTCATCGCCCACGACCTTTCGGTGGTGCGCCACATCTCCGACCGGGTCGCGGTGATGTACCTGGGCAAGGTGGTCGAGCTCGGCAAGGACACCGAGATCTACGACAAGCCCGCCCACCCGTACACGCAGGCGCTGCTGTCGGCCGTGCCGGTCCCCGACCCCGAGGGCCGTGAGCAGCGTGAGCGGATCATCCTGCAGGGCGACCCGCCGTCGCCCGCCAACCCGCCGTCGGGCTGCCGCTTCCGCACCCGCTGCTGGAAGGCGCAGGAGATCTGCGCGGAGGAGGAGCCGCTGCTGCAGATCCGGCCGGGGACGGGACACGAGAGCGCCTGTCACTTCGCCGAGACGCACGACGTGGTTCACGTCGGCTGACCGCCGATGCCAAGGCCCTCTGCGGGAGCTTCCCGCGGAGGGCCTTGGCGGTTGTACGGCAGGCTGGGTCAGCGGGTGGCTATGACGGCCGAGCCGTGGCCGAACAGGCCCTGGTTGGCGGCCAGGCCCACCCTGGCGCCCTCGACCTGACGCTCGCCCGCCCGGCCGCGCAGCTGCCGGGTCAGCTCGCAGACCTGGGCGATGGCTTGGGCGGGGATGGCCTCGCCGAACGAGGCGAGCCCGCCCGACGGGTTCACCGGTACGCGCCCGCCGAGCGCCGTGTCGCCCGCCCGCAGCAGCTTGCCGGCCTCGCCTGGCGGGCAGAGGCCCACGTCCTCGATCCAGTCCAGTTCGAGGGCCGTGGACAGGTCGTACACCTCGGCGAACGAGACATCACCCGGCCCGACGCCCGCCTCCTCGTAGGCGGCGTGCGCGATGGCGGCCCTGAAGGGGCGTTCGGGAGGGGGCGCGGCGGCGGACGAGTCGGTCGCGAAGTTCGGCAGCTCCAGGACCGTGTTGGGGAATGTGGGGGTCACCGTCGAGACGGCGGCGATGCGCACCGGGTCTGCCACGCCCAGCCGGCGGGCGTACTCAGGCGAGGCCAGCACCAGCGCGGCGCCGCCGTCCGAGGTCGCGCAGATGTCCATGAGGCGCAGGGGGTCGGCCACCATGGGCGAGGCCAGGACCTCCTCGGCAGTGACGACCTTGCGGTAGCGGGCCATCGGGTTCAGCGAACCGGCCAGGGAGTTCTTGACCTTGACGGCGGCGAAGTCGTCGGTGGTCTCGCCGTACAGGGCCAGCCGTCTACGCGCATAAAGCCCGAAATATGAGGGATTAGTGGCACCGAGCAGCCGGAACCGCAGCCAGTCGGGGTCGTCCGGGCGGTCGCCGCCGACCGGCTTGAAGAAGCCCTTGGGCGTGGCGTCCGCGCCCACCACCAGCGCCACGTCGCAGAGCCCCGCCATGATCCGCATACGCGCGATGTCGATCGCCTGCGCCCCCGAAGCGCACGCCGCGTAGCACGAGGCGATGCGGGCGCCGGACCAGCCGAGGGCCTGGGCGTAGGTGGATCCGGCGACGAACCCCGGATAGCCGTTCCTGATCGTGTCGGCGCCCACCAGGAACTGGACGTCGGTCCAGGCGATCCCGGCGTCCCGCAGCGCCTCCCGCGCCGCCGCCACGCCGTACTCCGCGAACGGCCTGCCCTGCTTGCCCCATGGGTGCATGCCCGTACCGAGCACGACGACGCTCACGACGCGCGCCCCCACATCCACACCAGGGGTCCGTCGGCCAGGGGGCCGTGGGTGAGCTCGACCTCCATGCCGACCTCCAGTTCGTCCGCCGTGAGGTCCTTGACCTGGCCCAGCACCACGATGCCCGCGCCGGTCAGCTCCACTGCCGCCAGCGTCACGGGCCTGTACGGCTCGGCGGCCACGAACGGCTCGGGCGGCGGGTAGGCGGCGCTCGTGTACGACCAGACGCGGCCGCGTCTCGGCAGCCTGGTCTCCTCCATGGACTCCCCGTCGCAGTGCGGGTTGCGGCAGAACCCGCGCTGCGGCGGGAAGCAGACCGTGCCGCACGCCGCGCACCGGGTGCCGATCAGGTGGGTGCCGTCGTCCTCGATGACGAACCAGCCGTCGATCGCAAGGCTCATAGGGAGGAGTATCACACAAGCGCTTGCTAGGTTACATCCCTCCCGCGCCACCGGTGCCGGACGAGCACCCGGGCCGACATGACCGCCGTCAGCAGCACCATGCCGAGCACCACCGGCAGCCGCGACGACGGCGCCTGGGACGCCGGCGGCCGGGAAACCGGGCCGTCGCCGAAGTAGCCGCCGGTCCCCACACCGGCCCCGGCGGACGCGGTCGCGGGCCTCGCCAGGCGGTCGGCCGCGCGCAGGGCGAGCAGCGCGTTGGCCACCCCGTGCCCGTACGAGCGGTTGTAGCCGTCGGCGGGCCGCCGCCTGGTGCCCTGCTCGATGGCCGTCCGCACGTGGTACGGCGAAAGGTCGGGGTACATCGCCTTGATCAGCGCGGCGATGCCCGCCACCATGGCCGCGGCCGAGCTCGTCCCGTCGCCGACCACGTACGAGTCGGCGCCGTCGGCGGTCACGATGCCGGTCCCCGGCGCGACCACCGAGAGGTAGTCCTGGCGATTGGAGAACGGCGCCACCTCCAGCCGCCGGTCGACCGCGCCCACCGCGATCACGCCGGGGTAGGCGGCGGGGAAGTTCTTCTTGTTGGTCGTGTCGCCGTCGTTGCCGGACGAGGCCACCAGGACGGCGCCGCGGCTGATGGCGTACTGGACGGCCTCCTCCTCGGCGGCCGAGCCCTCCCAGGAGCCGCTGCCGCCGCCGAGCGACATGCTGATGACGTCGGCGCCGTGGTCGACCGCGTAGCGGATGCCTTTGGCGAGGGCGTCGCGACCGCCGGCGTGCTGCTTCTGGCGGAGCGGGTCGCCGTTCTCCAGCGTGACCCTGACGGACAGCACGCGGGCGGCGGGCGCGACCCCGATGACCCCACTGTCCGCGTGACCGCCGCCCGTGGTCCCGGTCGCCGCTTGGCTGACCGCTGTTCGGCTTGCTCCGGGGCCGCCCACCGCGGGGGTGCCCGCTGCGGCCCCGCGTGTTGTGGGGATGCCTGTTGCCCCGCCGTCTGCTGTCCCGTGGCCTGCGGCAGTCCTGCGGGTTACGGTCGGGCCGTCTGGTGTCCCGCCGTTCGCTGTCAGGCTGTTCACTGTCGGGGCGCTGTGGCCGTGGCCGGCGATGAGGCTGGCCATGGCAGTGCCGTGGTGGCCCCACAGGGCTGGTTCGCCGGCGTCGCCGGTCAGGTCGGGGCCGGTGACCACCGCGCCGGCCAGGTCGGGGTGGCGGGCGTTCACGCCGGTGTCCAGTACGGCGACCAGCACGCCGGCGCCCCGGCTCAGCTTCCACGCCTCAGGCAGGTGCAGGGTGGCGAGCTGCCACTGTCCGGCGCGGGCCGCCGAGCCCACGTCATCGGAGGCGCTCGGTCCCGCCCCGGCCACCAGGACCCCCGCCGCCAGGGGCCCGGCCATCAGCAGGCCCACCGCCAACGATCCGGCCAGGGGCCTGATCATCTGGTCAGACTTCCGTACAGGGCCGTGGCCAGCCGGCGGGCGGTGTCACCGAGGCGTCTGGCGACGAGCTCGCCCGGCTGGTACGGCCGGCCGTCCGCGTACCCGGCGGCCGTCGCCACGACGTAGGCGTCGTTCGACGAGATCAGCGCGCCGGTGACGTACTGCGACTCGCCGAACCGCTCGGCCGGCCCACCGGGAAAGGCCACCGGCCGCACGGTCGGCAGCCGCCCCGCGATGGTCCCGGACCGGTCACCGAGCCCGTCACCCCGGCCGGTAGCCGACCCCAGACCCGCCAAGCGCCCGGTACCGGTCTCGGGCCCGATTCCGGGCAAGCGTCCGGTCGCCGTGGTGGGCAGCCGGCCAGTGCCGGTCTCTGCCCCGACTCTGGGCAAGCGTCCGGTGGCCGGCTCCGGCAGTTGGTCGGTGTCGGTCTCTGGCGCCTCGCCGGACAGACGTCCGGTGCCGGTCTCGGGCCCGATTCCCGGCAAGCGTCCAGTGGCCGCCCCCGGCAGCCGGTCGGTGCTGGTCGCTCGCGACCTGCCGAGCGGACGGCCCGCGCCGGTGTCCGGCGTGCCGCCGAGCGGACGGCCCGTGCCGGTCCCTGGCGTGCCGTCGGGCGGACCGCCGGTGCCGGTCCCTGACGGCCCGTCGGGATGGCCGGTGGCGGTCGCTCGCGGCCCGCCGGACAGACAGCCGGTGCCGGTCTCTGGTGACCCGGTCCGTGGGCGGCCCGCGAGGGTCAGCGGGAGGTCGTCCGTCAGGCGGTCAAGGGGCCGGAGGGCGTCAGGGCCGGTCAGTACGGCGATGCCGACCGTCGCCACGAAGGTCTGCGTGCTGTCCGCGTACGTGGCGCGTAAGGCCGTGACGCACCCGCGCAGCAGCCGCGCGACCCCGGGTTGGAAGGCGACCCGGCACGGCGACTCCGGGGCGACGCCGGCCAGGACATAGGTCACGCGGGCCCCGGAGGGGCTGGTGCCGGGCACGGAGCTCGGGAACACCCTGGCCACCGGCCACGCGTGCCAGCGCTCCGGCACGGGTGGCTCCGACGACGGCATGGCCGCGGACAGCAGTGAGAGCAGCACAACAGACAAAGGGAACACGTGCACCTCGCGGGCAGGGGAGGGGTCGCCCGATGCCCGTGCATTCTGACACGCGATCGACGGTCCAATCTGACGCTTCGGTAAACAGACCGATACGCGGTGTAATTTCCTTTTGGCGGCTTTCGTCTCGCGGAGAGGGCGAGAGCCGCACATGCACCTGGTCACGGCGACGGTGAGAGCCGCGCATGAGCCCGGTCACGGCGAGAGTGAGAGCCACACATGAGCTCGGTCAGGGCGAGGGCGAGGGCGAGAGGCGCACGTGGGCGCCCGGTGGCAGGCCGAGGCGCTGGGCCGCGTCGCCGGAGTTCACGGCTATGGCGATCAGTCCAGCAGAGTCCGCGAAGGCCACCAGCTCGCCCGGCGGCACCGCCGCGAACGTCTCCCGGTACGGCAGCGCCAGCTGCCTGCGCCCCAGCCAGACCCCGAGCGTGTCGCCGATCCGCACGCCCAGCGCCGCCAGGTCGCCCGCCGCGATCGACAGCTGGGTGTTGCCGTAGCGGTCGACCGAGACCACCTCACCCTCCACGGACCCCTGGCGTAGCTTCGAGGTCGGCTCCGGCAGCGAGACCAGCCGCGAGAGCGGAACCTCGGGTCCCAGCTCGGCCGGTTTGAGCCCGCCGCACAGCCGCCCGGCCACCGGCGAGAACACGTCCCGCCCGTGGAAGGTCGGCGAGACCGGATGCAGGAAATAGTCGGCGTTGCTGATCTCGTAGGCCGCCTCCGCCCCGCCGCTGGCGTGCATGGCCCACGACAGGAGCCCGTTGTCGGGGCCGATGAACACCCGCCCGCCCGCCTCCACGGCGACCGCCCGCCTGGCTCCGCCCGCGCCGGGGTCGACCGCCCCGATGTGTACGCCCTTCGGGAGATAGGGGATGGTCTGGGAGAGGATGGCGGCGCCGCGCCGTACATCGCCCGATGGGATCAGGTGGCACACGTCGATCACCCTGGCCTCGGGGGCGATCCCGGCTATCACTCCATGACAGGCGGCCACATAGCCATCTTCGAGTCCGTAGTCGGTGAGAAGTGTGATGACTGAGGTCACATTTGGTGACTGTACGTCTCTTAATCCGCCGTGAACACCCGCACTCCGCACATTACGATTGGCACGGGCCCGCGTGCCCACGATGTGATCGTCGCGCGCCCTTCCGAGGAGGACACCATGGACACTGCGCCGGTCAGCGGTGACAGTGCTGCCCAGGAACCGTCCAGACGACCCCTCTCCGAACGCGATCTCGAACTCCTCGCCTTCGAACGCCAATGGCGGCGTTACGCGGGTGCGAAGGAGCAGGCCATCAAGGAGACCTTCGGGTTCTCCGCCACCCGCTACTACCAGCTTCTCGGTGAGCTGATCGATCGGCCGGAGGCGCTCCAGCAGGATCCGATGCTGGTCAAACGGCTGCGCCGGCTGCGTTCCACGCGCCAGCGCGAGCGCGCCGCCAGACGGTTTGGCATGCGCCCCTGACCTGCTGGGTAAGGCAGGCGCGTGAAGAACATCAGACAAACGGGATCACCCGGTATGGAAGCGATCCTGAAGGATCCGGCGGGAGCCGTGATCGGGCTCGACTTCGACGGCACCCTCGCGCCGATCGTGGCCGATCCCGCCTCCGCCAGGATCCATCCGGAAGCGCCGCCCGTACTCGCCGAGCTGGGCAGGTACGTCAATGCGGTGGCGATCGTGACCGGCCGGCCGGTGGCCACGGCTCTCGAACTCGGGACCGGCCTGACCGACGCGCCCAGCCTGGCCGACGTGCCCGGCCTGGTGGTGCTGGGGCATTACGGGTTCGAGCGCTGGGAGGACGGCCGGGTCTCGGCGCCGCCGCCCCCGCCCGGCGTGCTCGAGGCCGAGGCCGAGCTGCAACTGCTGCTCGTCTCCCTCGGCGTGAAAGGCGTGGCGATCGAGGACAAGGGCCGGGCGGTCGCCGTGCACACCCGGCGCAGCGCCGACCCCGAGGGCACGCTGGAGGCCCTGCGCGAGCCGCTGGCCGCGCTGGCGAAGAAGCACGGGCTGGTCGTCGAGCCCGGCCGGCTGGTGCTCGAACTACGGCCGCCGGGTATGGACAAGGGGCACGCGCTCGGCCTGTTCCTGGCCGAGCGGGCGGCCAGGTCGGTCATGTTCGTCGGCGACGATCTGGGCGATCTGGCGGCCTTCGACGCGGTCAGGAACTCAGGGTTGCCGGGGGTGAACGTGTGCAGCGGCTCTGCCGAGGTGACCGCGCTGGCCGAGCGGGCCGACATCGTGGTGGACGGCCCCGACGGCGTGGTGGCCCTGCTGCGGGACCTCGCGTCGGCTTTCAAGGGGCACTAATTCGCGCTAACTCGCCTACAAACCCGCAACCCGCGTGCAAGCGCGCGCCGGTACGGTCGCGGGATGTCGAAGAGATACCTCGCCGTGGCGGGCCTGTCTGTGGCCGCCGCCCTCCTCGTCCCGGCCGCCCCCGCCTCCGCGAGCACCGCGAACCATCCGCTCAAGCTGCGCCAAGGGCTGACGCTGTCCCTTCCGAGCTCATGGAAGGTGTACGGCAAGGGCGACTGGATCCATGTCGTCACCGGCAAGTGCGCCAAGCCCAAGGGGGAGTACTTCACGCCGGAGTGCCGCGGCTTCTGGGTGCTCGGGCCCGCGGCCATCAAGGTGGGTCACGAACTCAACCCGTACACGCCCGACCGGCCCTTCTACTCGGCGACCGACGTGGAGCCCTGCCCGCTCAACCGCAAGTGGGGCCAGACGTTCAACGGAGCGGCGGCCAAGGGGCTGCGCCAGGTCGGGCCCGGTCACAAGGCGTACTACCGCGCGTGGAAGGGCACCTGCGTCACCGGGACGGGCAAGAAGCGGGCCACCTTCGTCCAGCGGGAGTGGTACCTGCCCAAGAGCGGCATCCTCGTCGTCGACTCATGGAACACCCCCGGCCTGCCCGGCGTACTCAAGCACGCGACCTGGCGATAAGCGCTCAGGCGCGCGGCCTGGCGATGAGCACACCGCCGGCGGCCAGGCCGATGAGGACGGGGACCAGCAGGAACGCGTTCCAGGTGCCGAAGCCGTCGGCGAGCGCGCCGAGCGCGAGCGGGCCGAGGGCCATCGCGGACCCGGCCCAGATCGGCGCGGCCGCGCCGGCCCGGTCGGGCCGGTCGCCCGCGTGCGTGATCAGCGCGGCCAGCGCGAGCGGGAAGTGCAGGGACGCGCCGAGCCCGCTGAGCGCGAGACCCGCGTAGGACAGGACGGGCCAGGTGCTCAACCAGAAGAGCAACCAGCCCACGGCGGTGACCGCCAGCGCGCCCAGGAAGAGCCGCGCGGGTGGCAGGCGTAAGGCCAGGTACGCACCGGCGAACCGGCCCGCCGCCAGCCCGGCCAGGAACGCGGTCAGCCCGGTGGCCGCCGCGGCCGCGCTCAGGCCGGTGCGCGCGGCGAACAGTTCGGCGGCCCACAAGTTGAACGAGAACTCCAGCGCCACGCAGCAGCTCAGCACGCCGCCCGCCACCAAGAAGCGCCACCCGGGCGGTGCCGGTCGCTCGCCGGTGAGCGAGGCCGCAACGGTCGTGGCCGGGGGCCAGACCCGCGCCATCGTCACGACCAGCAGCGCGGTGAGCGCGGGGGTGAGGAGCAGCGCGGCCCGCCAGCCGAGCGTGGTCTGCGCGACCGCGCTGAGCAGGAAGGTCGCCGCCACGCCCGCCACGACGCCGACGGCGTTCGCCTCGCTCAGCGCGGCCGGGCCGGCCGGCCCGTGGTGCTCGCTGAGTGCGGCCATGGCGCTGTAGAGGGCGATCGAGCCGAAGCCGCCGGCCACGCCATAGCCGAGCAGCGTCAGGGGCAGCGCGGAGAACAGCACGATCAGGAGCACGCCCGCGTTCATCCCGGCCAGGCCGATCCAGGTGGTGGCCCGCCTGCCGTAGCGCCTGGTGAGGAGCGGGAGGGAGAGGCCGGCCAGGATCGTGCCCACGGCCATCGCGGTGCCGTGCAGGCCGGCGACCGTGCCGGAGGTCCGCTGCTGGAGGCGGAGGAGCGGCAGGGCCGCGCTCAGGCCGTAGATGAACGTGGCGAACGTGCCGAGGATCAGGTAGATCAGCCAGGTCGGCCGGTCCCTGGTCAGTCGAGTGCTCTCTGAGATCGCCGACATGCTAGGCCAGCGCGTCCAGCTGGGCGGCGAACCACTTCTGCGGCGGGAGCGCGGTGGCCGCCGCCTCCAGCCGCTCGCGGCGGTTCATGCGCTCCTCCTCGGGCATCACCAGCGCGTCGTGCAGCGCGACGGCCGTGCCGCTCACGTCGTAGGGGTTGACCAGGAGCGCGTGCGGGCCCAGCTCAGCCGCCGCGCCCGCCTCGCGCGAGAGCACCAGCGCGGCCCGCGTCGACAGGATCGGGCCCTCCTTGGCCACCAGGTTCATGCCGTCGCGGATCGGGTTGACCAGCAGCACGTCGGCCAGCCGGTAGGCGGCCAGCGAGCGCGGGTAGTCGTCGTTGACATTGAGTATCAACGGGTCCCAGTCCTCGGTGCCGAACTCGTCCTCGATCTCCTGGGCGCAGCGCTGCACCGAGGCGGTGTATTCGCGGTATTCGGGCAGGTCGTGCCGGCTGGGATAGGCGAACGCCAGGTGTACCACCCGGCCGTGCCACTCCGGATGGGCGAGCAGGAACTCCCGGTAGGCCACCAGCCCGCGGACGATGTTCTTGGACAGCTCGGTGCGGTCGATGCGGACGATCAGCCGGCGGTCGCCGACCTGCTCCCTGATCGCGGCGATGTTGGACTCGACGTCGGGCTCGTGGGCCCGTGCCCACAGCGCCTCGCCGTCGACGCCGAGGCCGTGCACGCCGATGCGGGTGGTCCTGCCCTCGTGGGTGACCGTACGGCCGGCCCGGTCGACCTCCGCGCCGAGCAGGGCGCGGCAGCAGTCCATGAACGCCCCCGCCCAGCGCTCGGTGAGGAAGCCGGCATGGTCGGCGCCCAGGATGCCTTCGAGCACCTCACGCGCGACATCGTCGGGCAACAGCGAGAAGTATTCGGGCGGCGCCCACGGCGTGTGGCTGAAGTGCGCGATGCGCAGGTCGGGCCGCTCGGCGCGGAGCATCGCCGGGGTCAGCGTGAGGTGGTAGTCCTGGACCATCACGCGGGCCTCGTGCCCGGCCTCCTCGGCCAGCGCCAGCGCGAACGCGCCGTTGTAGTCGCGATAGGACTCCCACTCGCGCTCGAACCTGGTGCCGAACAACGGCGCGTTGGGAATGTCGTAGAGCAGGTGGTTGACGAACCACAGCGTGGAATTGGCCACGGCGTTGTAGGCGCGGTGGAAGGTGGCCGGCGGGATGTCGAGCATCCGCAGCGCGCCGGTGTCGTAGCCGGCCTGGTCGAGCCGGCCGCCGGGGGCCTGGCGTACGGCACCGCGGTCACCGTCGGACAAAGCAGCACAGACCCACAGCACGCCATCGTCCTTCAGGACCCCGGAGAGCCCGGACACCAGGCCGCCACCGCCACGCTTCATCGTCAGCACACCGTCGTCCGAGACGGTGAACGAGACGGGTCCTCTGTTAGAGGCGACCAGGACGCTGTTCATTAAAGCTCCCTCCGACCATAGGATCCCAGCTATGGCGCTTGATGACCTAACCGAGGAACTGGCCCGCTCCGCCGCTGCCGGAGATCATCGCGCACTGGGTGAGCTCCTGAAGCGGATCGAACCCGACGTGCTGCGCCATTGCGCCCGAATCCTGCCCTATCACCAGGATGCGGAAGAGGCGTCACAGGACACCCTGCTGGCCGTGGCGCGCAACATCGGGCGCTTCGAGGGGCGGGCCAGGTTCAGCACCTGGCTGCACATCGTGACGGCCAACTGCGCCCGTACGACCTACCGCACGCTGAAGCGCCGCTCGGCCGAGCAGACCTCCGACGAGCTCCCCATGCAGAAGCCCGACGCGCGGCGGGTCAGCGTGATCGCCGGGTCGCGGCTCGACCTGCTCGACGCGATGGAGTCGCTGGAGGCAAGCAAGCCCGACCTGGCCCAGGCCCTCGTGCTGCGCGACATCGTGCAGCTCGACTACAACGAGGTCGCCGAGCAGCTCGGCATCCCGCTCGGCACCGCGAAATCCCGTATCCACCAGGCGCGCAAGTACGTGCAGGGCGTGCTGGGGGAGGACTATCGCTGAGACCGTACGTCTCGCTTCGTGAGACGGTTGGTGGCTTGACGCGCCTGGCCAGGTAGAGTCAGGCCAAACAACTGAATATTGCTCATCCAGAGGGGTGGAGGGACCGGCCCTGCGAAGCCCCGGCAACCCTCCCGGATTCAGACTCGCGACAGGGCGAGGCCGACCGGGACAGGTGCCAATTCCGGTCTGCGGTCAAGGTGGCCGCAGGCGAAGATGAGGGAAGGCCTCGCTTCATGTCGCACGACTTCGGACCCGCTGTAGCCCTCTCTTGCCGCGAGTGCGGCACCCGTTACGACCTCGGTCCAAGCTTCGCCTGCCTGGAGTGTTTCGGGCCGCTCGAAGCGGCCTACTCCTTCGGTGACGTCACCCGGAAGGACATCGAGTCCGGCCCCGCCAACATCTGGCGCTATCGCTCGCTTCTCCCCGTTCCCGTCGACGTCGCCACCAAGCCGAACATGAACCCCGGCTGGACCAAGCTCGTCAAGGCCGGCAACCTCGGCCGCGCGCTGGGCATCAAGTCCCTGTACGTCAAGGACGACTCGGGCAACCCCACCCACTCCTTCAAGGACCGGGTGGTGGCCATCGCCGTCGAGGCGGCGCGTAACTTCGGGTTCCACACCCTTTCCTGCTCCTCCACCGGCAACCTCGCGGGCGCGGTCACGGCCGCCGCCTCCAGAGCTGGGCTCGACGCCTGCGTGTTCATCCCCGCCGGGCTGGAGCAGGCCAAGATCGCCATGGCCCGGGTGTTCGGCGGTCGGCTGGTCGCCATCGAGGGCTCCTACGACGAGGTCAACCGGTTCTGCTCCGAGCTCATCGGCGACCCGCTGGGCGACAAGTGGGGCTTCGTCAACGTCAACCTGCGGCCCTACTACGCCGAGGGCTCCAAGACGCTCGCCTACGAGATCGCCGAGCAGCTCGGCTGGCGGCTGCCCGAGCAGATCATCATCCCCGTGGCCTCCGGGTCCCAGCTCACCAAGATCGACAAGGGCTTCAAGGAGCTGATCGCGCTCGGCCTGGTCGAGGACCGACCCTACAAGATCTTCGCCGCGCAGGCCAAAGGCTGCTCTCCCGTGTCGACCGCCTACAAGGCCGGCCACGACGTGGTCCAGCCGGTCAAGCCCGACACCATCGCCAAGTCGCTGGCCATCGGCAACCCCGCCGACGGCCCGTACGTGCTCGACATCGCCCGCCGCACCGGCGGGGCGGTGGAGGACGTCACGGACCCCGAGATCGTCGCCGCCATCAAGCTGCTGGCCTCTACGGAGGGCATCTTCGCCGAGACGGCCGGCGGCGTCACCGTGGGAGTGCTGAAGAAGCTCGTCGAGACCGGGCAGCTCGACCCGGAGGCCGAGACCGTGGTGCTCAACACCGGCGACGGGCTCAAGACGCTCGACGCCGTCGCCGACGACGCACAGCCCACGGCAGTGATCCGGCCCTCGCTCGACGCGTTCCGCGCGGCTGTCTGACAACCAGGAAAGGCAAGTTAATCATGAGCGTTTCTGTGCGGATTCCCACCATTCTGCGCACCTACACCGGTGGTAACGCGGAAGTGAGTGGGGAGGGCGCGACTCTCCGTGACGTGCTGGCGAAGCTCGACTCCGACTACCCGGGGATCGGCGCGAGAATTCTGGATGAATCGGGCAAGATTCGTCGTTTTGTCAACGTTTATGTTGGCGAAGAGGATGTCCGTTTTGTCGACGGACTTGACACGGCCGCCCCCGAAGGCGTGCAGATCTCCATCATCCCGGCGGTCGCCGGAGGGTAGTCACCCGCTCACTTCAGAAGGCGCTCCCATCTGGGGCGCCTTCTGTTTTTTCCGACAATTCAACGTTGAACGACTCACTCGCCGATGAAATGCGTAATTTGTTGATTGACTCTGTTGCCAAACGCTGTGCCACAGGTATGGTCGAGGGCGATCGCCTGGTGATTTCTCCCATATGTCAGGCGATTGAGGTCTCGCGTAGGAATGGGCGGGATCTATGAGCCCAGTAAGAGGAGTCGGAAGTGGCGCAGGGCACCGTCAAGTGGTTCAACGCGGACAAGGGCTACGGCTTCATCGCGGTAGACGGTGGCAAGGATGTATTTGTCCATTACTCAGCGATCATGATGGATGGCTATCGCTCGCTCGAACAAGGCCAGCGCGTCGAGTTCGAGATCACGCAGGGGCAGAAGGGCCCCCAAGCGGAGTCCGTGCGAGCGGTCTGAAATCACGAAGCTGGTATGTACCGGCAGGTCGCACGGCAGCGCAGTCCGGGCGAAACCGCCACTCATCCTTCGTCGACTCGGCTACGGCGGGTCCGGACGGGCCCGCCGTACTGACTGACCTGGGCATGCGGGTGTCTCAGCTTGCACTCGGCAGGGTAGAGTGCTAAACAGTTCGTTGGCACTCTCTGTTCGAGAGTGCCAACACTGGATCGGGACGATGGGGTCTGCCGAACGGAGATGCAGGCCCATGCCGTCGCGGGCGTCGGCTCGGTCCATTGAAGCCACCCTGCATCTGGGAGGTCTAGCCTTATGGCAGCCAAGATGATCGCGTTTGACGAGGACGCCCGGCGCGGTCTCGAGCGCGGCATGAACCAGCTGGCCGACGCGGTCAAGGTGACCCTGGGTCCCAAGGGCCGCAACGTCGTGCTGGAGAAGAAGTGGGGCGCTCC
>NZ_JBFAVX010000058.1:0-39981 GCF_040680095.1 Nonomuraea sp. NPDC052129 | reverse complement strand
GCGGCCCTGGGGGTGAGTCGGCTCAACTGGCGCTCGGCCGACCCGGCGGTGTTCCAAGGCGTTAAGGCGGCCCTTGCCGGTGACTTCACCGACGAGGGTGTGAGTCGGCTGCTCAACATGCTCGAACCAGACGAGACCGCCACCATTCCCATGGCCGAAGCCCGGGGCCAGGCGGAGACCTGGGGCCGGATTCCCCGTACCTATGTGCGCTTCACCCTCGACCGGCTGGTTCCGCCGGCGCTGCAGGACCGGTTCATCAACGAGGCCGACCGCCTCACTCCGGACAACCCGACTGACGTACGAAGCATCGCGGCACCCCATTTCGGGCCGTTCGACCGACCTGAACTGGTGGACATCTTCGCCGAGCTCGCCAGCCGCTGACCTCACCCCGGGTTCCATGGCCATGCGGCATGGAACTGGTTGGAACGTGGTGGAACGCCATATTTCCAGGGGGCCGCCTCACAAACGGATGCGACGACATCAATCGCCGCACACCCATGGGGAGAACAAGCATGAGCATTCAGTACGGCGTCACCGCGATCACGGCGCAAGCGTCCTTTCTCCAGGGCGGCATCGCCGCCCGGTACCTGCCTTCGGCCGACATCACTCCGCTCGCGGTGCGCCGGGACCCCTACGTCCGCGCCTCGGGGACGCAGGGCATCGACTGTTCGATCAACCAGCACATCCCGACCTGCCGGTTCCAGACGACCGACTGCACCAACGGCTGCCCCGACCCGGGGACCGGCTCCTTCTGCCCGACCCGCGAGTTCGTGTGCTAGCCGATGGTTCTCGCTCTGCCGGAACTCACCACCTACCTGCTGGATAGGCGGCACGTTCACCCGGAGGCGGTGGTCGACGGTGGTCTCACCATCGTCGACGCGTCCCGCCGCAATCACAACGTCCTGGTGAGTGCTGAGCCGGCGGTCGGGCTGTTCGTCAAACAGGGTCGTTTCGATCCGGTCCAGCCGGCTGCCGGCTGGACCGGGAGCGGGTCGCTGGCGCATGAGGCGGCGGTCTACTCTCTGCTCGACTCACTACCGCGCCCTTCCAGCGGCGGGGGGATAACGGGAGCGCTGCCGCGCTGCCGCGGATTCGACGCCGACCGCGATCTGCTCATCCTGGAATCGCTGCCGGACGCGTCGGATCTCACCTCGTACCACTCTCTTACACGCCGGTTTCCCGCCACCGTCGGAACCCGCCTCGGGACCGCGCTCGCCGACCTGCACGAGCGCGCCTTTCACGCGGCGCGGCGAAATCCGGTGGACTTTCCCGGGCGGCTGCCCTGGGTGCTCGGGATCGACCGTCCGGGAACGGCGTTCTATCGCGAGATGAGCAACGCGGGCCTCGAACTCGTCCGCATCCTGCAGTCGTCCCCGGAGCTCCGGGCGGCGCTCGCGGCACTGCGTACCGGCTGGCGTCAGGATGCCTTCGTCCACCACGACGTCAAATGGGACAACTGCCTGGTGCTCGCGGCCGGGGCGTCGGGGCGGCGTACCCGGGTGGCGCTCGTCGACTGGGAGTTCGCCGACCTGGGAGACGCGTGCTGGGACACCGGTTCGGTGTTCGGCGCCTACCTCGGCTGCTGGCTGGCCTCGATCCCGGTGACCGGCAGCGAGCTGCCCGACCGCTACCTGGAGCTGGCCGAGTACCCGCTGACGCGCATGCGGCCGGCGATGCGCGCGTTCTGGGCGGCGTACGCCGGCGCGCGTGAGTGGGACGCCGCGACGGCGGACGCGGCGCTGATCCGCAGCGCCCGCTACGCCGGGGCGCGCCTGCTGCAGTCGGCGTACGAACGGGCCCAGGGTGCCGCCCGCGTCTCCACGGCCGTGGTGTGCCTGGCCCAATTGGCGGAGAACGTGCTGGTCCGGCCCGAGGAAGCGGTCGAGCACCTGCTCGCCGTGCCCCTCGCTGCGAGGAGGAGCTGATGAGTGACACCCGCGCGCTGGTGGCCGAGGCCGTCGCCGCGACGCGTATCCACCCGCCGACGCGCTACACCTGGTTCGGGCGGATGTCGCCCCGGCTGACCGCGCGCGCCGCCCGGATGCTCAGCCCGCGTGCCACCCGGGACCACCTCGTGCACCGGTTGGCCGGTCAGTTGTACGGCGACTTCTACCGGCGCGGCCGGGCCGAGCCGCCGCGCTGGGGTGTCCAGGGGTCTTCCGCGAGCCGCAGCGGCTTCGCGGCCGCGCTGTCGGCGGCGAACTGCGGGCAGGGATATCTGGACGACGGCTGGCAGGTGCGCGGGATCGACGAACGCGGGGTGATGGTCGCCAAGAACGGACTGGAGCTGACCGTTCACGCCACCGAGCTGGCGGGTGTACCGGTGGTCGGCGAACGGGCCGCGATGCGGCTGCCCAAGGAGCTCTTCGAGATCTCGCCGGGCTTCTACCTGGCCCGCGCTGACCGTCCGATGGACACCGGGCCGAGTCGCCGGGTGGTGCGGTTGTACTGGAACCTCCGCGCCGATGGTGCCGTCCCGTTCGTCGAGGCCGCGACGCGGCTGTTCAACTCGGCGGGCGCGGCCTTCCAGCTCAAGGTGCTGAACGATCCCGGCGCCTTCAGCCGGTGTGACGCGGGGGTGGCCTACCTGGCCCGTGACGACTACCCGGAGCTGGCCGGCCTGATGCTCGCGCTGCATGCCGAGATCGGCGGGTTCCTGTCGCCTCGGACACCGGTGTTCACCGCCGAGCTGGCGCCCGGCTTGGGGTTCGCCGAGGATCCCGGGACGGGGGAGAGCTTCGGGGAGCACCGCTGCCGGCTGCTCGCGGAGGCGCTGGTGCAGGCGCACGAATCGGGGTGGACGGACGACACGGCCAGACTGGTGGCCGTCGAAGAACGCTTCGCCCGTGCCGGGATCGACCTGGACGCCGCACACTTGAGTCCCGATCCGCCCAGCGACTTGGCTTCCGCGCACCTGAGTCCTGACCGGGCCGCAGACCTGGGCTCCGCGCACGTGCGTCCCGATCCGGCCGCCGACCTGGCACTCGCCCCATGACCCCCCGCCCTATGACCACCCAAGACCGCGCCATGATCATGCCGCTTGGCGAGCCCGCGGCCGAGCAGTTGGCGGTCGCGGTGTCGATCGGCGAGCGGCTGGTCAAGGAGGCCGTCTGGTCGGGGGAGCGCTGCAACTGGGTCGGGGCCGAGCCGGTGGACCTGCGGGACCGAGTCGGTGCGCTGACCTATCGGGCACTGGGCCCCAATCTGTACGTGGGCAGCAGTGGCGTCGCGTTGTTCCTCGCCCAGCTGGCCACGACCACCGGCCAGGACGAGTTCCGCCCGACGGCGCTGGCGGCGATGCGGCACGCGATCTCCCGGCGCGACGACGTCAGCCCTGCCGCCCGTCTGGGCTTCTACAGCGGCTGGGCCGGAATGGCGGCGGCCGCGCTCCGCACCGGCCGGCTGCTCGACTCCGCGGAGCTTGTCGACGCCGGGAGCGGCCTGCTCCGCGACCTGGCCCGGCAGCTCACCGGGGTGACGGAGGGCGAGGCGCAGGAGTACAACCTCGTGCCCGGGGAGCAGGAGTACGACCTCATGTCCGGGGTGGCCGGGGCCGTTCCGGCATTCGCCCTGGGACACCGCTGCACCGGCGACGAGTGGATGGCCGAGGCGGCGGTCACGGCGGCCCTGTGGCTGGGGAGATCCGCCAGGAAGTCCCGTACCGGCTGGTCCTGGCGCTCGCCCGGCCTGCGCAACCAGCACGATCTCACCGGCCTCTCGCACGGGGCGGCGGGCGTCGCCGTGGCCTTCCTCGAGGCGTTCCGGCTGACCGGCGAGGAGGTGTTCGCGACGGGCGCCCGCAACGCGATGCGTTACGAGGACCGCTGGCTGGACGTCGGGGAAGGCAACTGGCCGGACTTCCGGGAGAACCCGGCCGACCGCCGCGCCCGTACCTTCGTGACGCTGTGGTGCCATGGCGCGCCGGGCATCGCGCTGTCCCGGCTGTACGCGTACGAACTGCTCGGCGAGGCGCGGTGGCGGCATGACGCGATGACGGCACTCGCCACCACGGAGCGGGTGACGCGCCCGCTGACGAACGGCGGCGGAGCCGACTTCTCGCTCTGTCACGGGCTCTCCGGCAACGCGGAGCCGTTCGAGGAGGCCCGCGAGGTCCTCGGCGCCGTCGGCGCGGTCATCCCACGGCTCGGCGCCGAGGCCGTCGGCATGGACATCCCGCGGCTTGTCGCCGACCACGGTCTGGAGCGCTACGCGCGCACCGGTGTGAGCTGGCCGTGCGGGACTCATTCCGGGGAGACCCCGAACCTGATGCTCGGTCTTGCCGGGATCGGCTACTTCTACCTGCGGCTGGCCGTGCCGCAGGTCCCATCTGTGCTGTTGCCGGTGCGGTGGGATCGGTGACCGATCAACGCCACAGCAGCGGGAAGGCGTGACACGATGGCCGCCTGCCGTGGTCACGCAGCGAAGAGGAGACCCCTGATGCGTATTGATCGCCTCGATCACCTGGTGTTGACCGTCACCGATTTGGCGGCGACGGTCGACTTCTACAGTCGCGTTCTCGGCATGGAGCCGGTGATCTTCGGCGAGGGGCGCAGGGCACTGGCGTTCGGCCATTCGAAGATCAATTTGCACGAGGCGGGCCGTGAGTTCGAGCCGAAGGCCGCCCACGCGGTGCCCGGCAGCGCTGATCTCTGCCTGATCAGCGCTGTCCCGCTGGAGCAGGTCATGGCCGAGTTGCTACGGCACAACGTGGAGGTCGAGGAGGGGCCTGTCCGCCGTACCGGCGCCCTGGGGCCGATCGAAAGCGTCTACGTGCGCGACCCCGACCACAACCTCATCGAAATCAGTGTTTACGTCGAGACGCCTTGATGGGGAGCGCCGACCGAGGAGGCGAAGGCGAGATCGCTTTCCTTCCGCGCCGTACGGGCCGGTGTTCCACCGCCTCATGGCTCACCTCCCCCCGGATGCGGGCTACTTCGGAAAGATCCGCGAGGTGGGACCAGTGACTGATCACGGCCACAGCAGCAAGCGGGCGATGGTGACGGTGCCGATCGCCACGATCAGGGTCCGTAGGACCGCGGGGCTGAAGCGGCGGCCCATGCGGGCACCGAGCTGGCCGCCGATAGCGGACCCGAGCGCGATGAGTACGACGGCCGTCCAGTCGAAGTCCGCGACGAAGAGGAAGAAGAGCACGGCGACGGTGTTCACGACGGCGACCAGAACGGTCTTGATGGCATTGAGGCGTTGCAGGGTCTCGTCCAGGAGCATGCCCATCAGGGACACGTAGATGATGCCCTGGGCGGCGGCGAAGTAGCCGCCGTAGACGCTGGCCAGCGTGAGGCCGATGAACAGCAGCGGACCGCCGTCCCGGCGGCCGGGGTTGCCGTCCGGGTCGCGGCGGCTTCGTACGTACCTGCTGATCAAGGGCTGGAACGCGACCAGGACGAGAGCGAGGCCGACCAGAGCCGGCACGATCGTCTCGAACGCCGTGGCGGGCAGCGTCAGCAGGAGCGTGGCGCCCGCGAGCCCGCCCAGCATGGCTCCCACGCTGAGTTTGAGGATGCGACGGCTCTGACCGCTGAGTTCAGCTCGGTAGCCGATGGCTCCGCTGATGGATCCGGCGATCATGCCGAGCGCGTTGGAGACCGTGGCGGTGACCGGCGGCAGGCCCGTGGCCAGCAGAACGGGAAAGGTGATCAGTGTCCCGGAGCCGACCACGGTGTTGATGGTGCCGGCGGCGACCCCGGCCGCGAACACCGCGAGCATCTCTCCGGGCGTCACGCCGTGCGTCCCGGCGCCGCACCGCCGCCAGAGCCAGACAAGGTTTCCATGCGGGCGACCTTATGCTGCGCACGCTTCGCCGCGCACCGAAGCATGCGGGCGCCACTGCCCCTATCCGCGCTCACCGAAGCAGGTCGGCGCCTACTTCCCAGGACAGAAGACCGCCTTGGCCGCCTGGTCGATGGCGGCTGGGGAGAAGTCCATGTTGCTCATGCTCAACGTGGCGGACACGGCGAACTGCAGGCGGCCGTCGAGAGAGGTGAAGGTCGCGGCCACGAAGCCGGGCCCGCTGCCCGCGATCGCCTGCACCGGGGGTTCGCCGCCGCACAAACGGCTGCCGGGGGCAGGCTGGGGTGGTGCGTCCTCTGGCGGGTCGGTGATCACCTTTTGCAGCGACGCCGGCAGCAGCTTGCCTTGGACGAACGCGCGCCGGAAGGCGCTGGCGTCACGGGCGGTAGAGATCACCCCGCCGGCCGCGTACCCGAAACTTGCGTTTTGCCGGTCCACATCGCGCGGCTTGCCTTGGGCGTCGGGGTAGTAACCATGCCCGTGTGGGCCCTTGATGCCCATGGGCGGCTTGGTGGGCAGATAGGTGTGGCTCATCCCGAGGGGGGCGAAGACGCGCCGGGTGAGTTCGGCGGGCACGGTATGGCCGGTCACCTTCTCGATGATCATGCCGAGGAGCACGTAGTTGGTATTCGAGTAGGTGAACTTCTCCCCCGGCGCCCCTGTCCGGGGCAGGCCGCGGGTGGCCTTCACCAGCTCGATCGGAGGGTGGTAGGTCGTGAAGTCGAAGTTGTCGAACAGCCCGGTTGTGAAGAAGTCGGGGATGCCGGAGGTGTGCCGGATCAGCTGTCGTACGGTGATCTCATCGGCCCGCTCCACCAGGTCCTGCTGAGCCACTTGCGGCAGGACGGCGCTGAGCTTGTCATCCAGGCCGAGCTTGCCCTCCTTGACCAGTTGCAGCAGCACGGTGGCCGTCATCTGCTTGGTCTGGGAACCGACACGGTAGCGGGAGCCTGCGGGGATCTTGCCGCCCTTGCCGTTGAGGAGGCGGGAGCCGGCCGAGCCCTGGCTGATGCGCTTGCCGTCGACGTACACCTCGCCGATGGCGCCGACCACTCCGGTGGTCTTCGCGAGGGCGTTCAACGCCTCCTGTACGTTCCCGGTCTGCGGTCGGTCGGCGGCGGTGGCGGGTGCGGCGATGCTCAGTGCCAGCATCACGCAGGCCAGACCGGCAGTACGAGCTGCGGTCGTACTATTCACAACAATGGTCCTCTCCTCGCGGGAGCGCGCGGGGAGCATTCGGCAGGGCCAAGACGCTCCCAGCGTGCTGACGTTCGAGGACTTTTTAGGCCAGCGGCTGTTTCCTCACCGTTTCCGCAGACAGTGTGGTGGCGGGCCAGGCTACACGCAGCCGTTCGGCCTCGTGTTCGGCTTGCGAGACTCCGGCGTGGAAGGCTGGTTTCCAGGACGCCACATCTGACAAATCGGAGCCGAATGCCTTCAGCGAGGAGGCGTCGGGACTGACCGCCATGGCCGTGTCCGCGCCGAGCCCGTCGAGCGGCTCGCGGGGGAACAAGTGCGCCAGCGGCTCGACGAGCAGCACGACGTGGGCGCCGGCGGCCAGGGTGACGTTCGCGCCGCCCGCCAGGGCGCCGTCGATGTACCGGTGGCCGTTGATCGTGATGGGCGGGTAGGCGCCCGGCATGGCGGAGCTGGCCGCCACCGCGGCTACCAGCGGCGCGCCGCTGTCGCGGTCCCAGACCTCCGGCTCGCCGGTCTCCGCGTTGACTGCGGTGATGAGCAGTCGCCGGTCGGGCCATTGGCGCGCGGTGATCAGGGACTCCATCAGGGCGATGCGCTCCTCCTCAAGGATGGTGGCAGCCTCGAGGGCGATGCGGCCGACCCGGCGCCGGGCCTCCTGCGGTTCCAGGGTGGGGTCGCCGAGCACGGTGAAGACCTCAGCCATACGGGCTGGGTCCGTTGGCGGGCGAGTCTGCGAGTTGGCCCGCGAGTCCGTCTGCGGGACTGACCGCGAGCCCGCCCGCAGCTGCGTCTGCGAGTCCGTCTGCGGGTCTGTCAGCGAGTCTGTCCTCGGGTCTGCCCACGAGCCTGCCTGCGAGGCGGTCGAGCGCCCGTCCTGCTCCTGTCGGTGGTCGCGGTCGGGACCTGTACGGGTGGCGAGCCGGTCGAGGTCCTGGCCGGTCGCCAGCATGGCGCCGACGATCGCCCCGGCTGAGGTGCCGACGATCAGGTCGGCGTCCGCGAGGTCCACTCCGCGGTGCCGCAGCCCGGCGGCCAGGCCGGCCATCCAGGCCGTGCCGGGGACGCCTCCGGGCCCGAGGACCAGTGCCCGCGAAGTTCTGCTCATGACTTCCCTTCCCTGCGGATCGGTACGGGACCACTCTCGGACCTCAACCAAGGTTGAAGTCAAGTCGGCTCGTCGCTCCTCGCGGTGCCGGTGGTGTGAGAGATTAGAAGGATTCGTGGAGGTCTCACCGATGCATGGGGAGTGCCGTAGGTGAAGTCACGCGCGGCCGGTGGGGCCACCAGGCGCCAAGCCATGGCCGAGCATGTCCTGCGGCATGGCTCGGCATCGATGACGGAGCTCGCCGAGGCGTTCGGCGTGAGCGTGATGACCGTTCACCGTGACCTGGACCAGCTGGAGAGCCAGGGCATGGTGCGCAAGTATCGCGGTGGCGCGAGTGCCCAGGCCTCCAGCATCTTCGAGAGCAACATCGCCTACCGCAAGACCGCCCAGACCGCGGAGAAGGAGGCGATAGCCCGGCATGTGGTGGGGCTGATCGAGCCGGGGAGCTCGGTCATCATCGATGACTCCACGACCGCGCTGGCCGTCGCGCGTCATCTCGACGAGGTGGCTCCCCTGACGGTGGTGACCAATTTCCTGGAGGCGATCAGGCTCCTCGCCCCCATGCCGGGCATCCGGCTCATGGCGCTCGGCGGTGAATATTATCCGACGCACGACTCCTTCCTGGGCGTGGCCTGCGTCGACGCGGTCGAGGCGATGAACACCGACACGGTGGTCGTCTCCACCTCGGCCATCTCCGACCGGCACGCCTTCCACCAGGAGCAGGAGATCGTGCTGGTGAAGCGGGCCATGCTGGCCGCGGGCACGCGGTGCGTCCTGGCGGTCGACCACACGAAGCTCGACCGCGTGGCCTTGCACCGGGTCGCTCCTCTCGACGCCTTCGACGTCATCGTGGTCGACTCGAACGCGCCGCCCGAGGCCGTACAACGGCTCCGCGATCGGCATCACCGGGTCGACATCGCCCAGGTCGGCTAGTTCGCTGTCCACGGACGTCCACCGGATCGACCTCACCGTTCGGATACAGGGGCCCCTACCAGGTGACAGGGAGCCGGTGCACGCCGTAGATGGTCATGTCCGTACGCATGGGCACCTCCTCCCGCGGCGCCGCCAGCCGCAGAGCGGGGAAGCGCTCGAACAGCGCCCAGTACGCGATCCGCATCTCGAGCCTGGCAAGCTGGTGGCCCAGGCACTGGTGGATACCGTGTCCGAAGGCCAGGTGCCCGGTCGACGAGGGCCTGGTGACGTCAAGGGTCTCGGGGACCGGGAACCGTTCGGGGTCGCGGTTGGCGGCTGGGATCGACAACGTCACCACCTGGCCCTTCCTGATGGTCCGGCCGGCGATCTCGACGTCCTCCAGCGCGGCCCGCATCGGCCCGAGGTGGGCGACCGACAGGTACCGCAGCAACTCCTCGACCGCACCCTCCGTCCGGGCTGGGGTCGCGCGCAGCGCGGCGAGCTGGTCCGGGTTCTCCAGGAGGACGTACGCGCCCAGGCCGAGCATGGCTGCCGTGGTCTCGTGGCCGGCCACCAGGAGCAGCAGGCCGACCCCGGCGATCTCCTCCTGCGTCAGTTCGCCGTCGGTGACAAGGCTGGTGAGTAGGTCGTTCGCCGGGTGCGCCTGTTTCGTCCCCGCGAGCTCGTACAGGTAGCCGAACAGGGAGGCCGTCGCGCCGATGACCTCCTCCTTTGTCGATCCGTCGCGCAGGGCAGTGGCGGAGTCGTGCTGGAACCGTTCGCGATCGGCGTATGGCACACCCAGCAGCTCGCAGATCACCAGGGAGGGGACGGGCAGGGCGAACTCGCGTACCAGATCGGCGGGCGCGCCGACACGTTCCATAGCGTCGAGCACCTCGGTGGTGATCTGGTTGATCCGCGGCTCCAGGGCCTTCAGCCTGCGCACTGTGAACTGGGCGGTGAGCTGGCGGCGGAAGCGGGTGTGGTCGGGCGGGTCCAGTTGCATGAAGAAGCCGGGAGGCTGGACGAAGCTCGCCGGATCGAACCCCTCCCAGGCGACGGGCCAGCGCAGGTTCTCCAGGCGGCTGCTGAACCGGGCATCGGCCAGCACCGCCCGGGCGGTCGCGTAGCCGGTCACCAGCCAGCCGTCGTGGCCACCGGGGTAGCGCATGGGCTGGATGGGCGCCTCCTCGCGCCAGCGGCGCAGCTCCTCCGGAGGGTCGAACGGGGATGGGCGTCTCGTGGGGAAGGTGATGGTCACGCTCTCGCTCCTCAACAACTGGAGAATCCTCTACATTTGTAGAGTATCGACGGCGTGCGGCGGTCTCTGAGGCGGTGTGGTCGTACAGTCAGCCCTTGCCGACGGTGGCGAGCAGCGCGCGGATCTTGGGCCGCAAGTCGGGCAACTCGCCTGGGTCGCTGAGCAGGTGGTCGAGGAGCAGGCCGTCGCCGTACGCGATGAGGTCACGGGCCCACAGGTCCGCGTCGGGCACGCCGGAGTCGGCCAGCAGGCGGGTGATCAGGGCCCGCACGCGGGCGCCGCCGGCCACGAGCACCGTGCGCAGTTCGGGCCGCCGCGTGGCCTCCAGGGACAGCTCGTACCTGGCGAGCTGGCGGTCGCGGCTCGTGCTGAGCCACTGCCCGATGAGCCAGGCCGCGGCCTCGACCAGGCCGTCTCGGCCGGTGCCGGCCGACTCCGCCCGCTCCTGCATCGCGGCCAGGTCGGCGGCGGTGTGGTCGGCGAGCCGCTCGACCGTCGCCTGGAGCAGCGCCTGCCGAGTCCTGAAGTAGTAGGAGGTCGAGCCTTCCGGCAGGTCGGCCGCCCGGTCGACGGCGCGGTGGGTCAGACCACGCATGCCTTCCGCGGCGAGGAGCCTGATCGCCGCGTCGGCGATCTCCTGTCGTCTCGACACGGGCCGAGTCTAGTGGTGGCTTGGTCCCTCCCACCGGGAGGCAGGATGGAGGCCCACCCTGCTCCCGGCCGCGGGCTAGGGGAGGGCGGTGCGGGGGACGGCGAAGATGGCCCGGCCGCAGCTCAGCGGGGTGGCGGTCTCAGTGGCGCACTGGTTCTTCGTCCATTCGGTCAGCGACCAGACCAGGCCGGTGGCGTAGTCGTAGGTGAGAGACTCGGGATGCATCCCCCAGCACTCGTTGGCCGAGCTGTAGGGGTTGGTGCAGGTGTGGGATCTGCCGGTGGAGGTGTTCAGGGCCCATAGCTCGCCTGCCTCGTCCGGCCAGCTGTGCGCCACATACCAGGTGCCGTTCCAGGACAGTACCCCCTGCATGTTGCCGACCCGGGTGCGGTACGCCTGGGCCGCCGGGGTGTAGCCGCTGGCGTTGGCGCTGAGCAGGAAGTTCGCGCCGCCGAGGTTGTACCGGTAGACCCTGCCGTGCAGGGCGGGGTCGCTGAAGTACTCCACGGCGGTCAGGGAGTCGGGGGTGGTGCTGCGGTCCAGGGAGATGGAGGCGAAGCACGGCACGCCCGTGTCGCTGCTCATGGTGCACGTGCCGCTGGCGTAGCTGTAGAAGCCGACCTCCGGCATGACGTACTGGTAGCCGTACGCGGCGTACCCGCTGCTCGTCTTGCCGATCGCCGAGCTCGGGTCGTTCACCTGCAGGATCTCCGACATGCTGAACACCCTGATGCCGGTGGAGTTGGCGCCCGTCGCGCTGACGTACAGCTTGTCGCCGTACCAGACCATGCCGCCCATGTGCGCCTTGGCGGGGCCGAAGGTGTTGTTGGCGTAGCTGGTGGCGTTCGCGTTGGTGGTGCCGTCCGTCGGCGCGACCAGGTAGACCCAGCGGTACTTCGGCGCCGACGGGTTGGTGTAGTCGATGAAGGCGACCCTGGCGTCGTTGTTGCGATTGCTCGACCCGCACTCGGCGGAGTTGCAGTGGTTCCAGCCGCTGATGATGGCCTTGTACGAGCCCCAGGTGCCGTCGTCGTCGGCGTCGCCGGAGGTGGTGAGGCTCTGCGGGATCCACGTCTCGGTGCTCGCGTCACCGCTGTCCCAGCACCAGCTGACCGTGGCGGCCGGCTTGATCGGCAGTCCCGCGGCCTCGGTGCTGTCGCAGGTACGCATGGGGTGGTTGGCACTGGTCATGACGTCGGCGAAGTCGACCTCGGTGAGGCCCGGCTGCGCCTTGAGCGTGCTCAGGCCGGTCGTCGGGTGCCAGATGACACCGGCTCCGGAGACGGCGACGAGCGGGGTTCCGTAGGCGGAGTCGTCGACGGGGTCGGCGTGCGCCGGGGTGGCGACGGCGAGGGGGACGATGAGTAGCAGAAGGATGGCCACGAGTCTGGACAAGGGGGTGTCCTCTCTTACCGGCACATGTCCCCATATGTCGAGAAGGGGACAGCAGAAATCATGGAATCCGGAGTAGGCCCTCAGATAGCACTAAACACGTCTTAGTCGGATGAAATTGACATCAATGCGACGACTAGGGTGGCGGCTGTGACGGCCACCCCCCTGAAGTTGTCCCGAGGTCTGCTCTTCATCGCCGACGGCTCTCCCGCCTACGCGCGGCGCTACACGCACGACGGCGAGGAGCCCGTGCACGCGCACAGCTTCGTGGAGATCGCCGTCGTGGTCGCCGGCACGGCCGTACACCTTTCCTCCGCGGGACGCCAGGAACTGCAGGCCGGGGACGTCGTCCTGCTGCGTCCAGGCGTCTGGCACGGGTACGAGGACTGCGCGCGGCTCGTCCTGTACAACTGCTGCATCGGCACCGCCCTGCTCCGCAACGAGCTGTCGTGGACGCGCGAGGACCCTCGGCTGGGCTACCTGCTCTGGACCGGTCCGCACTCGTTACAGCGGCGCGGCCTGCTGACCACCCATTTGGCGGATCTTGATCTGCGTACGTGCCTCAGTTACCTGGAGGCGCTCGACGGGCTGCGCGACCGCAGCATCCAGCGGCACCGGGCCGACGTCATCGGCTGGCTCTCGTTGTTCCTCGGGCACCTGTCCCGCACCGTCGACACCGGCCAGGACGAGGCGGCGGCCGACGGCGTGGCGACGCATCCGACGGTCATGCGCGTGGTGGGCATGGTGGAGGGGGACCTCGCTCACGACTGGACGCTGAACGAGCTGGCCGGGGCCGTCGCGCTCAGCCCCGCCTACCTGGTGCGGCTGTTCAAGTCGGCCACCGGATTGCCGCCGATGGCCTACCTGGGCCGGCTGCGCGTCGAGACCGCGGCCGACATGCTGCTGCGTACCGAGGAGCCGGTGACGTCGATCGCCCGGGCGGTGGGTTGGCCGGACCAGAGCCACTTCGCGCGCCGCTTCAAGGCGTACTTCGGACTCAGCGCGACCACCTACCGCAACCGGTTCCGCACCTAGAGACGCCCCGCTTCTATGAGGTGTTCCGCCTGGTCGGCGGCGAAAGCCTGGATGGCGGCCCGTTCGGCCGCGTCACATGGCAGCAGCGGCGGGGCCACGTGCTCGGTGCACAGCCCGCGCTGGCGCAGCAGTTCCTTCACCGACGGCACGCCCGGCCGGATGGCGTGCAGCGCGGCGAGCCCGTCGGCGACCGTCTGCAGATGGTCGAGCGCGGCGTCGTTCCCGGCCTCGTACGCGGTGACGAGCCCGGCCATCGGCGCCGGCGCGAAGTTGGCCAGACCCGGTGCGATCCCGTCCGCTCCGGCACGCAGCCCGGTGGCGAGCCGGCCCTCCGCCCCTTGGGTGACGCCCACGCCACCTACTTCGCGGGCGATGGCGACGATGCTCGCGAACAGCTCCGCGTCCCCGGAGCTGTCCTTGATCCCGATGACGTGGCCGAGCCGCAGGACCCGCGCCACCAGGGCGGGTGTGAGCGGGTTGGCGTAGCGGGGCGCGTTGTAGGCGACGACGGGCACGCCGTACTCGGCCAGGGCGGCGAAATGCGCGACGATCTCGTCGTCGCGGTGCCTGAAGTAGCCCGGCGGGCTGAGCAGGAAGGCGTCCGGTTCGGCGGCCAGTGCCGCTTCGGCTTTTGCGCGCGCGTCGAGCGTGCCCTGCGCCGATACGTTGACCAGCACGGGGCCGTCGGCGACGAGGGCGCGCCAGGCGCGGGCGGCGGCCGTGGCGTACGCGCTGATGGACGAGGCGGGCAGCAGCGAACCTTCTCCGTTGCTGCCGAGCAGCAGCAGCCCGCGCACGCCCGTGGCGGCCAGGCGGGGGAGCAACTCGGGGGCAGCCCTGAGGTCGGGCCGGCCCGGAGCCGCCATCGGCGTGACGACGGGTGCGGTCACGCCGCGCAGCAGGGTTCGGCCGTCGCTCATGATCATCATCCCTACGAATCGCCTTTCTTCAAGCGGGCAGAGGTTGGTCGTGCGACGCTGACCTCAGGCGCTGAAACATCAAGTGCTGTCCTCGGCGCCTGCGGTGGACAGCTCAAGAGCGGCATCGAGCAGGCCGCGCGTGTACTCGTGCCGCGGCGACCCGAGAACGTCCGCCGTCATCCCTTCTTCCACCACCACACCGCGGCGCATGACGGCGATCCGGTCCGCGATCTGGTGCACCACCCCGAGGTCGTGGGAGATGAAGAGCATCGCCAGATGGTGACGCTCACGCAGGTCGACCAGCAACCGCAGGATCTGCGCCTGGACCGACACGTCCAGGGCGGACACCGCTTCGTCGCACACCAGCAGCCGCGGCCTGACGGCGAGCGCGCGGGCGATGCTGACCCGTTGGCACTGTCCGCCGGACAGCTCGTCCGCCCGGTGCCGGGCGACGCTCGCGTCAAGGCCGACGTCGTCGAGCAGGCGGTGCAGCGCGGCGGTACGGTCGCCGGGCGGGGCCGAGCTCGGATGGGTGCGCCAAGCCTCGTCGATGATGGCGGCGACGGTCATGCGCGGGCTGAGCGAGGACCGTGGGTCCTGGAAGACCATCTGCGCGGCACGTTGCTGCGCCGTGGTTCGGTGCCCGACCGGTCCCAGGGGCACGCCGTCGAGCAGGACGGAGCCGGAGTCGGGCCGGACCAGGCCGACCACCGCGCGGGCCACCGTGGTCTTGCCCGACCCGGACTCTCCGACCAGTCCCACGATCTCGTCGGGAGCCACCGCCAGGCTCACGCCGTCGACCGCGACGAACTGCCCGGACCGCCGCTCAGTGCGCGAGCCGAACCAGGAGCCAGAGCGGTCAGCGCGCGACCGGAACCACGATCCACGGCGGTCAGTGCCCGACCCGAGCCAGGCGCCACGGCGGCCGAAAGCGACCCGTAGGTCGCGCACCTCGAGCAGGGTCCCGCCCGCGTCAACGTCTTCACTCATCGCGACAGCAGCTCCTCGGCGAAATGGCACGCGGCCCATCGGCCGGGCGCGACGGATCTCGGCTCCGGCTCCTCGGTGCGGCACCGATCACGTGCCAACGGGCACCGAGGGTGGAACGCGCACCCCGGCGGCCGGTTCGCCGGTGTGGCCGGCGTGCCCGGCAACGGGTGCGCCAGCGCGGTACGGGTCCGCACCGCGGGCACGCTCTCGACCAGCGCACGGGTGTACGGGTGGGCCGGGCGAGCCAGCACCGCCGTGGTGGGGCCGCGCTCGGCCACCCGGCCGGCGTACATGACGACGACCTGGTGCGCGACGTGCGCCACGACCCGCAGATCATGGCTGACCAGGAGCATCGCCAGTCCCTGGTCCTGCTGGATGGAGCGCAGCAGGCGCAGGATGCGCGCCTGCACCGTGACGTCGAGCGCGGTGGTGGGCTCGTCGGCGAGCAGTAGCGCCGGGCTGCCCGCCAGGGCAAGGGCGATCATGGCCCGTTGCCGCATCCCGCCGGAGAACTCGTGCGGGTAGTTGCGCATCCTCGTGGCCGGCTCCGGCACGCCGGCCAGGTCGAGCAGTTCGAGCACCCTCTGGCGTACCTCGGCGCGCGGGCGGCCGGCCCGGCGGAGGATCTCGCCCACCTGGCGGCCGATCGCCTGCGTCGGATTGAGCGCGGCCAACGGGTCCTGAAAGATCATCGCGATCTCGTGGCCGCGCAGCCGGCGCCTCCGGGCGGGGCTCGCCCGGAGGAGATCCTCGCCCCGCCAGCGCAACTCCCCGCCGGTCGCCGCTCCATTCGGGAGCAGGCCGATCATGGCGTTCGCGGTCATCGTCTTGCCGCTGCCCGACTCGCCGATGAGCCCGACCGTAGTCGCCGGCGGGATGTCGAACGTCACCCGGTCGACGACGCGGATGGCGCCTCCGGCGACGGGCAGGTCGATGACCAGCCCGTCCACCTCGAGCAACGGGTCGCCCGTCGTGGCGTCAGGCACCGGCCGAGGGTGTGATGTCCGCGTTCGGCTCATGAACCGCTGACCTGCATGCCGGCGAAGTCGGGCAGCCCGTTCGGATCCGGCGTGACGCCGGTGACCCGGTGGTTCCAGACATAGGCGTATTTGACTGCCATCGGGAACATGCCGACCGCGTCCCGCCAGATGATCTTGCTGGCTTCACCGTACAGCTTGACCCGCTCGCCGGCGTCCGGGCTCGCCCCGGCGGCGGCGAGCAGCTTGTCGAGCTCGGGGTTGCAGTAGCCGTTGCGCTTGGCCGCGCAGGGGTACAACCGGCCGAGCGTGTTGGCCGAGTCGAACGTTGGGTTCGACAACTGCTGGAAGTTGACGTCCCAGTTCAGGGCGAGCAGGTCCTTGGTGAACACCGCCTGCTCCTTCTCCAGCAGGTCCACCTGGACGCCGACCTTCTGCAGATCGGAGACGATCGCCTGGTTGAACGGCCGGAACTCGGCGTTGGCGAACTGCAGCCGCAGCTTGGCGGAGAAGTCGAAGCCGGCGGCGGTCAGCGCGGCCTTCGCCGCGGCCGGGTCGTAGCGGACGGGTTCCTGGGGGACGTAGCCAAGGGTGACGGGCGAGACCGGGGCGTCGGCCAGGGTGCCGGTCTGCGGGTACAGCCGCTTGATGATGGTCGCGAAGTCGACCGCCTGCCACAGCGCCCGTCTTACCTTGGCCTCCTTCAGCGCCGGTATGGAGGAGTTGAACCACATGGTGAACACGGCGGTGCTCGGCACCGTCTCGACCTTGAGGTTGGAGTCGCGCTGCAGCTCCGCGAGCTGGTCGTCGGGGACGCCCCAGATGAGGTCCACCTCGCCGGTCCGCAGCGCGGTCATCCGGGCCGCGAGCTCGGGCATCTTGCGGATGGTCACCCGTCCCAGCCGGGGCGCGCCTGCGTAGTAGCCGGGGTTCGGCACCAGCACGAGCGTCCCGGCCGCGTCGAACTTCTCCACCTTGAACGGCCCTGATCCGACCGGGTTCTTGAAGAACGCCGGATTCTCGCCGGTCAGACTGCCGGGCAGCACGTAGAAGATGGCCAGCTTGTACGGCACCGCCGCATCCGGTTTCGCTGCCTTCAGCACCACCTCGGTGGGCGACGTGGCGGTCATCGTGTAACCGGTGAAGTTGGCCGAGCTCGTGCTCTTGAGGTCGATGAACCGCTTGAACGAGGCGACGACGTCGTCGGCGGTGACGGGCTTGCCGTCGCTGAACTTCACGCCCTGCCGCAGCGTGAACGTCCACTGGGTGGCGGAGGCGTCGGGCTTCCAGGCGGTGGCGAGGTCACCCTGCAGGCTGCCGTCCGGGCGTGGCCGCATCAGCCGGCTGAAGATCGCCTGGGCGGCGAGCTGGGTGCCGGTGGCGCTGCCGGCCAGGGGACTGGCCGGGTCGAGGTTGTCGATGGCGTAGGTGCCGGCGACGGTGATCTCACTGCCGCCGGTGCCGCCGCCGGTGCCGCCACCGGTGGCGGCGCTGCATCCGCTCAGCGCGATGGCCGCGGCGGCGATAAGGGCCAGTGCCGCCTGGCGCGGCCTGCCTGAGGCAAGAGGTCTGGTCATGGACGTCTTCCCGTCTTCCGAGGGCTTCAGGGGGTGCTTGTGAAGGGAAGGAGGGTGTGTCGGTCGGACGTGGGCCGGTGCCTCACCTGAGATGTCCGCGTCCGTATCGGGCGGTGAGCTGGTCGCCTAGGATTCCGATGTTGATGATCAACAACGACAGTGCGACGCCGGGCAGAGCCGAGATCCACCAGGCGGTTTCGAGATACTGCTTTCCGTTCGCGATGGTCTGGCCCCACGAGACCGCCGAGTTGGGCAGGCCGATGCCGAGGAAGCTGAGCCCGGCTTCGGCCAGCACGACGAGAGCGAACTCCAGCGTCGCCAGGGCGACCACCGGACCGGCCGTGAGCGGCAGGATGTGCCGCACCAGGATGGACGCCGGCCGTACACCGAGGACGCGGGCCGCGTCGATCCAAGGCCGCTCCCGCACCGATAGCGCGACGCCGCGGGTGACTCGCGCGAACGAGATCCAGGCCGTCGCGGAGAGTGCGGTCACCACCACCAGGACGCTGCGCTCGAAGGCGCCCGCGATCACGATGGTCAGCAGGATCGCCGGGAAGGCGAGCAGGATGTCGATGCCACGGGCGAGCACCGTGTCCGGCCAGCCGCGAAAGTAGCCGGCGACGATGCCGATGGTCACGCCGATCAGACAGGAGACGACGACGGTCGAGACACCGATGATCACCGACGTGCGAGCACCGTAGACGACCTGGGCGAGGACGTCACGGCCGAGAGCGTCGGTGCCGAACCAGGCGATCCCGCCCGACGTGACGTGCGAGCCCGGGCTGAGCAGCCGGTCGTCCAGAGCGACGCGCACCGGGTTGTAGTCCATGAGCAGCGGGCCTGCCCCGCCGACCACGGCGTAGATGGCGAGCACGGCGTACGGGATCCGGCTGAGCCACCGACCGGCCGCCACCCGCCCGCGGCCGGCGCCAGGCAGGACGTCGACGAGGGCGGTCATGCCGCACCGTCCAGTTTGATGCGCGGATCGAGTTGGGAGTAGAGCAGGTCGGCGACGAGATTGAACAGCATCACGATGCCGGCGATCAGGAAGGTCGCCGCCTGGACCACGGCGTAGTCGCGGTTGGAGACCGCGTCCACCACGAGCGTGCCGAGCCCGGGCCAGGCGAAGACGTTCTCGACCACGACCGCCCCGCCCATCAGGCCGGCCATGTGCAACCCGACGATGGTCACCACGGGGATGAGGGAGTTGCGCAGTGCGTGGCCGAGCAGCACCTGCCGCTCGGTGAGACCTTTCGAGCGAGCTGTCTGGATGTACGGCTCGCGCATCGTCTCCGCGACGCTCGTCCTGGTCAGGCGGGCCACGATGGCGGTGAACGGCAGCGCCAGCGTGATCGCCGGCAGGATCAGGTGTGCGGGTGTGCCCGCCCCCGCGCTGGGCAGCAGGCGGAAGGCCAGCGCGAAGACGAGGATCAGCATGATGCCCACCCAGAAGGTGGGGAACGACTGCAGGGCGATGGTGCCCGCGGTGACCACGCGATCGACGACGCCGCCCGGACGCCCGCCGGCCAGCAGTCCGAGCACGAGGCCGAGGGCCACGGCGATGAGGGTCGAGGCGAGCATCAGGTCGGCGGTCGCGGGCAGGCGCTCGAACACCTGCGACATCGCTGGCCGATCGAAGCGGTAGGAGCCACCGAAATCCAGCCGCGCCACGTCGGCGAGATAGCTGAGGTACTGAGTGAACACCGGCCGGTCGAGTCCGAGTTTCGTGGTGAGCTCGGCCACCTGCTCCCGGCTCGCGTCCGGGCCCAGCAGGATCGTCGTCGGATCGCCCGGGGCCACCCGGACGATGAGGAAGATGAGGGAGGCGGCTCCCCACATCACCAGCACGCCGACGAGCAGCCGTTTGGCGATGACCCGGATCATGTGTCGTCCCAGATGTTCCAGCCGACGGCTGCGGGCTTGGTCACTGCTATCTCCTTGGTGGTGCCACCGTCGCGCCCGGAATGAGGGGGCATTTGACGTATTCTCTGCGGGCCTCCGGCTCGGGCGCCTCCAGCAGGCGCACCAGCAGGTGGGTGGCTTGCCGGCCCATCTGCTCGCGTGGGACGACCAGGCCGGTCCAGGGCGTGTCGGTGCGGGACGCGCCGGTGGAGTCACCCAGCACGACCATGCTCAGATCGTCCGGGACCGACATTCCGTGCCGCTGCGCGCAGGTCAGAAGCTCCTCTGCCAGGAGGATCTGCTCCGCCACCACGGCGGTGATGTCGCCGTGCCGGATCTCCGCCAGCAGACCCGGCACATCGTCGGCGGACTTCAGCGTCCATACCGGACCGGTGAGCCGCCTGGCTTCCCCGGCGGGCATCGCTCGCTGGAATCCCTTCTCCCGATCTCGGCTGGGCTGCGCCCCGCCGTCGCCGATGCGGGCGTAGGCGATCCGCCTGTGGCCCAGCTCGAACAGCTGTTCAGTGAGCTGCTGGGTCGCTCCGGCGTAGTCGGCCGCCACATAGGAGATCGGCACTCCGGATACCTCCCGGTGTCCCACGTAGACGAACGGGTAGCCGGTGTCGCGCAGCCGTTCGATCTCCTCGACGTTCGGGTCACGCCCGAGCAGCAGCGCGCCGTCCGCGAGTGACAACCGGGTCGTCCCGTCACGGAAGACCTGCCGCTCGCCACCGCCGCTGGTGAACATCAGCAGGTCGTAGCCGAGGTCCGCGGCTGCCTGCTCCATGCCGAGCAGGAACGGGAAGTAGAAGTCCACGCTGGTCGTCGGGAAGACCGGTTCGAAGGTGTGCACTCCGATGATCTTGTTCTGGCCGCCGGCGAGGGATCGGGCCGACGGGTTGGCGACGTAGCCCCATTCGCGGATCGCCGCCAGCACTCGCTCTCGGGTCGTCGGACTGATCCGGACGTCGTTCCGCTCGTTCAGCACGAGCGAGACGGTGGCCTGACTGACGCCCGCGAGGCGCGCGATGTCGGCCTGAGTAGGTTTTCGCACCGGTCCGCGACTCATCCGAGCCCCCTGCTAATGCGCCTAACACAGTGATCGCAAAGTCTGGCTCTCGATTCTGTGAAATGTCAATGGACCTGGGCGAGAACGCGCTCTCTGCAATCGAGGGCAATTACTAATACCCATTAGCGTCTGGTGTCCGGGAAAGATCGCAGGTACCGTCCAGTCCTGTCCTCAGGAGGTTGACCCGAGGAGAGCCGCATGACCTTTCCCATCAGCCGGCGGACGTTCGCCCTCGGCCTCGCCGCAGGGGCCGCCACGGCCGCCCTGCCTTCCCCCGCCGCTGCTTCCCCAGCCGGCGCCGCACCGTTCTTCGCGGAGTCCACTCTGTGGGACACCGCCGTGGATCCGCTGGCCAGCTACCACGTGCACGCCCTCGCCGTACTGCCCGACGACACGATCCTGGCCTGCACCGAAGGCCGGCACCTGGTGTGCGACGCCGGACCGCACGACCTGCTCATCCGCCGCAGCACCGACAAGGGACAGACGTGGAGCCCGTTCCAGGCGGTGGCGCTCTCCGTCGACGGCCAGTCCTGGTCCAACCCCACCTTCGTGGTGGACCGGACGACGAGCGAGGTGTTCTTGTTCTACGGGCTCTGCGTGCAGTTGCCGGAGAACACGAGCTGCTCCGCCGACTCCAGCACGATGTACGTCAGCTCCAGCAAGGACGGCGGCGCCACCTGGGGCGAACCGCGCAGCCTGGCCGGTCTCTTCGACCACTTCCCGTACAACTGGGCGATGCACGGTCCGGGGCCCGGTCACGGCATCCAGCTCGACTCGGGCCGGCTGCTCCTCACCGTCTCCCACCGCACGATCATCACCGGCGTCCCCACCGCCGATCGCCACTACGGCGCCTCGACCGTCTACAGCGATGACCACGGCCGCACGTGGCAGGCCGGCGGTGAGGTGCCGATGGGCGCGGGCTATCCCACCGTGGGGGAGGCCAGGCTGGTGCAGCGCGACGACGGCACGGTGCTGATGAACAGCCGGCCCGGCTCGGGCAACGACTGGCCTCGCGACATCGCGGTCAGCGGGGACGGCGGTCTGACCTGGTCACCCCCCACCATGGACTTCAGCCCCGGACTCTTCAACGGCGTCGACACCGGCCTCACCCGCTACACCGGCGGACCGCGCAGCCGAGGCGTCAACCGCGTGCTGTTCAGCCGTCCCGACGCGCCGATGCGCTGGAACATGACGGTCGCGGTGAGCTACGACGAGGGCGACTCCTTCAGATACAGCCGCTCCGTCAACCCTGGCCGGGGGTATTACTCGGATCTGGCGCGCCTGTCCGACGGCACGATCGTTCTCCTGTACGGCTGCGACGGCGACCTCGACGGCACCCCGCGGCGCGTGGCCGCCGCCCGGTTCAACCTGGAGTGGCTGACGCAGGGCCGGGACAGCCTGGCCACCGGCCCGAAGCTGACCGAGAAGACGCACGACCTGGGTCACACCGCCGTCCATGCCCACCGGTCAGGCGGCACAGTGTCAGTGGTCCGCGAAGCCACCGCGCGCGGCGGTGCCCGCGCGGCCTTCGCCCCCGCCGCGACCGGGGACTTCATCGAATATCCCTTCATCGTCACCCACGGCGGTGAGCAGGAATTATGGCTGCGTTACTACCGATCCGGGGACGGCGGCCTCATGACGGTGACCGTGGACGGGAAGACACCGCACAACTCCACGCTGGATCTGACGGCCTTTCGCGGCAACGGCTACGACGTCGCTCTGCTGGACCGGATGCGGTTGCGGCCCGGCCGGCACACCATCCGCTTCACGCTGGCCGGCGCCGGCCGGGGTGGTGGCACGGCCATCTCACTCGACCAGCTGAGCCTCGTCCAGGCAGCCGCCGCGCCGGACGTCCGCGAGGAGGTCACCGTCGACAACGGTGGGCTCGGCTTCGACGCCACCGGCACCTGGCCGAGCAGCAGAGGCGTCACCGGCTACTACGGATTCAACTACCTCACGCACGCTCGCGGCACCGGAGCCAACGTCGCGCGGTGGCGACCGGCGCTCCCGGGCGACGACCGGTACGAGGTGCTCGTCTCCTACGCGGCCGACCCCAACCGGGCGACCAACGCCACGTACGTCGTCCACCACGCCGAAGGCGCGACTCCGGTGGCCGTCAACCAGCGGGTGCGCGGTGTGCCCGACGTCCGCATGGGCGAATGGACGTCTGTGGGCACCTTCTCCTTCAAAGCCGGCATCGACGGATATGTCGAGCTCAGCGACGCGGCCGACGGTGTGGTCATCGCCGACGCCGTCCGGTTCCGCAGACAGGTGTCATCGTGACGGCCGTACCCGGCCCGACCGCCGCGGTGGTCCTGCGCCCGCTCTCCGCCAACCGGGTGACCGGCGGTTTCTGGGCGCGGCGGCTGGACGCCAACCGGGCCGCGATCCGGCTCGGACACGAACGGCTGGTCCAGGCGGGCAGCATCGGCAATCTCCGGATCGCCGCGGGGGAGTCCACCGGCACGGCCGAGGGGGCCAGCTTCCGGGACTCCGACGTCTACAAATGGCTGGAGGCGCTCGCCTGGGAGTACGCGCGCAGCCCCGACGAAGGGCTGCTGGACCACCTGCTCAAGCTCAGCCGGACGATCGCGGCGGCGCAACGCGAAGACGGATACCTCAACTCCGCCATCCAGGTTCGCGGCGAGGAACGGTACGCGCGACTGTGGATGAGCCACGAGCTCTACTGCGCGGGCCACTTGATCCAGGCGGCGGTGGCCGCGGCCCGGGCGACCGGCCAGGTCCAGCTGCTGGAGGTCGCCACCCGGTTCGCCGACCATCTCGCCGACACCTTCGGCCCCGATCGGCGCGGTGAGCTGGACGGGCACCCCGTGGTGGAGATGGCGCTCGTCGAGCTGTACCGGCAGACGGGTGTGCGACGGTACCTGGAGCTGGCCCGGCACTTCGTCGAAGCCCGCGGGCACGGCCGGGCCGCGAAACCGGGCTTCGATCCCTCGCACTACGGCGACCCCGCCCACTACTCCGACCGGCTTCCCGTACGCGAAGCGGAGACGGTGGAGGGGCACGCCGTGCGCGCCGTCTACTTCGCCGCGGGCGCCACCGACGTCGCCATCGAGACCGGCGACGCCGAACTGCTGGCCGCGGTGCGCCGGCAGTACGACACGATGCGCCGTCAGAAGCAACACGTCACCGGCGCGGTCGGCTCACGCTGGGATGGCGAGGCGTTCGGCGAAGCGTACGAGCTGCCGCCCGATCGGGCGTACGCCGAGACCTGCGCCGCGATCGGGACGATGCAGTGGGCGTGGCGGCTGCTGCTGGCCACCGGGGACTCCGCCTACGCCGACCAGATCGAACTGCTGTTGTACAACGCCCTGCTGCCCGCGGTATCGCTTCGCGAAGCGGACTACTTCTACGTCAACACGCTTCACCGGCGGACCGGCGCACGGGGTGACGTGCAGCGGGCACCGGCGTACGGCCGCCGTCCATGGTTCAACTGCGCCTGCTGCCCGCCCAACGTGATGCGTACGCTGGCGGGCCTGCCCGCATACCTGGCGACCGGCACGGAAGACGGGCTGCAGGTGCACCTGTACGCCCAGAGCACGCTGAGCTCGGGTGGGCTCACCGTCACCATCGACACCGAGTACCCAACGGACGGCCTGGTCACGGTGACCGTACAAGAGGCGCCGCGGTGGGAGGTGGAGCTGGCGCTGCGCGTACCGGACTGGGCCGAAGGGTCCACCGTGGACGACAAGCCGGTGGCGCCCGGCGGCTACGCCCGCACGCGCCGGGTGTTCCAGCCCGGCGATCGGGTGCTGCTGCGGATGCCCATGCCCCCTCGGCTCCTGGCGGCCGACGACCGCGTGGACGCCACGCGCGGGTGCGTCGCCGTCACCCGTGGGCCGCTGGTCTACGCGATCGAACAGCCCGACCAGCCGTCCGATGTCGTCCTGGAGGACATCCGCCTCGATCCCGCCACGCCGCTGCGGCTCGAACACCGGCCGGACCTGCTCGATGGCGTGATCGTGCTCCGGGCGAACGGCGCGCTCGCCCAGGGACCAGCTGAGTCCTCCTACCGGCCGTACGGGCAGCCGGTCCCGTCGGCGCGGTCCACGGACATCACGCTGATCCCCTACTACGCCTGGGCCAACCGCGGCCCGCACGCCATGCGGGTGTGGATTCCGGTGAGAGGGAACGCATGACGAACTACGCCCGTATCCAGGCCGCGCTCGCCCAGGGCTGGAACACCTGGGACACGCGCAGCGTGCTCACCCACGTTCTCCTCCCCGACGCCCTGGGCCTGTCCCTCGGCCTGAAGGAGTACTACCGGGGAACCTCACTGCGTACCGCTCAGATCGGCCGCCGCACCGAGGGCGCGGAGACCGTCACGCTGGGCCGCCACGCCTATGACGGCAGCTTCACCGAGACGACCGTTACGTGGGCGGGCATCACGATCCGGGTGCGGACGGCGCATGTGGGCGACGACCTGGTCGTGCTGGTGACGCCCACCGCCAACCAGCCCAAGAGCGCGCTGCTGACCGTCGGTGTCGGCTACCTGTGGAACCGGCCCGGCTCCGTCACCCGCGAGGGCGACCGGATCACCGCCGAGGGACCCGGCGGGACCGTACCGGTCTTCTGCACGGCACCGCACGTCGACGACCCCTACACCGACATCGACGGGCCGTACCTGGCGATGGAGCTGACCGGCGCCGTCGGGATCAGCACCGGCCGCGCCCGTGACCTGCCGGAGATCGCGGAGATCGTCGCCCGCGCCGCCACCGAGATCGGGACGGCCGGCACCGACCCCATGGCGCAGCACCGCGAGATCGTCAGGGACGCCATCTCCTGGAACACGATCTACGAACCCGCGCGGTCCCGCGTGCTCACGACCGTCAGCCGGCTCTGGAACGTCGGCAAGCGCGGCGGCTACGCCCTGTTCTGCTGGGACGCCTTCTTCAACGCGCTGCTGGCCGCCGTGTCGAGCAAGGAACTCGCCTACGTCAACACCGTCGAGATGCTGCGGGCCCTGACGCCGGAGGGCTTCGTCCCGAACGTCGAGCAGGGCACCGGCCGCAAGACCTACGACGGATCCCAGCCACCGGTGGGCTCGCTGGTGACCCGCGAGCTCTACCGAAGGTTCGGCGACCGGTGGTTCCTGGAGGAGACCTTCGAGCCGCTGCTGTCCTGGAATCGCTGGTGGTGGCGGGTGCGCAGGGACGGCGACCTGCTGTGCGTCGGCTCGACGTACTTCGACCCCGAGTTCCCTTCGCCGCAGGACGTTCCCCGCATCCACCAGCACTTCGGCGCGACCTGCGAGAGCGGCTGGGACGGGCACCCGGTCTTCGAAGACGTGCCCTTCGACCAGACCAAGAGCCTGCTCGCCGCCCACGATGTGGGGTTGAACAGCCTGTACGCGGCCGACTGCGAGGCACTCGCCGACATCGCCGACGTCCTCGGCGACCGGGCGGCCGCGGCGGAACTGCGCGAGCGGCACGCGGCCGTCGTGGCGGCGATGGAATCGCTGTGGGACGAGCCGAGCGGCATCTACCGCAGCAGGCGCACCGACACCGGGCTGCCGACCGAGCGGTTGTCCACGATGAGCTTCTACCCCCTGCTGGCCGGCGTCGGCACGGGCGAACGGACCCGGCGCATGGTGTCCGGGCACCTGATGGCCGACGACGGCTTCGGCGGCGAATGGGTGCTGCCGACCTCACCGCGCAGCGAGCCGATCGACCTTCGCGAAGGCACCTACTGGTCGGGACGGGCGTGGCCGCCGGTGAACTTCCTCGTCTATCTGGGACTGCTGCGCGCCGGGGAACGCTCCGCCGCCGAGTGGCTCGCCGAAGGCAGCTCCAGGCTGGTGCTGAAGGAATGGAACCAGCACCGCCACGTGCACGAGAACTACTCCAGCAGCCACGGCGGCGCGTGCGACAAGCCGAACAGCGAGCCGTTCCAGACCTGGGGCGCGCTGCTGAGCCTCATCGTCCTCATGGAACGCGGCGAGGTCGACTTCTTCGAGAAAGGTGGTACGGCGTGACGAACACCGAGCTGAAGAGCACATACGAGCGCGACGGCTTTCTCGTCCTCCGGGACGCGTTCAGCCCCGGTGAGGTCGACAAGCTGGTCGAAGAGGCCGTCCGCATCTGCCGCGGCGAACTCGGCGACGTCCAGGGGGCGCTCCCCGCCGGGCCCGCCGACACCGACGACGACGTCCTTCGCCGCTTCCTCTGCGTCCACTACCCCCACAAACTCTCCGAAGTGATGCTCGCCGCCATGCGCCATCCGGCGATCGTCGCACCGCTCACCACGATCATCGGCCCGAACGTGAAGTCCATGCAGTCCATGCTGTTCATCAAGTCCGAAGGGGAGCCGGGACAGGCCTGGCATCAGGACGAGATGTTCATCCCGACCCGCGACCGTTCGCTCACGGCGGTCTGGCTCGCGCTCGACGACGCCACCGTCGAGAACGGCTGCCTTTGGGTGCTGCCCGGCTCACACCGATCCGGCGTGGTGTACCCGAACCGTGAGCACGATGATCCGCGCTACGACTGCACGGTGGAGTCCTACGGCTTCCCGTTCGACGACTCCGACGCGGTGCCCGTGGAGGTCCCGGCCGGCTCCGCGGTCGTGTTCAACGGCTACCTGCTGCACAAGTCGCTGCCCAACACCGCCAGGAACGGCTATCGGCGGGCCCTGGTCAATCACTACATGAGCGCCGAGTCCCTGTTGCCATGGGACGTTCCCCCAACGGGGACGCCCATGGCGCAGGCGGACCACCGCGACATCGTCCTGGTCGCCGGCGCCGACCCGTACGCGTACAAGGGCCTGCGGGAGGTACGCCGGCCGCGGATCCGCCCGAACAGGGACGGCGGCTGTGACAGATGACGGCCGCGGATCGACCGTCATAAGAGCCTGTCACTGGAGCACTAACCGAGCAGCAGGCGGGCCGGGCCGTGCAGGCCGCTCACCCGCTGTCCGGGGAAGACGAAATGCGTGGGGCTGACCGCGTCGAGATGCGGCGCGAGCGTGCCGTACACCTCGACCTCGACCGTGTTCTCACCCTCCCGTAGCGCCGCGCCGACGTCGAACCGGTACGGCGAGCACACCCTGACCCCGCACGGCCGGCCGTTGACCCGCACCTCCGCGGTGCCGCGCACCCGGCCGAGGTCCAGGAGAGCGGTGTCCGGGCGCTCGTCGAGATGGACGGTGCGGCGGTAGCGGACGCCGCCGCTGTACTCCGGCAGGCCCGAACGCTCCCAGTCGCCCAGCTCGATCGGGCCGGTCCCGGTCTCGATCTCGATCGGCCCGGTGAGGATTGCGCCGCCGGTGTGCCCGGCCTCGGTCATGACGCGCAGCAGGGCCTCGCGCGGCCCGGTCCGGCCGTCGAGGGACACCTCCAGGCGGCCGGTGCCCTCCGCCGCCGGCTGACCGTCGATCAGCAGCTCGGCCGCGCCGCGCAAGGGCACCCGGAGGGCGATGGCGCCCGGCGGGACCTGGAAGCGCAGCCATTCGACCCGCCCCGCCGTGCCCGGCTCGGCCAGCACGGTCGGCAGCACGACCGAGGACACGGCTGGCACGGCTGAGGACGCGGCCGGTGACGTGGGGGCGGCCGGTTCGTTCCGGTCTCCTGACAGCCAGGAGGTATCGGGGAGGGGGTGCGGGCGGCGCGGCAGGTGCAGGGCGGCGGGGTCGCGGTACTGCGTCCGGTGGATCTCGGCCGCGACCCGTTCGCCGTCGTGCACCGCCCACCAGCCGGGCCCGGAGGTGACGCAGCCGTCGACCAGGACCGGCTCGGCGCCGTCGCCGACCCGGACGGTCACCTCGTTCGCGCCGGGCCGCAGCACCCCGGCCAGGTCGTAGCGGCGGACGCGGGCCTTGCGGTGGTCGGCGTACGGGTCGAAGCCGCCCTGCCGGCCCACCTCCACCCCGTTGACCAGCACCTGGCAGGCCGTCATCGAGGCCACCTGGAGCACCGTCCCCTTCGGCGTGAACGCGGCGGTCAGCTCGGCCGGGCCCGCCGGACCGGTGATCCATTCCGGGCGTAGGTAGGGTTCGGGGTCGGTCACGACGGCGACGTGCGCGCGCAGCCACCCGTCGTCCTCGGGCACCAGCCGGACCTCCAGCAGGTGACTGCCGGGTGAGAGAGGCCGGCGGGCCAGCGCCAGGTAGCCCCTGTCGTCCAGGTCGACGTCATGGCCGTCGATCCGCACCGCCTTGGCGGCGGCGGCGCCGACGGCGAGGAACCCGTGCTCCGGCACGGTCAGCTCGGCCCTGAACCGGGCACTTCGCCCCATGGCCACCTGCCCGAAGTCCAGGAACTCCTCCGGCACGTGCCCCTTGGGCCCGAGGTCGAGGCGGTGGATGGGGTCCTTCCTGATGCCGCGCGAGGTCGAGTACACCGCGGGCCGCCACTCCTCGCCGTCGGTCCGCAGGCTGCCGTGCGAGCCGAACGTCGCGTACGCGGGCCGCCACTTCAGGCCGTCCACCCGGTGCTCGACCTCCCAGCGATGCAGGACCGGCCCGGAGTGGCCGAGGTCGCCCCAGGTGTCGTCCAGGGTGGGTACGAGCTCCATCTCCCAGCCGGTGCCGAGATCGAGCTCCCTCATGGGGGACGCGGGTTCGATTCCCGCCATCTGCACGCCCCGCTCGCCCTGCTGGCCCGTCCCGTCCTGCTGGTCCCGCTCGCCCGTGAAGACGAGCAATGCGGCGGGGCCCGCGTCGAACGGCACGACGACCTCCGTGTACTCGCCCTCCACCGTGTACGGCAGCGCGCGCACCCCGCCGCCGAACGGGTCCACCAGCAGCGGCGTCCCGGAGACCCCACGCACTCTCACCGGCATCTCGGCGGCGTATCGGCCGGGGTCGAAGTCGATGGTGGCCGAGTCCCAGCCCTGGTCGATGCCGCGGTCGCCCGGCCGTTCGACCGACACATGGCTCGCCATGGGGAAGGTGGCCTGGAGGTAGACGATGGTGGCGCCGTCGAACTCCCGCACCAGCGGGGGAACCGGCGCCTCGACCCGGCGCAGCGGCGACAGCAGCGGACCGAGATCGGCCGTCGTCGCGGCGAAGCGAACACGCGAGCGCAGCGGCCCCTCCGGCCGCGCGCCGACGGCGACGACCAGCCCACCCCGATCGGCGAACGCCACGAGCGCCTCTTCCGTGGCCGGATCGAGCGTCGTGCACGCGGGAAGCACGATCCCGGCATAGGACTCGCCCGCGACCTCCAGCCGCGCGCCGTCGGACTGGCCCCGCCGGACGGTGGCCCGCTGGACCGAGTCGTCGTCGATCACGTCGGCGTCCAGCCCGAGCCGGTCCAGGACGCCAGGAAGCATCCGAAACCAGGCCATCTCCCCCACGATCTCGCGGTAGACCTCCTGCGCCCGCGCGGCCTCCGCCCCCACCCCGTCGAGCCGCGTGTCCGCCTGGACCGTCGCGGTGGGCATGAGGACCGCCAGGTCACAGGCGTGCCGGCCCAGGGACAGGGCCGCGCACAACCGCGTGACGGCGTCGGCGAAGACGCGGTGGTGCCGCCAGTACGGCTGGCGCCAGTCCGTGGCGGGCGGCGCCCACTCCCACCACCCCGCCTTGGTCGTGTAGTAGACGGCGTGCGGGTTGTACAGGGTGGCTCCGGCCCGCAGCCAGGGGAGCAGCCAGTCGAAGGTCTCCTCCAGCGTGCCGCCCCACCCGCTGGAGTGGAACGCCTCGATCCAGGTGCGTGGCCGGTCGTACAGGTGGGCCAGCGAGGAATGCACCCGCGCGTCACCATGATGGTCCGAGCCCGGCGCGCTGAACCAGCGGTGCGTACGCGCGTAGTCGGCGTACAGCTGCACGCCCTCCACCGGATGACCGGCACGGGCGGGATCCTGCTGGTCGCAGCCGCTCAGCAGGCCGTGGCGGGCGTGCCACTCGGCGAGCGGCCGGAAGAACGCCTCCTCCGCCAGCTCGGCGCGGGTGCGCTGGTAGTCGCGGCGGATCTCGCCCGCCCCCGCGCCGTCCGCCCACAGCAGTGGCAGGTGCGGGGTGAGGTCGTAGCCCCGGCGCTTCTCGAACTCCACGGCGAAGGTGCCCGACCAGGTCGGGACCGCGGGCAGCTCGTCCTGGAAGGAGCCGGCGATGACCCCGCCCAGCCGGTGCCCCAGCCGGCGCTCGAACTCGCCGTGCACCCGGTCGATCAGCACCGCGCACGCGTCCGCGGACAGGTAGTCGAAACCGCGGGTGGTCACCGAGCCGTCGGCGGCCAGCCAGCGGCCGGCGAAGCGGGGCTCCTCATCGACCAGCCGGGCCTGGAGGTCGGCGCCCGAGAAGCCGAGCTGGTCGTAGAACCACAGGGAGATCCCCAGCTCCTCGGCGTCGGCGCACACCTGCTCCAGCAGGGCCCACCACTCCTCGGAGAAGAACGGCGGATCGTCGGCGTCGGAGCCGAACATCGGCCCCGACGGCGCCAGGTTGAGTATCACGAGGTTCCACACGCCGCCCTCGGCGAACCGTTCCAACTGCCAGCGCAGCCGGTCACGTCTCAACCGCTCGCCGCTCCACCACCAGATGGCCGCGGGCGAGTACGCCCGGGGCGGGTCACGCAGGATGTCGGCGAGCGCGGCGGGCAGGGTCATGCCAGCTCCAAGGGGTACGCGGCTGCTGAAGCGGCCTAACATTGGCATGTGATTCTCACGTTGTCCAGTGTTACAAAGGAGCCTGCAGGATCACCCCCAGTCCGCCTGCTCCGGCCAGTGGATCCCAGCTCAAAGTGGCTGTGAGCGACCGTGTTACATAGCCGGTCGTTTTCACATCAGTACTCCTGGCCGCTCTGGCGCGATATATACGTTTTCTTGACGCCCTCACCAGGCGAAACACCCATCTGCCGTCACTAGTGTCGTAGTGCACGATATTGATGGAGGGTGACCGGGATGGTGCTGGCGAAACGGCCGGTCGCTACTGAGGGAACACTGCGGTCGTGGCTGCTCGAAGGGCTGCAGACCGACCGCAAGCAGATCGAGCACGGCCCGCACGTGAAGCACTCGTGGTGGCGGGTGATGTGCCTGACGGGTGTCGACTACTTCTCCACGCTGGGTTACCAGCCGGGCATCGCCGTGCTGGCGGCCGGACTGCTGTCGCCGCTGGCCACGCTGTTCCTGGTGGCCCTGACGTTGCTGGGCGCGTTGCCGGTCTATCGACGGGTGGCCGCAGAGAGCCCGTACGGGCAGGGCTCGATCGCGATGCTGGAGAAGCTCGCCCCGCAGTGGTGGGGCAAGTTCTTCGTGCTGGCCCTGCTCGGATTCGCGGCCACCGACTTCGTGATCACGATGACGCTGTCGGCCGCCGACGCCACCGCGCACCTGCTGGAGAACCCGTTCATGCCGGACTTCCTGGCCGGGCAGCGGGTGATCGTCACGCTGGTGCTGCTGGCCCTGCTCGGTGGGGTGTTCCTGATGGGGTTCACCGAGGCGATCGCCATCGCCGTCCCGCTCGTCTTCGTCTATCTGGGACTGAACGCGGTGGTGGTGGCGACCGGGATCGTGCACGTACTCCAGGCGCCACGCCTGGTGTGGGACTGGGAGAGCGCGCTGAGCGTGAGCTACAGCAGCCCGCTGGCGATGATCGGGCTGTCGCTGCTGGTCATGCCCAAGCTCGCGCTGGGCATGTCCGGGTTCGAGACCGGCGTCGCCGTGATGCCGGTGATCAAGGGCGGCATCGAGGAGCGGATCGCCGGCACCAGGCGGATGCTCACCACAGCGGCATTGATCATGAGTGTGTTCCTGATCTTCTCCAGCTTCGTGACCACCGTGCTCATCCCGCACGAGGAGTTCGCGGAGGGCGGCAAGGCCAACGGGCGGGCGCTGGCGTACCTGGCCCACGATTATCTGGGCAACTGGTTCGGCACCGTCTATGACATCAGCACGATCGCGATCCTCTGGTTCGCCGGCGCGTCGGCGATGGCGGGCCTGATCAACCTGGTGCCGCGTTACCTGCCCCGGTACGGCATGGCGCCGGAGTGGACCGGGGCCGTGCGGCCCCTCGTGCTGGTCTTCTCCGCCATCGCGTTCGCCATCACGATCATCTTCGACGCCGACGTCGACGCCCAGGGCGGCGCGTACGCCACCGGTGTGCTGGTGCTCATGCTGTCGGCGGCGGTCGCCGTGACGCTGTCGGCCAGGAAGAAACGCCAGCACGCGGCGACGGCCGGGTTCGGCGTGATCTCGGCGGTGCTGGCGTACACGCTGATCGACAACGTCTTCGAGCGGCCGGACGGTGTGAAGATCGCATCTTTCTTCATCGCCGCCATCGTCAGCCTGTCGGTGATCTCGCGGGCGACGCGCTCCACGGAGCTGCGTGTCACCGAGGTGCACCTGGACCCGCTGGCCGAGGAGTTCGTCAATGAGGCGTGCGGCGACATCCATGTGATCGCGAACGAGCCGCAGCAGCGCGACCAGGCCGAGTACAACGACAAGCTCCGCGAGACGTGGATCACCCACCGGCTGCGCAGCAACGAGCCGGTCCTGTTCGTCGAGGTGACGGTGCCGGACGCGTCGGAGTTCGAGACCGAGCTGCACGTCCAGGGCGAGGAGCGGTACGGCCACAAGATCCTGAAGATCGAGAGCTCGGCGGTGCCCAACGCGCTGGCCGCGCTCCTGCTCTACCTGCGGGACCGGACCGGCGGCGTACCGCACATCTACTTCCACTGGACCGAGGGCAACCCGGTCGTGGCGATGCTGCGTTACCTGGTCTTCGGGGGCGGCGACGTGCCGCCCCTCACCCGCGAGGTCCTCCGCAAGGCGGAGCCCGACCCGGTACGCAGACCGCACGTCCACGTGGGCTGAACCGCTTTACTTCGCCGGGGAGCACAGGGCGGTGTCGAAGGCGGCGAAGAGGTGCCGGTCGTCCTTCGGGGTGCCCGTGACGTACACGGTCGCCGCCCGGCCCGCCCGGTTCCGCCCGCTGAGCACCCGTACGCCCGGCAGGCCGCCGTCGTGCATCAAGGCGAGGCCGCAGCTCAGCGGGTAGGTGTACAGCCCCAGGCCGTACCGGCTGCCCGCCGGGTCGGTGGCGGGGACCGTGCCGGTGAGCATGGTCCGCAGCGTCCGCTGGGGGATGGCCTGCCAGAACCGGTTCAGGTCCGCCGGCGTGGAGACCAGCCCGCCGCCCGCCCCGAAGCCGTAGCCGGGAAGCTGGGTGATGTCCGTCTCGCCGCCCTTCGGGTCTATCGGGTTCACGCCGTAGTTGTGTGCGTGCTCGCCACGGATGTCCAGCTCGCCGTTCTTGGGCCAGTACGTACCGGGCAGGCCGCGCAGCACGGTGTCCTCGGTGACCCGGCGGAAGTCCTTGCCGGTCACCTTCTCGATGAGCATGCCCGCGACCAGGAAGTTGGTGTTGGAGTAGAACCAGCGCTCGCCGGGCTTGCCCACGGGCTCGCGGGTCATCGCCAGCGCGAGGTGGTCGGCGGGGATCGCGGGCTTGGTCCAGTCGACCAGGTCGAAGTACTCGGGCAGGCCGCTGGTGTGCAGGAGGAGCTGGCGGACGGTGATCGCCCGGCCGTCGAGCGAGCCGGGCAGGTAGTGCTCGACCCGCTCGTCCAGGTCCACCTTGCCCTCGGCGGCCAGGCGCAGCACGGTCACCGCGATGACCGGTTTGGTCACGCTGGCCACGCGGAACCTTCCGTCGGCGCCGACCATCGGCTTGCCGGTGCCACGCTGGGCCGTGCCGGAGGTCCACGTGGTGGTGCGGCCGTTCGTGTCGCGCACCGAGACCACCGCGCCGGTCAGGCCATCCTGTTTGGTCAGCCGGTCGACCTGCTGCTGGACGCCTTCAGTGGTGGCGACGGCGGCCATGGCCGGAGAGGCGGCGCTCAGGAGCACGACGGCGGCCGCGGCTGCTGCGAGGTACTTCCGCATTTTGGACATCTCCTCTTTATCTGGGGTGATGTCCTAATCCTTGGGTCTCCGGCCTTCAAGATCAGTCAGGCTGCCGGGCTACTTGGGGGTAGGGCCCGCACTACTCCAGGGGGCGGAACGCCTTGAGCGTCAGCTCCACCAGGGCGTCGGCGTACTCGGGTGTGAGCGGCCCGGAACGGTGCAGCCAGCGCTGGTAGAGGGGGGCGTAGAGCAGTTCGAGTGCCAGATCGAGATCGGCGTCCACGGCGAACTGGCCCGCCCGCTGCGCACTGCGCAGCCGCTCCTTCTTGGCCTCGTCGACGGGTCCGGCCAGCTTCTCGCGGTATTGGGCGGCGAGCTTCGGATCGTGGATGATCTCCGTGTTGAGCGCCCTGATCGGCGCCTCGAAGGCCGGATCGGCGAACTCGGCGACGGTCGCCCGCATGACCATCTTCAGGTCGGCCTCGATGTCACCGGTGTCGGGCAGAGCCAAGCCCTCGACTCCCTCGCTGAGCGTCAGGAAGGAGTCGAAGACCACCGCGCCCTTGCCCGGCCACCACCGGTAGATCGTCTGCTTGCCCACCCCCGCCCGCGCGGCGATGGCCTCGATCGTGACCTTCGCGTACCCCACCTCGGTGACGAGCTCGCGCGCCGCGTCGAGGATCGCCTGGCGCGACCGTTCGTTGCGGCGGCCGGGGTCCGGCTGCTTGGCGTTGGACATGCAGGTGAGGATAGCAGTGCGGGGAGACGAGACGTTCCGTCTTGACGGAATTGATGAGATCGGGCAAGCTGTGTTCACGGCGAGACGAACCGTCTCGTCTTGAAGTCGAGGAGGTGGGGCCAGTGACGAGCACCCGAGTGTGGTTCATCACCGGGGCGTCCCGGGGTCTGGGCCGGGCGTTCGCGGAGGCGGCGCTGGCCGCCGGAGACCGGGTCGTTGCGGCGGCGCGCAACGTCGATCCGCTCGCGGAGCTGGCCGAGGAGCATCCGGGCCGCCTCGTACGCCTGGTGATGGACGTCTCCGACCGCGCGGCGGTGCGGGACGGCGTGGACCGGGCGGCGGCGGCCTTCGGGCGGCTGGACGTCGTGATGAACAACGCCGGCGGGTTCCTGTTCGGCATGCTGGAGGAGGCCACCGAGGAGCAGATCAGGGCGCACTTCGACGTCAACTTCTTCGGCGCGATCTGGGTGGCCCAGGCCGTGGTCCCCCACCTGCGCAAGCAGGGCTCCGGGCACATCCTGCAGGTCACCTCGATGGGCTCCGGTGGGGGATTCGCCTCGGTCGGCCTGTACGCGGCGGGCAAGTCGGCCCTCGACTCGGTCAGCCAGGCGCTGGCGATGGAGGTCGAGCCGTTCGGGATCAAGGTCACGATCGTGCAGCCGGGCGGGTACGACACCGGACTGTTCACGGTCGGCACCACGGTGACCGAGCACCTTCCCGAGTACGAGCCTCTGCGGACGAAGCTGGCCGAGATGTGGGGCGAGGACGCCGGACCCGCTCCGAGCACGGCAGCGCCCGTCATCATGGAGCTGGTCGATCTTCCGGAGCCGCCGCCGCGGCTGATCGTCGGTAGCCACTCCTTCGACCTCGTGCAGCAGATGGACCAGGCTCGTACGGAGGTGTACCGCGCCTGGGAGCATCTCAGCCGCAAGGCGCCGGGCTGAACGGCCGGTGAGCAGCGACAAATGGCCGAAAATCCGTATATGAGACGGCCCATCCTGGGCCAGGCCGACAGCGTACGCTGCTCTGCATGCGCAGACGGGTGATCGACGACCGGTTCGAGCTGGTGGAACGGCTCGGCGGCGGCGGCATGGGCCTGGTATGGCGGGCCTGGGACGTGGCCCTGCACCGGGAGGTCGCCCTCAAGGAGGTGCGCCCGCCCGACCCGGACATGGACGAGCGCGATCCCGAGGCTGCCCGCGACCTGCGGGCCAGGGTGCTCCGCGAGGCCCGCGCCCTGGCCCGGCTCAACCACCCGCACGTCGTGACCATCCACCACATCGTGGACAACGGCGACAGCGGCTATCCGTGGCTCGTCATGGAGCTGGTCTCCGGTGGATCGCTCCAGGGGCGCCTCGAACGCGGCCCGATGACGCCGCACGAGACCGCCCGCCTCGGCCGCGAGATCCTCTCCGCGCTGCGGGCCGCGCACGCCGTCGGCATCCAGCACCGCGACGTCAAGCCCGCCAACGTCCTGCTACGGCCGGACGGCCGGTCGGTGCTGACCGACTTCGGCATCGCCGCGGTACGCGAGTCCACCAGCCTGACCGCGACCGGCTCGTTCATCGGCTCGCCCGAGTACATCGCGCCGGAACGCATCAACGGCTACGAGGGCGACCCGTCCTCGGATCTGTGGTCCCTGGGGATGCTGCTGTACGTCGCCGTCGAAGGCCGCCATCCGCTGCGCCGGGCCACCACGCTGGCGACGCTGGCCGCGGTGCTCAACCAGGACGTGCCGCCGCCGCAGCGGGCCGGAGCGCTCGGTCCCGTGCTCGGCTACGTGCTCACGCGCGACCTGGCGGCCCGGCCCGACGCCGAGACGCTGGACCGCATGCTCGCCTCGGTGATCGAGGCCCCCGCGTCGATGCCGCTCGCGCCGCCGGCCTGGGCCCCGGGCCCACCGCTTCCGCAGCCGCCCATGGGCGCACAGCCGACCGGGGGCACACCGTACCCACAGCCGACCGGCGGTGCGCCGTACCCGCACTCGCCTATGGGCCCGCACTCGCCTTTAGGCCCGTACTCACCCATGGGCCCGCAGCCGCCCATGGGCTCGCGGCCGACCGGCCCGCAGTACGCCCAGATGAACACCAGCCCGCCGCTCCCGCGCTCGGTCAGCGGCGCCACCCGCCGATCGAAGCGCGGCGCGCACCCGGCCATGGTCGCGGTGTCCGCCGCCGTGGTCGTGGTGGTCGGCGTGCTGGTGTGGACGTTCCTGCCTCCGATACTGAACGGCGACGCCGCCGACGACCCGCGCTCCACCGGGTCCGGGCAGCCGACCAGCACCGCCACCAAATCCGGGCGGAAGACCACGAGCAAGACCACGCCCAAGCCCACCGAGACCGCCACCGAGTCGGCCGGCGACCCGGGCAACCTGCTGACCCCCGCAGGGATCCGGACCGCGATCGCCAAGCTGAAGCCGGTGATGGGCGGCACCAAGGTCATCAGAATGGTGATCTACCCCGAGTACGCGAGCGTCCAGGCGCCGGTCAAGGGGGAGAAGGGCGTCTACGAAAACTTCATGTACCGCGACGGCCAAGCCGCTCCCCAGATCGGGGGCAGCACCACGAACCAGGATCCGGTGGACCTGAGCAAGTTCAACTGGGACGCCCTGCCCGCCCTGCTCCGCAAGGCGGACCAAACTCTGGGCATCCGCAAGCCCACCACCCACTACATCGTCGTGGACCCCGCCTTCGCGTTCGTGGGTGCCCGCGAGTCGCTGCTGGTCTATGTGAGCGACAAGTACAACCGGACGGGCTACCTGGTGGCCGACACCAAGGGGAAAGTGATCAAGACCAATCCGGCGTGAGCGCGATGTCCCGCTGCCGCCGCAGCGGTGAGAACACCAGCCAGAGCACCGCGAGCCACGAGCAGGTCACCGCGACCGCCAGGGTCGTGCGGGCGCCGAGCCAGGCGCCAAGGGTGCCCGCCAGCAGGCCGCCGAACGGCATGGCGCCACGGATCAGCCACCGGATGCTCGCGTTCATCCGGCCGAGCAGTTCGGGCGGGCAGATCGACTGCCGGTAGGTGATCTGCAGCACGTTGTACGCGACGGTGGACAAGCGCGAGGAGAACAGCCCCGCCGCCACGGCCAGCACTCCCCAGCCGGGCCCGCCGAGCGGGATGAGCAGCGTGAACCCTCCAAGACACAGCTTGCCCGCCCATAACGCCCTGGCCGGGCCCACCCACCTCGCGAACGACGTGGCGAGCACGCCGCCCACGATCCCGCCGGCGCTGCCCAGCCCCAGCACCAGTCCGAGCGTGGCGGGATCGGCGCCGAGGTCGCCGAGCACGAAGACGACGACGAGGGTGGTGATCATGGCGTCGCAGAGGTTGGAGATCGCGCTGCACGCCACGACGCGCCGCAACACTGGGTGCCCCAGGACGAAGGTGATCCCCTCGGCCGCCGCCTTGCGCATGCTCCGGGGCTCGCGGACGGCGGGCCGTGGTTCGGGAGTGCGGATCAGCAGCAGGGACGCGATGCCGATCACGTACGAGAGGCAGTCCACGATCATCACCCGAGCCGCGGTGTGCAGCAGTGTCATCAGGCCGCCCGCCAGGGAGGGGCCGACGGCGAGGGCCACCGCGTTGGTCGTGGCGATCTTGCCGTTGCCCTCGATGAGCCGCCGCCGCGACAGCAGGACCGGCAGGTAGCTCTGGCAGGCGATCTCGAAGACGACGTTGATCGAGCCCACGAGGAAGGCCATTGCGTACAGGTGGCTGATCGTCAGATGGCCCAGCGCCGCCGCGACGGGGATCGAGGCCACCACCGCGCCCCGCGCCACGCCGCAGCCGATCATCAGCGGGCGCTTGGCGACGCGGTCGACGATCATCCCGGCGGGCAGCGTCATGACCAGCCAGGCGGCGGTGGCGCAGGCGGTCAGCACCCCCACCTCGAAGGTGGTGGCGCGGAGCATGGTGACGGCCACGAGGGGGACCGCCAGCGTCGTCACCGCCGCGCCCAGGTCGCTGATGCTCTGCCCGGTCCAGAAGAGCGTGAAGTCGCGGTTCTTGAGGAGTGTGCCGTCCTGTTCGGATGCCTGCCGGTTGATGGTCACGTCATCGACCGTACGGAAACCGGGATGGTCGGCGCGGAATCGGCATCAACCGTCCGGGGAACGCGGGACCGGCTTACTCCGGGCTGACACGTGGTCCGTCATCCTCTACCCAGAGCGGAAGGGGTGCTGGTCGTGACGGAGCCTGACGGCCCTGCCGTGGGTCGGGTGCGCCCATGGAACCGGCTGGGGCTCCGGATGCGGCTCACGCTCCTGTACGGCGGCTCGTTCTTCGTCGCCGGATCGCTGCTGCTCTGGTCGACGTACCTGATCACCGGGCAGGCGCTGGACCAGCAGTTCCCCGCGAAGGCCATGAGGATCGTCGGCGAGCGGGCCGGGCCCGTGCAGGAGGGCTCCGTCAAGAGCGACATGGTCTTCGAGAAGGTGAACGTCCAGCAGCGGGCGGACGGCGTGCTCGACGAGATGCTGCGGTCCTCGGTGGTCATCATGATCGTGATCGGGATCATCGCGTTCGTGCTCGGCTATTTGATGGCTGATCGGGCGTTGCGGCCGTTGGATCGGGTGACGGAGACGGCGCGGCGGTTGTCGGAGAGTACGTTGCATGAGCGGATCGGGTTGCGGGGT
>NZ_JBFAVX010000057.1:0-40869 GCF_040680095.1 Nonomuraea sp. NPDC052129 | reverse complement strand
CTACGACGAACCATTACAAGATCCCTGTATTCCGCAGAACCGGCGCGTCTACCCCAAATCAGACTCAAGGCTCAACGCCAGGCGTGAATGGATACTGCGGGCCGTGCCTAACCACGGCATGTCCTCGAACCGGCCGCCGAGCACGCGCACACAGGATTCATGAGGTCAACAAACAGCCGGCGGCCACGCCGCTTGCTGGGCTGCTCTCTACGCCCTGGCGCTCTTGCAGTCGTCCCCGGACGACTCCTCGAACAGGGCTGATTTTAGAGTTTAGGCCGGTCAGCAGGCACCCGGAAGCCGGCGCCCACACCCATGGCGCAGTCAGCGGCGAATCTTGAAACAGGCCCGCTGTCCGCTTCATTCGCTTGACCTTTCTACGACTGCCCACCGAGAAGACTCGGATGGTCAGGCGCGATGAACCGCACTTCGCCACCACTGTCGATGTAATTCACCCCGAGTTCGACCGCCCCGGCGCAGGATCGCCAGGGCCGTCTCCCGGCTGGGCCGATCACCCTGCGGCCAGCCGGTCAGCCGGGCTGGGGTGCTTTGGCCGCTGTCTTGATCGCAGGCTAATGGCGCGGGATATTGTCTACGCGGGAATTGGTCGTCCCTCGGCGGGCCAGCAGGACGAGGCCGATCGCTTGCAGCGTCGCGGCAACGCACAAGATGAGCGCTCCGAGCGGAAGCCACCCGGCGAACCGATGAGGGAGCCCGGTGGCACCGCCGTCACCGACCATGGTCGACACCCACCTGCTCAGGGTGACCAGGACGGTGAGCGGATACATCACCCACAAGGCGCCCGACAGAACCAGCATCCCGATCTTGATCCGCCCTCGTGACCAGGGCAGCAGAAGGGTGATGACGCTGAGGAAGACTGTGACAGCGCCTGCTGGAAATGTCAGCTGTTGTACTGTGCCTCGGATCCCGACCAGATCCTCTGCCAGGCCCCCGGGATCCATGATCAGGTCCGCGCCGGACCTGGTGTTCATCTCCATGTTGTGCTCGACGGTCCCACCGACGGCGTACTGAATCGCGATATGGAGGCCGACCGTGTAAACCGCTGAAAGCACAAGCCCCAGCACCAGCAGAATCGGTCCACGCCATGCAGCCGCGATCATGTGATGTCGCCGCAAGCCGTCACCACATGCCCGCGCAGCCTGAAACACGATCGAGAAGCCAGAAACTCGCCGGACCCACGCACGGAGCAGTTGCCTCCTTCAGAGGTTTAGTGATTTTAGCGAATGGGCCGAGGACATGGATGCCGAGCGGCGGAGCGGCCTCTCTTGCTATCAGCACTAAAGAGAGCGGTGGACGCCAACTTCGAGGTGCTAAGGCCGATCGCCACCGCCGCCACCGTCATCCCCGCCACCGATGTGCTGCGGTTGTACACCGTCGCGATCGTGGCTTGCTTCCGCAGCCCAGTTCACGGCAGCGGGGTCGACGGTCCATTCGGCAGCCCGCGCATGATCAGGGGCTTTATCACACGTGCCGCGACGAACAGCAGCAGCCAGAAGAACTTCGCGGCGGTGACGTCGACGAAGGCCACCGGGATGGACAGGAGGAAGACGGCGGTCGCGGCGATCGTGCCGAGGGTAAAGGAGCGGACCCATCGGGGGGTGGCCCGCTCCTGGTCGAACAGGCCGTGGCGGGCGCAGTGGTGAACCATCAGAGCCAGCACGAAGGAGATCCCGGCGATCAGGACAGAGTACAAAATCGTGCCGAACCGGAGATCGGTGGCGCCGAGGACGCGGGTCGCGAACGGCAGCAGCACGATCATGAGCAGCCAGCTCAGGTTGAGCACGGTCAGGCGGGCGTCGACCCGGTGAACGTACCGGAAGAGCTGCTGGTGGCTGTACCAGAGCCGGGCAGCCACCACGAAGCTGATCACGAAGATCAGGTAGTCGGGAGACAGGAGGTCCAGGAAGGAGTGCCAGATCTCGCTCTCGGTCCGGCCCTCGGGCACCGGTAGCTCCAGCGCGAGCAGGGTGAGCGCGATCGCGATCACCGCGTCCGAGAAGAAGATCACCCGGTCCCGCACGTGCCGTCGGTCCTCGTCGCCGGTGTCGTGGGCGGGAACCGCGGTGGTCGTCGCGAGACGTTCAGGGGTCTTTTCGCTGTCCATGCTGTCCTAATAGGGGGCGAAGGTCTGCGTTTCCTAGCGACCTTCGGCGAACTGCCGCAGCGCGGGAGCGAGCACGTCGGCAGTGGTGCCGTGGTTCTCGCCCGGTACGGCGCGCAGAGTCGCGGTGGGCAGGAGATCGGCCAGCGCCCGGGCCCCGGTGATCAGCCACGGCATGGTGCCGGTGCCGTGCATGACCAGGACGGGAACGGTCACCGCGGCCCAGCGGTCGCGGGGCAGCGGAGCGCCGGACATGGTGGTGCCCATGATCCGCCCGTCGTAGGCGATGGTGTGCGCCACCTCTTCCACGGCGGGCCAGAACGGGGCCTGTCGCATACCGGCGACGGCCTCGGCGGGAACGCCGGCCGCCGCGGTCATGAACAGCTCCACCGCGTCGCCAGGACGGCCATCTGCGACGCAGGCGTCGAGCCGCTCGACGTAGTCGGCCGGCAGCGGCGGGCGGCTGTCGTCGACGACGAACGGCGGCTCGAACAGCGCCAGCCGGGTGATCGGCAGGCCGGCGGCGGCGGCGTGCAGGGCCAGCACGGCCCCTGAGGACCAGCCGAACACCATGGCCGACCCGCCGGCGTGGTCGATCAGGGCGGCAAGGTCCTCGAACTCGCGCTCCACCGCGTACGGTGCGGTGTCGGTGCTCTCGCCGCGACCACGGCGGTCGTAGGCGTAGACCCGGAACTCCTCGCGCAGCAGCTGCCCCACCTCACCATTGGTCGGGTTGACCATGCGATGGGCGGTGGCCCCGTCGATCATGATCAGTGGCTGGCCGTCGCCCCAGACGTCGAAGGCGATCTCAGTGCCGTCCTTGGACTGGACAGTGCCCACCTTGGTTCCTCCAAGTCGTACCGTACGGTACTGTACCGAAACGGTGAACAGTACCGTACGGTACACTCCAGAGGCTGTCAACGTTCGCCCCAGCGCGAACCCTGGAGGGCCTAAATGCCGCAAGCCGCAGACACGCACGCGCAGACACGGCGCCGGATCATGGATGCGGCGCTGGAGGTGTTTCTCCGTGACGGCTACGTCGGGGCCAAGACCGACGAGATCGCCTCTGCCGCGGGCGCGTCAAAGCAGACGATCTACAAGCATTTCGGGCCGAAGGAGAGCTTGTTCGAGCAGATCGTGCTCGACCGCCTCGTCGGCATCGATCAGATCTTCCGCAACGCCATGGGCGACCTGGCGGCCACGGACGATGTCGAGACCACCCTGCGGGCGGTCGCGCGCCAGTTCGTCCACGCCCTCACGCAGCCTTCGCACCTGCGCGTACGCCGCCTCGTCATCGCCGAAGCCGGCCGTTTCCCGAAACTGGGCCACGCCTACTTCGAGGCCGGCCCCGAGCGCGTGCACACCGCGCTGGCGTCCTGCCTCGAGCAGCTGACCGGCCGCGGACTGCTGCGTATCGACGATCCCGTCCTCGCGGCCAACCACTTCACCTGGCTCGTCTCCTCGATCCCGGTCAACAAGGTCATGCTCTGCGGCGACGACATCCGCTTCGCCCCATCCGAGCTCGACCACTACGCCGATGCCGCCGTCCGGGTCTTCCTCGCCGCCTACCGCACGCCCGGGGCCGACACCCAATGAAGTCACCCAGCGGGTTTCACGTCTGTGCGGTGAGCAGGGCGTCGGCGAGGCTGGTGCGGGCGTAGAGCACCGAGCGGCCCGCTCGGTGGGCGCTGGTCAGGCCGGCGGCCCGCAGTGCGGTGAGGTGCTGGGACACGCCCGCCGCGGATATGCCCGAACGGTGGGCGAGTTCGGTGGTCGAGGCGGGTGAGTCCAGTTCGGCCAAGATCAGCGCCCGGGATCGGCCGATCACGGCGGCGAGAGCTTCCATGCGGTCATATGTCCGGCGCTCCCACAACGTGCCGATCCCGCGGGCCGGGTAGGCCAGCTGAGGTGGTTCCGATACGACGGACCGGGTGAGCACCCGCGGCCAGGCGAAGACCGACGGCACCAGGAGCAACCCGGCTCCCGTCTCGATCCTGGTGATGGCGCAATGCCGCTGAACGAGGCGGAGACTGCCGTCGGCCCAGCGCACCGTGTGATGCAGCTCGTCGAGCGCTTGGGCCGTACCCTGCTCGGCCACCTGTTGGCCTCGGTAGAAGATGTCCGCCTCCAGCACCGAGCGGATCCTGGCCCAGTAGGGCGCTATCGCGAGCCCCCAGTAGACCTCGATCTCCGCGACGATCCGCGGCAGGTATGCCCAAGGGGTCCGGCGAAGGCTCCGTAGCCGGAGGGAAAGAGGGGCGTCGCGGTCGGCGCCCAGACAGTCGAGGTCTCGCCGCACCTGCTCGGGGTCGGTGGCCTCGATGGCGGCCAACTCGTCGGCGAGGCCGGGGGACGCCGTCGCCGGCGCCGGGTTGAGAAAGTCGGGGAGGTGACCGATGGGCGGAATCATGTCGGCCAGCCAACCGCGATCGAGACCCGCCGCCGCGAGCCGCGGGCGTACCTGGTCGGCCCAGCCGCGGTGCGGGTCCGGCACCGCAGCGGCGGCCAGCGCTCTGAAGCTGGTGACGACTTCCCACATTGGCGAGATGGCGAACCGGGTCTCGGCCAGATCGTTCACCGAAAAGGTCAGCCGCGCCTTCATGCCGCCCCCACTACTTCCACGATTCGGTCCGAGCTTAATCAGTGGACGCTCGTTCCCCCGCCCGGCAGCATCCCGGGAGCAGGTGCCTCGGGAACCAGAACAACGCTAAGGCGGTCATGCACATGTCTGTAGACATCTCCCCTTCCACCGATGCCGCGGCCAAGGGGAAGGCCCGGCTGTTCCGCACTCTGAGCACCGAATCCGTGCTCGTGCTGCCGAACGCCTGGGACGCTGCCAGCGCGACGGTGATCGCCGCGGCCGGAGCCACGGCGATCGCCACGACCAGCGGCGGTGTGTCGTGGTCCCTCGGCCGTGGGGACGGGCAACAGCTCAGCCGGGGTGAGATGGTAGAGGCCGCGCGGCGCATCGTGGACTCCGTCGACTTGCCGGTGACGGTCGACGTAGAGGGAGGGTACGGGCCGGCTCCGGCGGATGTCGCCGCGACCGTGCGTGCGGTGGTGGAGGCCGGTGCGGTGGGGGTCAATCTGGAGGACTCCTCGGCCGTCGGCGGTCCTGTGTTCGGCGTCGCCGAGCAGAGCGCCAGGCTGCTCGCCGCCAGGGACGCCGCAGCCGCGGCGGGCCTGCCGGAACTGTTCATCAACGCGCGGACCGACGTCTTCCTGTTCGCGATCGGTGCATCCGATGGCCGACTGGGCGAGGTGCTGGCGCGAACGGCGGCATACGCTGAGGCGGGCGCCGACGGCATCTTTGTTCCCGGCCTGCTCGATCTGGAGATGCTGAGCGCTCTCTGTGCCGAGTCGCCACTGCCGGTCAACGCGATGGCTGTCGCTGGTGGACCGAGTGTCACCGAGCTCGCGCAGGCCGGGGTGCGCAGGATCAGCCTGGGCACTGGGCTGGCCCAGGCTGCCTACACCGCGGCCCTCAGAGCCGCCGCGGAACTGCTCGGCACGGGAGGTCTCACGGCACTGGACGGCTCACTGGACTTCAGCGAACTCAATGTCCTGTTCCGTCATTGATCGAGGCCAGGATGACGGCTCGTACTGGTGACCGAGGATTCGACACTCCGGCCTTCCTTTCCGCCGCCGGCGACGCGGCGGCGGCGGGCGCGCTGGCGGCAGGTCGGACCGCAGTAGCGGGGTGGCCGTCCGGTAGCCCGGACACGCAGCCGAGCACCGCATTCCTCGCAGCGTCTCTCGCTGGGGGCGGCGGTTTCGTGACGGCGAGGGGAAGGCGCGTCACGTAATTCACTGGCTTTCGTGACAGTAGGGGTACGCAATCCGTCCAGCAGCAGCCGCACCAGTCGCGTACCGCGGGCCAGGTCCCGGTGTGCCGAACGCAGTGCGGCGCCGCCGACGGCCAGCGCGGCCAGATCGTCGACCCGCACATCGGCGCGTATAGCACCGGCCTGTTTCGCGTCGCGCAGCAAGCGAGCCAGTGCCTCGTGGAACCGCTGCGCCGCGGCGGTCAGCATGGCGCGCGGCCAACCCTTGTCAGCGGTAAGGGCATCGCAGACGTGCTTGCGGCCGGCCAGCTTCTCGATCACTTCGAGCAGGAACCCGAACAGCGCGTCGCCGGGCGCCGCGCGGCCCGCCCATTCACCCGCGGAGACCACGAATCCCTGGACGTGTTCGGCGAGCACCGCCTCGACCAGGATCTCCTTGCTCGGGAAGTGCCGATAGACGGTCCCGGCGCCGACCCCGGCGCGATGCGCGATTTGGCCAAGCGACACCTCCAGCCCTTCCTCGGCGAACACGCGCATCGCGGTGCGCAGCACGATCTCTCGGTTGCGGCGGGCATCGGCCCGCCCGGAACGTGCCGCATCCGGTACTGGCGCCGGTGCTGCCGTCATGTCACGTAATCCTTGTCTGTGGCGTGGAAGTGGGTGGAGCATTCCGGATCGTGTCAGTATCCACCATCTCCGAATCCGTCGTCTCCGAAAAGGACGCCATGACCACCGTGACGCCGGCAAATCCCGACTCCCCCATCCTCGTCACTGGCGCCACTGGCAAGCAGGGCGGCGCCACCGCCCGGCGGCTGCTCGCCGGAGGGTGGCCGGTGCGAGCCCTGGTGCGCGACCTGACCACACCCGCCGCCGCCGCGCTGGCCGCCGCGGGTGCCCAACTCGTACGCGGCGACTTCGACGATCCGGCCAGTCTGCCGCCGGCACTCGATGGCGCCGCCGCCCTGTTCGGCGTACCGCCCCTGTCCTTCACACCCGTCGGATCCACCACAGATCTCGAAGTGGCCCGCGGTCGGGCGCTGATCGACGCGGCAGCCGCGGCGGGAATCAAGCAGGTGGTATTCAGCACCCTCGCCTCGACATCGACAGAAGTGCCAGGTTCAGCGGGGAAAGCGCTGATCGAACAGTACCTGCACGACCACATCGCGCTGCCTACCGTGCTGCGTCCAGTGCGTTTCATGACGAACTATCTCAGCGACGGGGCGATCGGCATCGACGGCATTTCCAACGGCGTACACCGCCACCTGTTTCCCCCGCACGAGCCCATGCAGATCATCGCGCTGGAGGACATCGCCGAATTCGCCGCGCTCGCGTTCGCGGAGCCGACCCGGTTCGCCGGAAGAACCCTGGAACTGGCCGGCGACGAACCGACCCCGGTCGAGGCCGCCGCCGCGATCACCGAGGCCACGGGCATTCCGGTCCGGTACGAGCGGGTCACCGATGAAGAGGCCGCCGCGATCAGCTCAGAGGTCGCCGCGATCAGGAAACACTGGCACACCGGTCACCAATGGCACGCCGACATCGAGTCGCTGCGCGTCATCCACCCCGGACTGCGTACCCTCACCGACTGGCTCACCGAATCCGGCGCCGCCGCCATCCGCGCCCACCTCACCGCTCCCTGACCCCGACGCCTGATCATGGTCGCCTCTTTCCCAGCAAAAGACCTCAGTGCCGACCTGTCGATTTCGTGACTCGCCGTTCGTCTTACTGCGCGACCAACCTGGTAGCAACGAGGAGGAAACGATGAAGTACGTCATGCTGATCTTTCAGGGCACCGCGCTTGAGGGACAGGCCGCGTTGTCCGAGGAGGAGCAGAAGCAGGTCTACGCCGACTACCAAGGGTTCAATCGGACGCAGGCCGCCCGCCACCCCGCAGCGCGCTACGGTGGCGCCATCGAGATCCGCCCCTCGGAGGTGTATTGGTAGCCACGCTCGAACAGGTCTTCCGCGAGGAGTGGGGCCGCGTCCTGGCCACCTTGATCGGCTTCCTCGGCGACTTCGACATCGCCGAGGAGGCCGCGCAGGAGGCGTTCGCCGTCGCCGCCGACCGGTGGCCACGCGACGGCGTCCCCAGCAACCCGCGCGCCTGGCTGATGACGACGGCTCGGAACCGAGCGACGGACCGCATCCGCCGCGACCGGGCCCTCACCACCAAATTCGGCCTGCTCGTCGCCGGCTCGGCCGCCTGACCGGCTCGCCCATCGTGGAGCTCAACCGCGCCATCGCCGTCGCCGAGACCGAAGGCCCCGAGGCCGGTCTGCGCGTCGTCGACCAACTGGGGCTCGACGACTTCCGCTACCTGCACTCGACCAGGGCCGAACTCTTGCGACGCCTCGGGCGTACCGAGGAGGCGCGTGACGCCTATCGACGTGCGAGACAACTCACCGACGACGGCGCCGAACGGCGCTTCCTCGAACGCCGGCTCACGGAACTGGCAGGCAGGACGGGCTCGGGTTAGTCTCCGGTCGGGAACTGTCCACATCCCAGCCGGCTTCGCCGGGCGAAGCCTGTGCGCCTGACCGCCACTTGAGGCATGACACGACACCGCATATCGTGCCGATGTATCCAGTCGATATATCGGGTCGATGGTTCGCCATGGCCCGGCTGACGCGGGAGCGGCGATGAGGCGGATCGACTACGACACGGAGCAGTACCAGGACTACGCGCGTGGCCGCGCGCTTACCGAGCGGCAGCAGCAGACATGGATCAGTGCCTTCGGAGCGGTGCTGCCCAAGGGACGTCCGCTGGTGGGGCTGGACGTCGGTGCAGGGACCGGCAGGTTCACCCCCGCGCTGGCGCGAGCGTTCGGGCCGGTCACTGGCGTCGAGCCGTCGGTCCGCATGCGCGAGATAGCACAGGCGCAGTCCCCGCATCCCGATGTGCGATATCTGGCGGGCTCCGCCGAGGACATGCCGGTGCCGTCCGCCAGTGCCGACTACGCTCTCATGTTCTTGTCCTGGCATCACGTCCAGGCCAAACCGCGGGCGGTACGGGAACTGGCCAGGGTGCTCAGGCCCGGCGGGCGGCTGCTACTGCGCGCGAATTTCAGCGACCACCATCCCAGGCCGTGGTGGCTGGAGCACTTCCCCCGCGGCTTCGCGGCGGACGCCGCGCTGTTTCAGCCGCTGCACGAGGTCATCGAGATGTTCACGTCGGACGGCTGGCGCGTTACCGCCTTCGGCACGGTTACCGAGCCGTCCGTCGGCACCCTCGGTGACATGCTTCAACGGCTGCGCCTGCGCACCCTTTCGTTCTTCGCTCAACTCAGTACGGACGAGCTGGAGGCCGGCTTCCGCCGCCTGGAGGAGGCGGTTGCCGCGAATCCCGCCGCGCCAGCGCCGGTGTTCGCTGAGCCGCTGCTCACGCTCGAACGGCGCTAGTTACGGCGCTGGTTAGAAGGGACCGCTCTCCGGATAGCCGGCCTTTATGACGGCCTTGCGGGTCTTCGTGTCGAGCTTCTTCTCGCTGATGACCTTGCTGGCCGCCGGTGCGGTGATCTTCACCTTGGTGCCCCAGCCCGAATACTTGGTATCGGTGTGGAAGACCATCTGGTCGTAGGCCGTACTGTCGTCGTCCGGGTAGGCCGTCGAGTCGACGACCGTGCGGGTGAGCAGGTTGTGTTGATCGAAGTACAGGTGGAACTCGACGTTGCCTTCCCCGGCGGACTTGTCGTGCCGGAAGTCAGTGAGTTTGGCGGTGCCCTGATATTCGCCGGTCGCCACTTCTGATGCGTTTTTCACCATGTACTGCAGTTCCGCTGAGGTGACGCCCATGCCGAGGACGGAATTTTCCTGGCCGCTGGCCCTCGACTGGATCCAGGAACGGCCGGAAGGCAGCGCCTTGGCGATGCCGGCGTTGGTCACGTAGGCGTTTCTGCCCTCAGCGATGACCCGGTAGGGAGGGTTGGGCCCTTGCTGGCGTGAGGACATGCGGACACGGAGGTCGGCAGCCGCTACATTGCCTTTGCCGAAAGCCAGGGTGCCGGCTGTGCGGGTGTTCACCCGTACCTGCATAGCCTGGTCGTTGGTGGTGAAATCGACGGTAATGCTGCTTGATTCGGTGATTTTTACGCCCTTGCCCGGGGTCAGCTGGGCCTTCAGGGCTTTCACCGGGTCCACTGGAGCGGCCTGCACGGATGCGACGGATGCCGCCTGAGCGGGTGCGGCCACCGCGCACACGGTCGCTGCCGTTGCTACGAGGCCTGCGAATAGGAGCTTCATCAGTGTCCTTGCTTGGGAGGATATAGCAGGGAAAAGAGTAAGAGGGTGGCGTTGGCGAGATAAGGGATTTCCTGTAACGATTCTGTGTAGACCGGTGAACCCAAGTGGTGGTGATAGCCCTCGATAAAGGCGGGCGGGGTAGTCCTTGCGTCCGCTCCCGTACTTGCGAGTCAGGGCTGCCAGACCTCTCCAGGACGGCAAGCCCTGTTCGGCACGCTGCGGCGAGACATCCAGGGCGCTGGTGAGGCCCCCGCGATGGCCGAGCGAGCGCGAAGCTCTCATGCCGTAGAAATGCATAATAGGGTCACGCATGCGGCCAAGTGAGCCCAAATCCGCTAGCGTCACCGGCATGCCTCTCGCCTTGATTCCCAGCCCTTCTCAAGGGGTCTGGCATCTTGGATTCATTCCGATCCGGGCTTACGCATTGTGCTTCATTGTCGGAATCGCCGTCGGCGTCTGGCTGAGTGAGCGCCGCTGGCGTGCCCGGGGCGGCGAGAAAGGCACGATCAGCGACATCGCGGTTCCTGCGGTGATCTTCGGCCTGATCGGCGGCCGCCTCTACCACGTCATCGTCGACTGGCAGATCCACTTCGGCCCGCGCGCGATCAAAGAGCCCTACCGGGCGCTGTTCATCTGGGAAGGCGGGCTGGGCATCTGGGGCGCGGTCGCTCTGGGAGGCGTGGGCGTGTGGCTGGCCTGCCGCCGCCGGGGACTGTCCCTCGGCGCCGTGGGCGACACGATCGCGCCCGGCATCGCGTTCGGGCAGGCGATCGCCCGCTGGGGCAACTGGTTCAACCAGGAGGCGCAGTGAGCTGAACGGGCGGGTCGTGGCGCACGATCTCCTCGACGACCGCCGACGCTGTGTCGGGAGGTCGGCGCGCAGGGTCGTCCCGGTGGAATGAAACTTTCACCCGTCAGGTCGGTATTACGGCTCCGCAGGCTAATCCCCGACCTGGTGGCACGCCTGGTTCACTCTCGCGAGAGCCGCTATGGCGCAAGTTAATGCCGGCCGAATCAGTGGCTCTCGATCGTCTCTCTGGACACCTGGAAGCCCCGAAAATAGTCTCCGTGCGCGCTCCGCCGACATCATGCGAGAGATGAGGTTGGAATTGACACGTTCCAAGGTACGTCGCGCGGCTAGCTCTGTCGCCGTCGTCATCGCAACACTCGCGGCAATCCTGGTGCCCGTCACTCCCGCGCACGCCGCCTACGGTCCAGACCAGGCCGTATCCCTCACGGTGACCTCGAACGCCGGCCCGTCGATCATGCTCGCCCAGCTGACCGGCACGCTGGCGTTCGACGACGGGAACACGAAGTTCAGGTATGCGCTCCGGCTGTGCTGGGGGAGCGGGTCCTACCCCATGCCGAACTTCTACGTCTCCGTCAACGGCAGCACTATTTTCTATCCGAGCCAGACGGGCACTGCACCTGCTCCCCCCGGGTGCCAGGTGGCCCTATTCTTCTACGACGGTGAATACACCCACTCCACTACCCTCACGAATGTCACCTTGTACGTGACGGGCGGCTGGTTCTATCCCGGCAACACTTACAACAGTCGCACCAAATCCGTGACCTACGACAACCCCTACAACTGAGCCGCCACCGCCGCCCGGCGTACGCATTCGCTTCATAGGAGCTGAGCTAGAAGGGCCACTCCCGACTATGGGGGTGGCCTTCGTGCGCCTCTCGGTCAATTGGGTCTGTCGGCGAGGAAGTTCGCGATTCGCCGGGCGAGAGCGTCGGGCGCTTCGAGCATCGGCAGGTGTCCGCTGTCGAGGGATTCGTTCCAGCTCGTGTCGAGGTTGCGCGCGAATCGCTGTTGCAGTCCGATCGAGAGCTCAGTGTCTTGGCTGGTGGAGAGGTAGCCTCGACGTTCGGGAAAAACGCCGCCTTGCGGCGTGTCCCGGTAGAGACGTACAGACTCGGGGTTGAACTCCGCCACGATGCGATCGGCCGTCTTCGTGTCGACGCGGCTGGCCACGCCACGCCGGATAGCGGCATCGGGCGGTCGGGTGCCGGCCAGCCGCATCGCCAGGCTCAGCACGAGCCGGTTCGGCAACGGCATCGACGCGACGAAGCTGTGTCCCGGCTTCGGCACGACGGCCGTGACCGCCAGGAACGCGCCCACCCGGTCAGGCGCGAGGGTCATGATTTCCGCCGCGACAGTCCCGCCACTGGAGTGCGCGACGACCGCGAATCGCTCCCACGGTGCCGAATCCAGCGCCGCGGCGGCGTACTCCGTGAGCGAAGCGCGGTCATGACGTGGTCGCTCAGCGACCACCGTCTGGTGCGATGCGGCCAGTTCTTCGCGCACCTGATCCCAGATCCAGACGGGAAGACCGGCACCGCTCAGCAACAGGATGGGTTCTCGCGAGTTCGTCATGCTCCGATTCTGGAGGTGCTGGATGTCACCGTTATGGCACCATTTATGGATGAACCGCACCGACCGGCTCTACGCGATCCGCGAAGATCTCCGCCGTGCGGGTCCCCGAGGCCGCACCGCCCAACAGCTCGCCACCGCATTCGAGATCAGTGTCCGTACCGTCAAGCGCGACATCTCCGCGCTGCAACAGGGCGGCTTCCCGGTCTGGGCACGCACGGGCCGGCTCGGTGGATATGTCGTCGATCGTGCCGCCACCCTGCCGCCGGTGAACTTCACCGCCACCGAAGCCTGCGCGCTCGCCGCGGCGATCGCGGCACACCGTGGACAACCGTTCGACGGGCAGGCCCGAGCTGCCCTGGTGAAAGTACTGGCGGTGATGGACCCGCGGGCGCGACGGCACGCGGACGACTTGACCGAGCGCATCTGGATCGACCACAGCGCCACCGAGGCAGCTGATCCGCGCCGACGCGACGCGATCGAACATGCTCTTCAGGAGCGCAAGGTCCTCTCGCTGCACTACCGCGATCGTCACGGTACGCCGACAACGCGCCGGGTGGACCCCCAGCTGCTCGCGTTCACGGCCGGGCACTGGTTCCTCGTGGCGCACTGCCAGCGCCGCGAGGCCATCCGATGGTTCCGCCTCGATCGGATCGAACGCGCGAGTCTCACCGCTCAGCCTGCTATCGACATACCCGTCGAAGAGCTTGGGACGCCTCCCGCGACGGCGGCCTCCGTCCGGGTGTGACGTGCGATGTGATCCAGTCTGTACGTTCTGGATCATCCTGATCTGCAATCGCGGATGCCCGACGCCCACCGCAGCTTCGCCTCTGGCGGGCATCACATCGCGACGCACAGAGCTTTGTGCGGACGGTGATTGATCAACTACGTTCGGTTGTGTCATGGTGCTGGAGTCTTGATCAACTCTTCTGGAGGCACCCATGCTTGCTCGCCATCTGCTGGCCGCCGCCGTCATCTCCGCCACCATGAGCGCGGTCACCGCTCTGCCTGCGGTGGCCGCCGGGCAAGGGCCCGCCAACCGCACCGTCCCGGTCGGGACCGCAATGTGCGTCGACGTCAACAACTACCGCGGCAACGGCATCTTGATGTACCAGTGGCAGTGCGACCCCAACAACACCAACCAGAAGTTCGTCGTCGAGGACGGCCTCATCAAGGTGGAAGACACCATCGGCACGAGCCAGATGATGTGCCTGGACTCCTCCAACGGCCGAACCAACGGCACCCGGGTCTACCAGTGGCAGTGCCTGGGTAACGCTAACCAGCTCTGGGTCATCCAGGGCGGCCAGATCATCCTCAAGTCCACCCTGAACTCAGCCAACCGCCTATGCCTGGACGCCACCAACGGCCGCGGCAACGGCATCCAGGTGTACCTGTGGCAGTGCGACCCCAACAACGCCAACCAGAAGTTCGTCGTCGAGGATGGCCAGATCGCGGTCAAGGACACCTTGTCCTGATCCTTAACGTCCCGATCCTTAACGTCCCGATCCTTAACGTCCCGATCTCTGGTCACACCCGGCACGTTCCGGTGTACCGCAGGGCATCAACGGCACCGATCCCCGGGGCGAGGCCGCCGCGTCAAGATGTGGGCGTCAGCACACCACGAAGATGCTCTTCCAGCCGACGCCCGTCGCCTGCTTCGCGTTGCCGTTGGTGGGCAGCACGAAGTGCACCGGCCCTCTGTTGTTGATCTGGTTGTGCATCCGGCCGGACTGGCCGGAGCCGTACCACTTGTACGACCCGCGGTAGCGGAGGTTGGTCGTGCCGCACCTGTCGATGACCTGTGTCTGGCCGGTGAAGCCCGGCCCTTCGTAGGCCACGTACGTCGAGCCGGTGTCCGCGGACATCGAGGCGTTGGCGGCACCGCCCATGACTGCGACCAGGGAGGCAGAGATGGCGGAGACGAGGGCGATTCTCTTGATGCTCTTCACAGCGATTCTCCGGATGTGTCTCGACTGATTGCCTGAGGAGAGAAGTCCCATGACACTCACCACTCGCGCGGGCAGAGAGCCCGAGCGCCGCAGCCGTAGACCGGCTCGGTAGCGGACGACGAGCTTGGACTCGCCGTAGGAGCGGGGCAAGGGACCGTCCTTTTCATAGGTTTTCCTAACGAGAGGAACATATGGACCGGCTCTTGATCGTCACTTGCACCCCACCTACACCACACGTGACAACTGGCCGTAAAGCCACGGCGGTCTCATGCAAAGGCGCCGCCTCGGATGTGGTCAGGAGGGGATCGTCGCCGGCGTGAGTGCCTGCGCGGGTTGGGTGACAGCCAGCTTGCGGGCCAGGCGGAGCCGGTACGCGTCCAGCACCACGGCGACCAGGATCACCAGCCCGGTGATGATCTGCCGTTCGAAGTCGGAGACGCCCATGAGCAGCAGCCCGTTGGTGAGCACGCCGAGCAGACATGCCCCGAGGAACGTGCCGACCATGGAGCCGCGCCCGCCCATCAGGCTGGCTCCGCCGATGACCACGGCGGCGATCGCGTTGAGCTCGTAGCCCTGGCCCAGGATCGGGCTGGCGATGTTGAGCCTGGCCATGTACAGGACGGCCGCGATGCCCACGGTCAAACCGGCGATCATGAAGGCGGCGATCTTGATGCGGGACGTCTTGTGGCCGGACAGGCGGACGGCTTCCTCGTTGTTGCCGGTGGCGTAGATCAGCCGCCCGAAGACGGTGCGCGACAGCACGAACCAGCCGGCCCCTGCCAGCAGCAGCGCCACCCAGAACACTGCGGGGATGCCCATGAGCGTGAGGGTGCCGAAGTCGTTGAGCGCGGCAGGCAGGTTGTAGATGGTGGCTGCGTTGGTATACCGTTCGGCGCCGCCGCGCGCGATGTTGAGCATGGCCAGGGTGACGATGAACGACGGCACCCGCCACTGTTCTGACACGAACCCGTTGACCCAGCCGACCACGCCGCCGACGAGCATGCTCACCAGGATCCCGCCGACCAGCGTCAAGGCGGAGCCGGATCCGGCCATCATGGTGCCCGACACGACCGCGCACAGCGCCATCGCCGAGCCGACCGACAGGTCGATGCCGCCGACCAGGATCACGAACGTCATGCCCACGGCGAGCACGGTGTTCAGCGTGATCTGGGTCATGATGTTGCGCAGGTTCTGCTCGGTCGCGAAGTTCGGTGCGAGGATGACGAAGAAGCCCGCGAGCACTACCAAGGCGACGCCGATGCCGGCTTCGCCGAGCACGAGCCTTTTGATCATTGTGTTTCACCGTTCTTGAGGTAGCCCGAGTAGGCCAGCGTGAGGATGCGCTCGGCGTCGAAGTCCGCCCGGGTGACCTCTCCGGCGATCTTGCCCCGGGAGAAGACCAGGACGCGGTCGCAGATGCCCATCAGCTCCGGTAGGTCCGAGGAGACGACGAGCAGGGCCTTGCCCTCTGCGACCAGGCCGAGCAGTAGCTCGTGGATCTCGTACTTGGCGCCGACGTCGATGCCGCGGGTGGGCTCGTCCACGATCAGAATGTCGGATCCGGCGTTGAGCCACTTGGCCAGCACGACCTTCTGCTGGTTGCCGCCCGACAGGGTACGTACGTGCTGGCCGACGCCCGAGGAGCGCAGGTGCAGGCGCCGCCCGAGGGCCTCGGCGAGCGAGCGTTCCTGACCGAAGCGCACCAGGAGTCCACGCAGCTTGGCGAGGGTGACGTTGGCGCTGATCGGCAGGTCGAGGACCAGGCCCTGCGACTTGCGGTCCTCGGTGAGCAAGCTGATGCCGTGCCGTACGGCGTCTTTGGGATGCCGAATGTGTACCTTCTCGCCGTAAAGCTCGATTTTTCCGGCCAAGGCGGGGTCGGCGCCGAAGATCGCGCGCATCGCCTCCGTACGACCGGAGCCGACCAGCCCGGCGAGGCCCACGACCTCGCCGCGCCGTACCGAGAAGGAGAGCGGCCCTTCGAAACCCGAGACCTTGAGATCGTCCACCTTCAGCGCCACCTCGCCCAGCTCCGTCGGCGGCTTGGCCGGGAACTCCCGCTCCAGATCGCGCCCCACCATCAACCTGACCAGGTCGGGCGCGGTCACGCCGGCCATCTCGCGGGTCTCGATGCTGCGTCCGTTGCGCAGCACGGTGACCCGGTCGGCCAGGTCCAGCACCTCCTGCAGGTGGTGGGAGATGTAGACGATGGCCACGCCGCGCTCGCGCAATGCCCGCAGGATGTCGAACAGGCGTCCCGCCTCGCGCGAGGTGAGCGTGGCGGTCGGCTCGTCCATGATCAGCAGCTTGCTGTCGGTGGAGATCGCCTTCGCGATCTCCACCAGCTGCATCTGCGCGATGCCGAGCCGCTCGACCAGGGTGTCGGGCGAGACATCCAGCCCGATCTCGGTCAACAGCCGCGCGGCGTCCACGCGCAGCCGCTTCCTGTCGACGACGCCCGCCGTGCGCGGCAGCTCGCGCAGGAACAGGTTCTCCGCCACGGTGAGGTAGGGCAGCAGCGCCAGCTCCTGGTGGACCACCGAAATCCCGGCGGCCAGACCGTCGGCCGCATTGGCGGGGGTGTACGGCGCGCCGTCGAAGGTCATCGTGCCGCCGTCCGGCGCGTGGATCCCGGCCAGAGCCTTGACCAGGGTGGACTTGCCCGCGCCGTTCTCGCCCACGAGGGCGTGGATCTCGCCTGCGCGGATGTCGAGGTCGACCCCGTCGAGCGCCACCACACCGGGGAAGCGCTTGACGAGGCCGCTGACCGTCATCATCCGACGTTGTCCTTGGTGATGAGCTTGATCTCGGTCTTCTGCCAGCCGCCGAAGTTCTCGCCGGCGATCATCTTCATGGCGTAGTCGATGCCGTTGGAGGCCTGCTGCGCGCCGTACTGGTCGAGCGTGGACACGACGGAGCCGTCCTTGACGTACTGGGCGATGGCCGGGATGTTGTCGAACGCGGCGACCTTGATCTGGCCCTTCTTGCCCTGCTCCTCGATCGCCTTCAACGCGCCGAGCGCCATGTTGTCGTTGCCGGCCAGCACGCCCTTGATGTTCGGGTGCGCGCTGAGCATGTTGCCGAAGACGGTGTGCGCTTCGTCGGTCTCCCAATGCGCGGTCTTGGAGTCGACGAGCTTGAGCCCGCCCTCCTTGATCGCGTCCTCGAAGCCGGCCTTGCGCTGGGTGGCGTTGGCCGCGCCGGGGTTGCCTTCCAGGATGACGACCTCGGCGTCCTTGCCGACGGCCTTGACCAGCTCCATGCCCGACTGCTTGGCGCCCTCGCGGTTGTCGGGGCCGACGAAGGGCACCTTGTCGCCGATACCGGCGGCCTTCATCGCACCCTCGTCGAGCTGGACGTCGATGTTGACGACCTTCACACCCGCGTCGACGGCGCGCTTGATCGGCGCGACCAGCGCGCGGGAGTCCGCAGGGGCGATCACGACCGCCTTGGCCTGCTGGGTGACGCACTTCTCGACGGCGGCGACCTGGTTGTCGATGTCGGTCTCGTTCTGGATGCCGACGACGCTGAGCGTGAGGTCGCCGCGCTTGGCGGCGTGCTCCTCGGCGCCCTTCTGCATCTGCTGGAAGAACTCGTTGGCCAGCGACTTCATCACCAGGCAGATTCCCGGCTTCTCGCCCGGCTTGGGGGCGGCGGCGGTCTGGCCGGTGGTGGTGCCGCCCTCCTTGCCGCAGGCGGTCAGCGCGAGGGCCAGACCGGCCACGGCGACGATCTTCTTGTTCATTCGGTGTTTCTCCTTCAGAAGGGAACGCCCGCTTGGAGGACGACATTCGCGTACGGTGTCGCCTCGCCGGTCCGCACGACTGCGCGGGCCCGGCCGGTGAGCTCTTTGAGCTGGGTGTGAGGAATGCGTTCTGTTCTTGTCAGCAGGCCGTCGAGGAAGCCGGGCGGCGACTCCTCGGCGACATAGGCGGTCTCGACGACGAGCTCGCCGAGCACCGCTTCGAGTACGGGTAGGAAGGCAGGCTCGCCCCTGCGCCAGACGAGGTCGACCGTCTCGACGCCGGGTGGGACGGGCAGGCCGGGGTCGGCCACCACAATGAGGTCGGTGTGTCCCGCCGCGGACAGGATCTGCAGCAGGCGGGGATGCCAAAGGCCGTCATGACGCACGGGCGAGCAGCCTTTCCACTTGATCGCCGGTGGGCATGGCGGTTTGGGCCCCGTGGCCGGTGGTGGCCAGCGCGCCGGCCGCGCAGGCCCGCCGTACCGCCTGGTCGAGGGGCAGGCCGGCCGCGTGGGCGAGCGCGAGCTGCGCGCAGAAGGTGTCCCCGGCGCCGACCGCGTCCACCGCGGGCACCGGGAAGGAGGGCACCTGGCAGGCGCCGGAGGCGTCCTGGCCGCGCGCCCCGTGCTCGCCCAACGTCACCACCGCGGCGCGCGGCCCGAGTGCGAGCAGCGCGGCGGGGTCGGTGCCGCCGCACAGGGCGGCCGCCTCACCCTCGTTGACGATCAGCAAATCCACCTGGGTGAGCAGCTCTTCAAGACCCTGCGTGTACGGCGCGGCGTTGAGGATCACCGGCACGCCGTGCGCTCTGGCCTGACGGGCGGCGGCGAGGCAGGCGGCCACCGGGATCTCCAACTGCATCAGGAGCGCGTCGGCGCCGGTGAGGTCGAGGTCCGTGAGGCGGAGCAGCCCGTTGGCGCCCCTGGCGACGGTGATCATGTTCTCGCCACCGTCCTCGACCACGATCATCGCCAGCCCGGTGGCGGCGGGCACCTGCCGTACGCCTGAGACGTCCACGCCCTCGCGCGCTACGGCGGCGAGCAGCTCGCGGCCCAGCGCGTCGTCGCCGACCTGGCCCACCAGGCGGACCCGCGCGCCCAGCCGGGCGGCTGCCACCGCCTGGTTGGCGCCCTTGCCTCCGGCGGCCCGCACCGCGGCGGCGCCCGCGACGGTCTCGCCCCTGCCGGGCAGGCGCGTCACCGGAACCGTGAGATCCATGTTGAGACTGCCGACGACGACCAGCTCCAGCTCACGCATCGTCGAGCCCACCGACCGGGTCAGGACAACCGCATGAGCCGCGCCTGATCAGCATGGCGGACAGGACGACACGTTCGCCTCCCGATGAGTCACCGATCTGTGCCATCAGCAGCTCCACCGCGCGCCTGGCCATTACCTCGATCGGCTGGCGCATGGTGGTGAGCGCGGGCACGGTGTAGGAGGAGGCGGCGACGCCGTCGAACGAGCACAGCGCGACGTCGCCGGGCACGCTCAGCCCCAGCTCGGCCGCGGCGCGCATGACGCCGATCGCCTGCTCGTCGCTGGTCACGAAGAGCGCGGTGGGCCGGTCCTCCTGCGACAGAAGCCGGCGGCCGCTGAGGTAACCCTGCCGCCGCCCGAACGGGCCATGGGCCAGCGGCATCGAGGCCGGGTCGAGGCCGGCTTCAGTCAGCGCCCGCGACCAGCCGGCGACACGGTCGACGGTCGGATGGATGTTCTCCGGCCCCGCCACGCAGCCGATACGCCGCTGCCCGTGCGCGAGCAGGTGGCCGGTCGCCTCGTACGCACCGCCCTCGTTGTCGAGCAGCAGGTGGCTGGCCGGGGCGTCGTCGAGCGCGCGGTCGAGCACGATGCACGGCACCTTGGAGGCGGCCAGCTGGGACCGCCAGGCGTGCGGGCCGTGGGCGGGAATCAGGATCAGCCCGTCGACCTGGCGGTCGATCAGGGTCCGCACGTAGGCGGCCTCGCGATCGTCGTCGTCCATCGCGTTGCCGAGCAGCAGCGTCAGGCCGTGCTCGAAGGCGACGTCCTCGATCTCGCGGGCCAGCTCGGCGAAGAAGGGGTTGGCGTTGTCGGGGACGACGAGCCCGATGGTGTGCGTGCGGCTGGTACGCAACGAGCGGGCCACGGCGTTCGGCCGGTAGCCGAGCTCGTCGATCGCGCGCAGCACCCGTTCGCGGGTGTGCGGGGCGACGTTCCTCGGCCCGTTGTTGAGCACATAGCTGACGACGGCGTCTGAGGTGCCGGCCAGCCGCGCCACATCGCGGCGTGTGACCACTAGGAAGTCCCATCTACTCGTGTTGATGCAGTATTCGGTCAGGGAATCCGCAGGTGCAACTCGTGTAGATGGGTCGTTATTAAGCTGTTATCGCAAGGTTTCAGGATGGCCACAAACAGCGGTCTGAGGTTGTGCACCGGCCTGCTGATTTCGTACATTGCATCTTTTTCGTACCGCAGCGCGCGGAGTCTGCGCAGGTCAGGCGGTTCTGGGAGCTACGCGTTGGGCGCACGATTCTGCTCGGAGGAGGGAGTCAGCGTGGCCAAGGCGTACCGGATCAAGGGAGCCGGCCAAAGAGTCCAGGCATGCAGGATGCCCGCATGCCTGGGTAATGCCGTCGGCGCCCGGCCGGACGGCCGGCCATCGGGTGGGGTCTTTCCGTCAGGGTCAGGGGTAGGTCTGATGCTCAGGTGGTAGCGGGCAGAGGCCCTGCGTGCCGAGCCGTGCTCGTATCGGACGGGGCGGACGAGGAGTGGGTGTGGACCTCAGGTATCCAGGAATTCATCCGCCACGCCTGGCCTGGCTGGGCGATCCGGTCTTTGTCGAACTTCGGAGAGATGCCCGGGCGGGTAGGAGATGCACCCGGCGTGAGATAGTCGTCGACGCGGAGAGCCTCAACCCGTCGGGCACAGGACGCCTTGGCCGGCTTTGATCATTTCGGGGATGATGGCGTCGTCGGTGGTGCTCCGCGTGACGGAGATCTCGAACTGCCGCCGGCCATCGGTCGAGTAGAGGATCAGCGTGGTGTAGCCGAGTCCCGAGCCGCCCTGCATGTTCAGATTTTCTTCGCACTTTTCCGTGCCCTGCCGTGCGCTGCCGCTGCCATCGCCACCGGCAGAGCCACCGGCGAGGATCTTCCGCAGCGACGGTGGCAGCAGCCTGCCCTGGTCGAAGGCCCGCTGGAAGGTGCTGACGTCACGCGTGGTCGAGACGACATTGCCGGCGCCAAAGCCCCAGCTGGCGTTGGCGCGGTGCATGTCGCGCAGGGTGCCGGTGGAGTCAGCGTAATAGCCGTGCCCGTGCGGGCCCTTGATGCCCTCCGGGGGCTTGGTGAGCGCGTAGGTCCGGGTCATGCCGAGCGGGCGGAACAGGCGCCGGTCGAGTTCGTCGGCCAGGGTGTGACCTGTCACCTGCTCGATGAGCATGCCGATGAGGGTGTAGTTGGTGTTGGAGTAGGTGAACTTCTCACCCGGCTCGCCGGTGCGCGGCAAGCCGCGCGTCGTCTCCACGATGTCGATGGGCCGGTAGTAGGTGGTGAAGTCGAAGACGTCGAACGCCGGTTCGGTCGAGCCGCTCCGGGACCACCAGTCGGGGATGCCGGAGGTGTGCTGGATCAGTTGCTGGACGGTGATCTCGCCGGCTCGTTCCACCAGCCCGTCGGCGGCCACCTCCGGCAGCAGGTCAGCGAGTTTGTCGTCCAGGCCGAGCTTGCCCTTCTCGACGAGTTGGAGGAGCACGGTGGCCACCATCGCCTTGGTCTGTGAGCCGATGTAGAAGCGAGAGTCGGCTGGGATCGTGCCGCCTTCGCCGTTGAGCAGCCGCGACCCGGCGGTGCCCTGGCCGGCGGCCTTGCCGTCCACGTACGCGCCGCCGATCGCGCCCACGACGCCGGGCGTCTTGGCGAGGTTCTCCATGGCCTGCTGGGCGTCGCCGACCGCGGTGGCGCCAGCGGCGCCGGCGGCCGTCGCGGGCGAGGCGGTGGCCAGCAGCAGGGCTGCCGCGGTCGCGGCGGCCACGGACATGTGCTTCAAGACAACAACTCCTTCGAGGTGACGAGAAGGGGTCGACAAGGCGCGCGGGCGGATCACGCGATGACCTCTCGTGCCGTCTCGCCGATGGACGCCACGGAGGCGTCGGAGATGCCAGGGATCACCATCAACAACACGCGTGACACGCCGCCGGGTCTCGCAGCACGCTCGGCAACTCGCCCGCCGGTCAACCGCAATCCACTGTCGACCAGCCGTGTCGCCATCTTGTCCGCGCCGTGTCATGGTCAAGTCACGGTCGCAGTTGGCGACCAGGCCGAGAGCTGTCTTGCGGTGATGCCGCTGGTGTGGGTGGTGTCGTTGTCGACCGGCATGACCGGGGTAGTCCACGTAGGTGGTTGCCCGCGCCCGTGGTGTTGATGCGCACCTGGCTGGCCTCCAGAACGTTCCGCCTGGGTCCCCTCGGCGCACCATCAGCCGGACAGGGACCTCTCGACGATCCATCGGCACACCGAACGCGAGCAGCCTGCTTGCCTGACGTGCCTTACAGACCTTCGAGCGACTGACCTGCTACTTCGCTCAAGAACACTAGATAAGGTTCGAAGGCCTACCAACCGCCCGTTGCGGTTCGCGGAGGCTCACTGGCGATCCCAGCGGTTGTCACCCAGCTGGACACTCATCCTGTCGCCAGGTCCTCGAAACCCAGCTTCAGCCAACTCGGGCCCGCGACGACGTGAAGCTCACTGCCTCGGCCCAGTATGGTCGCTGTCTTGGGAACCGGTCTTCCGTCGGGCATTACCAGCCGGGTGGCACGATCCGCCGAAAAGGCTTCTCCCTGAATGCTCCCCGCGACCACCCGGTGCCGATGCTCGTTATACCCGCCAACGAGCGCCACCCGGTCATCGGCAACAACGAGCGCATGAGCGCCGCGCACCTCCGTAGACCAGCCGGCAACCGCGGCAGCTCGGATCCGCACAATCGGGAAGTCGGTGTAGTAGTAGGCCCACGCTTCATCCCCCGTCACGTTTAACGCGTAACAGTCGGAGATCGCACCGAACTCGCCGTCATACGGGTAACGCCACGTGAGATCCAGGTCAGACCGAAAGCGGATAAGCCCAGGGGAGCCGATGGGTGCAGGGCTGCCTGCCTCACCCCATCCGAAGTTGCCGTACACGCCTTCGTCGAAATAGCTCACCCATATGTCGCCGGAAAGCGTCGTCTGCACGTCAGCGATTCCGTCTCCCAGCACGCCCTCCCGCAGGAGCTTCCCGTCGGCATCGAAGATGGCAGCGTTGGGCTCGGCCGCTCCGTTACGCCAACGGCACCGCGCACCCACCGAGAGCACGCCCCCGCCCGGCAGCGGCTGGACATGGCTGTGCGCGAGTAGTGACTGTCCGACGATGGAAACCGACCTCGCCAGATGGGGACGGTACGTGGCGACATGCACCGAGACGGGGGCGGCCGTACGTGAATCGGCAAAAGATGCCCCAGCGGGTGTGACAGTCCGTGCGGTCAGCGCATCAGCGTTCTCCTGCGAGGCCCACACAACGACCAGTTCTCCCTCGGGACCTGCCGCCGTACTCACCAGCTCCGCGCCTTGGGATAGTGGAGCCAAGTCCGCATGATGACGCAGCCTCGCAACGCCTGCCTTCCGACTTCTCCCGATTCGGCCTCGCATGAGGGACACATTATTGATCGCGTGCCTGGATCACGACTGAAATACCAGCCAGTGCTTGCGCGATCACGTGCGAACGGACCTCGCTCCTGAGGCCGCCACCCTTCGATGCCTCGACGTCCACCCGCGCGTCGCCGTGCAGATCCTCCGCCACTCACAGATTTCCGTGACCATGAACGCGTACAGCGAAGTCTCGTCCGCAGAGACGCGCCGAGCGCTCAGAAGCTCGGTAATCAGTTGGAGTCGTAGATCCAGCATCAGCGAAGGTCAACGAGGGCATTCCCTCGATCACGGGGAATGGCCTTCGGCGTGGGGCAAACGCCGACGACTCGTCCTGCCGGATCGTCTCTTCCTACCGTATCTACGTGGACCCCGTTGACGCACCGGGGCGGCTTGCGGATCGTAGCCAGACCATCGAATCAAGACGATGGAGAGACCGACGAGGATTGTGATCGCACCAGAAGCGAAGGCCAGAAACGCAATGACAGACTCGCCGTCTGGATCGCCGAGTCCGGACGGTCGTCCGTCGATCCAGCTCATCGTGGGCCATGCCTGGGTGGCGACGATCGCTCCGAACGCAGCCGTGATCGCACCCAAGACATGACCAGGAGGGCGCGTCCACGAGCCCATGACGGCCAGCACGAACCCGGCCGCCAACCCGACGGGAACCGTTAGGAACTGGCCCATGCCCAGGGCCGTGAGCACGGCGAACCGCGCGTGTTCGAAACCGTCGCCACGTGGCACCGACCAGAACGGCACCGCTACGACACCGCTGAGAAGGCCGATCGCCAATAACCGGAGCATCGCCACGTACACATGATCGTGGACTGATTGGTTGCTGTGCTACCTCAGCTGAGCGTGTAGCTGTACTTTGCAGCTGCCGATCTTGATCGACCTGCACAGACGTGCTGCGGGCTCCCGCGTTTATCGCGGCTTCCATGTCGAACGCCGAGTCCCCGATCAGTACGGCCTCATCCGGCCGAACATCGGTCATCACGCACGCTCGCAGCACTGATCGCGGATGGGGCTTCATCTTGGCAGGTTCACCGACTGGGCGACCCACAAGACCGGCGACTGGCCACCACCACGGACAGGGACGGGGTGCGCACCACCCTCTACCAGGGCAGCATCACCTTCGCGCAGCCCGGCAAGGCGAATCCAGGCCTACCCATCGGCTTCCGGAGCGAGCCCACTGGCAAGTACGGCACCTGGAAGGTGTCCTGGCGGTTGTGGATCGGTGGCGACCAACTCGTCCGTAGAGCGTGGAGTACCTGGCGCGAGCCGAACGACAGCCTCGACAGATCCGCCAGCGACGACCGGTACTACGCCATCGTGGATGACCTCCGCCTGTCGAACTGGGGGATGAAGGCGCACATCAAGCCGCCGCCAGCCTGTCTACCGCTGCCACAAACGCCGCTCCCGGCAACCGGTGAAACCGGCCGAGGGTGCCGTGAAACCGGCACCGCCGAGAGTGGAGCCATGAGCATCACAGAACTCGGACGTACCGGGGGCGGCCCGGCCTCCGGCGGAGGAACCGATCTGGCCGTACTTGCGCAAGGGCTGGTGAAGACGTTCGGCGAGCACCGCGCCGTCAACGGGATCGACCTGAACGTACGCCCCGGTGAGATCTTCGGCGTCCTCGGCCCGAACGGCGCCGGCAAGACCACCATGCTGCGGATGCTGGCCACCCTGTTGAAGATCGACGCGGGTCGTGCCGAGATCTTCGGGGTCGACGTGGCCGGCAACCCGCACATGATCCGCCAGCTGGTCGGCGTCACCGGACAGTACGCATCGGTCGACGAGAACCTGACCGCCCGCGAGAACCTCTGGCTCTTCAGTCGCCTGCAGGGCGTCACCGCGCCGCGCGCCCGGCGCATCGCCGTCGAATTGCTGGGCCAGTTCGACCTGGAGGAGGCCGCCGACAGACCGATCGCGCAGTTCTCCGGTGGCATGCGCCGGCGCCTCGACCTGGCGGCCAGCCTGATCACCAGGCCACCGCTGATCTTCCTCGACGAGCCGACCACCGGTCTCGATCCGCGCACTCGCGGCCAGATGTGGGACACCATCCGCGGTCTGGTCGCTGAGGGCTGCACCGTACTGCTGACCACGCAATATCTGGACGAGGCCGATCAGCTCGCCGATCGCGTCGCCGTCATCGACCACGGCCGCAAAGTCGCCGAGGGCACCCCCGACGAGTTGAAGACAGCGGTCGGCAACTCCACCCTCCAGTTGCTGCTCGCCGAGCCGGGCGAGGTGCCCGCGGCCGTGGAGGTCGTGCGGCGCGTCCTCGGCTCCGATCCGGTGCTCAGCCCGGAGCAGGGCCGCCTCAACGTCGCTCTCGACCAGGCCGACCTGGCCGCGGATGTACTGATCGCACTGCGTACCGCCGGGGTGTCGATCTCCTCGGTGAGCGTGGCCAAGCCCAGCCTGGACGAGGTGTTCCTCGCCCTCACCGGCCACGAGACGGACAGGGACGACCAGACAGGAACGGACGAGACCGGCACGAAGGAGAACCGATGAGCACCATGACCGCACCCGCCCGCGAGGCGGTACGGGCCGCCGACCGCGTGGCGGCCGCCCGGCGGCGCGTCTCCACGGGGGAGACGATCGTCCAGACCCTGACGATGGCGTGGCGGGCGCTCAAGAAGATGCGCCGCAACCCGGAGCAGTTCTTCGACGTGGCGCTGCAGCCCATCCTGTTCACCGCGATGTTCGCCTTCATCTTCGGTGGCGCCATCGCCGGCGACGTGGAGAGCTACCTCCCCCTGATGATCCCCGGCATCCTCGCCCAGACCGTACTGACGACGTGCATGGCCACGGGTACGCAACTCCGCGAGGACATGGAGAAGGGCGTCTTCGACCGGTTCAAGTCGTTGCCGATCGCCCGGATCGCGCCGCTCGCCGGCCCCATGGTGGCCGACCTGCTGCGTTACACGATCGCGGCCACTCTGACCTTTGGCATGGGCCTGGTGATGGGCTACCGCCCGGGCGGCGGAGCGGGCGGCGTGCTCGCCGCGATCCTGCTGGCGATCATCACGGGCTGGTCGCTGGCCTGGGTCTTCACGTGGGTCGGCACCATCGCCCGGAGCGCCCAGGCCGTCCAGAGCATCTCCATGATGATCTTGTTCCCGCTGACATTCCTGTCGAACGCGTTCGTCCCCGTCGAGACCCTGCCCGGCTGGCTGGCCGCGTTCGTACGGATCAACCCGGTCTCACACCTGGTCACGGCCGCCCGCGACCTCGCCAACAGCGCCCTCGTCAGCGCAGAGGTGGCCTGGACGCTCCTGGCGTGCCTGATCGTCATCGCGATCTTCGCGCCGCTGTCGGTACGCAGCTACAAGCGGCACATGTGACCCGCGCCCGTCACGACCGGAGACCCGCTCGACGAGACCGCGCGCCTCGTCGAGCAGGTCGGAGCCGCGCCGATCGCCGTACTCGGCCCGCACGGCCGCGAGCAGTCCGGGCTCGGCCCGCTCCGCGTACGGTTCGATCCGCTCGAAGCTCATGCAGGGCATGTTGCCGCTGTACGCGAATCGCTCGGCCAGCACCAGCAACCTGATCGCGTCGCGGGGGGCCATGGCTCCCCGCAGCAGCCCCCAGGCACCGAGCCCGAAGAGCATCGAGCCGCACATCGGGTAGTCGAGGATGGGGTTTTCGGCGGCCAGCAGGTCGTAGCCTCGGGCGGTGGAGAACAGTTCCTCGCCGTACCGGACGTCCTCCGGCGAGGCGTGGTACGCGTACGCCGTCAGGGTGACCGCCTCCGCCATCAGCGTCCACGGCATGAATTCCGTGTGCGCCACACCGGGCAGGCGCAAGTCGCGCGCCCGCTGGACGGCCAGGCGGTATTCCGCGAGCGCGGCGGCCGTCTCGCCGCGGGCGAGGGCGAGCTCGGCCGCGCACAACGAGACGATCGCCACCCCGCCGAGCACTGCCTCGTTGTCGTTGATCCGGGTGATCTCGGCGAGCTCGGCCGCCGCGGTGTCGAGGTCGCCGTCGGCGAGCGCGGAGACCAGCAGCAGCGAGCGGAGCTGGCTCTCATCGTCTGTGGTGCCGAGCCGGCTCAGCACCGGGATGGCGATCCGCGCGTGTCCGACCGCCCGCCGGCGATCGCCGAGCTGCATGACCAGGTGGGCCAGCAGGGCGTGCATGATCGCGGCGAACCACGGCCCCTCGTCCTCGCGGAACATCGTCAGGGTTCGCTCAGCGGCCTCGATCGCCCCGGTCACGTCTCCCGCGTTCTCCAAGACGTGGACGCTCGTCTGCATCGCCGCCAAGGCCACGTCACGGTCGGCACTCCGGCACAACTCCGCCAGCCGGCGGCGCACGTCGGCGCCATCAGGCACGTCGCACGCGAGCACCACCGTGGCCATCGCCGCCAGGCGGGGATCCGTCGTGTCACTGGTGGGCAGCGTACGGAGGAGATCGCGCAGTGGATCGCCACTGCGGTCGGTGACGATCATGATGTTCGCGAGTGTGATCAGCATGGCGCCCCTGGTCACCTCGACGAGGTACGGCGGCGGCACCCAGCCGGTGATCACCTGGGCGATCGCGTCCCGGTGAACGAACACCCTGGAGTGGTCACCACGGATCGACCACAGCCCGCCGACGCCGGCCAGCAACTGGACCATCGTGACGGGATCGGGCTCGCCGAGAGCCTGCCGGAGCAGTTCGGCGAGGTTGCCCTCCTCAGCGTGCAACGCGTCGGCCGCCGCGAACTGCGCAGGGCTGAACAGGGCGGAGGCGTGTTCGAGGGCGTACGCCGTCGCCCAGGCCCGCTGCGCCGCCCGGGCGGGCGCCTCCTCGCCGGCCTCCTTCAGCCGCATCCGCCCGAACTCCCTGACGGTCTCCAGCATCCGGTAGCGGAGGCCGTATGTCGTCTCGTGGACGCTCAGCATCGACTGCTCGGTCAGCGCGTCCACGGCGCGCAGGGTGTCCGGGCCGAGTACGTGCTCGGCCGTCGCCAGCGTGAAACCATCGCCGAACAGCGACAACCACCGCAACGCCCGCCGTTCTGGCTCCTCCAGCAGATTCCATGACCAGTCGATTACCGCGAGCAGCGTCTGGTGCCGGTCGGGGGCCGTACGGTTCCCTCCACGCAGTAGGGCGAACCGGTCCGCCAGGCGCCGCGCGATCTCCTCCACCGACATCACCCGCGCTTTGGCCGCGGCCAGCTCGATCGCGAGCGGCAACCCGTCGAGGCGGGCGACGACCTCCTCGACCACTCCCTCGTCGATCCGCACACCCGGTCGGGCGGCCGTGGCGCGCTGGCGGAACAACTCCACCGCGTCGCCCGTGGGCAGCTCGCCGAGCAGGTAGACGCGTTCGGCGGGGATCGACAAGGGGGCGCGCGAGGTGATGAGCACCCGCAGGTCGCGGGTCGTCACGGTCAGGAACGCCACCAGGTCGGCGACGGCCTCGATCACGTGCTCGCAGTTGTCCAGGATCAGCAGCGCCGGAGCCTGATCGAGATGTTGGGCGATCCGGGCGCGAACGTCTGAGCGCTGCTCAGCGGTCAGGACACGACGCCCGCTGACCGAATCCCGAACCCCGAGCGCCGAGCCCACCTCGCCCACCACGCCCTCGGGCGAGGACACGCCGACGAGCTCGACGAAGTGAGCGACGGGCTGCGCGACGTCTCTGCCGACGACATGAGCCAGCCGCGTCTTGCCCAGCCCACCAGGGCCGATGATGGAGACCACCCGGTTGGTCTGTAACAGGGCGTGCACCGCACGGATGTCGCCGTCGCGGCCGAGCAACGAGGAGCCGTCGAAAAGGATGCCGGTACGCACCGGCCGATCCGCGATGAGGAGTTCGGCGTACACGCGGGCGAGCTCAGGCCCTGGTCCGGTGCCGAGCCGCGCCACCAGGCCCGCGCGATACCGCTCGTAGCGCTCCAGAGCGGCGGCGGCACCTCGTACGGCGGCCTCGCTCCGCAGCAGGCAGAGCAGCAACTCCTCGTCGTGCGGCCAATCGGCCGCGGCCTCCTCCAGCAGCGGCAGCGCGGCCTCGTGAGCGCCGCTCCGGCCCCGCGCGATCGCCGCCACCCGCCGCGCCTCGGCCACCCACTTCGCCGCCATGCCCCTCAGCTCAGCGAGCGCGCCCGTCGCACCATCCGAGCCCATCGGCTCAGCCAGCGCGCCCGTGGCACCATCCGAGCCCTTCAGCTCAGCGAGCCCGCCCGTGGCACCATCCGAGCCGCCGGCCACGAGAGCCATTGCCTCTTCGGCGCGGCGACGCGCGAGCGCCACGTCGTCCTCGCCCAGCGCGGCCCGCGCCTCCTTCACCAGCACGCCGACCAGCAGCGCGTCCACCTGATCGGCGGCCAGCCCAAGCCGGTAACCACGCGACATCCGCACCACGACATCAGCACAGGTCGCCGCCCTGGTCCGCGAGACGACCACCTGCAGCGCCTTCGTCGGATTGGCCGGCACCTCGTCGGGCCACAGCTCCTCGACCAGGCGCTCGTCACTGACCCCTGCACGCCCGTGCATGGCGAGCATGGACAGCAGGGTCTGCGCGCGATCGCCGATTACGGGCACACCCTGCCAGCGGACGCCGTCGAGCAGGACCAGAGCGGGGGACACACCCTCAGCTTACGGACGAGTCAGACGTGAGCGGCGTGACCGCGAGTATCTCCATGTCCTGTACTCAGGGGTTGCGGAAGAGGAAGCTGTTCGATCGTGGCACCTTGTAGCACCAGATGGCACTACGCCGCAGACTTCGGATGTGAGTACTTCTGAGCCTGACCACTCCCATGAGATCTCTCAACGCGACCTGCGCAATCGGTCAGCGGAGATCATGGATGGTCTGGAACGTGGGGAGCGATACGCCGTTACCCGTAATGGCCATCACATCGGCGATCTGGTCCCTCTCCGCCGCCGGCGCCGGGCCGTGTCACGCGCCGAGTTCGCCGCTGTGTCGTGTGGCATGCCACGACTGGACGACTCCAAATATCGCGAGGACATGGACCGCCACGCCAACGACGATCTCTACAACCCTTACGATCGCGCATACGGCAGGCGGGAATCCGCAGAGGACGGGGGATGACCCACGCCCTGGGGCTGCTCGACACCGACATCCTCATCCTGCGTGCTGGCCTCGATCCCGACGAACTCCCCGATGAGATGATGATCAGTGCCATCACCACCGCGGAGCTCTCGGCCGGCGTCCTGGCGGCGACGGGACCGCAGGAACTCGCCCAGCGAATGAAGATCCTTCAGACCACCGAAGCCCGAATTCGACCCACTCCCCTTCGACGACACCGCAGCCCGCGAGTACGGCCAGTTGTGGACGGCGGTCATCGCCTCAGGGCGCAAACCACGCCCCCGCACTGCGGACCTGATGATCGCCTGCGTGGCGATCGCGAACCGGCTTCCTCTGTACACCTGCAATACCAGGGATTTCAAAGGACTTGATCATCTGCTTGCCGTGGTCCCAGTGACCCGTCCGCAGTGGGCCAGGGCATGAATGGAAAGTGCTCGCGATGCGGCAGGTACCAGCCTGACCAGTGGCCGTCACTCTATGTAGGCACCAAGCCTTTCGTGTGAGGTGATGTTGCTGTACACGGCGCTCTGTCCAGCAATCTGACCCGTCCTGATTGCGACGTTCGCCCTCTCCTTCGATCAGCTCGGTAGCCTGCTGGAGTGAATCTTGTGCAGCGTGCCGTCGGCGCGGTCGTCGGCTCGGCTGTCGGCGATGCGCTGGGTGCGCCATTCGAGTTCGGCCCGGCGGGAGCGTTCTCCTCCCGCTTCCCGGTACCAAGTGCCGGCGGCGAGATGAGTGGAGGCGGCGGCTGGGACGCGGGCGAGGCCACCGACGATACGCAGATGGCCTTTCACGTAGCTGAGTCGCTGTTGGAGCATGGCGGCCTGGACCTGCCGGATATCTTCGCCCGCTTCCAGCGGTGGGCGGCCGATGATCCCAAGGACATCGGCCTACAGACCGAAGACGTACTGACCCGCGGACTGCCCTGGGACCAGGCCGCCGCCGCCCATTACCGAAGCAGCCACCGAGCCGCAGGTAACGGCGCGCTGATGCGGGCCACCCCGTCGGCGGTGTACTTCGCCCGCGATGGACAGCAGGCCACCATGGACGCCGCCCGGCACATCGCCGCCCTCACCCACGGCGACCCGGCGGCGTGGGAAGGCACCGCGATCTTTCACGACCTGATACGTGTCGCCCTGGACGGTGCGGACCCCTTGAACCAGCTCTCCCAGACCCTCGCTGTTGCCCACCCCGACCATCGTCAACGCTACGCCGCTGTCCTCGCCCCCAGCTGGCATCCCGACCACGCCACCGAGTTCAACGGCGCCGTCTGGCCATGCCTCGGCTCAGCCGTATGGGCGCTGCGCACCACCCGCAGCTTTGAGGATGCCATCCGGGCCGCGATCGATCTGGGCGGCGACACCGACACCGTTGCCGCGGTCACCGGCGGCCTGGCCGGAGCCATATACGGGCCAGCAGCAATTCCAACCACCTGGACCGAGCCCTTACACGTCCCGCTACCCGGCAGCGGCGGCCGAACCCTGCGCCTGCCCCACCTACTCGACCTCGCTCGTAACCTCGCAGAGCGTCCGGCTTCAGACTAACGGCGGCTTGTCCTGGGACGACTGCGACGGGAAGATCCGGTCCACATCAGCCACCTACGACCTCGCCGGCGCTTGGCGAGGATCCCGAAGCCGGAGTCTCCCGCCGGAGCTGATCCTTTCTCCCTCCTGTCGGAGCCGTCTGCCAGGCTGTGGCCATGCCGCATGAGGGAGTCACAGAGTTTCTCCAGGTCACCAGCCAGGACGAGATGCCGCCCGAACTGCGGCGGGAGCTGGTCGAGTGCTGGGTCACGGTGACAAATGCCGGGGGCGCGGCCGGTTTCCCGTTTCCCCCTGTCACCTTCGATCAGGTGGCGGAAGTGGCTGATCAGCTCATCGCCAGCCTGGACTCGCACCGCAGCCGCTTCCTCTTGGCTCTCGTCGACGGGATGCTCGCTGGCTGGCTGAACGTGCGCAGAGACACCAACCCATTGATCGCCCACTGGGGTACGGTCCATCACGTCCAAACCCTCACCGACTTCCGCGGTAGGGGGATCGGAGCCGCACTGATGCACCACGTACGCCATCTGGCCCGCGAAGAGATGGGACTCGAACAACTCCACCTCGCCGCCCGTGGCGGAGTGGGGCTCGAAGACTTCTATAGGCGGCAGGGCTGGAAAGAGATCGGCCGTTGGCCTGGCGCGCTGCGGCTCGCGCGCGGCGATGATCGCGACGAAATCCTGATGATGCTTGAGCTCTGACTGTTCCGACCTGAACGGCATCCGCTGGCCACGCGGCGAGACCGTCGACAACGCGGCGGCCCTCTACTGCCGGTTCCGAGGAACCTTGCTCAGAACGTAGAAGTTGCTGTGCAATGTTCTCGTCCCTGCTGGGACCTGGCCGGTTAAGGGTGCGCAGGCGAAGCCTGCGCTCAGGGAAGGCGTCCGAGCGAAGCGAGGGCCTGCAGGGGCCGGGGCTCCGGCCCGACTGGAAGCAGCGCCTGAGCCCCTCATGCGTGAAGCGCCCACAGCGAAGACCTGGCGCGCCGAAGGTGTGCCCAAGGAAGAACAGCCCGGAGCGAAGCGGAGGCCCTTTGAGCAGGGGCGGGCATCAAACGGGCAGCCACCGAATTGGATAGAGGGTGGGTGGTGGAGCCAGGAGATTCGAACTCCTGACTTCCTGCTTGCAAATCGGCCTGATCTCCAGGCGAAACGGCCTCGACCTGGGCCGTCTATGCTCCGCGAGTGACCGTGACTGACGGCTGTTGGCCGCCCTTAATGGCACGCTAATGGCACGACGATCATGTCTGTTACCTGGTCGCTTCCATGCGAGGCGTGCACCCGCCCGCCTGATCATCCCATCTGCCATTGACCCATCCGCATGGGGCGCGAGCCAGGGCTACAGGTCCCAGACGGAGCGCCCACCGAACGGATGACAAGTCATGACTTCCGGGCGCCGATCGTCCGGCGGCACGGTGGTGACGCCTGAGCCGAAGACCGGACTCGACATCCAGCAGAGGTCTATCCTGACGATTACGCGCTCCGGAATCCGCCGCCAGCGACACGAGGACGCCAGCCGCCCGACACAGGGCTTTTACCTGCGGTTCCAAGGTGGATAAGGGTTCAGTTGTATCGGTAGCGTGGAGGTGTAACAGCTTGGAGGTCAACGATGTCCACCCCGCATCAAGACAGCGAGTCGCTGATCCCTCAGCCGCCACTGACCACCGCCGCCCTCAGGGCAGCAGTTGCCCAGATCGCTCCGGCCTACCTCAGCCAGTTTGTCGACCACCTCGACCAGGCGACAGAGCAGGCGGCGCGACAGAGCACGGTGGCACCTCTGCAGAACTTCTTGCAGCAATGGGGTGAGTTCGTGGCGATTCAGCGCTATCCCGCCCGAGCGGCCCGCCTGCACGCGTTGGAGACAGAGGTCGCCACCGCGACCGACAGAGTCAAGTTGGACTCGGCCTTGGCCGAAATCAATGAGATCACGGCATCCGCGCGCCGAGAGGTCGTCGGTGAGTGACGCCTGGACCTGGGAGTACAACCCCGACGCCGAGCATGTCATTGCCGGGCTCCCGCCGACAGTCATCCTTGAGGTTGAGCGGCTTGCTGACCAACTCGCAGTTCTCGGGAGGGATGCGGTCCGCGCCGGTAGAGGCCCGTTGCATGGGGGAGGTCTTCGAACGCTCGATCTGTTCGGCGGCCGCGGGTTCCTCAACTTCATCGTCGCGGAGCATCTGCGCCTTGCGCTGATCGTTCGCGTTACCTGGCTAGATTGACGCGTGATTGTGGCAAATGATGACGAGTGGCAGCGTCTGTCAGTCAGCCTTAGACCACTGTCATCTAGTCACTTGACCTACCAATTTGGCTTTCCTAGAACTGGAACCGCAGCGCCAGGAGGCACCTTCCAGTTCACTCCATATGAACGACCACGTAGAACGCGCAGGCGAAGCCTGCGTGTCAATAAAATAAGGCGTCTGAGCGGAGCGAAGTCCTCCAGGGGTCGGGGCTGCGGCCCGACTGGAAGAAGCGCCTGAGCCCCTCATGCGCGAAGCACCCCATCGAGAAGACCGTTGTGCGCCGAAGGCGCCCCAGGAAGAACAGCCCGAGCGATAGCGAGGACCGCTCGGGGCGGGCTTCCACGGTTAACCACCCAGATGGGCAACGGGTAGGTGCCACCCGGCCCACCTACACGAAGGAAATGGTGGAGCCTAGGAGATTCGAACTCCTGACTTCCTGCTTGCAAACGGGAGCCAGTCATGACGTGTAGACGTCTTCGACCTGGTCAAGCGGCAGATGAAGACTGGTGATGTGCGATCGAGTAAGACGGCGTTGCTGTACCCGCTGCTGTACAGCAACGCAGTAGGGTGACCAGCCCAGGTATCTGATGGCGAGAAGGCCGTACCGGAGAGCCGACAGGCCCAGGAGTAGAACCCCCGTGGCAGCCAAGCCGTACGCTCGGCCGATACGGCGATGACAACCGACTGTCTTCCGCCCTATCCGAAACGGCACACCCCGTCAATACAGATTCACGTGCTCCGAAGAGAAGGAAGTCTCCCCTAGCCGACGACTCATGTGGTCATTACGTTACTGATGTGGCGCGAGGAAAAAAGAGCATTATAAAAAAATACTGGGGCTACGGTTTGCTTGCGGCTATCGCTGCTGCTTGGTGGATCGTAGACGACAAAGGAAAAGTCGCCCCTCTCTTGATTGCAGCGTCCGTGCTTGCGATCATTTATTTCCTTTTCAGAGTGCCCCGGACTTGTGGGGCCGCAGGACGCCAAGGTGCATGCAGAAATAACGCTCAGGGCCTCCTATTCGGTTGCAACCAGGTCCGCGAGCACAAGCGGCAGAACCTTGCTCGCCGGCTGGGGCGGGAGCGGTGGCGCCGGTTGAATCGAGGCCTCTGGGCGACACCCAAGGACACAATGGCGACTCTGTCTTGCCTGGGCGCAACGGGATCTGCCTTAGCAGCGACAATGGCCGTTATTCTAGATCGCGGATGATCAACACCGAAACGCCTGCTTGCTGCCCAATAATTAGAGCAGTGTGGCGACCTGACCTTCCGCTTTTCAGGCGGAACAACCACCCTGCTCCAGTGATCAAGACCATGGTCAGGTGCGTGTGGACGGTGGCGCGGATGCGTCGGCGTGTGGGGACGTTGCTGTCAGCGCTGCTGTCACCTCTCCCATGGCCATCGGGAGGCGACGAAGAAGGGCCGCTGCAGCAATCGCCCCGGCCCTCGACTACGGGAACCGAGGCCGGCGATCGTCAGGGCCTCACCGGTGACTGGTCGACAGACAGGTCATCCGTCGCCGATAACCTCTTCATGAACCTGGGCCAGGTGCTGGACTGAAACGTCCGTTGCCAGGCATCAGAGTGCGCCGGCGGCTGAATCATGGGGAGTTTGTGGCATGGACTCGGTAACGCTGCACACGGCGGCACGATGGTACCTGATGGAGCGGTACGACGAGCTGACCGACAAGTACGCCGCACTGCCCAACGAGGGACGGTCCGCATTCGGGTACAACTACCGTCCCGAAGCCTGGCGCATCTTCCCCCGCTACAACGTGATCGCAGCGATCCTGGAACACGTGGAGCGGCTCGATCCAGACCGGCTGCCCGAGTTCTCCGACCTCGTCGACGCCCTATCCGAGGCTGCCGACACGGCCCAGTCGCCGTTCACACAACCGGCATCGAACGAGACCGAGGCAAAGGCGATGGCTGAGGAGCGCCAGCTGTTTCAGTCGACCTTGCGAGACTGGGTAAGGCGGGCCGACCTTCCGGTGGAACCGCTGCCGTACCGACGCGTGTTGATGCCCGCCGAGTCGTTCGAACGACAGAAACAGTTGGAGCAGCGGTGGGGGCTGGAGGGCAGGTCGTGGCACCCCATGCTCGCCGGGCCAACTCCACCCGACGTTCTTGTGCTGTCGGAGGCATCGATGTGGGACGAACAGGGACTCGCCCAGGTGCGCGCCGCACTGCGCGACATGAGCGGCGGCCGCGTGACAGAGCTACGCGAGTACGGCGCGGACTACCTCGTAGATGTAGAGGTGTTCGCACCCCAGTACACCGGCGCTGAGGGCGTGTGGAGCGATGACACGCTTACCTGGATCGCGTTCGCCTCCCACGGGGGAACAGTCGCCTTCGGTGGCCAACTCGCCGCCGCCCTCGAAGCAAGGTGGACCGAGCTCGACCGGTGGCGCTGGTCAGCCTAATTGAGCCATCGCACGATGGCAGAGGCCTCAATTGAGGCGCGCTTCTAGATACGAGCCGTGAGTGGCTGCCCAAACTGCAACCCCCGAAACACGCTCCGAGAGCCGACGGTTTTACAGGGGATCGATGTTACAGCGGCACTCATGCCTACGACCTGCCGATGGTCACCCATCTTAGGTCCGTACGTCAAAAGCATCCCGCGCATATCCCGGATCTTGGAATCCGGTCTATATGCGGCAAACGTGCCGCCATCTACGATCACATGATTAAATTCGATTGCCCTTCCAGAGCAATCAGGTTGTCTGTTGAGCTGGCCTCGAGGAACGAGGCACCTGCTCATCGATCGGCTCTGACGCCCTACGGTGACTCAGCCACAGCTAGGCGATCGGAAGCCTGGCATGTCTGTACGGCGGTGTCATAGAGTGAGCCAAACCGCATTAGTAGCTCGAGGTTTGCCCGTCCCGCTAGGCCGAACCTCGCCTAACGCGTACGGCTGGTCGACCAGGAACAGCACGATACAGCGCTGCATTGCAATACAACTGCGACTACGCAGACACGGATCACGAGGTGCGCGGAAGGCCACCCCTTCCCCTTTATCAGCCCATGTTCCGTTGACCCGCCAGAAGCGGTTGCGGTCAGAACCATGTGGATGGCAGCTCGAATACGCTGACCTAAGTGAATGTTGCTGTCAGCGCTGTGTCATCTCAGACATCGTCACCCGATGCCGAGCCCCGACGCTGGAGAATGTCTGCATCGGGCGAAGCCTCTAGTCTTGGCTTACCGACGGAAACATTTAGATTGCCACTAAAATCGAGTATACCCGATTTGGCAAGGGCGTTTACTTTCACGACAAATATGCGACCAAAAATATCTTCATACGATATTTCAATCCAACCGCTCGCATTTGACAGAAAAACGCTGTTGGACTGATCGACAGTTTTGCTTTCGATAGAGAGGTCATAACTGGCGGTCGCACCAGCAGGTAGGGCGACACTCATCGCCCATGCATCCATGCCGCGACCTGCGTGTTGATCGATCGGCCCAGAGTATTTTAGATCGCCAAACGATAGGTCAGCTCTTGGCATAAGTGCCGGACCGCTCCCAGCATTCGTGACAGTAAGTCTAACTACCTTCGGCAGATTGGCTGCAACTGCCCACTCGCACTGGACAGGCAGTACCAATGGTTGAACCGCATCTAGGCGTTGACGGACCGCAGCCTGCGCAACCTCAGCATTTGATATGCTAATCCGTCCAGTTAGAATTACATACCGAGCCGTGATGATCACCAGAGCGATTGTGCTGACCGCAGTGATCCACTCCAACACAGAGCATCCCCTCTCCATTATAATTCCGCAATATTACGGGAGGGAAGATGGAGTGCTCTTAAAGCGATGCCCGGCCAGCAATGAGTTCATAAAGCCGAGTATTGCCTTACCGCGCAGGAAGGTAATATAGGCATCATCGTAAGCATTCAGAAAGGCCGTAGGGTTGAATGCGGTCCGCTTGCCGTTTTCGGGATCCGTATAACTTTCACCACGAAGCTGAAACTCAAACCAAAGACTGTTCCACCGATTGTTTGCAGGGGCCGAAATGGAATATCTCTCTAGACACTTCATGTCACGCACATCAGCCCAGCGATGAACCGCAAAATCAGCTCGAGCTACGGTATTCAAGACATCGAGATCGTCACTAACGACTCCAGTCGTGCCAGGCCAGGTCTTAATAAGGGTCTTCATGATCTCCGGATTACGAACGCTAGCATTGCTTCCCTCTGGAGTGATGTCATATACAATAAACTCGAAGTCAAACGAAGCTTGTAGTACGTCGATACGCCTCTCACAGCTTTCGCTCAATATACCTGTCGCTTTAGTGACGATACCTTGCCCGGCCGACATGAATCGCGTAAACCAGTCATGAAAAGTTCTGAAGTTGGACCCTGCACGGCGGATCAGAATCTGGCCCTCACGAAACAGAACTCGGAATCCGTACTCGTCATCGGCATATCTAACTCCAAATCCTGAGGCATCGCGATAGAGAGACAATTCAGATTCGTAATAGAAGTCCGACCCCTTAATTACCTCACGCAAATAATCGTAGGCCTTCTCTGTTACGACAGATATGAATTTTGGGTCATTCCACAACGGAGCTCCGACTGGGGGCACTGCTGCCGTAATAGCAAATTCGTTGATATTGTCTAGGTAGCGAAAGAAAGGGTGATTCGCGTATTGCTCAAAGTCGGTGTCCATTTTATCTCTCCCGCGGGCAGTTGAAGTGATTACCGCTATTCGCCAGATTCCTATGACCCGTCGACTTCTTCGATTTTGGGTCGCGGTCGCTCGAAGTCATCGACAGTAAGTACATATGTATCCTCGGCCGATACTTCAAATTCATATGCAATGCGAGCAAGCCTTGGAAACAAGATCTGTTGAAGACCTCGTGCCCCCATCTTCAATTTGGATGCTTGATCTGCCACGACGGCCATGGCCTCATCCGTAACACTAATCGTTTTATTCCTTTTTCTGAAATATTCGCGCCAAACTGTGAGCGGACTGATGTCCGCCCTGGATAGAATTTCCAGAAGCTCGCCGGCCGCGAGTTCCGCATATCTAATAAGCACTGGCATCCGCGCCACAAGCTCAGGGATAAAGCCATACGAAATTAGGTCCGCAGTTATCACTTCGTTCGGATTCAAAAGCGCGTCAAGCAGGACCGGGGGACGCTTCCCTCGTATTTCTGGAGCATCTATGCCCGTAAACGCTCCACTGGCGATCACCAGAATCCCGGATGTATCGATGAATCGATCAGGATCGCTCGTGTGATACTTAACTCCTACGCGTAGGACTGAGCCCTCTATGAGTTTCAAGAGACGACGTTGCACAACTCTCTTAGAGGCGCCTTCCTCGCTATAGCGCTCCACGGGAGCGGCTAGCTTGTCAAATTCATCGATAAAGAGAACTCCGCGTCTCGCCAATTCGATATCCGCGTGATCGCTAGGCTCCTCGCCAGATGATCGGAGAACTTCCTGGGCAGCACCCACGAGATTCTTTAGCACATCCTCAATCTGCTCGCCAACAAATCCGGAGGGGACAAGAGATGTTGCATCTGTAACAATAAATGGTATGCGAAGAATCTCGCTAGCAGATCTAATCGTGTGGGTCTTACCGGTACCAGTCGCTCCAATCAGTAGTGCATTGGGTGATCTATGAATGCCCGATGGCTGCTGGAACCAGTCTAGGTGCATCGAAAGCAGTGTACTCAATTGGAGTTTAGGATCCTCCTGTCCAACGACAAATTGGTCAAGGTGCTCCTTAATCGTGCGCCCACTCATGGGATCTCTAGTTTCATGCATTCCACTCATACATCCCTTCTCTAATGATCAATTATTCGAGGACTCCGCAACGGCAGCAATGAGAGAGTGCCCGCAGGCAAGGCGGGTTACCCCTAGAGACATTACCAAATGGGTCATGCTTCTATATGGACGTGAACGTCAACACAGTCCTTCGGTCCATGCGTGTCGACGTTCGTCATGGGCCATTATTAATCCAGGACTTCGCGATCTGAGGCGAACTCGATACCTCATGCCTGGCCGTGCCAGGTAATGGTGTCGTATCGGGGCTGTTAAGCCGGTTCTTGCCGAGCCTGTCGCGCTGACGCGGCCGTCGCTAGCCTCGATCTTTCACGATCTTCGTTTGGTCGGCTGAGCGGTTCGGCTGGCGGTTGATTTCCTGGGTGTGGTCAGCGCGTTGGCCCGGCTGTC
>NZ_JBFAVX010000056.1:0-46212 GCF_040680095.1 Nonomuraea sp. NPDC052129 | reverse complement strand
CGAGGTGCCCCGTGTCCCGGTCCGGGGACCGGGACACGGCACCCGCCGGATCCGGCCATGACTCATCCGGCCCACCTCGTTCAAGGATCGGTGCAGATGGAGAACACGCCGGTGCTGCGCTCCGCGCTCGGCACCAATTTCTTCCGTGCGGTCAGCCCATGGCTGGACAGCACGGCTTTCCACACCAACCAGCTCCGGCACTCCCATCTCGGGATCTCCCGGTCGGCCTCGCCCGCCGAGGAGTTCCTGTACGCCAGCCGGCTCCGCCGCCACGACCGTGAGCTGCAGCGCTCGGTCGCCGACTACCTCACGACCGCGAGCATGGAGACGCTGAGCCACACCGATGAGGAGAGCATCCCCGCGGCATGCCGCGTAGAGCTGCCGGATCCGGCGCCGGCGCGGATGGCGCTGGATGAGGCGATCGCGGCCCGGCGCAGCACCCGCTCGTTCAGCGGGGCCCCGGTGACACTGCCCGAGACCGCCGCGCTGCTACGGGCCGCCGGAGCGTGCTTCGGCCACGAGGCGGGCCGGCCGCACCGAGCCGTCCCCAGCGGCGGCGGCCTGTACCCGGTCGAGCTGCACCTCGCCGCACGCGAGGTGACGGACCTGGAGCCGGGCCTGTACCGCTACGCCCCCCGCCTGGACTGCCTGGCCCGCCACGGTGGCCCTCAGCAACTGGCCGCGCTGCTGCGCTGCGGCCTGGACGAGCTGCCCGACCTACTGCCGATCGACCGCGCGGCGCTCGTCGTGCTGTTCGTCGGGCGCCCATGGCGCTCGATGCGCAAGTACGGCCCGCGCGGGCTGCGGTTCGTGCTGCACGAGGTCGGGGCGATGGCCCAGCATGTCCATCTCACCGCGGCCGCGCTCGGCCTGGCCGGCACGGACTGGTCGACCTACTACGACGAGGAGGCCCACGAAGTCCTCCGGGTCGACGGGCTGCGGACCGCCCTGTTGCATCTGATCGTCCTCGGCCGGCCGGGCGGCCGGCCACATCCGCAGAAGCAGAGCCGACCGCGTCAGCAGGAGAAGATGTGACACAGCCCGCATCACCCCGTATCAAGCGGTCGTTCTCAGTCATCGGGCATGATCCCGACACGGTCGAGCTCAGGCAGGGCGTGTGGAGCGCCACCTCGCACACCATCACCGACGAAGCCCGGCGCGGCTGGCTGTTCTCGGTGGTGAACGCTCTGGACGGCTCCCGGGAGGTGGCCGAGCTAGCCGCGCGGGCGAACATCGGTATGGAGGAGATATCCGCGCTCCTGGAGCAGTTGCGGACCCTCGACGTGATCGAGGACACCGCGACGAACGCACTCGACCACTACCTCGACCACTACGCCGACCTGCTCTCCGGGCCACCGCCACCCGCCCGTCCGGTACGGGTGATCGGCGACGGCGGTATGGCCGCCCGCGTCACGGAGCTGATCGCGGCCAGCGATCCGAAGCTCGACGTGACCGACTCCAGCGACGATCCCGTCCTTGAGGTGCTCAACGACGCCGACACCGGCTGGACCACGCATGGGCTGCGGCTGCACGAAGTCGCCGAGACGTTCGCCTCCTGGGAAGGCGGCATCACCGTGTGGGCCGGTGTCCGGGTGGATCCAGTGGCGGTGAGCCTGTTCAACAGGGTCGCCCTGGAAGTCGGCATGTCCTGGCTGCACGGCACGATCGATGGGCCGTTCCTGTTCGTCGGCCCGACCTTCCACCCGGGCCGCGGGCCCTGCTACACCTGTCTGGAAACGCGCATCACGATGAACCTCGCCGACGGCGCGGGCTACCGCCGATACAAGAACGCGCTCACCACCGCACAGGCGTCGGGCGGACGTCCACCGATGCTGCCCGCGCTGTCCTCGCTGCTCTGCTCCCATCTCGCCTTGGAAGCGATCAATCTCGCCCATACGGGCGCCTCCTTCACCCATGGCAAGATGCTGTGCGTCTACCTCCCCACATGGGAGACGACCGTCAGCGAGGTCCTGCAGATCCCCGGCTGTCCGGCCTGCTCGCCTGTCGCGCAGCGCGACGAACCCGAGCTCTACTTCCAGGCCAAGGAGTGGCTCAGTGGCTGACCAGGGTTCCACCGCGGGCCTCGTACCGCGGACCACACCGTTCGACGCAGGCACCCGGATGCTGGCCCGGCGCATGCTGAACCCCGTGTGCGGCCTGATACCGCGGCTGAAGTTCAGCGCCCGCTCACGTGGCGAACCACGCATCGCCATCGCCGGCGCCGAACTCACCGGCGTGCACGTCCTGTACGACGCCCGGCCGATCCCCGCCGAGCGTCACCACCTGGGCGGGGCCGGCATCCTGCTCGACGAGCCCCTCATCAAGTCACTCGGGGAGTCGGCCGAGCGTTACTGCCACCACTCCTTCCTCGCCCTGCACCGCGACCGGCTCCGCTTCGCCAGTCACCGCGCCATGAGCAGCGGTGGCCGCGGGATTCCGTCAGCTCAGTGCCTGTCGTTCTTCTCCGACGAGCAGCTCGGCCGCGACGGCTTCCTTTTCGAGCCCTTCGACCCCGACGCCCCGATGAGCTGGCTGCCCGCCGACTCGCTCACCTCGGACGACACCTACTGGATGCCCGCCCAGCTCACGCTGGTCGGCTACCTGCCGCGGCGCAAGGAGGGCGAGCCCTGGGTGAACGCCGCGGTGACCACCGGCACCGCGACCCACAGCGACCCGGGCAAAGCCCTGCTCGGCGCGCTGGAGGAGCTCATCCAGCTCGACTGCGTGATCGGGCACTGGTACGGCGGTCAGCCCTCCGTCAAGATCCTTCTTGACGGCCGCCTGCGGGCCCTCGCCCGGTTGATCGACCGCCACTGGTCGCCGGGCACGCCGCCCCCGGAGTTCCACCTCCTGCCCAGTCCCGACCTGCCCGGCTTCACCGTCGCCTGCGTCTACCGCGACGAACACCCCGGCAACGCGCCGGTCGTCGCGGGCCTGGGCAGCGACCAGCGCCTGGGCCACGCGATGTACAAGGCCCTCCTCGAAGCCGTCGCGGTGTTCCGCTACGCCAACTGGATGGCCGCCAAGGCCGCCATCGAGGACAGTGACGTCACCGACAAGGACCGCTTCTTCGATCTCGATGACAACGTTGCCTACTACACAGATCCGGCCAACGCCACGATCATCGACAAGCGCTTCGCCGTCCATGTGGAGGTCTCGGCGCGTGACCTGCCCCCCGACGCGGCCCCGGACCTCCGCAGCCGCGTGAAAGGGCTGGTGGCAGCCTTCGCCAAGACCGGAAAACAGCTCGGCTACCTCGACCTCACCACCCCGGACATCCGCCACCTCGGGCTCACGGTCTGCCGCGTCTGGTCCCCGGACACCCTCAGCCTGTGCCCGCCCAGCGCGCCGCCCCTGCTTCACAAGCGATTCGCCGACTACGGCGGCGCGACCAACCCCGAACCCCATCCCTACCCTTGATCACCCCATAACGGGAGGACTCGCGCGAGGTCACAGCCCCTGCGTGGCGTCTTCCCGGGCTGGCAGGCGCCGCGCGGGCGAGGCTGGAGAGCTCTGAGGAGCCCAGCGGAACGTCGGCGTCAGAGCTTGCCGAGTCCCCGGGCCAGGATGGTGGCGGTCTTCGCGATGGTCTTGTTGTCGGTGGGCAGGCCCGGGGTGCGGTTGGTGTAGATCGCCATGACGATGGGAGCGGCGCCCTGCTCGGAGCGGATCACGGCGATGTCGTTCCCGCCGCCGAATCCGTCGGAGTTGGTGCCGGTCTTGTCGGCGATCGTCCAGGTCTTGGGCAGGCCGGCCCGGATGCGCTCGGCGCCGGTCTTGTTGGCGAGCAGCCAGGCGTTGAACTGCTCCCGATCCTTGGCCTCCAGCGCATCGCCGATCGCGAGCACGCGGAGATCGCGGGCGATGGCCGCGGGCGTGGTGGTGTCGCGCTTGTCCTTGGGCCTCCAGTCGTTGAGCTCGGGGTGCCAGCGGTCCATCCGGGAGGTCGAGTCCTTCAGCGTACGGAAGTACTTCGTCAGCCCGGCGGGCCCGCCGATCAGCTTGAGCAGCAGGTTGGCCGCGGTGCCGTCGCTCTTGGTGATGGCCGCCTCGCACAGCTGGGCGACCGTCAGGCCGTCCTCGACGTGCTTCTCGGTGACCGGCGAATTGGGCGTCATGTCGGCGGCCGTCCACTTGATGAGCTTGTTCATCAGGCCGGGCTCGGAGGTGCGCGCCTTGTTCAGCACGGCCGCGCAGAGGGGCGCCTTGAAGGTGGACAGAAACGGAAAGCGCTCGCCCGCCCGGTACGTCACCGTCTTGCCGGTGGCGGTGTCGATGGCGTACGCCCCGATGCGGCCCTTGAAGGACACCTCCAGCGCCCGCAACTCCTTCCTGACCTGAGCCTCGCCCGAAACGGCCGGGGGCGCCGCGACGGTAGCGGCCGAGGCCGGGCCCGCGCCGAGAGCGCTGCCGGACAGGAGGGAGAGCGCCAACGAGGTCGCGGGGAGCGCTGCGGTGACGCGGCGGACGCGGAAGTGTCGCATGCCGAAATCCTTGCTTCTCATCTGTCAGAAGCTTGGAGCAAAGCAGATGTGATCATCCGCTGTCTAATAGCGATATCGATGATCTAGCGATATCGCATCCAATATCGCTACAGGTCAGGCACCAGACCCAGTTCCCGCATGACGAACGCCAGCCAGAAGCTCTGCTGCTGAACGATCGTGCTCCAACTCGTCCCCCCATGGCCCGCGTCGGACCAGACGCGCAGCAGGACAGGATGGGACGAGGTGGTGGCGGCCTGCGTTCTGGCGGCGAACTTGCGGGAGTGCCACGCCGGGCAGCGAGGATCGTTGGCCCCCGCGTCCAGCAGGATCGCCGGGTAGGCCGTACCCGGTTTCACGTTGTGGTACGGCGAGTAGGCCATGAGCACGGGGGCGTCGGCCGGGTCGTTGGGATTGCCGTACTCGGAGAGGGTCGCGGCGGTGCCCAGCGGGTCGCGGGCGACGCGCATCAGGTCCAGCTTCGGGGCGCCGCAGACCACCGCCCGCCACAGCTCCGGCCGCTGGGTCACGGCGGCGCCCGTGAGCAGCCCGCCGTTGGAGGCGCCCTGGACCGCCAGCCGGTCGGGCGTGGTGACCCCGTCGGCGATCAACCGCTCCGCGATGGCGTACAGGTCATTGAAGGTGTTCTGCTTGGCGTGCAGCCGCCCGGCCTCCCACCACTCCAGGCCGAACTCCCCGCCACCGCGCACATGGGCGTGCGCGTAGATCCCGCCCGCCTCCACGAACGCGGCCAGGGGGCCGAGGTACGACGCCAGCACGGCGACGTTGAACCCGCCGTACCCCTGGATCAGGGTCGGCTGTGGCCGCGAACGGTCCAGGTCGGCGCGGTGGACCAGGGTGCAGGGCGCGCGCGTGCCGTCGGCCGACGTGGCCCATACGCGAGTGGTGACCAGCCCGGTGAGGGTGTGGCCCGACCCCTGCAGGGCGGTCAGGGCCCCCGACTCCAGCTCGTAGTGGTACACCGTGGGGGACTGGGTGTAGGAGGTGTAGCCGAAGGTGATGGCGTCCTCGCAGCCCACGACCTGGTCCATCACCCCCAGGGCGACGACCCCCTGGGCGAGCGAGCTGACCGAGCCCTGGCCGGGCAGCGGGACCTCCCCGAGGTCCGCGCCGTCCAGGCCGAGGATCCGGATGCGCGAGACGGTGTCCACCAGCTCGCCGAGCACCAGCCGCTCGCCGACCAGGGTCACGCCGGTGAGCACGGCGTCGCCGCCCGGCACCAGCTCGGTCCAGGTGTCCGGGTCACCGGGGCTGTCCAGCGGGATGCGGACCAGGCGGCCTCGCGGGGCGCCCGCCGTGGTGACGGCCACGTAGGAGTCGTCGACGAGCACGCCCTTGTACAGGTGCTCGGCGTCGGTGATGAACTCGCGCCACTCCCAGGGGCGGTCCAGGCGGGCGATGAAGTGCGGCCGGGGCCGTAGATGGTCGACCTGGACCAGCGCCCAGCGCCCGTCCCGGGAGATCTTGGGGATGGCGAACATGTGGGGGATGTCCAGCGGCTCTGGCTGGGTGGGCGCCGGCTGTCCCAGCCGGTGGAAGAACAGCCGCCACCGTACCTGCGCCGCCCCCGATTCGTTGGCCATGTAGAAGAATCCGCTGCCGTCGGGGAGCCAGGCCACCAGCCCCGGCCGCTGCTGCGGTACGCCGTCCAGCAGCACCTTCCCGGTGTCGATCTCGATCACCTTGAGCGCCGGCAGCTCGCGGCCCCCGGCGTCCAGGGAGTACGCCAGCAGGCTGCCGTCAGGGGAGGGCTGCGGGCTCATGCGCAGTGGCGTACCGTCTGACAGCTCGTTGAGGTCGATCACCATGCGCCATGGACCTGTGGGGGCGTCGGCCGTCTCGAAGACCATCAGCTCCCGGCCGTCGGGGATGCGCCCGCGGAACCACCGCGGCCCGTATCGCACCGGAACCACCAGGTTGCGGGCGTCCATCTGCTCGACCAGCTCATCGACGCGGACCGCGAGCGCCTCATGGTGCGGCCAGCCGTGTACGTAGGAGCGAGCCAGCTCGTCCTGGGCCTTCTGCCAGGCCGCCACACCCTCGCCGTCGTCCTCCTCCAGCCACTGGTAGGGGTCGTCGAAGACCAGGCCGCCGACCTCGTTGTGCTCCGGCCGTATCGGTGCCTCGGGGTATCGCATTCTCGCGTCACTCTCCTGATTCGTGTTCGCGGGCCCAGATCACGGCCCGCTGGAGGTAGTCGAAGATGGCGGGCAGGCCGTCGGCGTCCAGCCACTCGATCTGGCGGCTGACCTCCTCGCTGACCCCGGCGCTGTTGTCGCGCCACCACGCCGTTCCGGCGATCTTGAGCCGTTCGTCGAGCTGCTGGTTGCCGCTCTGGAGCGCGGCCGCCATCGCCGTCCAGCGGGCGGTCACGGCCTGCACCTGAGGGTCGTCGACGGGCGTGCCCGCCAGCATGTGCTGATGGGCCTCCTTGAGCAGGACGAGCCACTCGGCCCGCAAGTCCCGCAGCGTGTCCTCGCCGAGTTGCATCCGGCGCTGGGCCAGGTGGTCTCGCAACTCCTGGGCGAAGTACGTCTCGTACACCGAGATCTCTTCGAGGGCGGTCATGAAGTGCTCGGAATCGGGCATGACCGACTGGTCGAGCAGCCCGAGGAGCCCGCCGATCTTCGTCTTGAGCTGCGCCATCCGGGCCGATTGCAGCTCCAGTTCGGCGAGCTGGGCGCCGAGCAGGTCGCGCATTGCCGCCAGGTCGTCGGCCGGTCGCCGAAGGACGTTCGCGATCTCCTCCAGCGACAGTCCCAGTCCGCGCAGGGCCCGCACGCGATACAGCTGCCGCAGATCGGCCTCGGTGTAGCGGCGGTGGCCCGACGCGGTCCGCTCGCCGGCCCGAACCAGGCCGATCTCGTCGTAGTGGTAGAGCGTACGGATGGTGACCCCGGTGGCCTTGGCCAGCTCTCCGATGGTCCATCGACGCTCGATACCGTCGTTTCCGGTCACGGAGTCGACGGTAGATCCTCCCGCCACGGGAGGTTCAAGCCAGAGCTCCCGCCCGTCTCATCGTGGCCGGTGGCCGTCGAGGCGGTGGGATGCGGCTACGCGAAGCAGGACGGCGGGGCATGTACGGGTGCCACCGGGAATGATCTTGGTCGTGGGTTTGATGAGCTCGGTGGCGTGGGCGTACCGGAGCTGGTGAAGGTCGGGGATCTGCCCGAGCGCGCGCAAGCCTTGGTTGGGGCCGGAGGAGGCGATGGGGCAGCCCAGGCAGTTGAGGTGCGCGTGGCCAGGCGGCGCTCCAGTTCGGCACGGTTGTGGCCGGAGGCTTGGGAGAGCTGGAAGGCTCCTTCCGTCGTATGCCGACACTTGTCGACCTGGTCGCGCTCGATGTCAACATCTGTTGGCCTACGCCTGTTGACACGGGAAGACTTTAAAAGAGTTATTCCACTACTGGACAAATCCAGCTCGTTATGGCCATGCGCCGATGAGCATGGAGACATCTATCTCATTGTGCGGAGCGCCATTTTATGGCCTCCCCATCGCTAACCCCACTGACCTGGGACGCGACATCTCGGAAGCAGTTTTTCGGCTTTTCGAGCGCCTGTTGCTTGCCATTAGGGTGCACATTCATGGAATCGACTTTCGATCGGCCGAAGAACTCGCGGGCCGCCACGCGTGCCGGTGAAGTGACCTCGGCGGAACTGACCGACGAGGCGATCCCCGCCTCGAGCGGGACGACAAGGTGTTCAAAAGCGTGAGACCAGTCATTAACTGCTTTTGTGAGGGATCTGCGTGAAAGCGTTGCTCACCCTGACCTGCGCAGGTCAGTTCATGGTGCTGCTCGACAACACGATCGTCGGCGCCGCCCTGCCCGACATGCAGCAGCGGCTCCACACCGGGCTGACCGGCCTGCAGTGGATCGTCGACGCCTACGTGCTGCTGGTGGCCATGCTGCTGCTGTCGGGCGGCGTCTTCGCCGACCGGTTCGGCCGCAGGCGGGTGTTCCTGGCCGGGGTGGTGGTGTTCACGGCCGCGTCGGTGGTGTGTTCGCTCGCGCCCTCGATCGGCTGGCTGATCGCCGGGCGGGTGCTGCAGGGCATTGGGGCCGCGGCGCTGAGCCCCGCCTCGCTGGCGTTGCTCGCCGCCGCGTATCCCGCCCCAAGGGAGCGCGTCAGAGCGATCGGGTTGTGGGCCGGGTTCAGCGGCATCGGCCTGGCCGCCGGACCGCTGGCGGGCGGGATCCTGGTGGAGGCCTTCGGCTGGCCCGCCATCTTCCTGGTCAACGTGCCCATCGGGGCGGTCCTGCTGCTGGCCGGGCTGCGCGTGCTGGGGGAATCCCGCAACCCGAGCGCGCCGCCGATCGACGTCCCCGGCACGGTCCTGTCCGTCGCGGGCGTGGGCGCTGTGACCTACGGCCTGATCGAGGGCGGTTCCCGAGGCTGGACCTCGCCGGTGATCCTGGGCGGCTTCGCCGCCGGGCTGGCGCTCCTGGCCGCGTTCGTCGTGGTCGAAGGTCGTGTGTCAACGCCGATACTGCCGCTGCGGCTGTTCCGTCAGCGGCTGTTCACGGTGTCCAACACGGCGATGGTCGTGGTCGGGTTCGCGCTGATGGGGTCGTCGTTCTTCTTCTCCCAGTTCTTCGTCTACGTCCAGGGCACTTCGATCCTGGTCGCCGGGCTGCGGACCCTGCCCGTCTCGCTGGCCATGGTGATCGTCAGCCCGTACGCGGGCCGGTTCGCGGCCAGGTACGGCTTCCGCGTCGTCGTCAGCAGCGGCCTGGCGCTGGCCGGGCTGGGGCTGCTGGCGCTGGGCTTCGTCCACGCCGATACCGGCTACGGGAACGTGTGGTGGCGGCTGGCGGTCGTCGGCATCGGATTCGCTCTCACCATGTCGCCGCTGACCGGGGCCTCCATCCAGGCGGTCAGCCCGCACGAGGGCGGCCTCGCCTCGGGCATCAGCAGCACCACCCGGCAGATCGGCGCGGTACTCGGCGTGGCTGTGCTCGGGGCGATCGTCCACACGCGGGAGTCCGGCGGCGCCTCCTTCGAATCCGGCCTCAACAGCGCCTTCCTCGCGGCGGGTGCCGTGACGCTGGCCTGCGCCGTATTCACCGGCCTGTGGCTGACCGCGGCCCGGACGCCGAGGGGCGTCCGGGCCGAACAGTCAGGAGGCCAAGCAGTCAGTGAGCCGCCGCTGACAGCTCCTCCCAGTCGGCCCACGTCTTGAGCCGCTCGGCGTAGGCCTGCTGGGTCATCCGCAGCCCTTCGGTGCCGAAGAATACCCGCAGCGGCGAGCGAGCCGCCGGTTATGGGGCGACGAGCACTTGGGACTCGAGGTCGAGTCGGGTGGCGGGGTTGGCGGCCGGCGGGGTCAGGTTGAGGGTCGTTGTGGCCGATGAGCTTGCCGCCGAACATCAGCCAGTCGGCGAAGTTGTGGAAGGACGTGTCCTGCACGCAGTAGCGGACGTAGAGCGAGTCGGCGAGCGTTCTGCCCCCGTAGCCTGACCAGCACACCATGCGCGAGGTGCGGCGATAGCCGAACGCGGCCCGTTTCTGCCGTATTCAGGTGCCACCCTATGTGGGGACGGTCGCGGGCGGCAGGTCTGCCAGACCGTCATGGTCGTCACGACCTCCTCGAAGTGCGTCCGCAGGCCGCGGTGGTCAGCCGCCGCGCCGGAGCGGCCCAGCGTGTCCAGTTGTAGGCGAACTGCGGGTAGACCCCGGTATGGGAGAGAACGGGCCACTGACTCGACCACGATGTGCCTGCCTCGGCCGCCCAGCCGTCGCTGGATGGCCTCGGTGAAGGCACCCGTCCCCGCGCCGAGCTCGACCATCACCGGCTCGCCGCGCGACGCTCCGAGCGGTCATGCGGGGATTGTATGTAGGCAATGTCGGGTTGAAGTGAACGACTCAGGTAGGTCAGGCGAACGACAGGGTGGCAGCACGGGGCTACCGGCGTCGTGCCGCAGGCTGCAGGGCCGGGCTGGCCCATCCGTTGTCGGCGGGGTTGATCGTCACCCCGGGCAGCACGATCTCGTCGATGCGGTCCAGTACGTCATCCGGCAGCTTGACGTCGGCGGCGGGCAGCTGCGATTCGAGATGCTCCATGGTCCGCGGGCCGATGATCGCCGAGGTCACCGCGGGGTGGCGCAGGACGAAGGCGATCGCCATCTCGATCAGCGGGATCCCCGCCTTGTCGGCCAGCTCCGCGAGCTGCTCGGCGGCCTCCAGCTTGCGCTGGTTCTCCGGCATCGACAGGTCGTACCGGTCGGCGAGCCGCTGGCGCGCCACGGAGAACGGCCTCGACTCCGAGCCCTTGCGGTAGCGCCCGGTGAGCCAGCCGCCGGCCAGCGGGCTGTACGGAATCACGCCCATCCCATACCTCGCGCACGTGGGCAGCGTGTCGGCCTCGATCCCGCGCACGAGGATGGAGTACGGCGGCTGCTCGCACGTGAAGCGCTCACGGCCGCGCTCGCTCGCGGTCCACTGGGCCTCCACGATCGCCGAGACCGGCCAGGTCGAGTGACCGACATAGCGGACCTTGCCGGCGCGGACGAGGTCGGTGAGGGCGCCGAGCGTCTCGTCGATGGCGGTGTCCGGGTCGTAGCGGTGGATCTGGTAGAGGTCGATCCAGTCGGTGCCCAGCCGCCGCAGCGAGTTCTCGACCTCGCGGATGATCCAGCGGCGCGAGTTGCCGCGCTGGTTGGGGTCCTCGCCCATCGGCATGTGCGCCTTGGTCGCGAGTACGACATCGTCGCGCCGGCCACCGGCCAGCGCCTTGCCGACGATGACCTCGGACTCGCCGGCCGAGTAGATGTCGGCGGTGTCGATGAAGTTGATCCCGGCGTCCAGTGCCCGGTTGATGATCCGGATGCTCTCATCGTGATCCTTCGTGCCCCACTCGCCGAACATCATGGCGCCCAGGCACAGCTTGCTGACCGAGACGCCGGTGCGTCCCAGTTGGCAGTACTCCATGAAGTACTCCTTCTCGAAAGTGGCTCAGGCCAGGGTCGAGATGTCGATCACGAACCGGTACCGCACGTCGGAGGCCAGGACGCGCTCGTACGCCTCGTTGATCTTGTCGGCCGAGATGACCTCGATCTCGGCCCCGAGGTGGTGCTGGGCGCAGAAGTCGAGCATCTCCTGGGTTTCGCGGATGCCGCCGATCGCCGAACCGGCGAACGACCGGCGGCTCATGATGAGGGGAAACACGTTGAACGCCAGTGGTTCGGCCGGAGCGCCGACGTTGACCATCGTGCCGTCCACGGCCAGCAGCGACAGGTAGGCGTCAAGGTCGATCTTCGCGCTGATGGTGTTCACGATGAGGTCGAAGGAGCCGGCGAGCTGCTCGAACGTCTCCGGGTCGCTCGTGGCGTAATAGTGGTCCGCGCCCAGGCGCAGGCCGTCCTCCCTCTTCTTCAGCGACTGCGACAGGACGGTCACCTCGGCGCCCAGCGCGTGCGCGAGCTTGACGGCCATGTGACCGAGCCCGCCGAGCCCGACGACCGCCACCTTCTTGCCAGGGCCGGCGCCCCAGCGGCGCAGCGGCGAGTACGTCGTGATGCCGGCGCACAGCAGCGGCGCGGCGGAGTCGAGCTCGATACCTTCGGGGATCCGCACGACGAAGTCCTCGGTCACCACGATGTGGGTGGAGTAGCCGCCCTGGGTGATCCGTCCGTCCTTGTCGGTGGAGCCGTAGGTGAGCGTGTTGCCCTTGAGGCAGTACTGCTCCTCGCCCTTGCGGCAGCTGGAGCACTCACCGCAGGAGTCGACCATGCAGCCGACGCCGACCCGGTCTCCGACGGCGTACTGGGTGACCTCCGGGCCGACCGCGGCGACGATTCCGGCGATCTCGTGACCGGGGGCGACGGGATAGGGGGCTGTGCCCCATTCGCCGCGTACGAAGTGGATGTCGGAGTGGCAGATACCGCAGTACTTGATCTCGATGAGGACGTCGCGCGGGCCGACGTCGCGACGCTCGACCCTCGCCGGGGCGAGCGGCTCGGTCGCGGACGTGGCGGAGTAGGAGTTGACGGTGAGCATGTTCTTCTCCGTGCTGAAGCTTCTATGACTGCTTCTACGACTGCTTCTATGACTGACGGCGGCGCGTGGCGAGGCCGCCGAAGCGAGCGTGTTCTGAGCTCTTCTGAAGCCGTCCTGAGCAGGGAAAACGTCTCTTTCCCTCATCCACTGTGCCACCGCCGCGTGCCGCGCGGCAGGGCGGGGTGTGCCGGGGAGCGGTGTTCAGGGGTGTGACAGGGCCCCCCAGGCGCCGGGTCGGCGGCGCGGGTTTGGGTATCGACGATGCGGCCGCGGCACTCGAGACTGCGGCGATCACCGATATGACGAAGGAGACAAGCCGATGACTACGTGGACGAGCGACGAGCTCAGCAGGATCGAAGCGGCCGACGAGTTGCGGATCGAGCCCCGGCGCGGCGACGGCACGCTGGGCAAGCCGGTGCCGATCTGGGTCGTCCGCCATGGCGACCACCTCTATGTCCGCTCCTACAAGGCGGGCGCGGGTGCCTGGTTCCGCACGGTCCAGGAGACCCACGAAGGCCATATCCGGGCCGGCGGCGTCGACAAGGACGTCACCATCGAGGCGGAAACCGATCCTGACATCGACAACCAGATCGACGCCGCCTACCGCGCCAAGTACGGCCGCTACGGTCCGACGTACATCGACGCCATGGTGGCGCCCGAGGTGCGAGCCACGACCCGCAAGCTCGAGCCTCGCTGAACCTTGCGGCCCCCAGTCTTGCCTTGACGCTAGCGGCAACGTTCTAGCGTGTCGGCGACAGGCGGGGGGCGCATGCCGATCCTCCGTGCGCCGATCGGAGGAATGACGATGAAGTTCGGGATCAGCTACAACACGGCCTATTTTGGCGTCGACCCCGAAAGGATCATGGCCTTCGCCCGGCATGCCGAGGACAGCGGCTTCGAGTCGCTGTACCTGCCGGAGCACATCGCGCTGTACCCCGGTGCCACGGTCGGGACCATGGAGCTCCCGCCGTCGCTGCCTTACGCCGATCCACTCGACTGCCTGAGCTTCGTCGCCGCGGCCACGGAGCGGATCCAGCTCGGAACGGGTGTGCTGCTGCTGCCGTACCACCACCCGGTGGTCCTCGCCAAGCGCCTGGCGACGATCGACGTGCTGTCCAAGGGGCGGATGCGGCTGCTGACCGTGGGGCTCGGCTCCCTGCCCGGCGAGGCGCGGGCGGTGGGGGTCGACTTCAGTACCCGGGGCCGGCGCGCCGACGAGGCGATCGATGTCATGCGCCTGCTCTGGGCCGGTGGCGAGGACGGCGTCAGCTTCGCGGGGGAGTTCTTCGCCTTCGACGACCTATGCCAATTCCCCAAGCCCGTCGGTGTCACCCACCTGCCGATCCACATCGGCGGATCGAGCCGGGCGGCCGCCCGCCGCGCCGGGCGACGCGGCGACGGCTACTTCCCCGGCGGCGCGCTCGGCCCGGACGAGCGCGCCCTGCAGTTGGACCTCGCCCGCTCGACCGCCGTCGAGGCAGGGCGTAGCCCGGGAGCGCTGGAGTACACGCGATGGGGGTCGATCGACATGGCCGACGAGCAGGTCGAAGCCCTCGCCGCGCAAGGCGTGACCCGCCTCGTCGTGAACCCCACCGCCCCCGACCTGGACCGGCAACGCGATCAGATGTCCGCGTTCGCCCAGCGCTTCGCCCTCCTCGACACCTCCCTCAGCGGTCCGGCTTGATTCTGCTGGACCTTTGATCCCGACGCCTCGTAACGTCGCCGCATGACGACAGTGCTCTGCGTACCTCAATGGCAAGGATCGGCGTCGAGCGACGCGCCGCGGCTGATGGCCGGTGCCCGCCGCGCCGCCGAGCTCGTTCCCGCCGACGCGGTGGTGACCGTGCCCGTGATGGAAACCGGCGGGGACAAGGGCGCCGGGGTCCGCGCGTACGACGCGCTCGTGGAGAATCAGCGGCTGACGCGGAAGGCACTGACCGGCATCGACGACCGGGTGATCACCGTCGGCGGCGACTGCGCGGTCGACATCCCGCCGATCGCCGCCGCTCACGCCCGCTACGGGGACGCTTTGACGGTGCTCTGGATCGACGCGCACCCCGACGTCTACAGCCCGCGGACCCTGCCATCGGGCGCCTTCCACGGGATGGTGGTACGCGCGCTGCTCGGAGACGGGCCGGCCGGCCTCACACCGCCGCGGCCGCTGGCACCACGGCAGGTGATCATCGCGGGGGAGCGGGCGGGCGACGTGTCCGAGCACGAGTACCTCGCGAAGACCGGCCTGCGCAGGTACGGCGTCGACGACCTGGAGCGCGTGCTCGACGGTCTGCGCGGTCCCGTGTACGTGCATATCGACCTCGACGTCCTGGAGCCCACCGCCTTCGGCTCGACCTGCTATCCCGAGCCGAACGGCGTACAGCCGCTGCGACTGATCGACCTCGTCTCCCAGGTGGACGACATCATCGGCGCGGCCATCACCGAGCACGCGCCGGCCGGCGACGCCGCCGACCCCGGCGAGGCCGAGACGATCCGCCGGCTGGGCGCCGCGCTGACGCGCTGACGGTCGCGTAGGCGACGGGACGCCTGTGGTGCGACGTCCACCCCGCCACATGGCCTCGATAACACTCGACATAGGCTGCGTCCAGGAAGGGCCTGAGCCAACCGCAGCAGATGCAGACGGGGGGCGGTTGCCCGATGGCGAAGCTACTTTTCGTGATGACCGGCACGGCGTACTGGACGCTCAAGGACGGCACCAGGCATGCGACGGGCTACTGGGCCGAGGAGTTCGCGGCCCCGTACAAGGCGCTCACCGAGGCCGGCCACGAGGTCGTGGTCGCCACTCCCAACGGGGTGGTACCGACCGTGGACATGATGAGCCTGCGCCCCGAGATGGCGGGTAGCGCGCAGATCGCTCTCGATCTGGAGGCGATCATCCGTTCAGCGGAGGTGATGCGGCGGCCGATCCACTTGGCGGACGCCCGCCTGGAGGATTACGACGCCGTCTACTGCCCGGGCGGCCACGGCCCCATGGAAGACCTGTACATCGACGCGGACGCCGGCCGGCTGCTGACCGCGGCGCTCGCCTCCGGCAATCCCCTCGCGATCGTCTGCCACGCCCCGGCCGCGATGCTGGCCACCAGGATCCACGGCGTGTCGCCCTTCGCCGGCTTCCAGATCACCGCGTTCACCAACGAGGAAGAGAACGCGGTCGGGCTCGCCTCGAAGGCCCGCTGGTTGCTGGAGGACGAGCTCATCGACCTGGGCGTCGACTTCACCAAGGGCGAGATGTGGAAGCCCTACACGGTGGTTGACCGCAACCTGTTCACCGGGCAGAACCCCGCGTCGGCGGCCGTCCTGGCCGAACGGCTGCTCAAGGTCCTTTAGCGGGCTGCCTTGCCGATCATGTCGAGGGACACCTGCCAGAGGCGGGCGGCGGCGTCGGGGTCGACGGCGTAGGCCGCGAAGCCGCGCCGGAGTCCGGGTGTGTGCGGGACGGCTGGTTGGCAGTCCTCGAAGTACTGTCCGGTCACGCCTTCGACTCGTCGTAAGGGTGGCGCTCGAAGTTGATGTCGTCCCAGATGATGTCCCCATTGACGTGGCCCACGGAGCTCACGACGACGACCCGCGCGCGCCCGGCGGCCTCAAGGGCGTCGTGCAGTCCGGAAGTAAGGGCGAAATGGCCAAGATGATTGGTGGCGAACTGCATCTCCCAGCCCTCGGCGGTACGCCGCTCGGGGGTGGCCATGATGCCGGCGTTGTCGACCAGGATGTCGAGCGGGCCTCGCCAGGAGGCAGCGAAGGCGTCGATCGAGTCGCGGACCGATAGGTCCATAAAGGCCACTTGTACCCGCGCATTGCCAGTGGACGCCACGATGTCGGCGGCGACCTTCTCGCCTGCGGCGGTGTCGCGGACCGCGAGGGTGACGTCGGCGCCGGCCTTGGCGAGCGCCCGCGCGGTCTCCACGCCGATTCCCGACGACGCTCCCGTCACGATGGCCTTCTTGGCGGACAGGTCGACGCCGTCGACGGTTTCCTCAGCGGTCGTGGCCGGCCCGAAGGCAATGGTGAGCATTGTTATGTTCCTTCACGTAGGATTAACCGGACCCGGCTCCGGTTTCGCCGGCGGTACAGGAAGCGATCCATGGACACAGAGGACCCCAGGTAACCCCGAGCCAACCGTGAACAGCTCCTTAAGACCATGACATCCCGCTGAGGGTGGGGCGCCGACGCGCGCCGCGTTGGCCGTCGAACAGTTGCAGCGCTGGTTCGCCCACGCCCGGCTCCGCTCCTGCGGGCAGGGGCTGCCCGTGGGGTTGCCGGCCAACGTCTGGCAGTGTGAGCTCATCGTCGCGGGGCCGGATGGCGAGCACGCCGCCGCCCTACGGTGGACGCACCAGGGTACGGCCTCCGTCACCGTTCCCGGTGCCGGGAGCGTATGGCGGCTCGACGGCTCCAGCAGTCCGGTCCGGCCGGGCGATGCTGTCCAGATCACCGAACGGCCCATCCTCATCACGTACTGACCGGCCGGAAATTCCGGTGAGCGATGACGAAGCCCTTAGTCGATGATCGCGGTGACCTCGGCTTCAACGAGGATGCCGGGCTCGAAGAGGATGTCGACCCCGATCAGCGCGGCGGGCGGCGTAGCGAGATCGAACTCGCGGGCCGCCTGGTCGATTCCCGCGTTGAAGGCGTCGTACATCTCTCTCTTCCAGCCCGCGGCGTACCACGTGAAGCGGACGACGTCGTGGAACGTCGCTCCTGCCGCGTCGAGCGCCTTGGCGACGTTGCGGTAGACCTGGGCGACCTGTCCGGCGAGGTCGCCCGGTGCCACGAGCTCGCCGTTCTCGTCCCAGGCGACCTGTCCCGCGATGTGGATCTGCCTGCTACCCGTCGCCACCGCGACGTGGTGGTAGAGCGGGATTCGGACATGCTTGTCAGGGTTGATGAGTGAGACGGTCATGAGTTTCCAATCAGTCTTTTCGTTCGGTCGCGTGAGCGCGAAGGCAACGGACGAGTTGACCTTCCTCTGGTCTCTTGCGGTTACTCAGAAACTATAGGAGAGTGTGCGCTGACGTGGAAGAACGAACTTTTTAGTGACTGGGGAACCAGATGGTGACCAAGCAGCTCAGGGACTCGTCCGACGAAGCCGATCTGCGGCGAGCGGACTCCCTCGCGCGGGAGATCTTCTCGGATGTCGCCAACAAGTGGGCGTTGCTGATCATCGAGGCTCTCGGCCAGCGCACCCTGCGCTTCAGCGAGTTGCGGGACGAGGTCGAGGGCATCAGCCACAAGATGCTCACCCAGAACCTGCGCATGCTGGAGCGCAACGGCCTGGCGGAGCGGAAGGTGCACCCCACAGTGCCGCCACGGGTCGAGTACACCCTTACCGAGCCGGGCCAAGCGTTGCGAGCGACGGTCGACTTGATCTGCGACTGGACCCACCAGTACTTCGGTCACATCGAAGCCGCCCGCCGCGGCTTCCACGCCTGACAGTTCACGTAGCTCGCGCCGGGCCGAGGCCGTCCGCTCGCGGCGTGGCCCCGGTTCAGGCGACGTGGGTGTCGTACGTCGCGCGGTTGGCGAGCACATCGTCCATGTGCGTCTCGGCCCAGGCCTTGAGGCCGCGCATCATTTCCTGCAGCGAGAGACCGAGTTCGGTCAGCTCGTAGGTGACCGTCACTGGCACGGTCGGCGTCACCGTGCGGGTGATGAGGCCGTCCCGCTCCAAGGAGCGCAGCGTCTGAGTGAGCATCTTCTGGCTGACGCCGGCCAGCAGGCGGGACAGCTCCGAGTAGCGCATCGACCTGGGCTCACCGGCGCAGTCGGCACCGAACTGATGCGGGCCGTCGCTGCCCAGCGCGGCCAGGATCAGCGCCACCCACTTGTCGGAGATCCGATCGAGCAGCTTGCGGCTAGGACACGCCGCCAGGAAAGCGTCATATTCCGCCTTGGCCTGTGCCTTCTTCTGGGCCACGGTCTTGGTTGCCATCGACCGCTCCTCACCCGTGGGCGACTTACGCACTTTGAGGTGCCTACTTCCTATCAGGAAGTTACATCCCCATATATAGACAAGGAGCCGTTAACCACGAAAGGCAGAGATATGAGCACGCTCCCCACTTCACCCCCCGGCGGAACCGGAACCCTGGGTGACCTGACCGTCACCCGATTCGGCTACGGCGCCATGCAGCTCACCGGCCCCGGAGTCATGGGGCCGCCTGCCGACCACGACAGCGCACTCGCCGTCCTCCGCGAGGCCGTCGACATCGGAATCACCCACATCGACACCAGCGACGCCTACGGGCCGCACGTCACCAACCAACTGATCCGCGAAGCGCTGCACCCATACCCCGAATCGCTGCACATCGTGACCAAGGTCGGCGCGATCCGCGACCAGCAGGGCGGCTGGCCCCCGGCCCGACAGCCCGACGAGCTGCGCCGCTCCGTCCACGAGAACCTGGAGACCCTCGGCCTCGAAGTGCTCGACCTGGTCAACCTCCGGCTCGGCAACGCCGAGGGACCCCAATCCGGCTCGCTCGCCGAGCCGTTCGAGACGCTCGTGGAGCTCCAGCGGCAGGGCCTGATCCGGCATCTCGGAGTGAGCAACGCGACCGCGGAGCAGGTCGCCGAGGCACGGGCGATCGCGCCGATCGTGTGCGTGCAGAACATGTACAACCTCGCCTACCGCCAAGACGACGACCTGATCGACACGCTCGCCGAAGCGGGCATCGCCTACGTGCCCTTCTTCCCCCTCGGCGGCTTCAGCCCGCTTCAGTCCGCGGCGCTCTCGACCGTGGCCACCCGGTTGGACACGACGCCGAAGGCTGTCGCCCTGGCCTGGTTGCTGCGGCGATCGCCGAACATCCTGCTGATTCCTGGCACCTCGTCGCCGGCGCACCTGCGCGAGAACGTCGCCGGCGCGGGAGTCTCACTCTCCGACGGGGAGCTCGCCGAGCTGGACAAGCCGGCGGCCGAGGGCTAGGCCGGCGACACGGCGATGAAGGGGGAGTGGGGGAGACAGTGAGCAGGTAGTAGTGCGCGCCCAGGTCCGCCCCGAACACCGCCGTGATCGCTATGGCCGCGACCAGGCTGCGATTGGCGAACATACGCAGCGGCATGAGCGGATCGCGGCTACGGGATTCGATCATCGCGAACGCCACGAGCAGCGCGGCGGACTTGATCCGCTCGCGCGACGTCCTGGACGAAGTGATCGACACAGCCTCAGGCCAGACGACGACATGGTGATCGAGCCCAGCTACTACTGACGCGTCTCCGGAGGCTCGGCCGTTGACGGGAGGGCCGCGGCGATGCAGTCGAGGACGCGCTCCAGCCCGTAGCGGAACCGCTCGTCACGGCTCAGGTGCGTCTGGCGGGCCTGCGTCGCGATCTTGGTGAAGATCGGGTACTGGCCGCTCTTGAGCAGCTGCTCAACGTACGGGTAGGTCCGCGCCAGCCACTGCGACTCGGTGAGCCCGCTGCGGCGGACCTCCTCGGCCCAGCTGACCTCGTCGCGGACGGCGCTGTCGATGTAGCCGTTCAGAATGGCCATGAGGCCGAGGTTCTCGTCGATGGGGATGTGGGCGTCGAGGGCGCCCATCACCCGTTCGATCAGGCGCAGCTGGTTGGGGCCGAAGCCGGGGAGCGAGCGGTGCACGGTGGCGATCCACGGGTGCCGCAGCCACATTGCCCGCATCCCGTCGGCGTAGCGGGTCAGGTCCGCACGCCAGTCGCCGGAGGGCATGCCCTCGACGTCGATCTCGCCCTGCAGCCGGTCGGCTACGAGCTCGATCAGGTCATCGCGGCTCGGGACGTAGCGGTAGAGGGACATCGCGCCCGCGCCGATGTCGGCGGCGATCCGCCGCATGGTGGCGGCCTCCAGCCCCTCGGTGTCAGCGATCCGGATCGCCGCCTCGGTGATCTGGGCACGGCTGTAGGCCGGCTTCGGCCCGCGAGCCGGGCGCTCAGGCCGCATCCAGATGTTCACGTACTCGGCGTCGGTCACCGTTCCACCCCCAACTTGCGTACATAGTACCCAGTGACTTAACCTGGCCGTCGCAACTGCGTACAAAGTACCCAATGGAGGGATCATGGATCCGATCGTGGTCAGCGAAGACGACCGCGACACGGCCGTGCGGCGCCTTCAGGAGGCGTACACCGAAGGGCACCTCTCGTACGAGGAACTGGACGAACGCCTCCACCAGGTGCTCACCGCCAACACGCACAGCGAACTCGGGTCGGCTCTGGCCGCGCTCCCGGAGGAGGACGCGGGCGCCACGTCCACGATCGCCGCCGTCAGCGGGCGGATCCAGCGGCGCGGCGCATGGCGCGTACCTCGGACCCTCAAGGTCGAGTCCGCACTCGGAAGGGTGCGCCTGGACCTGTCCCGGGCGGTCATCGACCACCCGGTGGTCGACATCGAGTTGCACCTCGGCACCGGCGGCGCCGAGATCACGGTGCCTCGCGACGCGATCGTCGACGTCGAGGGGCTGCGTTTCGGGTGGAAGGCCCCGCTCTACAAGACCCGGCGGCGCGTACGCCCCGGCGGGCCACGAATCCGGATCTTCGGGGCCATGGGGACAGGACGGTTGAAGATCCGCCACGCGCGGCGCTAAGCTGCGAACCGACTTCTCACCGTTGGGCTTTCCGCCCCGCTTACCAGCTTCACCCGGGTCCCGATGACACGGGGAAGGTGGAAGTCGCTCACCACATCCTGGACAAGGGTGTTCTGCATGGTGGCGACGCGCGGCGGCCCTTCTGGTCTCTTCCGAGGTTAGAGCCGATCTGACATCAGTGGCGCGTGTCATCACCCAGCAGACGGTTGCCCTCAGAGAGGTCTCCGGAATGCCGGAAATCGAATCCACCGAACAACCAGTCACGCGGCGTCCGTGGCTGGTTCTCGCGATCATGTGCGTCGGCTTCTTCATGTCGTTGCTCGACGGATCCATCGTCAACGTCGCCATCCCCACACTGATCCATGGCATCGACGCCTCCTACGACCAGGTGCTGTGGGTCATCGACGGCTACCTGCTCGTCTTCTCGGTGCTGCTGATCACCACCGGGCGGCTGGGGGACATCTTCGGATACCGCCGGCTGTACGTGATCGGCATCAGCACCTTCACCATCGCCTCGGCAATGTGCGGGCTGGCCGACTCATCGCCCCAGTTGCTGGCTGCCCGGCTGCTGCAGGGACTGGGCGGGGCGCTGCTGTTCCCGCAGGTCATCTCGTCGATCCTGACGATCTTCCCGCCACGGCTGCGCGGCCGCGCGTTCGGGCTGTTCGGGTCGATCGTCGGCTTCGCCCCGATCGTCGGACCAGTCATCGGCGGCTTCCTGCTCGCCCACCTCAACTGGCGATGGATCTTCTTCATCAACGTCCCGATCGGGATGATCACCGCCGTGCTGGCGCTGACCTTCGCGCCGCCCATGCGCGCGGGCCGTCAGCATCGGCTCGACCTGGTCGGCGTCGCGCTGGCCACTGCCGGGCTGAGCGGCATCGTGTTCGGCCTGATCGAGGGGGAACGCTACGGCTGGGGCACCATCTCCGGGCCGATCAGCATCGCCTCGGTCATCGTCGCGGGCGTCGCGTCGCTGGCGATGTTCGTCCTGTGGCAGCACCGGCAACAGGACGGGCCGCTGATGCCGCTGGCCCTGTTCGGCGCGCGCAACTTCGCGGTCGGTAACTGGGTCGGGTTCGTCTTCCAGCTCGGCATGATCGGCATCATGTTCGTGGTGGTGCTGTACCTGCAGATGGCGCGCGGGTACTCCGCGTTGGAGACCGGCCTGGTGGTGCTGCCGAGCGCCGTGCTCACCGCGGTCGGTTCAGCGTATGCCGGGCGGCTGTCGGACAGGTTCGGCGGCAAGTACATCCTGACGGCGGGCCTGACGCTGCTGGCCGTCGGACTGCTGGTACTGGTCGCCATGGCCGGACCCGCCGGCGGCGCGTGGAGCCTGCAACCCGGATTGACCATCATCGGGATCGCCGGCGGTGCCACGTTCGTACCCCTGCTGCAGGCCACCATGGACGGTGTCGATCCCCGGCTGGCCGGGGCGGCCTCCGGCGTGTCCAGCACCACCCGGCAGATCGGTGGCGTCCTCGGCACCGCCGTGCTGGGCGTCCTGCTGTCGGCCCGCCTCTCCTCGACCCTGCGCGACGAGGCCGAGAAGCGCGCCGGTCAGCTGCCGGAGAACCTGCGCGCCCGGTTCATCGACGACAGCGCCGCCGCCGCGCACAACTACAGCCCGCCCACGCCGCCCGGCGGCCTGGGCCCCGCCACGAGGAGCCTGTACGAACGCGTCACCGCCGACACGTTCGCCACCGGCTTCGTCCACGCCATGCAGACCACCCTGGTGATGTGCGCCGTGGTCCTGGTGGTCGCCGTCCTCTCCTGTCTCCTGTTCAGCCCGCGTAAGGAGCCGGCGACCGAGCCCGCTCAGCAGTTGACCTAGCGCTCGTTCGGGCATATATATCGAGAGGTAAACATATGTAGTAGACCCGATATCAGACGGGAGCACCCCGGTGGCGCGTACCCAGGATCAGCGGCGAGCCGAGACCCGGGCCCGGCTGATCGACGCGGCCGCTGACCTGTTCGCCCGCAAGGGGTTCCACGCGGTGTCCGCCGAGGCGGTGGCCGATGCGGCCGATCGCACGACCGGCGCGCTGTACAACCACTTCGGCGGCAAGGAAGGGCTGCTGCTCGCGCTGCTGGAGGTGTGGAAGGACCAGACCGCGGCCGAGCTGCTCGCCGGGTTCGAGGAGGTCACCGAACTCGACGAGCGGCTGGCCGCCCTGTTCGAAGCGCTGACACGTAAAGACGAGGATCGCGGTGCGTCATGGCTCCTGCTCGAGCTGGAGCTGTGGCTGCACGGCGCGCGCGATCCCGTCATCGCCGAGCCACTGGCCAGACGTTATGCCGACATCCGTGCCCGGCTCGCCGGCGGGCTGTCCGACTGGGCCGAGACGGCCGGCGTGCCGCTGCGCCGATCGCCGGAGCGGACGGCCACGGCCGTGCTCGGGGTGCTGATCGGCTGCGCGGTCCAGCACCGGCTCGATCCCGCCGCGGTCGAGGAGCGGGCCGTCGTGGAGAGCCTGCGCGACCTGCTCGGACTGCCCGACCCCTGAGCCCTTCGACGTCCCGGGCCCCCGGGCCGTCCCGACCGCTCGACCTGCTCGACCTGCTCGACTCTCCTAGATTCTCGCGCCGAAAGGGAGCCCATGCGGATCAACCTGCTCGAAGAGACGTGGGAACGCGAAGTTCCCCACGACCAGTTCGCCTACCTGCGCCAGAACGCGCCCGTCCACTGGCACGACGTCCCCGACGACACCGGCTTCTGGGCCGTCACGAAATATCAAGACATAAAGGCGATCAGTCGGGACGTACAAACCTGGTCGACCGAGATCGGGACCGCGTTCATCCGTACCCAGACGCCGGAGTTCATCGAGATCGCCAGCATGATGCTGCTGAACATGGACCCGCCCAAGCAGACCCGCTACCGCCGGCTGGTCAGCGCGGGCTTCACGCCCAGGACGATCGCCCGGCTGCGGGGCACCATCCAACGGCGCGCCGAGAAGATCGCGGAAGCCGTACGGGAGCGGGACGGCGAGGTCGAGTTCGTGACCGACGTGGCCGAATACCTGCCGCTGCAGATGATCTGCGACCTGATCGGCGTCCCCGAGGAGGACCACCACCTGATCTTCGAGTGGTCCAACCGCATGGTCGGCTTCCAGGATCCCGACTTCCGTACGACGCCCGAGGACGGCGAGATCGCCGGGGCGGAGATCTTCTCCTACTGTGACGGCCTGGTCGACGACCGCCGCCGTAACCCGCGTGACGACATCCTCACCGCGCTGGTGGAGGGGGAGGTCGACGGCGACAGGCTGACCAGGGAAGAGATCGACTCCTTCTTCGTGATCCTTTGCGTCGCCGGGAACGAGACCACCCGCAACCTCATCGCCCACGCCATGAACGCCCTCATCCTCCACCCGGACAGCTACCGCGACCTGGCGGCCGGCCTCGACGACGAAGCCCTGTGGCGCAGCGCCACCGAGGAGTTCCTGCGCTGGGGCTCTTCGATCCACAACTTCCGGCGTACGGCCACGCGCGACACCGAACTCCGCGGCCAGAAGATCGCCGAAGGGGAGAAGGTGGTGACGTTCTACATGTCCGGCAACCATGACGAGGACGTTTTCGCCGACCCGTACACCTTCGACATCCGCCGCAGCCCCAACGACCACATGACGTTCGGCGGCGGTGGGCCGCACTTCTGCCTGGGCGCCAACCTGGCCCGGCTGCAGATCAACTGCATGATCAGGGAGTTGCTGCGCCGCTTCCCCGAGGCGGAGCACGCGGGGCCGGTCAAGCGGATGCGGTCGGATTTCATCAACGGCATCAAGCACATGCCGGTGCGCTTCTCCATGGCCGGGACGAAGTAGGGGTTCCGGACCGTACGGCCCTCGAATAGGAGCGGTACGACGAACCGGGGTTAGTGTCACATCTGTTGACAGTAGGTGCCTGACCAGGCGATTCTTGCCGGGTGGCTGAGTTCGAGGGTGTGGCGTTCATCCGGTCGGATGTTGAGCGGTTGTGCGGGGAGTTGGCAGGGCTGGCGCCGGCGGTCAGGTTGCGGCGGCTCGCTGAGCTGCGGGTGATGTTGGATCAGGTGGTCGAAGCCGAGGGGGGCTGAGTCGGGCGATGTCGGCGGCGGAGCCCTTCTTGCCTTCGGCGCGGATGGCTTCGATGGCGCGGGCGATATAGACCGTGTTCCACAGGATCACGACGTTTGTCATGAATCCCAAGGCCCCTAGTTGATCTTCCATGCCTTCCTTGTATCGCTGCCGGAGTTCGCCCTTCTGGCCGTGGAAGATCTTGCGGGCGAGGGTGTGGCGGGATTCCTGCCGGTTGAGCTGGGTGTTGACGCGGCGGCGTAGGAGTTCGTCGTCGAAGTAGGAGGCCAGGTAGGCGGAGCGGTCGAGTTTGCCGAGCTCCATCAGCGCTCGACCGATGGGGGTGGGGGTGCCGCCGTCGGCGAGGTAGCGGAACAGTTCGGCGGGCCGGACGGCGCCGGTGCGCAGGGATCCGGCGACGCGCAGCAGTTCGTCCCACTGGTCGGCGATGAGGCCGGTGTTCACCCGGGTCCAGCGGTGAGATCCGCTTGCCCTCGGGCACCACCACGAGGGAGGAAGTTGACCGGCACCACGAACCCCAGAACTCATCGAACAAGACCGCACGTCACGGCCATTTCAGGCCAAAGTCTGACAGTGTGAAGATCGCGGGAGCGCCGCTGGCGACGGGGCCCGCGATACTGATCATGAATTGTGATGTTCGGGCTCTCCGGTCGGTCGGCCGGGAGATGGACCGCGAGGCCGCCGCCGCGCCCGTGCCCAGCGCGGACGTCGAGGCCGGTACGACAACCCGCGCCGTACGGGCCGCTGCCCGATGCGGGCCGTCGGGGAGCTCCACCGGCAGTCCGGCCGGAGCCGCGCCGCAGAGGCGGGCCCTTGCCCCGGCACGCGCCGGGGCCAGGGCCTGCGCAGGCAGCGGGCTATGCGCTGCTCAGGGCTGGTGGTTGGAGTAGGTGATATATCCCTGGTCGCCGCCGTGGTAGATGGTGTCGGCATCGGCCTGGGCCAGGGGGGCCTCGGCGCGGAAGCGCTCGACGAGGTCGGGGTTGGCCAGGTAGTTGCGGCCGAAGCTGACGAGGTCGGCCCCCTGGGCGAGCCAGTACTCGCCCTCGGGCTTACCGGAGGGCTGCGGGTTGACGACGGTCGAGGGGTTGACGATGAAGGCGCTGGGCCACAGCTTGCGCATGGCCAGCAGTACGTCTGCCTCGGTGGCGGCGACCGTGTGGAGGTAGGCGATGCCGAGCGGTGCCAGGGCGCTGGTCAGGGCGGTATAGAGGTCGGGGACGTCGTTCTCCTCGATGTCCCACAGCTGGCTTCCGGGGGAGAGGCGGATGCCGACCTTGTCGGCGCCGATGGCCTGGGCCGTGGCCTCGGCGGTTTCGACGGCGAAGCGGATGCGGCCGTTGATCGAGCCGCCGTAGGCGTCGGTGCGCCGGTTGGCGTTGGAGGACAGGAACTGGTGGATGAGGTAGCCGTTCGCGCCGTGGAGTTCGACGCCGTCGAAGCCGGCCTCGACGGCGTTGCGGGCGGCGTCCACGAACACCGCGATCTCGTCCGCCACTTCGCTGGTGGTCAGCTCATGCGGTTCGGGGGCGGGCTGCATGCCGGCAGGGTCGCCGAAGCGGGTGGCGAAGATCGGGGTGCCGACGCCGAGAGCCGAGGGGGCGACGGGCACCGTGCCGGTGACGTTCGGGTGGCTGACCCGGCCTGAGTGCATGAGCTGCGCGAAGATCCGTCCGCCGTTCACGTGAACCGCGTCGGTGACCTGCTTCCACGCGGCGGCCTGTTCGGGAGTGTGCAGGCCCGGGGTGTTGACCGTCGACTGGCTTCGTGCGCTGGGCTGGATGCCTTCCGAAATCAGCAGGCCGGCGGTGGCGCGCTGGGCGTAGTAGGTCGCGACGGACTCGGTGGCCAGGCCGTCGGCGGTGGCACGGGAGCGGGTCATGGGGGCCATCACGACGCGGTTGGGCAGCGACAGGCCGCCCAGATGGAAGGGATCGAACAAGGAAGGCATGCGGAACTCCTGCGAAGTCTGACGGTCGGAAGCCCTGGGCTTCCGGAAGAGCAAGCGAGCGAGACGCTCGAGGGCGCCCACCCAGCCACTTCTGTACCGATCGATATAATGTACCGAGCGGTATATTAATTGAGGGGTGGCGCGCCGTCAAGCGGATCTATACTCGGCGGTACAGAAGACCGGGCAGGTGGGAAGGTATGAAGAGCGGACGACCCCGCGAGTTCGACATGGATGCGGCACTGGTCAGCGCTTTGAAGGTGTTCTGGGCCAAGGGCTACGAGGGCGCCTCGATGACGGATCTGACCACCGCCATGGGCATCAACAGGCCGAGCCTGTACGCCGCCTTCGGCAACAAGGAAGACCTCTTCATGAAGGCCCTCGACCTGTACGCGCAGAGCTTCCACTCCGCGGCCTCGGAGTTCGCCGAGGAACAAACGGCACGCGGCGCCGTCGAGGCGTTCCTGCGGTCGACCGCAGTACTGTGCACCGGTCCCTCCACCCCCCACGGCTGCCTGCTCGTCCAGGGCGCACTCGCCGTCGGAGACGCCAGCGAGCCCGTCCGCCGGGCACTCGCCGCCCGCAGAGCCGCCATCCTCGACGCCATCGGGCAGCGCCTGCGGCAAGGAGTCGACGACGGCGACCTGCCGGCCGACACGGATGTCGCCGACCTGGCGCGCTACGTGATGGTCACCAGCAACGGCATCGCCGTCCAGGCCGCTGGCGGCGCCACCCGCGACGAACTCCTTCGATCCATCGCCGTCGCCATGCACGCCTGGCCCGCAGCCCGGTGACCCTGCCGACCGTCATGGCTGCTCCCTGGAACACCTCATCGCGCTGTCCAAGCAGCGGGGGTCAGAGAGATTTGGAACGGAATCCGGCGTTAGCGGGGTTCTCCCAGGTCAGTGAACCCCTGCCGTTGCGGTCTTCGGGACGTGGTTGACGCCGGATTCCGTTCCATCGCACAGACGGTCAGCGCGACAAATGATCATGGTGCGGGAGGCCGGCCCCGGGGCTCGATGTGGTGAAGGTGCGGCGGGCGGCCGGTGCCGGTCTGGGACGATCTGTGGCATGGCGCGTGGCGATGGTGGCGGCAGGGATGGCCGGGGCGAGCCGAGACCGGCGAGCGCTGGCAGGCCCAGGGCCTGAACGCGGCCACGGCCGCGAAGGTCGACCAGTACGTGGCCGCGGTGAAGGCGTTCGCGGCGAGCAACACGGTCATCCTGGCGCTGGCCGATGAGCTGGCCGCGGGCACGATCAACAAGACGCTGGCCAAGTCGGACCTGGAACTGGGTGTGGAGACCTTGGCGGGCGCGCTGGCCCGGCAGGCGAACTCGTTCCCGGACGCGTCGCCGGTGCGGGTCCGCCACCCACTGACAGCAGCCGACACGGATGAGACGTCGTGGCCGTGGGTGACGGGGCTGGTGGTGGGCATGGTCGCCCCGGGCGAATGGGACATCGGTGGTGACCGATGACCGCCTGGTGGAAGGGCTGGACGCTGGCGGCAACCCGGTGTACCCGGTCTGCCGCCGCGCGGCCGAGGCGATCCGCCTGCGATAGCTCCCCGCATCCAGCCGTCCCCTGGGCCTTGACGGGCCTGGCCGGTCAGGTCGCGGTCTGCTGGTCGTGGTCGCGCAGCATGCGCAGGACGGTCGCGGCCGAGGGGTGACGGCCCTTCTTCTTGCCGCTGGTGATGACGAGCCGGGCGGCGATGTCGCGCAGGCTGAGGTCCTGGCCGCGCAGGTGCAGGGCCATGGACAGCATGTTCTCGTCGGTGACCGCGGCGCCGCCGATGGCCTTGCCGCGGGCGCGGGCGGATTCGTGGCCTTCCAGGGTCCGGTCGCGGATGTACTCGCGCGACAGGCAGGAGGACGCCTGCGGGGGGCGCATGCCAGGCGGTGGCAACCGGGCCGGCGGCCATGCCGGCGAAGCGACCCCTGCCGCAGACAGGTACTGCGGAGCGTGCCATGTCGACCCCGCACCCTTCGAAGCGCCACTGCGGATCATAAGCCGCCCCATCATGGCCGAGGCCGAGGTCGGGCCATGATGGTAACGCTCGTCCGAAGGTCGCAGTCTGCTCTGTCCGGCCCCGATGCGGTGACCTGGGACCGCCGTGCATCGCCGCTGGCGCATGCCAGTTGTCAGAGCCGGTGGGTGCCGGCGCCCAGGCGGCGAACGTCGCCTTCGTGGTGAACTTCGGCTTGCGTGCCCGGCGGCACGGTGACCTCGAGCACGGTGGTCGCGTCGGTGACGTGCCAGCTCGCCGCGATCGTCCCGTAGCCGGTCTCCAATGTCCCTCCGGCGGACGTGAGCCCGCCTCCCGGCGTGGGCGCCACAGCGAAGCGCCGATAGCCGGGCTCGAGAGGGCGGATGCCGACCACGTGCTCGAACAGCCATCCGGCAACGGACCCGAACGCGTAGTGGTTGTGGGACATCCGGGCGGCGCCTTTCCGGTCGTGACCCTCCCACGTTTCCCAGATGGTCGTGGCGCCTCGCTCGATCTGGTGCAGCCAGGAGGGAGGCGATGACTGCAGCAGCACGCGGTAGGCCAGGTCGCTGCGCCCGACCTCCACCAGGACCGACAACAGCATCGGGGTGCTGAGGAAACCGGTCGCCAGGTGCCCGCCGTTGTCCTCGATGAGCGCGGCCAGCCGTGTGGCGGCGCGGTCTTGTTCGGCGGGTTCGAGCAGGCCGAACGCCAGTGCGCGGACGTAGTCGTCCTGTCTGCCGGCGCCGATGCGGGCCCCGCCCTCGCGGACGAAAGCGGCGCGGTAGGCGCTTCGCGCGTGCTCCGCGAGTTCCCCATAGCGTTCTGCGTCGCTTGCGTGGTCCAGTTGCTGGGCGATGCGGGCGAGAAGGTGGCAGGAGTGGGCGAAGTAGGCCGTGGCGACTTCGGCGGGCGGGCGTATCTTGTTGCGTATCATCTGTGTGATCATGTTCTCGCCGGGCCGCAGCCACTCTCCGAAGTGCATTCCCGTGTCGACGACGTAGCGCTCCAGCCGGCCGGCGCGCCGGCCGAATCGGCGCACGAGTCCCGAGGATTCTGCCGCGATGCGGGCGATGTTCTCCACCCAGGCGCGCATGGATGGGTACTGGCGTCGCAGGATCTCGGGGTCGTCGTAGTAGGTGTGCACTGTCCAGGGGAGCATGACGGCGGTGTCGCCCCAGCCGGCGGCCGAGCGGAAGGCGTACTGCTGGTCTTTCCCGCCGCTGAACTGCGACCATTCGCGGGGGATGACGGTGGGCACTCCTCCGTCCGGGAACTGTTCGGCGGCGAGGTTACGCAGATAGCGGCGGAGGTACGGGTCGGCGTCGACCATCACGGACGCGGTCGGGCCGAAGATCTGGATGTCGCCGGTCCATCCCGAACGTTCCCGGGTTGGGCAGTCAGTGGCCGTATCGAGGAAGTTGGAGCGGAGCGACCATTCCACGTTCGACCACAAGCGGTTCAGTCGCTCGTCCGAGCTCGCGAAGGTGGCCGTCGAGCGCAGGGGGGTGGAAAGGACGATCCCTTCGACGTCCTCGACGCGGAAGGCCTCGTCGTCGGTGAGGGGCTCGATCGCGAGGTACCGGAAGCCGTGAACGGTGAACCACGGCGTGTAGTCGGCCGCCGTCTCGCCGAGGGTCACCTCGTCACGCTGGAACCACTCCTTGGAGCGGCCGAAGAGGTCCAGATAGTGGACGTCGAGTTCTCCGTCAGGGGTGAGGACCTCGCTGTAGGACAGCCGCACCATCGTGCCCGGCGCTCCGGACAGCCGTACGCGGGCCACGCCCGCGAAGTTCTGCGCGAAGTCGACCAGGATGACGCCTTGGGGAGTCTTCGTGATGCGGCCGGGCAGGCGTCCGACCTCGCCGACGCGCTCGACCTCCTCGCCGATGAGTCGGCGGTCGTGGTGCGCAAGCTCGACGGCCGGGCAGGCGTCGAGCGGGAGCGAGATCCCCGGCTGGTAGGCGAGCCGGAGATCGACGCGTTCTCCGTGCTTGTGATCGGCGGTGCGGACGGGACCGGCGCCGACCGTCCATGTCGTGTCGGAACCGAGCGTGACGCTGGTGCCGTCGGCGAGTTCCGCTTCGATCTGCACGAGGGTGGCGAGCCGGTCCCCGAAGACCGCTCCTCGCGACTGGAACCCGTTGCGGCCGCGGTAGCGCCCGTCGGCGACGATCACGTCGAAGACGTTCTCGCCCGCGCGTAGGGCGTCGGTGATGTCGTAGACCTGATACTCGACGTACTGGTCGAGCGGTGTCCACCGGGGGACGAGCGCGTGCCCGGTGATGTCCGTCCCGTTGACGAACAGCCGGTACCAGCCCAGGGCCGTGGCGTATGCGCGGGCCCGCACGACTTGGGGCGGCAGCGTCGCGGCGCCGCGGAAGTACAGGGTGCGTCGTGAGTCGGTCGGCTGGTCGTCGGTGATCCAGATGGCCGACCAGTCCTCATCCTGCAGGCCGGTCTCGAACGTCGCCGGGTCGGACCAGTCGCTGGCGCGGCCGTCGTCGCCCACGCGCACCTTCCAGACATACCGTGTCTTCGCCCGAAGCGCGGGGCCCTCGTACGGCACGCCGAAAGGGCGCTCACCGGTAACCCGGCCTGAGGTCCAGACCTTCTCGCCGGCGGAGTCGGCGACCTCCAGCTCGTACCACTGCTGGGCAAGGTCGCCCGGCCCCCAGGAGAACTCGGGGCGGGCCGAGTCCAGCCCGATGGGGTCCACCCGGCGACCGGTGCGGAGATCAGACGGCCGCGAGGCGGCGGTGGCCCGGATATCCCCGGCATTGGCTGGCGATGCCATGACTTCTCCATCGAGGCGAGCGGCGGCTGCCGGCTGGTCAGCTGATCGCGAGCCTAGCAACAATTGTCCTAGGGACAATAGTCAAGGTGATGGGGTATCGAGAGAGACGCCAGCCGCAGAAGAGAGGGGGTGGTTCGGCAGGGCGTCCAGCGATCTGGCGAGCTTGACGAGCAGCTGGCCCAGGATGGCGATCTCTTCCGGTGACCAGTGCTCGACGGCGGGCATGTGCAGCGCCTCGGTGGCGGCCAGGATCCGCCGGGCGACGCTTCTTCCGTGGTCGGTCAGCGCGACCACGACGGCCCGGTCGTCGGCGGGGTCGGCGGCGCGGAAGACCAATTCGCTCGCCTCCAGGCGGGCGACCACCTTGCTGATGTTCGACCGTCCGGTGTCGATGGCGTCGGCCAGGTCGGTGGGGCGCGCGACTCCGCGGTAGATCAGCTGGTTGACCAGGAGGAACGCCGCCAGGTCCCCTGGCAGCGGGAAGTCGCAGGCGGACATGAGCTGCTCACGGAACCGGGTGGAGGTGCCCCAGGTCGTGAGGGCGAACAGCGCGGAGGAGAGGTCAGGTCCTTCCGCGCCGACAAGGGGGCTGAGGTCCTCCGCCCGGAGGACCTCGGGCGGAGTCAGTTTGGTGGGTCTGGGCAACCGGGCTCTCCTGCTCGTGGTCCTGTCCCACCGAACTCTAGAGGGTCGGTCCCGAGGGCAGGGCCTCACGAGTCCTCGGCTCAGGTGGCGTGGCCGGAGGCGGGAAGGTACGTTCCGGCCAGGGTCGGATCTTGGGGCGCCGTGCCGGATCCGAACTCGTCATGGGCGTCCCTGGTCCGGAACACGAGCCACGCCCAGCCACAGCCGGCCAGGCCCAGAGCGGCAAGGATCCCGTACAGAACGCTGGGTCCAGCGGCCAGGAGCATAGGGGTAACGCCGGCGACGAGCGCGGCCGCGAAGCGGGCGACCGCGATGATCAGGCCCTGCGCGGTCGTGCGCAGCAGGGTGGGGAAGGACCGCTGCGCCCAGACCTTCATGATGCCTTCGAACGCGAATGCCGTGCCCACCGCGGTGAAGACGATGCTAACCAGATACGTCACGACGTTCACGCCGAAGATCGCGATGGTCAGCGGGCTGAGCACCTGAAAGACCGCGCCGATGGTGAAGTAGCGGAAGCGCACGGGCTTGTCGGCGATCCGCATGAACCACAGGTAGCCGAAGATGGAGATCGGCAGCACGGGAAGACCGACCAGCGCGGCGGTCTGCAGGGAGACGCCGCCGTAGTTCACCAGCACGTAGTTGCCGTACTGGCCGGTGGTGTTCGCGATCAGGTTCGTCAGGGTGTAGAAGCCGGTCAGGGCCATGAACGGCGCGGCGTAGGGCGTCCGGAGCAGTTCGCGAACGCGCGTCCGGTCGCTACGAACCGCCGCGACGCCGCGCGAGCGCCCGGCGCGGGCAGCCATCCAGTCCTCGGATTCGGGGATGGTGAGCCGGCCGAGCAGGACCAGCAGCGCCACCACGGCCAGATGGCCGAAGATGATGCGCACGCCGGCCATGCCCTGGGCTGCGACGGCCGACCCCAGCAGCGAAGCGGCGACCGCACCAGCCAGCCACAGCAGGTTGGAGAACCCGAGCAGGCGGCCCCGATTCTTGTCTGTCGCCGCTTCCGAAATCGTGGACAGCGACACGGGAAGATCCGCCCCGGCGCCCAGGCCCAGGAGGACCGCACCGGCGAGCAGGACAGCGAAGGAGGGCGCGACCATCAAGGCTACGAGGGCAACGATGTTCATTACCATCGTGACGGTGAAGACCGGCCGGCGGCCGAATCGATCTCCCAGGCCGCCGCCGAAGATCGCGCCCACGGCGACGCCGAAGGTCAGCGCCCCGGAGGCGAGTCCGACCTGGAGCTCGTTCAGTTCGAGGGCGCTTTGGAACACGATGATGGCGATGCCGAAGCTCACGATGGCGGCGGCGTCGATGTAGGAGGCCATTCCGGACACGATGCCCACCCACCAGGGGCGGGGAGGGCGGGGGGATGCGGAGGACATGCTTCACCTTTGGCAGGCGGGGCGGGTCAAACCCGATTAGCGGCACCGTACTCAACTATTGTCCTGAAGCCAATACACCGGGATATGCTCGCCTCTCTGAGGGCGCACGACTCGCCGGAACCGAGGGAGACGCAGTGGATGACAAGCTGGTTCTGGCGCGCGGCTCGTGGAAGTACGCCGCCATGGGCCGGATGCTCCGCATCATGGGCGCCGTGGCACCCAGAAGGGTGGACCGGATCATGTCCAACCCGCGAGGGACGGCGACTCCTCGCTTCCCTGACCTGCTGCGCTTACTCGAAGCAGCCGGCGGGATCATGTCACCCACTGCCCAGTACCCGGCCGAGTTCCTCTCCATCCCGACGCAGAACGTCACGATCCCTGGCCCGGACGGTGTCGTCCGCGGGCGCGTTTATCGTCCGCACACGACTCCCGAGGAACGCCTGCGTGACACTCCCGGGTCGCGGCTTCCCCGGACGGTCGTCCTGGCTTATCCGCTCCTGCACAGCGAGGCGTTGCCCTGGGACGATGCGGAGATTGACCGGATCCGGACCGGCGCGGCGGGAAACTTCTTCGAACCGCAGGACCTCACCGATATGGCCCACAACTACGCCGGCCGCCGATCCGTGCTCGACGATCCCTACGCGTTCCCGCCCAACGGAGACCTGTCCGGGCTGCCGCCCTTCTTCATCATCACCGCCGAGTACGACTCCATCCGAGCATCGGGCGAGCACTTCGCGCGCGCCCTCCGCGCCGCCGCAGGCACAGCCGTGCTCACCATGCAGAGCGAAACAGCCCACGGCATTCTCGCTGAACCGTTCTCCAGCAAAGCCGCCGAGGCCCTGCAGCTGATCCGCTCATGGATCGCCAAGCCGGCCGCATGACCGCGTCCCATCTCATTGAATCCCCTGAGCACAAGGAGCACCCATGCCTTTCCCCTTTCCGGATGTTTCCGGCCGCCCCCTTGCGGATCTCATCTCACTGCGCGGCCGTCGTGACCGGCGCAGCCCAGGGGCTCGGCAGGGCGATCGCCGCACGTCTCGAGGGTCACCAACTGGCTGGGCGAGCCCATCCAGACGTTCCCGCAGATGGCGCTGTGCCGATGCGGCCAGTCCGCCACCAAACCGCTGTGCGACGGCAGCCATGCCCGCATCGGGTCCAGCGGTGCCAAGGACCCGGCCAGGACGCCTGACCGGCTCGACTCCTACGAAGACGTGCAGGTCACCGTCCAGGACAACCGCGGCGTTTGCGCCCACTCCGGGCTCTGCACCGATCGGCTGCCCACGGTGTTCCGGGTGGGCGAGGAACCGTTCGTGACGCCCAGCGGCGGCCGGGCCGACGAGATCGTCCGGGCCGTACGCGCCCGCCCCTCCGGTGCGCTCCGCGCCACGATCGACGGTCACCAGGTTCCCGACCCGCGGCGCGAACCCGGGATCGAGGTGTCCAAGGACGGCCCGTACCGGATCACCGGCGGCATCCCGCTCGGCGGCGACGCCTCCCGGGAGCACTACAGCCTGTGCCGGTGTGCGAGGCCAAGCCCGGCTCCCGCGTCTCCGCCCTGGCGCCACTCGCGCGACCGGCGCAGGTGCGGCTTCCTGCACCTGGTGAGCCGGTCGGTTTCGCCGACCACATCAAGCCGCTGTTCCGGGAAGTGGACCGCAAATCGATGAGTTTCGCCTTCGACCTGTGGTCGCGGGAGGACGTCGCCCAGCACGCCGACGCGATCCTGCACCGGCTCCGCCAGGGCACCATGCCGCACGACGGTGCCTGGTCCGCCGAGCAGGTCGATCTCTTCGCCCGATGGATCACCGAAGGAACCACGTCGTAAACCGGGAGCCCATGCCGTGCGCGCTGCCGGGGACACGCCGCCCTCCTCCAGCGTCTGCGGCAGGCGCGGCGAAGAGGCGTCGGTTGCTAAGTGGGGAGTTCCCCATTTAGTCTGACCGGCATGACACTGAGCACCGACGACCGCGCGGCCATCACAGAGCTGATCTCCCTGCACGGGCATGTGTTCGACGACGGCGAGTTCGACCGGCTGGACGAGCTGTTCACCCCCGACGTCGTCTACGACGCCACTGACTACGGCGTCGGATCGCTGGAGGGCGTGGCGGCGATCCTGGACGCCGCGCTCACGCTGGGCGCGCGAAACCCCGTGGCCCATCACGTGACCAACGTCGTGCTCACCGAACTCGCCGACGGCAGGGTGCGCGCCCGGTCCAAGGCGATCTCCATCATGGCGGGCGGCACCTGCGGAAGCGCGACCTACGACGACGTCATCTCCTACGGCGACCAGGGGTGGCGGATCAGCCACCGCAAGATCATCGCGCGGCGAGCGCCCCTCGGGGGTTTCGGTAGCGATAGCGGCCAGTAGCCGTGGAGCTTGTCCGCCGTAGTGTGACAAAGTGACCGTTCCTGCCGATCAGATCTCCACCGCCTTGGCGCCGTTCGTCGCGACACTGGCCGCGTATGATCTCGGGCCGGGCTCGGGTGGCGTTCATCGCGGGCTTCCCTCATCCACGGTGTCGATCACGATCCCCGAGGAGGACCCGCTGGAGATCGCCTGGGTCGGGCGGCCCGGCTCGCGCAGACGGCTCCGGGCCGTGGTGGCCGGACTCCATCTGAGCGCGGCCGAGCTGCGGCAAGAGGAGTGCACGCGCGGCGTGTGGTTGACGCTCAGCCCACTGGGTGCCGGCGCGCTGCTGGGACTTCCCTCGTCGGCGCTGGCCGGGGACATCGCCGATCTCGCCGACGTCGTCCCGGCGATGGCGGACCTGCCGGAGCGCTTGGCGGCCTGCCGGTCCTGGCCGCAACGTCGCGCCCTCGTCGAACGCTCGCTGCTCACCGGCCTGGCCCGGCACGGCGAACGCGCCAACAGCCACGAGCTGCGGGCCACTCTCGCGGTCCTGTCCGGGACCACCCGGGTGCAGGAGGCGGCTCGGCTGCTCGGGTGCTCCCGGCGGCACCTGAGCAGCACGGTTCATACCGAGTTCGGGGTGACGCCGAAGGAGTACCAACGGCTCGTCCGCTTCGAGGCCGCCCGGGGCCGACTCGTGGCCGCCGCCGGTGGGGGAGGGGACGGTCTGGCGGCGGTGGCCGCCGCGTCGGGATTCGCCGATCAAGCGCACCTCACCCGGGAGTGGCGGGCCATGGCCGGGTGCACGCCCACCGAGTGGCTGCGCGCCGAAGGCCTGGCCGTTCGGGGTTCGCCGGCCCGCGACCGGCCACCGGGCGAGGAGCGTGCGTCGAACCGGCTGCCGGGCGAGGAGCGCGCGTCCAGGTGACGACCGATGCGGGCGCGTTCGTTCCCATATGTTCAAGACCCCTATGCCCGCCCGACCTCACCATGGGCACATGACGCCAGATATCCGCATCACCCCTCGTCTCATCGTGCCCGACCCGGACCGCGCGTCGGCGTTCTACCAGGACGCCCTGGGCGCCGAGCAAGTGTTCCGCGCTCCGCAGGGCGACGATGGACGGCCCGCCGTCGTCGACCACCGCATCGGTGGTTCGTCCTTCCGCGTCTCGCCGGCAATCACCTCGTGGGGCTGGCTCTCACCAAGCGACCTCGGCGGCTCCGCGGTACTCCTGGAGATCGAGGTCGGCGACCCGGACGCGGTCGGCGAACGCATGGTCGCCCACGGCGCCGAGGTGCTCGTGCCGATCGAGAACCGGCCCTACGGCAAGCGCTCGGGCCGCGTCCGTGACCCATTCGGCCATCTGTGGATCATCACCGGCGAGCTTCGCTGAGGCTTCCCCGGAGAGGCCTTCGCGGCGGTCTGCGCGAATCACCGCTCATGCGCCCGCACTGTGATCGGCGAGGGGGAACGAGTGGTGCTCGTGCGCCACGACCCATCGCCCGTCCTTCTTGCGCAGGCCGAGCGTCAGCCGCAGCCGGTGCCGCGCCACGTCCTCGGGCATGCCGCAGCGAAGCAGGGCGTGGGCGAAGGCGACGTCGTCACCGGCGGTGACCTCCAGCGTCTCGATCTCGAACATCGCTCCTTGCGCCTGCCACTCGAAGAACGGCGGCCACGCCTTCCTGTACGTCTCGATGCCGCGCACCTCCCCGGGCACGTCGTACATCACGATGTCCTCAGCGTGGTCGGCGACAACGGCCGCCAGCTCACCACGGTGCACGGCCTCGGCCCAGGCCTCGATCAGGCCGCGGATCCGCTCTTCGTTGATCGACATGGAGGGTGTCCTTCCGGTCCAGATGTATCCGTCAGGACTACGATCCGAGCCATCGGCGAAAATCATCGGCGCGAGCCCGAACATGCGCGGACGAAGGCGAGGTTCAGGGCATTCGTCCCCAGAAGTCGAGGCTGTGGTCGGCCACGTAGTCCGTGCCGCCGATCCGTTCGGGCGCCAGGGATTGAACGTAACCGGTGCTGACGTCGGGCCAGTCCGGCAGGTCCGCGCGGGCGGGATCACCGTGGCGGGCGAAGGCCGTCCAGTACTGGTTCATCCGGTTGGCGAACTCACGTTGTGCCGCCGACAGCGACGTACCGCCGCCGGGAAAGTCGAATTGGTACGCCAGGGCGCTGGAATGCTGGGCGCCGGTCGGAAACCCTGGGAGAGGCACGAGCGATGGGGCGGCCCGATCGGCGAACTCGTAGAACCAGGTGCCGGTGTGCGCGGCGAAGGCGCGGCCCAGCTCCCAGGCCGGTAGTGCCCAGGCCCGGTCCGTGGCGATCTGGGCCCAGGCGAGGCTCGGTGTCGGGAAGCCGTCGAGAGGGTAGCGGGCGGCGACCAGATCGGCCGAGTCACCGAACGCCTCGGCCACCAGTCGCGGGTAGCTCTCAGCTGTGACCGGGTTGCCGACGAGGTCGGCGAAGAGCCCGACGAAGAACCGCGCCTCGTCGCGCATGGCGCCCAGCATCAGCGGTATCCGGTGAAAGCGTCCAGCGGGTATCGCCGTCGAGGGCGACTCGGGCAGGGTGGTCCCGCCGAAGGCGGGCCGGATGAAGGAGTCCGACGCCTGGAGCAGGTCTGTCACCGGGACCCGCCGGAGCTGCGCGAGCGCCGACTCGGGATCACTGCCCGGCGTGACCCAACCCCGCTCGGCCGCGACCGCGTCGCCGAACTGCTCCAGTTCTGCCATCGGGGACCACCTCGGCGGGAGCGCCGGAACACCGGGAATGAAGGTGTGTGCCGGCGTCGTGCCCAGTACTGAGAACGCGCTCTGCAGGATCGCTCGGTGGAACAACCCCGCCGACGCGGGTGACACGAGGTGCGCGGCGATCATGAGGGCCCCGTACGACTCTCCGACCAGGGTCACATTCGCCGGGTCGCCGCCGAACCGCGCGATTTCCCGCCGCACCCAGCGAAGTACCGCCTGCTGATCCTGCAGCCCGAAGGTGCCGCCGTCGGCGAGACCCGGGTGGCCGAAGCACCCGAACACGCCGAGCCGGAAGTTCGGTGCCACGACGACCACGTCGCCGGCTACGGCCAGCCGCTGAGCATCGTAGGCAGCGGCATTGCCGTTCGTCCCGCCGCCGCCGTGCAGCCATACCAGCACCGGCCGCCCGGCGCCCTGGGCGGCCTCCGGCACGGTGATGTCGAGCGTCAGACAGTCCTCGTCCACGGAGGTGACGTCCGCGAACGACTGGGCCAGCTGTGGCGCCGGGTTTCCGGGCACGGTCGCGTCCCGGATCCCGGTCCATGGCTCGACCGGCGCGGGCGGCCGCCATCGCCGGTCTCCGATCGGGGCCGCGGCATAAGGAATCCCCCGGAACGAGAGATGGCCGTCAAGCCGGCGGCCACGGACGGCACCGCTGCTCAGCCGTACGGTCACGTGCTGGGTCATGGTGCGCACCCTGCGGTCAGTGTGCGCGTCGCGAGTTCCCGGTCAAGTGGCGCCGTCCCACCGGACCTCCGTAGCAATATGCTCATATTGCTACGATAACAGCATGACCATATTGCGGGGCAAAAGGGACGCGGCCTACCGCAGTCAGGAGAGTGAGCGATCGTGACGCCCGGCGAACACCGTGGCGACGACCGGGCGCAATACGTCGCGCGCCGAGAACGCGTCCGCACCCGAGAGCGCGACCTGATCGGCCAGGCCTTGCAAGGTCGCGAGGATCATGCGAGCGGCGAGCACGGCGTCCACGCCGGAATCGACCTCACCGCGCTTCCTGCCATCCTCGACCGCCATCGTGACGTATCCGAGCAGGTCACCGCCCGCACGCCGGGCGACCTCGGCGAGACCGGGGTGATACGGCGCCTGAGCCGAAAGGCACTGCCGGACGCGATACTCGATCTCCCGCTCCTCGTCCAGCGGCAACAGCTCGACAAGACTGTCGAGCAGCACCTGCGAGACCTGGAGGCCGGCATCCGAACCCTCGCGGACGCGCATCCCCACCCGCTCGCTCATGCGACGCACGGCGTCGTCGTAGGCGAAACGGAGCAGTTCGTCCTTGCCGGCGAAGTAGTGCTGGATGAGCCCGACCGAAACCCCGGCCTCTGCCGCCACGCGCGAGAACGAGACGCCGGCCAACCCCTCCGCGGCGAGCAAACGCTGGAATGCCCGTGCGATCTGGACACGACGCTGGTCATGATCGGCAACCCGCGGCACCCCGCTATCGTACAGCCGTATTGTTACCCTCACCCCGGATCAGGAGTTCGGCACATGCGCGCCAACCTGCGCGACGACCTGAAAACCGCCCTCAAGACCCGCGACCGCATCGCGATCACCGCGCTCCGGTCCGCTCTGGCAGCGATCGAGAACGCCGAAGCCGTCGCGGTCGACCCCCCGCCGCCCGGCGCCCCCGAGCACAACGAGCACTTCGCAGGATCGACCACCGGCCTGGGCGCCGCCGACGTGGAACGTCGTCTCCTCACCGAGGCCGATCTGCTGTCGATCGTCGAGAAGGAAATGCGGGAGCGCTCGGTCGCCGCGCAGGAGTACGAGCGGCTGGGCCGCGACGACCACGCCGAGCGGCTCCGCGCGGAGGCCGAGGTGCTGAGCCGGTACCTGGAGCCGACCGTCTGAACACACCACAACCGCCCCATAGGGCTGTCACAAATGGGGCGGCCGTCTTGTCCTCACTCCGGACAATCCCCGTTTGGATGGAGGAACATCGTGAGCGCACACCTGCCCCCAGGCGTTGAGGTGATCGCGACCCTGTCGGAGGCGGCGGCCCGGATCCCGGCCGGCGCCGAGGCCAGGACCGTCCGGATCACCCTGCCGCCCGGCGACCCCGGCGCGCCGCCACACCGGCACCCCGGGCCGATCTTCGGCTACGTGACCCAGGGCGAGATCCTCTTCGAGCTGGAGGGGCAGCCGCCCCGGGTGCTGAAGGCCGGTGACGCCCTGTTCGAGCCCGGGGGCGACGTGATCCACCTCCAGGGCGCCAACAACCTTCAGGACGCGCAGTCGCAGATGGTGGTGACCATGTTCGCGCTGCCGGGCACCCCGATTCTGACCGTGGTCAGCGCGGAGGAGCTGGCCGAACGACGACACCTACGGGTTACCCCAACCATGAGGGCCACCAGCATCTCCTGATATACGAAGAGTCCATCTCTCATCACGTTGGGTGACGGTAGATTTCCCGTGTGGCGAACGCAGCGGATTCTCGTGAGGCCGAGTTCGGAGCCGAGCCGCGGCGGCGGGTCGAGACGGGCCGTTCGCGGTCCCGGCCCGCGGCCGGCTGCCCCTATCCGGGGCTGACGTCCTTCCGCACCGGGGACGCGCGCTTGTTCTTCGGCCGCGAGCGGGCCGTGGCCGATCTGGTGGCCCTGCTCGCCGACCCCGAGACGGCGGGTCATCCGGCGATCGTGATCGGCCCGTCGGGAGTGGGCAAGTCCTCGCTGCTGCGCGCCGGTCTGGCCCCGGCCGTGCTGCGGGGCGCGCTCCCCGGTCGCCGGCCCGGCCGGCCGAGTGTGGCGTACCTGACGCCGACCGCCCAGCCGATGCGCGAACTGGGCGGCGTCGACTCCCGCACGCTGGTGATCGTCGACCAGTTCGAGGAGCTGTTCACGCTGTGCGGCGACGAGGCCGCGCGGCAGGCGTTCATCGCCGAGCTGTGCCACCGGGCGGCGGCCGGCCTCGCGGTGGTCCTGGGCGTACGCGCCGATTTCTACGGCCAGTGCGTGGCCCACCCGCCGCTGCTGGCGGCGCTGCGGGCGCGTTGCCTGCCGCTCGGCCCGATGGCGGCCGGGCAGCTGCGGCAGGCGATCAGCGAGCCGGCCGCCGTGGCGCAGCTGGACATCGAAGCCGGCCTGGTCGAGCTGCTGCTGCGCGATGTGGGCGCCCGGACCAGCGGCGCCTGCGACGCCGGGGCGCTGCCCCTGCTGTCCCATGCGCTGCGGGCGACCTGGCAGAAGCGGACCGGCACTCTGCTCACCGTCGCGGGCTATGAGCGTACGGGCGGCATCCGGGGGGCGATCGAGGTCACGGCGGAGCAGGCGTACGCGGAGCTCGACCCGGCGCAGCAGCAGGTGGCCCGGCACATGCTGCTGCGCCTGATCCAGGTCGGCGACGGGACGGCCGACACCCGCCGTCGGCTCGCCCGCCAGGCACTGACCGACGACGGGGACGAGGCCGTCCTGGAGGCGTTCATCCGGGCCCGGCTGCTGACGGCCAACGCCGCATGGGTGGAGATCAGCCACGAGGTCCTGTTCGACACCTGGCCCCGGCTGAAAGGCTGGATCGACGCCGACCGGGCGGGGCTGCGGATCCGGCGGCAGCTCGCCGACGCCGCCGAGGCGTGGGAACGCGCGGGCCGCGACGACGGCCTGCTGCTGCGCGGTCCCCAGCTGACCATGCTGCGCGAATGGGCCGACGCGGCACTCGCCGTCAACCTCACCCCCGCCGAGTGCGCCTTCCTGAGCGCCAGCCGGCAATGCGGTGAGGCCGAGCAGGTGGAGACGGTGCGGCGTAACCGCCGGCTACGCCGCCTGGTCCGCTGCCTCGGAATCACGCTGGCGCTGACCGCGGTCGGCACGGTGGTGGCGGTCAAGCAGGCGGCGGAGGCGCACCGGCAGGAACGGAGCTCCCTGGCCGGGCGGCTGTCAGTCGAGGCGGCCCGGCTGGCCGGCCACCGGCCGGAGGTGTCGGCGCTGCTCGCCGCGGCGGCCGTCGAGCAGGACCGCACTCCGCAGTCGCTCGGCGCGCTGATGAGCACGCAGGCGGGAGGGTTCGCCGGGCGCCTGGCCGGGCACGGGGCGGCGCTGTGGGGAGCGTCCTTCAGCGCCGACGGCTCGACGCTCGCCACGGTCGACCACGGTGGCCGCGCCCTGCTGTGGGACGCCCGCCGCCGGACCGTGACCCATACGCTGGAAGACCTCTCCGCCCGCTTCACCGCCATCGCCGTCAGCCCGGACGGGCGCCTGGTCGCCGGGGCGGGCGAGGACAGGCGGCTGCGAATGTGGGACGCCGGGACCGGCAAGAGACTGGCGACGCGCGAGTTGCCGGGCGGCACGGCGATGGGCGGTCTCTCCTTCGATCAGAAGGGCGCGATCCTGGCCGTGGCCGGGACCGGGGTCGTGTTGTGGCGGGTGAGCGACCTGCGGGCGTTGCCGGCTCCGCCGTGGGGGTCGGACGCGATCGAAGGTGCCGCGTTCAGCCCCGATGGCACGCTGCTGGCCGCCGCCGGCCACGACGGGAAGCTGCGGCTCTGGCGCACCGACGGCGCGAGCGGGCCGCCGCCGGCTCTCCCAGCGGGCGCGCACGCGTTGCACGACGTCGCCTTCAGCCCGGACGGCACGCGGCTGGTCGCCGCCGGTGACGACGGTGCCGTACGACTCTGGCGTACCTCCGACTGGCACCCGTCGGGCGTGCTCACCGGGCATCGCGGCGCCGTGTGGGATCTCGACTTCCGCGGCGACGGCCAGCTGCTCGCCACAGCGGGTGAGGACCAGCGGATCCTGCTGTGGGACGTGGCGGCGGGCCGCCGGGTCGCCGAGCTGACCGGCCACAGCGCCGCCGTGCACGCGGTCGCCTTCCCCCGCAGCGGGACGCTGCTGGTCAGCGCCGCCGCCGACACGACCGGGGCCATCTGGGACACCGCGGGCTGGGAGATCCGCGGCTGTCCCGAGCCGGAGACGGTCGCGGCGGCATGGGGACCCTGGGGGCTGGTGACGGGTGCCGCCGACGGCGTGGTTCGCTTCGGCGGACCCGCCGCCGCGACTGGGCAGTGCGAGCAGCTGTCCCTGCCCTACCCACGCATCCGCGCGCTGGCCAGGGGCGGGAAGGATGGAGACCTGCTGGTGGCCGGTGGTGACAGGGGGCGGATTCGGGTGTGGAGTCTCCGGCGCCGCACCGAGCTCTACCGGCTCGACTCCGGAGCCGGCGACCAGCACGGTGTCGCCGTCGATCCCGAAGGTGACCTCGTGGCGGGCGGCTATGGCAACGAAATCCTGGTGTGGCACATCACCGCGGGTCAAGCCACCAGAGTGGACAAGTGGACGGCGAGCGGGACGGTGGGCACGCTCGCGTTCGACCCCGGCGCGGGGACGCTGACCACAGGCGAGGACCGGGCCGTCTACGTACGGCGACTGGGTGATCCCGCCTCGCGGCGGCTCCTCATGGTTGCCACCGCGCCGATCACAGCGCTCGCCTACAGCGCGGACGGCACTATGCTGGCGATCGGCTCCGACGACGGAACGGTGCGGCTCTGGCAGGTCCAGGGGCGCCGCGAGCTGTTCGCCCTGTCCACCCGTCAGGGCTCCGTCCGGGCACTGGGCTTCGCCTCCGGCCATGGCCGCCTGGCCGTCACCGGAGCGCTCGGCACGGTGCGCTGGTGGGATCTGGACGAAGGGGCGTCGCTGCGCCACGCCTGCGACATCGCCGCCGTGCCCCAACCGCAGGAGTGGGCACGGCTCGTACCGAATATGAAACCCCTGCCGCCCTGCGCCTTCAGTTCTTCAGGCGCTCCGGTGTCAGCGCCGCACGCGTCGCCGGGGCGCGTCATCGGCGCGGCCGGGCACCCCGTCGTGGCCGCTCCGAAGCCGACCAGTGGGCCGGGCGCGTGAGCGCGGACGACAGCTTGGTGGCGCTGTCGCCTCTGGCCGCGTTGAGCTGCGGCTGGGTGAGGAAGATGCTGCCCGTGAGATCGGCGCCGGCCAGCTCGGCGCCCCTGAGGTCGGCGCCGATCAGGTCGGCCAGCCGCAGGTCCGCGCCGCGCAGATCGGCGCCGATGAGGTAGGCCCCGCGTAGGTCGGCGCCTCGGAGGTCGGTGCCCTTGAGCTTGGCGCCGATGAGGTCGGCGCCCCTGCGGTTCTTCCGGCGCGGGGTCTCGCCCCGGACCAGCTCGCTCGTACGCAGCAGCAGGGTGTTGACGCTCTGCCGGTGCGCGGGCACGTCCACGAGCAGGAGGGTGTCGGCGTCGGCACGGCTGAGCCGCCCGGTCTCGTCGAGCGCGGCGCGGAGGTCGTCGTGGAGCTCGCGGGCCGGGTCGAAGGTCAGCGCCTCGGTGAGGTACCACAGCAACTCGTGGAGCTGGCGCACCACCGGGAACACCGCGAACATCCGCGTCGCCGTCTCAGGAGCCCGCCGCCAGTCCTGCCCGGCGAAGGTGACCTGGGAGACCTTCTGCCCCGCGCCGAAGCAGTCATAGACCGTGCAGCCCGGGAACCCGCGCTCCCTGAGATCGCGGTGGATGCCGCAGCGGAAGTCCGCCTCCAGGTTGGGGCACGGCCGTCCGGCGTCCTTGTCGATCGCGAAGTCGGCCGAGGCGGCGAAAGGCAGCGCCACGCAGCACAGCCCGAAGCAGCTCTCGCAGTCGGCCTTCAGGGATTCGGACAAGAGCAGAGGTCTCCTTCTGGGGCACCGAGTCTCCGAACATTACCCCAGCTCGTCGCGCAGGGCGCCAAGGTCCGTGCCGTCAGCCGTTCGCCGGAGAGCGCCGGGCTGCCCGACGGCGTGGAGGTCGTGGCGCGACCGGACGTCTTCGACGGTGTCAGCGCGCTGTTCCTCCACCCGCGCGCCGTGGCCAGCGGCCCCGTCGAACTGCTGGATCTGGCCCGGCGGCACGGGGTACGGCGGGTGGTGGCGCTGTCGGCCGGCAACGTCGACGACGACCTGGCGGAGCAGCCGTCCCGCTTCCGAGGCGACAGGAACTTCATAGGTGACAGGAACAAGGAGGCCGAGCAGGCCGCCGTCGGCAGCGGTCTGGAGTGGGTGAGCGTCTTGAATTCTCTGTGGTTCTCTGAAGGAATCAGGTAACTCGGACGGGCGTGGCCTGGCCTGGGCTGTTCCCGTGCTCGGTGTGCATGAGCACTGGGGTGGCTTTGGCGTGGTGGAAGCCGGTCCGATGGTGAGAATTCCTGACATGCCCTGTCCGGTGCGGCTGGTGCCGTCCCGGCTTGGGTGCATG
>NZ_JBFAVX010000055.1:0-48441 GCF_040680095.1 Nonomuraea sp. NPDC052129 | reverse complement strand
GGTGGGATCGGCACAGCCGATCCCGCCCGGCTCGCCTTCCGGGCGGCGAACGCCGGTAGAGGCAGGCTCGCGCTGTCTGCACAATGGTCGCCATGGACGAGAACAGCCTGGACGAGAACATCCGGGACGAAGCATGGTGGAGGCGGCAAGCTGCCGCACAAGGAGAATGGTGGCGGAAACGGGGGGCAGCCCATCAGGAGGAGACCCTCCGGCAGAACAACCTGATGTACGGCGGCTTGATCGCCATCGGAGTGGTCTTGGTGCAGCCGTTCCTGACTCCGGGAGCCGCTGCCCTTGATCTGTCCGCCCAGATCTGTGTGGTCGCTTTCTCCTTGGCCATCCCCCTCTTGTCCGCTCTTATCGTGTTGAACCGGCATGAGACCTATCGTCGGCGCTCGACAAGCTCCGTTTTCGTGCTGGTGGCGCAGCAGGCCGCGCTCGGGCTCGGGTACGTCGGGGTGGTCGCCGGTTTCTGGCACATCATGACGATCGCCGGGATCGCGCTCCTGGTCGGCACGATCTTGGGGGTGGCCGTGCATTCCGCAGGTTATGTGCAGGTGGAGGAAGACGACGCCAAAGCCACACCAGGTGCGGAGCAACCACCCCAAGCGCCATGATGACCACATGAGCGAAGTCCTGAGATATGCCGCTTTCACCACCACTCCCGCCGGCGGCAACCCCGCCGGAGTGGTCTTGGACGCCCGGGAGTTGTCAGATGGGGAGATGCTCGCCATCGCCGCCGAACTCGGCTACTCCGAGACGGCCTTCCTGCACCCCACGGACGAGCGCCAGTACCGGATCCAGTACTTCAGCCCGCTCGCCGAGGTCGCCTTCTGCGGCCACGCGACGATCGCCGCCTCGGTCGCGCTCGGCGAGCGGATCGGCCACGGAACCGTGAACCTCACCACCCAGGCGGGCCCGGTCCTGGTGGATATCGCCGCGGATCCGACCGGGGAGATCACCGCCACCCTGACCAGTCCGCCGACCTCCACCCGCCAAGCCTCCGAAGAGGAGGTACGGCCCGTGCTCGCCGCACTGGGCTGGTCGGCCGACGACCTGGACCCCGCCTACCCGGCCCACGTCGCCAACGCCGGCAACGACCATCTCGTCCTGGCCGCGGCCAGCCGGGGCCGCCTGGCCGATCTCGACTACGACTTCGAGGCCCTGGGCAAGATCATGGCCGACTTGGGATGGACCACCGTCCACCTCTTCTGGCCCGAGTCCCCCACCGTCTTCCACGCCCGCGACCCGTTCCCGCCTGGCGGCGTCGTCGAGGACCCGGCCACCGGTGCCGCGGCCGCCGCCTTCACCGGCTACCTGCGTACGCTGGGACGCCTCGAAGACGGCACCGTTCTCACCATTCACCAGGGCGTCGACATGGGGCGGCCCAGCCTCCTGATCTGTAGCACCATTCCCGGCGACTCTCGCGTCAAGGTCTCCGGCACCGCGGTGCCCATCCAATAACTGACTGATCACTCGGGATCTGAGCCAGCCGTCCCGAATTCCCGGCGCAGCCTGGCCGGGTCGACTTCGGTCACGGCTGTCTTCCCATCCAGCTCCCAGCCTTTCCCGTACGCCGTGGCGAAGGATCCCTCCCCCAACACGGCCCGCGCACGGCGGGTGAGCTCGCGAACCTGCGGGTCGGTGCGGTCGTGCGTGCCGCGCAGCCGGGAGGCGACGCCGAGCAGGACGGCCGACTCGTGATGCCGCCCGTGCGCCTGGGCGAGCGCGGCCGCGTTCACCGCCCCCAGCGACAGGATCGGCAGGTCCCGGGCGTCCAGCGCCGCCGCGTACGCCTTCGCCAGCATCTTCTCCGCGCCGGCCAGGTCGCCCAGCTCCAGGCAGAGCGCGGCCCGTACGCTGCCGGCCAGCGCCCGCGCGTGGTCACCAGGGAACGTGGTGTCGCCGTGCAGAGCTCGTTCGGCGTCGTCGAGCAGGTCCCGCGCCCGGTCCAGGTCGCCGAGCCGCACCCGGAAGGCGGCCTCCCACGCGTCGACCAGGGCCGACAGCTCCGGCGAGGCCGCGCGCAGCGCCAGCTCCCGGGCCGAGCCGACCATCGCGATCGTCGAGTCGGTGTCGCCGCGCCGCATGTGCAGGTCGATCCAGCGCAGGTGGAGAAACACCTCGTCGCTGAGGCTGAGCGAGCCGAACTCGCCGGCCAGCGACTGCGCCTCGCGCAGGTCGGCCAGCGCGCCGTCGAGGTCGTCGTCGTACTGCCGCTGCTGGGCGCGCATCGGCAGCACGGTGGCCTGGCCCCAGCGGTCGCCGGCCTGCCGGAAGCAGGCCAGGGCCGCCTCCACGTCGGCGCGCATGGTGTCGAACTGGCCCGCGTTCTCGGCGAACTGGGCGCGGAACATGCGGGCCAGCCCGGACAGCCACACGTCGTCGCCGTCGGCCAGGCGCGCGATCTTCGCGTACACGGTCTCCTCCTCCCGCAGGAACGCGAGCGTGAGCGCGGTGAGCGCGCCGCACGGGCCCGGCAGTTCCGGGTAGGCGAGCAGCCGGTCGGCCAGCTCGCGCAGCCGCGCCTGGTCGTCCGCGATCTCCTCGGCGGTCAGCCCCGGCCGGGTGTCGGCCCGGTTGATCAGGTGGATCGCGTGGGCGCAGTCGCGGCCGGGCGTCGGCTCGCCGCCGCCGGGCACCGCCAGCGCCTCGCCCAGCCAGTAGGCCGCGTCGGGGTGCCGGCCGAACATCTGCCAGTACCAGGTCAGGTTCAGGGCGAGAGCGACCGCGCCGGTAGCGTGGCCGGTGTCGCACCGCCGGCGCAGGGCGGCCAGCGTGTTGTCGTACTCGGCGCTGATGACCCGGATGGCCGTCAGCTGGCCGGGCCCGCGCAGCCGCGGGTCGTACCGGGCCATCAGCTCGGCGAAATGGCCGGCGGCCAGATCGCGGACGGCGCCGAGGTCGCCCGTCTCGGCCAGGCGGTCGGTGCCGTACTCGCGCAGCGTCTCCAGCATGCGGTAGCGGCCCGGGTCGGGCGCGAGCTGCAGCAGCGACCGGTCGACCAGGCCCGCGAGAAGCTCGGGGATCTCGGCGGCCGGCACCGTGGTGCCGGCGCAGAGCGCGGTGGCCGAGGCCGGCGTGACGCCGCCGGGCAGGATCGAGACGCGTTCGGCGACCGTACGCTCGTGCTCGCTCAGCAGTTGCCAGCTCCAGGCGATGACCGCGCGCAGCGTGCGGTGCCGGGGCAGCGCGGTACGGCTGCCGGTGGTGAGCAGGCGGAACCGGTCGGACAGCCCGTCGGCCAGCTCGGGCAGCGACAGCGTCCGCAGCCGGGCGGCGGCCAGTTCCAGCGCCAGCGGCATCCCGTCCAGCCCACGGACCACCCGCCGGACCTCGGGCAGCGTCGTGTCGTCCACGTCGAAGCCCGGGCGTACGGCCGCCGCCCGTTCGGTGAACAGGCGTACCGACGCCGCCCGCCGGGCCTGCTCGACGCCGTCGTCCGGGCCGGGCAGCGCGAGCGGGCCGAGCGGCACCAGCGCCTCGCCGTCGACCGCGAGAGGTTCGCGGCTGGTGGCGAGTACGCGCAGCTCCGGGCAGCGGGACAGCAGCGCCGCGACCAGGTGGGCCACGGAGTCGACCAGGTGCTCGCAGTTGTCGACCAGCAACAGGATCTCCCGGCCGCCGAGCCGGTCGGCGAGCACGTCCAGCTCGTCGCCCTCGACCCGCGTCCTGGCCTCGAACATCGCGCCTCCGCGCAGCCCGATCCCGGCGAGCACGGCCGCGCCGACCTTGGCCGGCTCGGTGACCGAGGCGAGGTCGATCAGCCAGGCGCCGTCGCGGTAGTCGTGGTGGTGGCGGCGGGCGGCCTCGACGGCGAGGCGCGTCTTGCCGGCGCCACCGGGACCGAGCACGGTGACCAGGCGCCCGGCGGCGAGCAGCGTGCCGATCCGGGCGAGGTCGTCGTCGCGCCCGATGAAGCTGGTCAGCGGCGCGGGCAGGTTACTCGGCCTGGTCTGCGGCGCGGGCAGGCTGCTCGGCCTGGTCTGCGGCTCGGGCAGGTTACTCGGCCCGGTCTGCGGCTCGGGCAGGTTACTCGGCCCGGTCGGCGCGGTGTCGGCGGCCGGGGCGGGCCGCTCGGCGCGTAGCAGGCGCAGGTGGCGTTCGTGCAGGGCGGTGCCCGGGTCGGTGCCGAGCGCGTCGGCCAGAGTTTCGCGGACCCGCTCGTACAGGGCCAGAGCGTCGGCCTGGCGACCCTGGGCGGCGAGCGCGTCCATGAGCAGCGCGGCCGCCCGCTCGTGAACGGGGTGCTCGGCGAGCAGGGCGGTCAGGCGGGCGGCGGCCGCGTCGGCACGGCCCAGGGACAGCTCGGCGTCGGCGAGGTCGGCGACGGCCTCGACCGAGGCGTGGACCAGCCAGGTCGCGACGGTGGGCGCGACCGCGGCGACGACCGCAGGCTCGGCTCCGGGACGGTCGCCCCACAGCGTCACGGCCTCGCCGAGCACGGCCGCCGCGCCGTTGGGGTCGCCGGCGCGCAGGCGGTCACGACCGGCGGCGGCGAGCTGCTCGAACCGCAGCGCGTCCACATCGGCCGCGTCCACGTCGAGCCGGTAGCCGCCCGCGGCCTGCGCGACGTCGCCGACCGAGCCGATGGATCGGCGCAGCCGCGAGACGAGGGCCTGTAGGGCGTGGGCGGGGTCGGCCGGGGGGTCATCGGCCCAGATCGCGTCGATCAGGACGCCCTGCTCGACCGCGCGCCCGCCGGCCAGCGCCAGCCGTACGACCAGGCCCTGCGACCGCGCGCCGGGAACGGGCAGGGCGGCGTCACCGCGAGACACCTGAAAGGCGCCGAGCAGCGTGACGCGAAGCCTCGCATCCCCGTCCATCTTCCGAATCTTCGCGCGCGTGCCGACGAGTGTCCAAATCAGGACTTGTCCTCATGTGAGCGCCGTGTGTGCCCCGTGTGAGCGGCCCGCGTCAGTCTTCGGATGCCTCGGAGAACGTCGTGGGGCACGCGGAGGGACCGCGCAAAACGCTCTGGAATAACGTTCCAATAAGTTTCGGAAAGGGGGCTTCCGTGCACGATGTAGTGATCGTGGGCGCCGGCCCGGTTGGTCTGTTCCTTGCCTGCGAGCTTGGCCTCGCGGGCTGCTCTGTCCTGGTGCTTGAGCGGGAGCCGGAGCCCGGCTCCCCATGGAAGGCGGACCCGCTCGGGATGCGGGGCCTGTCCGCGGCGTCGGTGGAGGCGTTCTATCGCCGGGGGATGCTGCACCCGCTGCTGACGGCCTCAGGCGTCCCTTCCGGCGGGAACCCCGACACGGACGAGCCGTCACCCCCTCGTGGCGTGGGCCACTTCGCCGGAATGATGCTCGATCCGGCCAAGGTCGATGTCGCCGCCCTGCCGTTCCGGCTGCCCAGCCCGGCGATGGACGGCGTGATGACGAACCTCGAAGCGGTCGAGGCGGTGCTGTCCGAGCGGGCGGCCAAGCTCGGCGTGGAGGTCAGGCGCGGCGTCACGGTCTCAGCCATCGAGCGGACCGATGAGAGCGTGGTCGCGCGAGCCGGCGGGCACGAGTACGCGGCGCGCTGGCTCGTCGGCTGCGACGGCGGACGCAGCGCGATGCGCGGGCTCGCGGGTTTCGACTTCGTCGGCACCGAGCCGCAGTTCACCGGCTATGTCGTGCTCGCCACCATCGCCGATCCCGAGAAGCTGCGCCCCGGATTCAACCTGACGCCGACCGGCATGTACCTCCGGACGCCCGCGGAAGGGTACATCGGCATGCTGGACTTCGACGGCGGCACGTTCGACCGCTCGCGGCAGCCGACTCGCGAGCATCTCCAGGCGGTTCTGCGCCGTGTGTCCGGCACCGACGTGACGCTGAGCGACGTCCATCTCGCCTCAAGCTTCACCGATCGGGCGATGCAGACGACGACCTACCGGCAGGGACGCGTCCTGCTCGCGGGCGACGCCGCACACATCCACTCTCCCCTTGGGGCGCAGGGACTCAACCTCGGCATCGGCGACGCCTTGAACCTGGGGTGGAAGCTCGCGGCGACCGTGCAGGGGTACGCGCCGGATGGGCTGCTCGACACCTACACCCGCGAGCGCCATCCGATCGGCGCCTGGGTGCTCGACTGGACGCGCGCCCAGGCGGCGGTCATGCGGCCGGACCCGCATGCCCAGGCGATCCAAGCGGTGGTCCGCGACCTGCTCGGAACCCGTGACGGAACGACGTACGTGTTCGAGAGGACATCGGGATCGTCGCTCCGTTATGACCTCGGCAGCGAGCAGCAGCTGGTCGGCCGCAATGCCCCAGACCTTCACCTTGAGGACGGCACTCGCCTCGGCGAACTGATGCAGGACGGACGAGGCGTCGCGCTCGATTTCAGCACCGACCGGCGCCTGCACGATTCAGCGATGGGCTGGGAAAGCCGGATGCGGTATGCGGCCGGTCCGGCGAGAAACGACCTCGGATTCGGGGCCCTGCTCGTCCGGCCCGACGGCATAGTCGCCTGGGCCGGTGATCGCGCCCCTGATCGTGACGCGTTCGAACGGGCCGCCGGCCATTGGTTCGGCAGCCCGGCGATTTGACGCCGCGCCGCCCCGAAATGACATTTCCTCTCCTCACCCGAGATTCAGGAGCACACATGACGATCACCCTCCGACCGGGAAGCACCGTGATGTTCACCGGCGATTCGGTCACCGACTGCCAGCGGCTGGAGAGCGAAGACGGCCTCGGCTTCGGCTACCCCCTGCGCGTCGCGGGCGAGTGGGGACTGCGACACCCGGACCGGCCCGTGACCTGGCTGAACTCCGCGATCGCCGGCAACAAGGTGATGGACCTCGAAGCCCGCTGGCAGGCGGACGTGCTCGACGCGCGCCCGGACGTGGTGTCGATCCTCGTCGGCGGCAACGACGTGGCCTGGCACACGTACGACCCGGACGGCTACGTGATCTCCACGGAGGAGTACGCGGCAGGCTACGACCGCCTGCTCGCACCCCTCGCCGAGGCCGGCGTCGAGCTGATCCTCATCGAGACATCCCTCCTGCCGATCAGCGGCCTTGTCGAGGTCGGCGACGTGCACATCGGCGAGAAAGAGCGGAAGGAGTGGCGGGCCGACCTGGACCCGAAGAACCAGGTCGTCCGCGAGCTCGCCCGCAAGTACGGCGCCCACCTGCTCGCCGCCGACGGCATGTTCGCCGAGCTCTCCGCGACGACCGGGCCGGAGTACTGGGCCGCGGACGGCGCGCACCCGACGCCGGCCGGTCACGCCGCACTGGCGGCGGCCTGGCTGCGCCTGGTCGCGTGATCCGGTCTCGCCGACGGTAATTCGTGCGTCACCGCCCGATCTTTATCTCTGCGCGACCGCAGAGATAAAGACCGGGCTTACGTTTGCCTAGTGATCGGTGATCTGCTCGACATCGTGTTGGTTGCCCTGGTGATTGCCTTCGGCTTCTCCGGATATCGCCAAGGGTTCGTCGTCGGGGCGGCGAGCTTCATCGGTTTCATCGGCGGGTGTGTGTTCGGGATTAATCTCGCGCCGCCCATCGCGGGCGCGGTTGTGGACGGAGACGTCCCGCAATTATTACTGGCCCTCGTAATCGTGCTCCTGGCCGCGATGATCGGCCAGTTCATCACATCTACCGTGGGGGCGGTATTGCGTTCCCATTTGCGGGACGAACCTGCCCGGAGGCTGGACGCGGTAGGCGGAATGCTGGTCGCCGCCTTTTCGGTGCTGGTCATCGCCTGGCTGGCCGGAAGCCTGCTGGTATCCACCTCGCTGGTGCCGGTCGTGGAACAGATTCGTGGCTCGCTGCTCTTGGCCACGGTCGATCAGGCGGTCCCGGACGCGGCGCGCGACTGGCAGAAACCGTTCAAGCAGTTCATCGACCGGTCCGGCTTCCCGCCGGTGCTGGACGTGATCGCCGGCCAGCCGCTCGTCGACGTTCCACCGCCGAGCGCGGCTGTGCTGAGGAGCCCTGGGTTACAGCAGTCGCGGGCAGGGATCGTGCAGGTGCAGGGGACGGCGAGCTCGTGCCGTAAGCGCATCACCGGCTCAGGATTCGTGTACGCGCCCGACCACATCATGACCAACGCGCACGTGGTCGCGGGGGTGGACACGGAGTTGCAGATCATCGATCACGAGGAGCGTCCTCGCCCAGCGGTGGTGGTTCTGTACGACCCGCGACGGGACGTGGCGGTGCTGTACGTACCGGGCCTCGGACTGCCGCACCTGACCTTCGACGGCGAGGCGGACAAGGGCGAGGACGCCATCATCGCGGGCTACCCCCAGGGCCGCGGATTCACTCCGCAGCCGGCCCGGGTCGCGGCGCGGCAGAGCGCCTCCATCCCCGACATTTACCGTGGGCCCGAGGTGACGCGGGAGGTGTACCTCATTCGGGGCAAGGTCCAGCACGGCGACTCGGGCGGTCCCCTACTGGCCGCCGACGGGCGGGTGCTGGGCGTGGCCTTCGCCGCCGTCACCAGCCAGGAGGACATCGGTTACGTACTGACCGCCAGCGAAGTCGCCGCCGACGCCCGCGAGGCCGCGACCGCCACCAAACCCGTCAGCACTCAGGTCTGCGACTGATCCCGTCCCCGTCGACCCGCATTCGTCGCGCCGGAGCTCAGCTCACCGCCAGACATCGTTGGCAAGCGCCGGTCAGGCGACGACCGCGAGGAGAGCCGTCATGGCGGCGGTGAGCTCGGGGTCGCCGTTTTGCCGGGAGCGGTCGCGGGCCCGCTCGACGGTGATGCCCCGGGTGGCGAGTCGCCAGAAGGTGTCCTGATCCATCGTGACGCGGGCCTTCGGCTCGGGCCCCGGTGCCGTCATGCGCCACCGGCCCTCCTGCCAGGCCGCGCTCCACCGTCCGCCCACGGCCCCGAGCACCTCCAATTCGGCCACCGTCCCCTCAGGCCGGTCATGCTCCCGCAGGCTCTGCGGCAGCGCGCGCGCGAAAACGTCCAGCACCGGGGCCATGAGTGCGGGCTCGGCGGCCCCCGGCCGGGCGACGGCGTCGCGGATCTGCTGCTGATGCACCCAGAACTCGGTGTATTCGCGCCCGATGTCCAGCCAGGCGGGACTGGCGACGTCCGTGGCGGCCCACGACACGTTCAGGTCGGCGGGCGCCTCAAGCTCACGGGAGGCCCAGAGTGCGTCGAGCCGATCCCCGAGGTGCTCCAGCAGCTCGATCAGCAGCTCAGGACTGATCTGGCGCGTCGCCTGGACGAACTCGCCGTTGACCCTCGCCAGATAGCCAGGCAGCGACTCACCGTCGGCGAAGCGCGCCCCCGCATGCCCGTCGCGGCTTCCTGAGATACGCCGCAGATAGTCGTTGAGGACATGACCTGCGATGTCGTGCACGTCCCACCCCGGGCAGACCGTCGGCTTGGCCCAGTCCTGCGGGCTCAGGTCGCGCAGAAGTTCGAGCAGGGCACGCCGCTCGCCTGGAAACAGCGGGCGCACATCGATCACCGAACCAAAAATCATCATGCGACCCGAGCCTAACGGAGACGGCATCTGCGGACTCACGGCGTCACCGTGACCCCCGAGCCTCCAGCGCTGCGGGCCTCACTGGCCCAAGCACTCGGCGCTCGGGCCGCACAGGCCCGAGCGCCGAGTCAGAATGAGGCGGAAGCGGCTGCGTCGCCGGATCTCAGAGCCGCCTCGACGATGCAGAGCGCCTCACTCTCGTCGATGCCGACGCTCGCCACGACGGCCGCGTAGTCGGCGGCGGCCTGGCGGGCTCGTTCGCGGGCCTCCTCCCCCGCCGCCGATACGAACGATCCCGCCCGCCCCCGGGTCTCGATCAGTCCGGCCTCCTCAAGCTCCCGGTAAGCCCGGCCGACCGTGTTGACGGCCAGGCCGAGGTCGGCCGCGAGCCGGCGGATGGTCGGCAGCCGGGAGCCCACGGCCAGCGTACGGTCGTGGATCTGCCGGGCGAGCTGGGCCCGCAGCTGCTCGAACGGCGGCACCGGCGAGCCCGCGTCGATGACGATCATTCGACGCCGACCACGTGCCGCGCTGTGTCCGCGCACGACGGCGTCCTGGCATGGGCGGCGATGATGGCGGCCAGACCCAGCACCATGAAGCCGAGGGAGGCGGCGGTCCACCAGCCGGGCGCGGACCCGGACAGCAACACCACCGGCAACCCCAACAGCACGCTCGGCGCGTTGCTGTCGCGCGCGTCCTCGATGCGCATGATGACGTCGGCCGTCAGCGACACCTCGTCCTCGGCCACGACCGGCCGGGCCAGCAGCTCGCGCAGCTGCAGAGCCACGCCGAGGCCGGCCCCGGCCACGGCGACCAGCAGCACGACACCCATGTACCGCACTCTGCCCTCATCGACGGCCAGTGCGCTCACCCCCAGCGCGAACGCACCGGCGAAGATGCCGGCCACCAGGACGGCGTACCTCCTTCCAAGGAGGGTCCGCCAGCCGAGCTGCACCGGATGGGCCACCCGCCGCGCCAGCGCGGCCCCGGCCTGCCGGTCGACACGCCGTACCCGGGCGTCAAGCAGCATCCGGGCCAGCACCAGCCCGATGATCGACACGCTCAGGGCCAGCACCAGCGTCGGCCGCGCCGGCCAGAGCCCGCCGGATGCGGCAGTGGCCATCAGGTCAGTGGCCTGTGCCAGCGCGGCCGCGATATACAGCGCGGCCAGCAGGACACTGCCTAGGAGCCGCGCCCGCCGCCGTACCGCCAGTCGTGTGGTCAGCAACGGTGTCGGTGGACCGTCGCCGAGGCCGTGCTGCCGCAGCCAGGCCTCCGTGCATCGGACCTCCGCCGGCCGCGGGTCGGCGCTCGGCATGGAACTGTTCGCCATACCGTCTCCTTTGTCGCAAGGTTTGTATCAACATGTTGCGCCATAGCTTGCGACAAAGTCAACAGGGTCGACGGCGCTCGAGATTTTGTTGCCTTCAGGTGCGGAGGCAAGGCCCTGGGTGTACGGATCAGCACGCAGCGCGCTGGCCGACCACCGCCGCCGCGCGCTTCGGCACCAGCGGCTTGACCACCGAGTTCAGCCTCGTCTCCGTCGATGACGGCGGGTACCAGCTCAAGCCGCCGGCGGCGGACCAGGTCGGCGCCAACTGGATCGTCTACAACGTCGCGTCGGTACGCCCCGGCGTGGTCCGGCCGCAGGTCACCGCCGAGCGCGAGCCCGCCCTCGAATACGAGCGGTACGGAGCAGGGTCGAGCGGCCCACCGACCGGGGGCCGCTCGGTCGCCTGACCCGGTGCGCCAGTCCGTCTCGCCCCGCTTCGACCACCCGTTCCCGCGAAGCGTTCCTGGAGTTCGAGGGCGCCGTGCCGAGCTCGAACCAATCCCATGAATCTCCCGCGCGAAGTTTGACAAATTCGCCGCTACATGTTCTCCTGATTTGCCTTCAGAGCGCCTTAATTTAATTTGTCAAATCAGCTCGATAAAGGCTTGGGCATGCGAAATGAAGGGCTAGCGTAAATGCATGGAATTTCGTCGTCTCGGCCGTAGCGGCCTCTCTGTCAGCGCGATCTCCTATGGGCACTGGCTCGCACACGACACCCCGGACCAGGAAGAACGTGCGCGGGCGTGCGTCGCGGCCGCGCTGGACGCGGGCATCACCACGTTCATCACCGCGGACGCGTACGCGAACACCGCGGCCGAGTCGGTGCTCGGCCGCGCGCTGAAAGGACAGCGGCGGGAAAACCTGGAGATATCCACGAAGGTGTTCTGGCCCACTGGGCCGGGCGGGCCCAATGACAAAGGTCTTGGCCGCAAGCACGTCATGGAGTCGGCACGCGCGTCGCTGCGGCGGCTGGGCACCGATTATCTGGATGTGTACCAGGCGCATCGATTTGACCGCACGGTGCCGCTGGAGGAGACCATGCTGGCGTTCGCCGACCTGGTCCGGCAGGGCCATGTGCTCTATGTCGGCGTCTCCGAATGGACGGCCGAGCAGATCACGAGGGGCGCCGCGCTCGCCCGGGAGCTGCACGTGCCGTTGGTCTCCAACGAGGCGCAGTACAGCGCGTTGTGGCGGGTGATCGAGGCCGAGGTCATGCCGGCGTGCGAACGAGAAGGGCTCAGTCAGCTCGCCTGGTCCCCCATCGCGCAGGGCGTACTGACGGGCAAGTATCGGCCGGGGCAGCCGTCGCCCGCCGGGTCGCGCGGCGCGGACCTGAGCGGTGCGGGCGGTTTCATCCAGCCCTTTCTGCGTGAGGACGTGCTGGTACGGGTGCGGCGGCTGCGTCCCCTGGCCGATGAGGCCGAGCTGTCCCTGGGGCAGCTCGCGCTGGCCTGGGTGTTGCGGAGCCCCAATGTGGCTTCGGCGATCATCGGGGCGTCGCGGCCCGAGCAGGTGAGGGAGAACGTCAAAGCGGCCGGGGTCCGGCTCGACGCCGATCTTCTGGGGCGCATCGATCAGGTGCTCGACGGCGTCGTCGAAACGAGCCCGGCGCTGACGACGAGCCCGTAACGGGATGACAGGTCGCGGCCTGGGGCGGAGTACGTCAGCGTGACCTGCTCGCCTTGACGTACTCGGTGCCAAGGACGTTCAGAAGAGCCAGGGCTTCGGCGCCAGGGGATCCTGAGGGCGCGCTGTAGAGCACGAGGTGCTGGTCGCGGTCCGTGAGCGTGAGCGAGTCGCAGTCAACGGTGATCTCCCCGACGACCGGGTGCCTGAACGTCTTCGTGAGCGTTGGCGCGGCCTGCACGTCGTGCCGCTCCCAGAGCCGGGCGAACTCGGGGCTGGCGTCGCGGAGCTCGTCGACGAGCTCGGTCACCGCGGGGTCGGACGGGTAGCGGGCAAGAGTGGATCGCAGCCCCATGACGACCTGGTGCCGGAACTCCGCGGCGTCGGAGACCCCGTACAGGGTCGCATCGGCGCGCGTAGGGCCGAGGAATGCCCGGCGCGCGAGATTGCGGTCCCGCGGGGCGAGCTCGGCGAAGTCCTCCATGAGCGCGGCCGCGAGGTCGTTCCACGCGAGCACCTCGAACGTGGCCGAAATCACGAAAGCGGCCGTCTGCGGCAGCCGCTCAAGGAGCGCGAGGATGCTCGGGCGTACGTCGCGCCGGTGCAGTCCGGTACGGCTCGGCGAGGTCCCCGCGAGGACATGGAGGTGGTCGGACTCGGCGTCCGTGAGCCGCAGCGCGTCCGCGATCCCGGCGAGGACCTCGCCCGACGGTCGAGGTGCCCGGCCCTGCTCGAGCCGGACGTAGTACTCCGTGGAGATGTGCGCGAGGACCGCGACCTCCTCGCGGCGAAGTCCCGGTGTCCGGCGTCGCGGGCCCGAGGACAGGCCGATGTCCTGCGGCCGGAGCCGCTCGCGCCGGCTGCGCAGGAACGCCCCGAGCTCCTGTTTGTCCATATCCCCAGTGTGCACGCTGCGCGGCGATCGATCCTGGTACCGTCTGTGCCTGCATCCGGCCTGGTAGCCGGCCTGACACTGTCGTCATGACGAACACCACTGACATCGCACCCATCGGCCTGCTCACCGGCAAGGTCGTGTTCATCACCGGCGCCAGCCGGGGCATCGGGGCGGCCGCGGCCCGGCTCTTCGCCTCTGAGGGGGCCGCCGTCGTACTCGCCGCCCGCGGCACCGACGCCCTGCGGCAAATCGTCACCGAGATCCGCGCCGACGGCGGCGTCGCCGACGCCGTCACCCTGGACCTCGCCGACCGTACGAGCATCCGCGCGGCGGTCGACCGTGTCGAGGAGCTGCACGGACGGCTCGACGGCGCGTTCAACAACGGCGCGGCGATCCAGCGGCCCGGTCCGCTCGACACCACGAGCGATGAGGACATAGAGCGGCAGTTCGCGGTGAACTTCCGGGCGCACTGGACCGCCATGACGGCTGAGGCCGCACTCATGCGACGCGACGGTGGCGGGGCGATCGTCAACACCTCGAGCATCGGCAGCCGCCGCGCGAACCCCGTACTCCCCGCGTACGGCGCCATGAAGCGCGCGCTCAACAGCATCACCGAGACCGCCGCGGTGAGCTGGGCCCGTGATGGCATCCGGGTGAACGGCATCACCCCCGGCGGCACCGCCACGAAGATGATCGACGATTGGGAGGCGGCGACCCCCGGCATCATCGAGCAAGCGACGGCATCGATCCCGCTCGGACGGATGGCCGAGCCCCACGAAGTCGCCGAGGTGGCGGCGTGGCTGCTCAGCGACCGGGCATCGATGGTGACCGGCGCCATCGTGCCGGTGGATGGCGGCGCCGGCGCATGCTAAAAAGGGGAGTTCGCCCGTGATCTAGGAAAGGGGCGTCCGTGGGGATCGGATCCGTGAAGCGGCCTGAACGTGTTGCGATCATCGGAGTGGGCATCCTCGGAGCCAGCGTGGGCTGGAACCTGTCCCGGCACGGCGCCAAGGTGGTCTTCATCGACGCGGGCCAGCCGGGCGAAGGCGTCACCAACTGGTCTTTCTCGTGGGTCAATGCCAGCAACAAGACCGTGCGCAGGTCCTACTTCGACCTGAACGTCGCGGGCATGGCCGCCTACCGTGAGCTTGCCGAGACCATCGGGCCGGACTCATGGTGGTATCCCAGCGGCCACCTGCGCTGGACAGACGATCCCGCGGCGGAGGCGAAGCTCCTGGAAACAGTCGGGCTGCTGGCCGACTGGGACTACCGGATCGAGGTGTGCACGGGGGCCGAGGTGCGCCGCCGCCTCGAACCCGCTCTCACGATGCCCGACGAGGCTCCCGTCGTGTTCTATCCCGACGAAGCCTGGGTGCACGGACGTCATCTCGTCGGCCGCCTGGTCGGCCAGGCCGTCGCGGCCGGCGCCGAGCACCGGTTCGGCACCACGGTCAGTGACATCGACACCGGTGCCGACGGGAGCATCCGGACAGTCGCTCTCTCCGATGGGAGCCGTCTCGACGTCGACATCGTCGTGAACGCGGCGGGCCCCAGCGCCTCCCACGTCGCCGGGCTCATCGCCCGGCACTTGCCGATGCGCCGGGAACCCGGCGTCGTCACCCGGATCGGCTGTGCTCAGGTCCCGATCCACCGGGCCATGCACGCGCCGCACATCGAGATCCGTCCTGACGGAGACGCTTCGATGGTCCTCCACAGCCGCGAGATCGACGCACTCATCGACACAGTCGAGGATCCGGCGGAACTCGCGCGGCTGCTCCACGAATCGGCGCGGCAGGTCGTTCCCGAGCTCGGCGATTCCCGCATCGTACAGACACGGGTATCCAACCGGCCCATCCCAGCCGACGGATTCCCTTCGGTGGGCGCGGTGCCGTCTGTGCCCGGCTACTACGAGGCCGTTTCCCACAGTGGCATCACGCTCGGGCCGGTAATCGGCCGGCTGCTCGCTTCGGAGATCGTCGGTGGGGAGAGAGATGAGATGCTCGCGGACTTCCGTCCGGAGCGGTTCTCCGCGTGACAGGCCGGGCAAGTCTTGATAGTCCGGACAACGACGCACTCCAAGTCGTCTCCGAGCTGGTGACGAACGCCTGTGTGCACGTGCCGCAAGGCCGGCAGCGCGACTGGCTCAAACTACGGATGGGCTTCGGGAACCGCTTCATCCGTCTGGAGGTGATTGACCCCGGCGCCCCGGCCCCAGAGCCACGATTCATCCCTGGCCAGTCTCCGCATGTCGAGGCCGAGTCGGGCCGCGGCCTCGACATCGTAAGCAGGCTCTCTGTGCGGTGCGGCACGTAGTCACTCCGCTCGGCCGCCGCGTTGTGTGGTGCGACCTAGAGATCCCCCGTTCCCTGCCCGACCAGGAGCCCAGATGACTAGCGCTTGTTGCCGGTGATCTCGAACAACTGGACGCCAAGTTAGAGCGCCAACCTTGATGCTCGTGACCAGCCGAGTGCCATCGCCGCGGCTGATCACGCTCCCCCAGCCCCACCGCTGAGCAGCGGCAAAGGAGACAGGCCGCCAAGTGTCTCTTGAAGTGGGCCTCGGGGGCGGCCTTCGTCGTTGAATCCGGTAGCGACGAAGCCGCAACAAGCTCTCGCCTTGGTTGGTTGAGAACTGCCCCCTATCTCCCAGCCAGGGCATCCCCTCACCTGCGGACATCCGTCCCTGGCGTTCGCGGATGAGGTCGCCCCCGGTTGGACGCACCCTCCAACCGGGGGCCTTCACTTCCACCAACAGGGCCGAACGGCCGAGAAACTACACCGCTCTGCGGGACGTCATCCGACTCAGCGAGTGGCGCTAGTACGGCACGCGGGGCGTGTGAGTGCCTGCGGCACAGCTCGATGAGCGCAGCGACCGCCCGAACCAGCTGGGCAAGGACCCTGCTGTCCGATGACTGACGGCAGCCGGTGGCAGCAAGTATGCCGAACGCCCTGAAGTGGACGTCCACCTTGTCCCGCTCCAACCAGCTGACCCGGCGAAGCGTTCTTGGAAGGCGGTCCGAGCGCAGCGAGGCCCTTCAGGGGGCGGGCGTCAGCCCGCCTGGGAGGACGTCCGGAGCGAAGCGGAGGGCCTTTGTGGGCGGGCGGGCAGCAAACGGCCAACCACCGAATCGGGTAAGGGGTGGGAGAAAGAGGCTAGGCCGAGTCGCGGACGATCAGGCTGGTGGGGAGGGCTATCGAGTCGACCTGGTCGGCTCCGTCGATCAGGGCCAGCAGTAGGCGTACCGTCTCCTGAGCCACGTCCCTCAGCGGTTGCCGGATCGTGGTCAGCGGTGGATGGGTGGAGATCGCCACCGATGAGTCGTCGAAGCCGCCTACCGCCACGTCCTCCGGCACGCGCCGGCCCGCCGCCCGCAGCGTGTGCAGGGCCCCCGAGGCCATCACGTCCGAGGCGGCGAAGACCGCGTCCAGGTCTGGTACGCGTTCCAGGAGGCGGCCCATGGCGGTCTCACCGCTGGCGTGGGTCCAGTCGCCGTGTTCGATCAGCTTTTTGGACGCCTTGCGGCCGAGGACGTCGGCGAAGCCTTCGAGGCGCTGGATGCCGCCCGGCGTGTCCATCGGGCCGGTGATCATCGCGATCTTCTTGCGGCCCCGTGAGACCAGGTATTCGGCCATCTGGCGGGCGCCGCCCCGTTCGTCGCAGGCCGCGTACGGGATCACCGTCTCCCTGCCGATGACCGCGCCGCAGGAGACCACCGGGATGCCGGCGCCGTGGAGCGTGTCGACCAGGGGGTCGCCGGCGTGGGTGGACAGGAGGAAGACGCCGTCGGCGTGGCCGCCCCGTACGTAGCGGAGGACCTGTTCGCGTTCCCTGTCGTCGCCGGCGATCATCATGACCAGCGAGAGGTCGCGTTCGCCGAGGCGGCGGATCGCGGTGCGGATGGTGGTGGTGTAGTTGGGGTCCTCGAAGGGGGGTTCGGACAGGACCATGACGACCGATCCGGCGCGCTGTCTGACCAGGTTGCGGGCGTTGCGGTTGACGACGTAGCCGGTCTCGGCGATGGCGCGTTCGATGGCGATCCGGGCCGCGGGGCTCACATAACGGTCGCCGTTCAGGACCCGCGAGACGGTGCCGCGTGAGATCCCGGCCGCCGCGGCCACGTCATGGATGGTCGGCCTTTTCACGCGTTCAGCATCTCACGGTCCACCGCTGAAGCATTGTGAACGTGCACACACCTTTTGGGCCGTTTAACGACACCGTAACGAAGGGTTGACAGCGAAGATGGCCGGACACACGCTGTGAACGTTCACAGACCCTCCAGGACGCTGACTCCCCCAGGTCGAGGTACCCATGCACATGAACAGGCTTGCCGCTGTCGCCGCGGCCGTCACCCTCGTGGCCGGCTGCTCCGGTGGCGGTGCTCAGCAGAGCGCCGCCCCATCGAGCTCCACCACGCAGAAGGCCCAGAAGGTCGCCCTGACCTACTGGAACTGGGTGCCCGGCATGGACAAGGTCGTCGCGGTCTGGAACAAGGCGCATCCCGACATCCAGGTCACCTCCAGCACCCAGGCGGGCGGGGACGACTCGGCCACCAAGTTCCTCACCGCCGCCAAGGCCGGGAACCCGCCCGATCTGGTCCAGGCGGAGTACCAGGCGCTGCCGTCGTTCGTGGCGGCCGAGGCGGTGGCGGACATCAAGACGGCGGCGGATCCGGTGAGGGCGCAGTTCAGCGAGGGCATCTGGGGGCTGGTCACGCTCGGCACCGACGCGGTCTACGGCATCCCGCAGGACAGCGGCCCGATGCTGCTCTACTACCGCGAAGACCTGTTCAAGAAGTACGGCATAGCCGTACCGAAGACCTGGCAGGAGTACGCCGACGCGGCCAGGACCGTGCACGCGAAGGACCCGAAGGTGTACCTCGGCACGTTCTCCAGCAAGGACCCGGGCTCCTTCGCGGGCCTGGCCCAGCAGGCGGGCGGGCAGTGGTGGTCGATCAGCGGCGAAGCGTGGAAGGTCGCCATCAACGACGAGCCCAGCAAGAAGCTCGCCGACTACTGGGGCGGCCTGGTCAAAGAGGGCGTCATTGACAACATGCCCTACTTCACCCCCGAGTGGAACAAGGCCCTGAACGACGGCAAGCTCCTGACCTGGCCGTCGGCCATCTGGGCGCCCGGACCCCTGTCGAGCAACGCGCCCAAGTCCAAGGGCAAGTGGGCGATCGCGCAGCTGCCGCAGTGGAACGCCGGCGAGAACTTCAGCGGCTTCTGGGGCGGCTCGGCCGTCTCCGTCTCGGCGGGTTCCAAGAACAAGGAGGCCGCGGCCACCTTCGCCACGTGGCTCAACAGCGACCCTGAAGCGCTCGCCCTGCTGGTGAAGGAGGGCGCCGTCTATCCCGCCGCGACCAAGGGCGCCGACCTGCTCTCCGAGCCGCCCGCGTACTTCTCGAACATCCCCGACTTCTGGAAGCAGGCGGCCGGGTTCGGCGCGGGAGCGCGCGGCTTCACCTTCGGCCCGAACGTCAACGTGGCCTACAACGCCTTCAAGGACGCCTTCGACAAGGCCGCGCTGAACAAGACCTCCTTCAGCGGCGCCCTCCAGAGCGTCCAGGACGCCACGGTCGCGGACATGACCAAGTCCGGCTTCAAGCTCGCCCAATGATCACAAGGAAAAGCTGGGCGCCGTACCTGTTCCTGACCCCGGCCGTCACCCTGTTCGCCCTGTTCCTGGCCCTGCCGATCGGCTACACCGGCTACCTCAGCCTGCGCCGGACCAAGGTGTCGGGGCTCGGGCTCGGCAAGGGGTCGAAGCGGGAGATCTTCGTGGGGCTCGACAACTACGCCGCCGCCATCGGCGACGGCGAGTTGTGGACCGGCTGGCTGCGGGTGCTCGGCTACGGGATGCTGGTCCTGGTCGTGATGCTGGGGCTGGCGCTGGTGTTCGCGCTGATGCTGGACGCGGCCAGGGTACGGCTGGCGCGCTTCTCCCGGATCGCGATCTTCCTGCCCTTCGCGGTGCCGGGCGTGGCCGCCAGCCTGATGTGGGGCTTCCTCTATCTGCCGAGCGTCAGCCCGATCAGCGAGCTGTTCGGGGTCGCGCCGCTGAGCCAGAGCGCGATCGTGTACTCGATGGCCAATGTGGCGGTCTGGGGCGGTACGGGCTTCAACATGCTGGTGCTCTACACGAACCTGCGGGCCGTGCCCCAGGACCTCTACCAGGCGGCGCGCATCGACGGCGCGTCCGAGCTGCAGATCGCGCTGCGGGTCAAGATCCCGATCCTGGCTCCGGCGATCATCCTGGTCACCGTCTTCTCGGTCATCGCCACGATCCAGGTGTTCACCGAGCCCACCGCGCTCCGTCCGCTCACGAACACGATCAGCTCGACCTGGAGCCCCTTGATGAAGATCTACCGGGACGCCTTCGTGACCGGCGACCTGTATTCGGCGGCGGCGACGGCCGTGGTGATCGCCGGGATCTCGCTGGCGCTGTCGTTCGGGTTCCTGCGCGTGGTGAAGAACCGCGCGTTCGGGGAGACGTGATGGCCCGCTCCGCTTCTACGTACGGGCTGGTCCCGACCGGGGTTCTGCTGGTCGGCGCGGTGTACTGCCTGTTCCCGGTGAGCTGGGTGGTGATCGCCGCCACGAAGACGTCCGGCGAGCTGTTCTCGACCTCGACGTTCTCGCCCGGCACCGGGTTCTTCCAGAACCTGGCCGATCTCGCCGCCTATCGGGAGGGGGTGTTCTGGCTGTGGATGCTCAACACCCTGCTGTACGCGGGGGGCGGGGCGCTGCTGTCGACCGCCGTGTCCGCGGTGTCGGGCTACACGCTGGCCAAATACCGCTTCGCCGGCCGGAATCTGATCTTCAACATCCTGATCGGCGGCATCCTGGTGCCCGCGGTGGTGCTGGCGATCCCGCAGTATCTTCTGTTCGCCAAGGTCGGGCTGGCGGACACGTACTGGTCGGTTCTGCTGCCGCAGATCCTGCATCCGTACAGCATCTATCTGGCCCGCGTGTACGCCGGCGCGGCCATCCCCGACTCGCTGCTCGAAGCCGGGCGCATCGACGGGGCCTCGCACTGGACGCTGCTGACCCGAGTGGTGTTGCCGCTGATGGGGCCGGGGATGGTGACCATCTTCCTGTTCCAGTTCGTGGCGATCTGGAATAACTTCTTGCTGCCGTTCATCATGCTCGGCGACGACGGCAAGTTTCCGCTGACGGTCGGGCTCTACACGATGCTGGCCGCCGGGGCCAACCATCCGAGTCTGTACAACCTCATTCTCATCGGAACGTTCCTGGCGCTGATCCCGCTGATCGCGCTCTTCCTCACGATGCAGCGGTTCTGGCGTACGGACCTCAGCAGCGGCGCCGTCAAGGCTTGAAAACAGAGTTAAAAGGGGGACCTATATGCCCGAGGGCATCGCGTTCGGCGGGGACTACAACCCGGAGCAGTGGCCGCTGGAGGTGCAGGAGGAGGACGTACGGCTGATGCGGCAGGCCGGGGTGAACCTGGTCAGCCTGGGCATCTTCGCGTGGGTGCTGATGGAGCCGGCCGAGGGCGTCTACGAGTTCGGCTGGCTCGACACCATCATCGACCGCCTGCACCGCGCGGACATCTCGGTGAACCTGGGCACCCCAACCACGGTGCCGCCCGCCTGGTTTTCCAGAAAGTACCCCGACGCCTCCCCCATGACCCGCGAGGGCGTGCGCGTCGGCGCGGGCGCCCGCGAGACCGCCTGCTCCAGCCACCCGGCCTTCCGCGCGGCCAGCGCGCGGCTGGCCGAGCGGCTGGTGGAGCGCTACGGCGAGCATCCGGCCGTGGTGATGTGGCATGTGCACAACGAGTACGGGGCGCCGCTCGGCGAGTGCTACTGCGGGTCGAGCGTGGCCGCCTGGCGTGAATGGCTTCGGCACCGGCACGAGAGCCTGGACGCGCTCAACGCCGCCTGGGGCACCGCCTTCTGGGGTCAGCACTACGGCGAATGGGACGAGATCGATGCGCCGCGGTGGAGTCATACCGTGGTCAACCCGGCGCAGCGCCTCGACTACGCCCGATTCGCCAACGAGGAGCACCTGTCCCACTACCGGCTGCAGCGCGACATTCTGCGCCGCAGCGGCAAACCGGTCACCACGAACTTCGCGGGCACCGTCAACTGCAAGTCCATGGACCTGTGGCGCTGGGCCCCCGAGCTGGACGTCATCGCCAACGACCACTACCTGAACGGCGAGCAGCCCGACAACCACATCCAGCTCGCCATGTCGGCCGACCTGAGCCGCTCCCTGGCCGGCGGCGGGCCGTGGCTGCTCATGGAGCACTCGACGAGCGCGATCAGCTGGCAGCCGCGCGGCATCGCCAAGCGGCCCGGCGAGATGCGCCGCAACAGCCTCGCCCACGTCGCCAGGGGCTCGGACTCGGTGCTGTTCTTCCAGTGGCGGGCCTCGCGGTACGGCGCCGAGAAGTGGCACTCGGCGATGATCCCGCACGCGGGGACGGACTCGCAGATCTGGCGCGACGTCGTCTCGCTCGGCGCCGACGTGCGCCGGCTGGCCCCGGTCAAGGGCGAGCGGGTCACGAGCGAGGTGGCGATGGTCTGGGACTGGGAGTCGTACTGGGCGCTGGAGCTGGAGTGGCGGCCCTCGGGCGACCTGCGCTTCCGCGAACGGGTGGACGCCTTCTACGAGGCGCTCTGGCGGGAGCACGTCACGGTGGACTTCGTCCACCCTTCCGCCGATATTTCGGGATACAGGCTGGTTGTCGTGCCGAGCTCGTACCTGCTCGCCGAAGGCTCGGCCAAGAACCTGCAGCGCTACGTCGAGGCGGGCGGCCACCTGCTCGTGTCGTACTTCTCCGGCATCGTCGACGAGAACGACACCGTCCACGCGGGCGCCTACCCCGGCGCGCTGCGCGAGGTGCTCGGGCTGTCGGTCGAGGAGTTCCACCCGCTGCGCGAGCTGGAGACCGTGACGCTCACCGGCGGGGTCACCGGCCGGATCTGGTCCGAACGGGTCCGCCTCGAACGCGCGGTGGCCGTACGGCACTTCACCGACGGCCCCGACGCCGGGCATCCCGCCATGACCGCCAACGCGTTCGGCGGCGGCACGGCGAGCTACCTGGCCGCCGCGCTGGGCGGCGACGACCTGCTCGCCCTGCTGGGCGAGGTGCTCGACCACGCGGGCGTCTCCCGGCCGCGCGACCTGCCCGACACCCTGGAGCTGGTACGGCGCGGCGCCTGCGTCTTCCTCATAAACCACGGCGACGCGCCCGTCACAGTGCCCGGCCTGACCGGCACGGACCTGCTGACCGGCGGCCCCTTCACGGGCGAGGTCCCCGCGGGAGGGGTGGCAGTCGTGCGCTGAGGACCCTCGGCGCCGCACCACATCGCGTGGCGGGTCCTTCGGTGGCGATCGGGCGCTGAGGACCGTCCGCCGGGCGCGAGGTTGATCAAAGTCGGCCCCGCCGAGGTTGATCAGCATTAGAGTCCTGGCGTGATCGCCCCCTCCCCGTCCTTCAGCCGGACGACTTCGCCGAGCGGCCCGACCGTCGCGTTGGTCTCCGTCCTCGCCGTCGTCATCTGGCTGGCGGGCTTCGTCGCCTGGATGGCCGTGTCGCTCCTCGGGGACAAGGCATGCGAACTCGGCGCGCTGACCTATGACCAGACCGCGGAATGCGACGCGGCCAGCACGTGGGGCACGATCACCCTCTCGACCTGGCTGCTCGCGCCGATCGGCTGCGCGGTGCTGCTCGCCCTGCTCACGGCCATCCCCGAGCGGCACACGGGCGCTCGCCAGGCGGCCCTGTACGCCGTGCCGCTCGTGCCGCTGCTGGTGATCGCGGAAGCGGCGTTCGCGTACGCCCTGTGATCATCCCTCTCTTCTGGCTTTCGCCCGGCGCTTGCCCTCGTGCATCGCCTGGACGCGGGCGATCGGGATCGTGTGCCCCTCCTCGACCAGGTCCGCGGGCAGTCGCTGCGGCTCCGGCATGAGCTCCGCCCAGGGATCGCCGTCGGCGAGCAAGCGCGCGGCGGTGTGGACGGTGAAGTCGGACGGCACGACCCGGTCGAGGTCTTCCCACGCCAACGGGAAGGAGACCGGCGTACCCGGACGAATGCGCGGACTGTAGGCGGCCGCCACCGTCGCCCCGCCCGCGCGGGTGGAGTCGAGGAACACCTTGCCCTCGCGGTCCTCGCGGATGAACGCCGTGGTGGCGAGCGCCGGGTCGACGCGTTCGGCGCGCGCGGCCAGGGCTCGGGTGGCCGCGGCCAGGTCGTCCATCGCGGTCCCCGCCACCACGGGCACGAACACGTGCAGTCCCTTCGCCCCGCTGGTCTTCACCGCCCCAGCCAGCCCTGTGTCGTCGAGGGCCTGGCGTACCAGCCGGGCGGCCTGGACGACCTGCGGGAACGCGTCCCCTTCCGGCGGGTCGAGGTCGAGCACGAGGTGGGTGGGATGCTCGCCGCGGAACAACGCCGGGTGGTATTCGACCGCCCGCTGGTTGGCGAACCAGAGCAGGGTCCTGCGGTCGTCGCACAGGGCGTACGACACCTGCCGGTGCGACGCCTCGGCCCAGACGGAGACCGTACGGATCCAGTCGGGGGCGTACTTGGGCACGTTCTTCTGCATGAACGGCGCCTGGCCGGGCCGTACGCGGATCACCGACAGCGCGCGGTCCCGCAGGACCGGGATGATGCGGTCGCGTACCGCGTCCAGGTAGTCGACCAGATCCCGTTTGGTCGCGTTCGATCCGTCGAACAGCGGCTGGTCGAGATTGGTCAGCGACACTCCGTCCCGCGTCTCATCGCTGGTCACCCGGTTCACGATGCCGAGATACGGACGTGAGGTCAACTTCCCGCCCAACACGGGTGGGGCTGGTTTGCGGGGGAAACAACCCACCGCAAATGATTGACGTCCCGTAGCCCTTTCATTACCGTCCTAAGTTAAATATTGCCTGGGCGTAACGAACGGACGTGGCCATGAGCGATCTGAGCAGACGTGGATTCCTGCAGGTCGGTGTGGCAGCCGCCGGGGCGTTAGCCCTGGCGGGCTGCGCGGGCGGTGGCGGCGGATCGGGCGGGGCGGCCAGCATGCAGTTCGCCTGGTGGGGCAGCACCGCCAGGCACAACGCCACCCAGCAGGCCCTCGCGGCGTTCCGCAAGAAGCGGCCCGGCGTCCAGGTCAGGACGCAGTTCTCCGGCTGGGACGGCTACTGGGAGAAGCTGGCCACGCAGACCGCCGGCGGCAACGCCCCCGACGTGATCCAGATGGACTACTCCTACATCGGGGAGTACGCCCGGCGTGGCAGCCTGCTCGACCTGGGCCCGTACCTCGGCAAGGGCTTGGACCTGTCCGGCTTCGCGAAGGACGTCGTCGACGCCGGGAAGATCGGCGGCAAGCAGTACGGCGTCAACTTCGGCATCAACTCCATGGCCCTCATCTGGAACCGCACGCTGGCCAAGGAGATCGGCGTCGAGGTGCCCGAGACCTTCACCTGGCCGGAGTTCGGCGAACTGTCCAAGAAGATCGCCGAGAAGGCGCCCAAGGGCGTCTACGCCAGCGAGGACGGCGCCCAGGACGGCGGCGCGTTCGAGAACTGGCTGCTGGAGCGGGGCAAGATGTTCTTCACCGCCGACGGCAAGCTCGCCTACGACGAGAAGGACCTCACCGAGTGGTTCACGTTCTGGGACGGGCTGCGCAAGGCGGGCGCGGCGGCCCCGCCCGACGTGCAGGCCACGGCCGCGGGCGATGTGCAGAACAGCTTGGTCGCCACCCGTAAGGCGGTGATGGACTGGGCCTGGTCCAACCAGCTCACCGCCTACATGAGCGTCACCAAGGACGACATAGCGGTCCACGCCTTCCCCACCGGGGACAAGCCCGGCCAGTACTACAAGCCGTCGATGCTGCTGACGGTCAGCGCGGCCACCAAACGGCCGCAGGACGCCGTCGCGCTGGTCAACGCGCTGGTCAGTGACGTGGACGTGGCCACGCCGCTCGGCTCGGAACGCGGCGTACCGCCTTCGTCGGCGATCCGGGCAGCGCTGGAGCCGAAGGCGTCGCCGTCGGAGAAGCTCGTCTACGCCTACATCGAGTCGCTCTCCGACAAGGTCGGCCCCTTGCCGCCTCCGCAGCCGCTCGGCGCGGGCGAACTGCACAACAAGGTGCTCATGAACATCAACCAGCAGGTGGGCTTCGGGAAGCTGTCCATTGCCGAGGGGGTGTCCCGATTCTTCGACGAAGCGCGCCGCGTACTGAAATAACGGTCAAGAGGAGAGAAGGGCGGTCGGCGTACCTCTTCCTGTTGCCGTGGTTCGCGGGGCTGCTCCTGCTGACCGGCGGGCCGATCCTGGCCTCGCTGTTCCTCTCGTTCACCGACTTCGACCTGCTCACGTCGCCCTCGTGGGTGGGCCTGGACAACTACGCGCGGATCATGGACGATCCGCACTTCGGCAACGCGGTGCGGATCACGATGATCTACGTGGTCGCGTCGGTGCCGCTTTCTGGCGGGTTCGCCCTGCTCGTGGCGGTCCTGCTGAACCGGCCCATGCGCGGCGTGGGCGTGTATCGCGCGGCCTACTACCTGCCGTCGCTGCTGGGCGGCAGCGTGGCGGTCGCCATCCTGTGGCGGCAGATCTTCGGGCCGGACGGGCTGGTCAACGACGTGCTGTCGGCCTTCGGGATCGTCGGGCCGAGCTGGATCTCCACGCCTGAGTACGCCATCTACACCCTGGTGGCGCTGCACATCTGGCAGTTCGGCTCGCCCATGCTGATCTTCCTGGCCGGCCTCAAGCAGATCCCGGCCGAGCTGTACGACGCCGCGGCGGTCGACGGGGCCGGCAAGGTGCGGGCCTTCTTCCGGATCACGCTGCCCATGCTCAGCCCGATCATCTTCTTCAACCTGGTGCTGCAGACGGTCAACGCGTTCAAGGCGTTCACCCCGGCGTTCATCCTCAGCGGCGGGACGGGCGGCCCCGCGGACTCCACGCTCTTCTACACGCTCTACATCTACCAGGAGGGGTTCGGGAACTTCCGCATGGGCTACGCATCGGCCCTGGCCTGGATCCTGCTCCTCGTGACCGCGGTCTTCACCGCGGTGGCCTTCCGTTCGTCGAGGTACTGGGTGCACTATGCCGACTAGGTCACGCTGGGCCGTTCACGTGCTGATCGTCGTGGGCGCGCTGGCCATGCTCTACCCGTTGTTCTGGATGATCAGCTCGTCGTTCAAGCCCAACGACGAGATCTTCGCCGATCCCGGCTTGGTGCCCCAGACCGTCGTCACGGACAACTACACCGATGGCTGGAACGCGCTCGGCGTGCCGTTCACCGGCTTCTTCGCCAATTCGTTCATCGTGGCGACCGCGGCCGTCGTCGGCAACGTCATGTCGTGCTCGATGGCGGCCTACGCGTTCGCCAGGCTGTCATTCCGGTTCAAGGGAGTCTGGTTCGGCGTCATGCTCGGGTCGATCATGCTGCCGATCCACGTGCTGATCGTGCCGCAGTACACCCTGTTCAAAGCGCTGGGGTGGGTCGACACGTTCCTGCCGCTGATCGTGCCGAAGTTCCTGGCCGTGGACGGGTTCTTCGTCTTCCTGATGGTGCAGTTCATCCGGTCGCTGCCCAGGGAGCTCGACGACGCGGCCAGGATCGACGGCTGCGGGCCGATCCAGGTGTACTGGCGGATCATCCTGCCCCTGTCGAGCCCCGCGCTGATCACCACCGCGATCTTCACCTTCATCTGGACCTGGGACGACTTCTTCAGCCAGCTCGTCTACCTGAGCGACGTGTCGACCTACACGGTGCCGCTGGCGCTGCGGGCCTTCCTCGACTCCAGCAGCGGCTCCACATGGGGGCCCATGCTGGCCATGGCCGTGCTGTCGCTCGTACCGATCCTGGGCTTCTTCCTCATCTTCCAACGACGCATCACCGAGGGCATCTCCACGACCGGTCTCAAGGGCTGACGGGTGGCATGATGCGGGAATGGTGGTAGTTCCCGAACTTCCGGCAGGCGACAGACTCTTGCTTCGCCCGTGGCGGCTGGATGACGTCGTGGCGGTGCAGGAGGCTTCCGAGGACGCCTACATCCCCCTGGTCACCGGCGTGCCACCGAATTACTCGGCCGCCGAGGGCATCGCCTTCATCCAACGTCAGTGGAGTAAGGCCGCCGACGGGATCGGCTACTCTTTCGCGATCGCGAATGCCGGCGACAACCGGGCCGTGGGTCAGATCGGGTTGTGGCCGGGTCTTCATGGGCGGGCCTCGGTGGGTTACTGGGTGGCGAAGTCGGCCCGCGGCCAAGGCGTCGCGGGCACCGCCCTGCGGGCCATCTCGTCGTGGGGCTTGGAGCGGCTGCGGATTCCACGGCTGCAGTTGCACGTGGAGCCGTGGAACACGCCGTCCTGGAAGGCCGCAGAGGGAGCGGGGTTCCTCCGGGAGGGGCTCTTGCGCAGCTGGCAGGAGGTGGGCGGCGAACGTCGCGACATGTACCTGTACTCGAAGCTCATCGACGAGCACCTTCGCTAAGGGAGCTCGGCTTCGATGAGAAAGCGATGATCGCGAGCGGTGAAAGCGCCCTGGGAACAGATGCGCTCATGGAGCGCGCGTAGCCGCCGGTCATAACGGTTGAGGTCGAAGTCTCGGACCTGCCATGGGACCGCGCGCAACTGGAAGACGACAGCGCCGATGTCGTGAAAGACGTAGTCGACCATCTCCTCACGGGCGTCCAGCACGCGCAGCCCGGCGTGGCGGAGCCGATCGACCGCGACTTCCAAAGTCCAGCTCGCCGGATCGATCGGCGGCGGTGCGCCCAGGGCGTCATTCAGCTCCAGCCCATTACGGCTGCCTACTTGCTGGGTGAGCAGCCGTCCCTGCGGGACGAGAACGCGCGCGATCTCGGCGGCATTCAGCGCGCCGTGCCTGTTGAGCACCAGGTCGAAGGTGGCCTCGCGGACGGGAATCCGATCGGCGGCAGCGCCCAATACCGCCACCCGCGACGCTCTCAGCCGTTTGCCGGCGATGGGGATGTTGGGCGGCCAGCCCTCCATGGCGACCGTGTGCCGGGGAAGCGGAGACAGCGAAGCGAGCAGCTCACCTCCGCCGGTGTCCATGTCGAGCAGTCGCCGCGCCGTTGGAAGGAGCGACGAGGCTCGCTCGGCGTACACCCACGACGGTTGTCCACCGCTCGTGCGCCCGCCCAGCCAGCTGAAATCCCACCCGCTGAGGGATGCCTGTACGGCCTGCTCGACGAGCCGTTCATAGCTCGGTGGGCTATTCGAACCCGACGGAATCCTCAACGCGCAGGCTGGGTCGGATGCGGCTCGCTGGGCACCATGCCGGCCATGGCGTTGGTGATGACCCACCGTTCGTGATCCCGCCAGGCGCCGTCGATGAAGAGCAGCTCCGGTGAGCAACCCTCGCTGCGGAACCCGAGGCGTTGGACCAGCTTCAGGGAGGCCTGGTTGCCGGGTTGGATCTGGGCTTCCAGCCGGTGGAGGCGCAGCTCCTCGAACGCGTAACGCAGCACCAGGCGGAGCCCTTCGGACATGTACCCCTGACCGGCTGTGGGGGCGAAGGCCGCGTAGCCGAGGGAGGCGGTCTGGGCGCGCCCGCGGATGATGCTGTTGATGTTGATGTTGCCCGCCATGGCACCGGTGTCGCGCAAGCAGACCACCAGGCCTTCGGCCAGCAGCGGGTCGGCGAATTTTCCGAGAAAGGCGTGGAAATCCTGCGGCGTGGTGGGCAGGGACATGTACGGGCCGTACAGGTCGGCGCTGGCCCTGACCAGCTCGGTGAACTCGTCCTGATCATCGACGGTCATCCGGCGCAAGGTCACGCGACCGGAATCTCCCCCAAAACCGGTCAGGATGCTCTGATCGCTGCTTTCTACGCCATCGTTCTGAATCACAGCCCACAGGCTAGCTGATCGACTTCGGCCGGTTGAGTCCTCTCCCCGCGGCCGGCCGTAGGAAAACGAGTGGCCTCCAGCTGCCCATCGGCGCTTCACTTTGAGCTGTCTTTCAGAGGGAGTTCCATGATCGTTGTCTCGGCCGCGTCGGGTGCGCTCGGCCGCCTCGTCATTGACCGGCTGCGGACCCGGGCGGAGGTGGTGGCCGCGGTACGCGACACCGCTTCTACAGCGATGCGTTCATCCCGCGGATCTCCGGCGGAGAGCTGACCGGCAGCACCGGGGGCCGAGGACTGAACACCGCCTTTCGGTCCGATCTGGCCGAGGCAGCGGCCAACGTACTGACCGGCGAGGGACATCTGAGCCAGGCCTACAACTTCACCGGCCCTCTGTGGAGTCACCCGGAGGTGGCCGAGGCACTGGGCGTCAGTTATCGCGAAGTGCCGGACACCGCCCCTGGACCCATGAGCTGGCTCAACGCGCAGGTGAGAGCCGGCGCTCTGGAGAGGCAGACCCCCGACTTGGAACAGGTGCTCGGCAGGCCCGCCGAGACAATGGTCTCCCGCGTGCTGGCGCACATCTCGGCAGCAAGCACGGCGACGACGTCTATGGCGGGGTGAAGCTGAAGATGAGCCAGGAGGAGTTCGCGCGTTTCCGCGAGTTCATCGCCTTGGCCATCGCGGCCCGCGACCGTACGAGCACTCTGTGAGGTGTTCCTTCGGGAGAGGGAACACCCCCGCCAACCCCTAGGAGCCGAACTCGACCCAGCCGACCGGTGCCAGCAGCGCGACGATCGACAGCCGCGCCGGAACGTGCAGGAACTCATCGAAGGAGTCGTCCATCACAGGCGCCCGTTCTCCTGTCGCATGACCGCCTTGGCGACCCGGCGGGTCAGGGGTGTGGTCACCCAGAGCGAGCGCGGGCGGACGGCGGACCGGCGCCCTCCCGGTCGTCCTCCACCGGGACGGCACAGCCTGGAACCAGGTGAAATTGACCGTGAAGGACCACACAGCGCTGGTGGCCGTGCGTACCGACCCTGTCGGTGGCGTCTGGATCGCCGCGAATCCCAAGCAGGGCAAAGGAACGTCCGCGATCTACGAACTCCAATGACACCCGGCCGAGCGCCAGGTCATCAATTGCCTTGTCCGCCGCATGGGCCGACGGTTAGTCTCGAGCAGCCAATGATCCTTCGAGGAGCTGAGATGCCCGGTCAACCGAGCACGCGCTGACGTTCTAGGTCACTTCCCGACCTGTCACCGCGTGCTGCACTCCAACTGCGGCACAGCGCACCTTCCTGCCCAGATCCTGCGGGACGGGCACCTTTCTCAGCGACTCAAGGACCCCTGTGCCGTACGTTTCCCCTGCCGTGCTCGCATCCCCTGCCGTGCCGGCGTCCCCTGCTGTGCTCGCGCGCTCGCCCATGCGAGGCCGCCGATGACGGGACCCGCCCCGACTCCGCCCAGCGTGTGGCGAGACGGTGACTTCCGCCGGCTCTGGATCGGCCAGACCACTTCCCAACTGGGAGCTCAGGCCGCCCAGGTCATCCTGCCGCTCATCGCCGTCGTCGCGCTCAGCGCCGACACCGAGCAGGTCGGCGTCCTCCGCGCCGTCCAGCAGGCACCGATCCTGCTGCTCTCGCTCTTCGCCGGCGCCGGGGTGGACCGCCGACGCTCCCCCGAGGTGATGGTGCTGGCCGATGTCGGCCGTACCGTGGTGCTGGCCGTCGTCCCGGCTCTCTACCTCCTTGGCATGCTCGACATCCCGCTGCTCGTCCTGGTCGCCTTCCTCGTCGGTGCCCTCTCCGTGTACTTCGACGTGGCCTACCAGACCTCCCTCGTACGACTGGTGAGACGCGACCAGCTCGCCCAGGGCACCAGTGCGCTCGAAGCCAGCAGGTCCGCCGCGCAGATCGCCGGCCCCGCGATCGGCGGCGCGCTGGTGTCGCTCGTCACCGCGCCGATCGCCATCCTGGCGAGCGTCTTCTTCTTCACCCTGTCCGTCCTGTCGATCCGGCGGATCCGCCGTCCCGAGTCGATGCCAAGACCGGCCGCAGGGCAGTCGCGCGTGTGGCGGCAGATCCACGAGGGTCTGCGCCTCGTCGTCAACGACGCCTCATTGCGGGCGGTAGGGATCGCCTCGGCCCTCTTCCAGTTCTCCTTCGCCGCCGTGATGACCATCTACCTGCTCTTCTTGCCGCGTACGCTGCACCTGTCGGGCGCCGCCGTCGGGCTCGTACTGGCGGCGATGGGGCCGGGCGCGCTGGTGGGTTCCCTGCTGTCGGCCAGGTTGCCGAGGCGGTACGGGTACGGCGCCGTACTGGTGTCCGCCGCGGTGCTCGCCGATGGCGTGATGCTGTGCGTCCCCGCGCTGCGCGGCTCCTCCGCGGTCACGATCGGCGCGCTGATGGCGGTCAACTTCCTGTTCGGCGTCTTCAGCCAGGTGGTCGACGTCACCGTCGTGACAGTGCGCCAGGCCATCACCCCGATCCCGATCCAGGGGCGAGTCGTCGCGACACTCAACTTCGTCGGCATGGGCCTGACCCCGCTCGGGTCGCTTCTCGGCGGCTACCTGGCCGGCTCGCTGGGGCTGCGAACGAGCCTGCTGCTGACCGCCGTCGCTCTGGCCCTGTCTCCGGTGTTCATGGCTCTGTCTCCTCTCGCCCGTCTGGGGAGGCAGCTCCCTGATCCAGCGAACGGTCCCGGCTGATTCGCCTTCGACCATGGAAATCGATGCGTCCGCTCCGATAGAGCAGGTCGTACGGCAGCTTGAGGGGCTTGCCTAGTGCGGTGGCACAAACAAGGATCGCTGCCGTCTGGAGAGAATGGCGGGATGGCTCACATCGTTTTGCTGCATTCCGTGTACGGGCTGCGCGCCGTCGAACGCGCCGCCGCTGAGCGTTTTCGTGCCGCCGGCCACGAAGTGGTCACCGCCGATCTGTACGAAGGCCAGGTCGCCACGACGATCGACCATGGGTTCACCCTGATGAATCGGATCGGCTGGAAGGTCATCGTGGAGCGAGCCCGCGACGCAGTCCGGCAGATGCCCGCGAGCACAGTCCTCGCCGGCGTCTCGATGGGCGCCGGGGTGGTCGGGGAACTCCTGCCCGAGCGGCCCGACACGGCCGGTGTGCTGCTCCTGCACGGCATCACGGGGATTCCCGCGTCAGCGCGGCCCGACCTACCCGTGCAGTTGCACGTCGCCGATCCGGATGAGTTCGCGCCTCCCGCCGCTGTCGTCGCATGGGAGAAGGCCACCATGGACGCGGGGGCCGCCGTGGAGATCTTCACCTATCCGAGAGTCGGACACTTCTACACGGACGCGAGCCTGCGTGATCATGACGAAGGAGCGGCCGAGCTCACCTGGCAGCGAAGCTTGGCCTTCCTCCACCATCTGTGAGTCGCGAATGTCGTCGCGCTAGGTAGGCAACTGTTCCCTCAGCGTAAGCTAGAACGGCTCAGACCTCCATGCTTAGCTAAGCGTGCACTTTCTGCCACGAAACGTCACTCTTGCTATGGGAGGGCGCGTGTCCCAGAAGGACGATCCCGCCGTCGTGCTCAGCCACGAGGTGTCCGAGCCCACGAGTTTCCAGGGCACTCAGATCATCGAGCTGGATTTCCCCGCAGAGTACTTCGAGCCGCCACCCGAGCCGCCCGCTTGAGCCCTCGCGAGGGCGTGCATAGCCGCTTCAGCCCACACACGGCGCCCTTCTCCCTGACCTGCGTCGCGCGCGTAATGGCTGTTAACCTCCCATACTGCCAGCCACTGATTGATCGTTGACGACGCGTCTCCGGCCACGAGAGCAGTCTGTCAGGCGCAACACGCGGACATCGCCCGCCTGACGCTCCTATGCGTAAGGGGCGTTGCTCGGAGTTTCCTCATGAGGCGTGCTTGCTGATGGACAAGGCCAGGTAGGCCGCGCCAGCCGAGTTCAGGACGTTGATCCACCCAGGATGGGCGAGATAGGCATTGTCTGGAGCGGTAGGGCCGAGGTCATCGAGTATGTACAGGAGGGCATCGACCACGGTCTGTACGAGGTCGGCTTCTTGGTCATCGCTGAAGAGGTAGGGGATCAATGCGTGGGCCCCCATTTGGTCGATGAATGTGTCGTCGATCAACCAGTGCACGGCAGCGGTGAGGTCTGGCCATCCCCGCCCTGATCGCCAGTGGTGGTTTTGGAAGTCGTGGTCGCCTAAGACGCGTAGTGCCTCGAGAACGTCCTCACGTCGCTGCGGCCACTGAACCTGAGGTGTCACTGGATGTCCTTTTTCCCATCGGTATGGGCAAGGAAGGCACGGTGGGTGGTCGGGGCGATCGTGATCATCGCCGCGGGCCTGGGAGCTTTCAACGGAGCGGCCCGCTGGGAGGCTTTTAGCCTTTTGCCAGGCTGATGCGCCAACGTGTTGCGCCTGCCGCACAGATTGTGGCGCCACCGGCTGTTATAAGAACGAGCGCTGGAATCCTCACAAGGTTCCGAACGTCGTCGCATCCGGCAATCATGAATTCTTCGGAGTACATCCGAAGAGACTCATCGTGCGGCACTCTAACGAAAGCGGATCCGCATCTCTCTCCACTCGAGGTGACCGGAAGGATACCCGTGAGAACGCCGGAGCCGGCCATAAGTAATCCAGCGAATATCAGCGCTTTGACATTCATTCGGATGCTCCCCCTTTGTGTCGAGTGATCGCAATGAATCATGCCATGTCGCGATGCGCTTGGGTAGCGCAAGAGGGCTGTATATAGACCAGCGCCCGCCTGGGGGGATGTCTGCCAGTTGGCACCTTCGTGCGAGCGGCCCCAAGCCGAGCAGGGTGAGCCGCTCGGTTGAGCTGTTGACGCACAGCTAATGCGTTACCGGCAGAGGCATGCAGCCCGTTTCTACATTTGGGCCGCGCGATTCGATCAGCACTCGCTCGGGGCGTACGTCTCCGGTGAGGCAAACTCCGACTCGTACTTTGAGGCCAAAGACCACTCCAGGTGGTGGCGTAGGCTCCGTCCACAAAGACGGGATGTCAAATGCGTGAGCTCCTATCGAATCCGCTGGGTAGCCCAGCGCTTCAAAGGCAGCCTTTACTGAGTCTGGATCGAAGTCCTGCGCGGCCCGCAGTTTCTTCAGAGCTGGGCGTATTCGCTCGGCGGCGGCGTCGGCGATCCTCTGTTGGGAAGGTGTTAGGTCTGGGGGATACTTCCACGCGTTGTTCTCGGCTTGATGCGGTGCCACGTCTCCGCCGACGCGTGTCGATTCGTCGTAGGGGGTGGCGCGGCTGGGACTGGGAGATGACGAGCTGGGCCTGGTCACGAGTGGGTCCGCGATTGGCGGTGCTTCGGTTCCACAGGCCGTCAGTAGGGAGAGCGCGACAGTGCTTATCAGTACCTGTGCTAAAACCCTGGCCAGGTTAGGCATAAGGAGATTCTGCCAAGACGCGGTAACGAAACGCTTCAGCGGCACGAAGTGCCGGTGCGTCAGGAGAGGTACGGATGAGTTTCCGACTGGCGGCGTACGCCGTGTGCATCGAGGACGGGCGGGTGCTGATCGCTCGTCACGTACCACCCATAGGCGAATCTACTTGGACTCTTCCCGGCGGCAGGGTCGAACACGGAGAGGATCCGTTCGACGCGGTGATCCGGGAGGTCGCTGAGGAAACCGGTTACGACGCGGTGGTCGAACGCCTGCTGGGCGTGGACTCAAGGGTGATCCCCGCCGCCGTCGCCCGTGCCGGCGCCGAGCACCAGAATGTCGGCATTTTTTACCAGGTCCGCATCACCGGCGGCCAGCTCCGGCCTGAGCGGAACGGCGAAATCGCCGAGTCGATCTGGACTCCGATCGCCGACGTCGCTTGCCGACGTCGATCATCGCTCGTCGACATCGGCCTCGCCCTGGCGCAGACCGTTCCGGCGACCGGCCACGTCGCTCCGGTCCCGGTCGGCGGTCTGATCCAGCATTGAGGCCACGCCCGCACCCCGGCTCCGACACCACCGCGGACTTGATACAGGCAGGCATCCGGACCCCGGTACGACCGAGGCAACCATCCTCGGAGGCCGTGCGTGTTGGAGGGCATGATTGCGGAGGGCGTTAAGTGACGCCGTATATGGGTGGGTTCACGGAGTTCGTGGCCGCCCGTAGCACGAGCCTGTTACGTACGGCGTACCTGACCTGCGGTTCGCTCAGTGAGGCCGAGGACGTGTTGCAGACCGCGCTGGAGCGAGCGTGCATGCGCTGGGAGAAGCTGTGCCGGGCCGGTGATCCCGAGCCCTACATCCGGCGGATCATCGTCAATCTGGCGATCAGCCGGGCGCGGCGGCTGGCGATCGTACGGTTCATACCAACCCATACCCCTCCAGACCTCCCGGCCGCGCATGTGGACATCGAGTTGCGGCACGTCGTCATGGACGGGTTGCGGGGGTTGCCGCCCCGTCAGCGGGCGGTGGTCGTGCTCAGGTTCTGGGAGGACATGACCGAGGCGCAGGTCGCGAGGGTGCTCGGCTGCTCCGTCGGCACGGTGAAGAGCCAGACGTTCAAGGCGCTCAAGCGCCTCCGGACGGTGCTGGGCGAGGAGGTGGCGAACATTGCGCGCTATTGAGGAACGCCTGCGTCGGGGGATGATCGACGCGGCTCGGCCGGTGCAGGCGGCGCCGGAGCTCGCCGTACGGGTGACGGCCCGGGTGGCGGTACGCAGAAGGCGGCGCAGGATCGCGGCGGGTGTGGCCACGGCCGTCGCCGCCGTGCTGATCGCGGTCGGCCTCGTGTCGCCGTACGTCGTCACCCGGTATGACCCCGTCGTCACCTCTCCGGAGGTGGAGGGGGTACGGGTCCAGTACATACCCAAGGGGTTGGGTGCCCCGCGACGGCTGCGCGCGCAGGAGACGGATCAGGCGGGGCAGATCCGGTTGCGCGGTGAGGCGCTGAGATGGCAGGCGGGCGGCGCTTTCGTTCAGGTCTCGGTCTACCGCACCGACGAGATCATGCGCGACGGGATGGACATCCTCTCCCTGAACGTCTTCCGCAACCCCATCGAGCCGCGGCGGGGCGGCGATCCCGTGCTGTCAGCCGACGGCACCGCCGGCATGTGGGTCGCCGACCACCGCCTCCTGCTGAAGGTCACGGTCTCGGCCGACCTGAAGGGCGAGCGCGACCGGATCGCGGGCGGGCTGCGAGTGACCGGCTGGGCTTCCGCCTTCGCGGGACTCGGCATCACGTACATGCCGGCCGGCATGTGGATCGCGGGAACGTCGGACACCTACGGTGCCGCGCTGAACCGGCTCTGGCAAGGCGAGTCCGGCCGACGCGTCCTCGTCGAGGTCGTGTACGGCCGGGACGCGGCGACACTGGAGAAGCTACGCGCCGCCGTGCCGCCGGAGGAGCCGCTGACCGAGGTGCGTCCGGCATCCGTGCACGATCTGTCGGCCTACGCGGGCGCCACCAAGCAGGCGGGCCGGGTGATGTTGTGGCTGGTCAAACCGGGAATCGGCGTACGGGTCAGAGCGGATCACCTGCCGGAGAACGAGCTGAGACGGATCGCCGAGGGCATCCAGGCGACTCCCGAAGGCCGGAGCCAGTCCGTTGACGGCATCGGCGTCTCCTTCGACGTTCCGAACCTGCGACCGGGTCCCGTACGGACCACCCTCGCGACAGGCTGGCGCACCGCGACCCGCCGATGGACCGGCCGAAACGACCAAGACACCGTCACGGTCTCCGTACAGCGTGGGGCGAGGGTGTCAAGCCAGGACTGGTGGAGCAGCCTGTCCAGCGGCGAGGCCAAGCCGACGACCATCGCCGGGCGGGCCGGGAACCTGCTCGATCGGGGAGCCTCCACGACCACTCGGACGTTCGTCTGGACACCCGAGTTCGGTCTGGCCATCGTGGTGACCGCGCCCGCGGGTGACCTGCGGCGGATCGTGAAGGGGATCGCGGCGCCATGACATGGTCCTTACCTCCGACGCCCGAGGCGTCATACCGACTCACGGCAGATCTCATCCAGCGCGCCGCTCGAGGCGAATGGTGATCAAGCCAGCCGCCGTACCGGCGGAGGTCGAGTCGAAGGGGGTTAAGACCGTGAAAAGCCTCAAGTTCATCAGTGTGATCTTGAGCGCATTGACCGCGCTCCTGTTCCTGCCTGTCAGCCCGGCCGGCGCGGCCGTCAACACAGTCTGCGCCGGAAGCCTGCCGACCGGCTGGGTCAAGACGAACGACTTCTGGGATCCGACGCGCTGCGGAAACCCGTCGAGGATCACCTACAACGTGTGGAACATCGCGTCCTACTACGACCAGCCCGTCGGCACGATCATGACCGTCTGCTCCAACCAGCTCCCCGTCGGCTGGGTCACCATCAACACCCAGTGGGATCCGACGAGCTGTGGCCATCCGTCCCGGATCACCCAGAACGTGTGGACCATCCAGCGCCTCTCCTGACGGCATCCTCGCCATTGACCGGCCCCGGACGTCCGTACGTCCGGGGCCGAACCCCCTTCAGCGGATTCCACGAGTGAGCAGGTCTTTGGCGGCCTGAGACGCCTTCGCCGGTGAGCCTGCGTCGAAGGGCGGTTGGGGGTCGTACTCGATGGCGAGTTGCACAGCCTCCGCGGTTGTCTGGTCAGCGATGCGCGCCACAAGCGCCAGCGCCATATCGATACCGGAGGAGACGCCGGCGGCGGTCACGATCTTGCCGTTGAACACCACCCTTTCGGCGGTGTAGATCGCGCCGAACGACTCCAGCACGTCGACCGCTCCCCAATGAGTCGTCGCAGACCGCCCTTCGAGCAGTCCGGCGGCGGCGAGCAGCAACGAGCCGGTGCACACCGAGGTCGTCCAGGAACTTCCCTCGTGCATGCGGCCGATCCAGTCCAGAAGCGGACGGTTGTCCAGCAACTGCCTGCTACCCGGGCCTCCGGGCACCAGGAGCACGTCGCATGAGTCAACCTCGGCGAACGTGGCGTCAGCGGTGATGGCCAGCCACTTTGGCACGTCCCGGATGGGCCCGGACGCCGCGGCCACGAAGACGATCTCAACATCGGGAAGGAACTTCAGCACCTCGTACGGGCCGACCGCGTCCAACGCTGTGAACCGATCGAACAACGGTATGGCGATACGCACCTGACTCCTTTCGCCTGAAGAGCCGCCTATGGCCCTGCCCTCAGCACGGCGATGGCTTCTCATTGTGCATAGAGTCGTCGTCTAGACGATCGGGCCATGTGTAGGTGGCGAGATAAGGGCACCGTCCGGTGACGAACTAGTTGCAGATCGTTCGACAGAAAGGCGGTACCGGGTGAGTTCCGCTCCCATGGCTTTGGGCGAGGAGGCCGGTGAGGTCCGCCGTTTCTGGGCCGGGCTCGGTCTTCCCGGGCTGATCGACGTCCACACCCACTTCATGCCAGAGCGTGTCCTGCACAAGGTCTGGGATTACTTCGACGGTACCGGGCCGCTGATCGGTGGGTTGAAGTGGCCGATCACCTACCGGAAGCAGGAGGCGGAGCGGACGGCTCTGCTGCGGGATTTCGGGGTCAGGGCCTTCACCGCGATGCTCTACCCCCACAAACCCGGCATGGCCAGATGGCTGAACGAATGGGCGGCCGATTTCGCCCGCCGTACCCCCGACTGCCTGCACACCGCCACCCTCTACCCCGAGCCGGACGTCGAGACGTATGTCCGCGAGGCCGTCGAAGCGGGGGCACGCGTGTTCAAGGCTCATGTGCAGGTGGGAGCGTACGACCCGGCCGACGAACGTCTCCAGCGGACATGGGCGCTGCTGGCCGAGGCCCGCATTCCCGTGGTGATGCACTGCGGCTCCGGGCCGGCGCCCGGCAAGCACACCGGTCCCGAGCCCATCGCGCGGGTGCTGGCGCGCCACCCGAAACTGCGGCTGATCGTCGCGCACATGGGCATGCCCGAGTACGAGGAGTTCCTCGACCTCGCCGAACGGTACGACCAGGTACGGCTGGACACGACGATGGCGTTCACCGACTTCACCGAAGAATTCATACCGTTCCCCCGCGAAGCCCTGCCACGGCTCACCGCGCTTGGCGACCGCATCCTGCTCGGCTCCGACTTCCCCAACACCCCCTACCCCTACCTGCACCAGCTCCACGCCCTGGAACGGCTGGGACTCGGACCGGACTGGCTGCGGGCCGTATGCCACGACAACGCGGCGACCCTGTTCGGCCTGTAGCACTACCCGATGCGGACTGTTACGGCACTCAGCGAATTTGGACGGTACGTGGTGACGGAACTGACGGCGTACGAGGCCGGCTGGCGCAAGGTCTGCGGCGACCTGGACAACCATCCCCAGATCAAGATCCTTCATGCCTCGCAGGGCGAGCTCGACACGGGTTTCGCCGATATCGCCGCCTCGTGGGCGGCTCTCGTGGGCGAGCAGGAGGTCAAGGCGCCCGCCGCGCTGGAGCGGTGCGATCTGCGCTTTCGGGAGCTGGGGCGCCAGTGGATGGGTGAAGGGCCGTACGTCAACGGTGAGTTCTACCTCACCCACATCGCCCGGGCGGGCAGCCCAGGGCTGGGAGAGGGGTGGATTGAGTCGTGGACGGGCAAGGAGCTTTTCCCGTCATCGCAGCTGCGCGTTATCGATGGCCACCCCATCACGGGTACGGGTCACTGTGCCGCACTGCGGCTGCTTCCAGGCGGGGGCGAACCCGAGATCTGGTGGGTGGCCGAGCCTCGCTATGGCGCCTGGAAGATGGACGTTGGCCACCGTGAATATCTGGAGATGCTTCAGCTGACCAAGGGCGCCTTCTCCTGGCAGTTCTTGTTCACCCGGGCGCCGCTGGACAATGAAGAGTTCGAGGGCGTTCGCGATCGAATTGAGAACATGCTCGACGCATTGCCGGTCCTGTTCCCCGAGCACGACTACAAGCCGCTCACAGAACGCTTCTCCGCACGTCTTCGAGACGGGCGTAGCTAGATCTCACTGACCTGCGCGATCAAGTGGCCGCACGGAGGTGTTCGATGCCGATGTCGAGCGCCGCCTTGAGGTGGGTCGAGTCGCCCGTGGCCATCATGATGGTCACGCCTCCCTGGATGCCCGCCAGCAGCGCGGCGGCCGTCCGGTCCACATCAAGGGCCGGCCCGACCAGTCCGTTCGCTTGGAGGGCGCGCATGCCGCGGGCGAGCTGCCGCTGCCATTGGCGCATCAGCTCCGTCACGATTGCCCGTGCACCGGGTTGGGACCGGCCGACCTGCAGGAACAGTGACCCCAGGGGGCAGTGGTCGCCCTGGCGTTCATAGCGTTCCACCACCATGTCCCGCCACTGATGCCAGGACTCCCACGAGTCCAGGCGCCCTAGGTGTGGCTGCTGGTCCTCCAGGACGCGGTCCGCTTCGAACTGGGCCACCGCCAGCAGCAGTTCGTCCTTGCCGTCGGGGAAGTAGTGGAACAGCTGGCTCTTGCTCGTACCCGTGCGACTGCGGATGTCGTCGAGCGTCGTCGAAGGGATCCGCGCATCCGGTGGCCGGGCCGATTTCCTGGTGGCGGACCTCGATGGCAGCGTGGAGTCCTCCCAGGACCTGGCAGATCGGGCCCGTGAGACCTTGGGCGGGCGGATCGACATCCTGGTGAACAACGCCGGCATCTATCCGGCCCCCAGCACCACCGCCACCGACGAGAAGACGTTCGACAAGGTCTACGGAGTGAACGTAAAGGCGCCGTTCTTCCTCACCGCTGCCGTCGTTCCGACCATGACTGAGTCAGGTGGCGGAGTGATCATCAACCTCGGCTCGTGGATCGCGCGCCTGGGCGTTCCGCTCGGCGCGCTCTACAGCTCCACCAAGGGAGCCGTGGAGACGCTCACGCGGGCATGGGCCGCGGAGTTCGGCCCGATGGGGGTGCGGGTGAACGCCGTCTCGCCGGGCGTGATCCTCCCCCCGGCCGCGGAAGGCAGCGAGCCCCACCCGGGCGAGATCATGATGAAGGGCACGCCGGCCGGTGGCATCGGCACGCCGGATGCCATCGCGCATGCCGTGGTCTGGCTGGCCAGTGACGAAGCGGCCTTCGTACACGGAACCGTGGTGGACGTCGACGGGGGCAGGACCGGGGTCGCCGTCATCGCCGCGTAGTGGCACGGATTCAGCCGCGGCGTACGAGGAAGCTGAGGGTGTTGGCGGCCACGATGGCGCCGATGCTCGCCCATTCCGTCGAGCCCAGGTTCTGGCCCAGGCCGATCCAGCCGACGAGGGCCGCGAGGAGCGGGTTGACGCTCATGAAGAGCCCGAACGCCTGGGCGGGTACGCGACGCAGTGTGAACAGGTCGGCGAGGTAGGGCACCGCCGAGGAGAGCACACCGGCCACAACGGCATAGCCGACGGCCGCGGCGGTCGGCGGCCGGTGCAGGACGAGGATGATGCCGACCGGCAGGAACATCAGCGCGGAGATCCCGGCCGCCGTAGCAGAGCCCTGCGCACCCGGGATGCGGCGGCCGACAGTGCGGTTGAGCAGGATGTACGACGCCCAGCAGCACGCGGCCAGCAGGGCCAGGCCCATCCCCACATAATCGGTCGAGGGTTGGGGGCGCATCAGTACGACGACGCCGGCCGCGGCGATCATCGCGCAGAAGGCGTCGACGCGGCGACGCGCGGCGGCGAGGGCGATCGTGAGCGGGCCGAGGAACTCCAACGTGACCGCCAGGCCAAGGCCGATGCGGTCGATGGCGGTGTAGAGGGACAGGTTCATGGTCCCGAACACCACGGCGAGCCCCAGCACCGGCCGCCACTGCGCCCAGGTGAAGTCCCGCAGGCGAGGGCGGCCGACGGCGAGCAGGACGAACGCGGCGACGTACTGGCGGACCGCGACGACGCCCACCGGCCCAAGCACGGGAAAGGCAAGGGCACCGATTGCGGCGCCGACCTGGTTCGACAGGCCGCTGCCGGCCATCGTGACCACGCCGGCCAGCCGCCCCCTGGACGGCGCTGGGACCAAGGGCCCCGAAGACAGGGAAACCGTGTCGGACGCGCTTCGCATGACTAGATGGTGGGACCTCGCGTTGCTTGCACAAAATGCGTTCACCGCGTGATCTATACACTTGAGTCATGGATGATGTGGAGCTGCGGCAGTTGCGGTGCCTCGTCGCCATCGTCGACGAGGGCACCTTCACCGACGCGGCCATCGCTCTGGGCGTCTCCCAGGCGGCGGTGTCCCGGACTCTGGCCTCGCTCGAACGCGCCCTAGGGGTGAGGCTGCTCAGACGTACCTCACGCGAGGTGACACCGACCACGACCGGGCTGCGGGTGGTCGCCCAGGCCAGGCGGGTGCTAGGTGAGGTGCACGACCTGGTCCAGGAGGCCGCCTCGGGCCACGGCATCCTGCGGATCGGCTATGCCTGGTCGGCGGTCGGCCGCCACACGCCCGCGTTCCAGCGCCGCTGGGCCGCGACGCACCCCGGGACGGATCTGCGCCTGGTACGCGTCAACTCCGCGACCGCCGGCCTGGCGGAGGGCGCCTGCGACCTCGCCGTCATCCGCAATCCCCTGGAGGACCGCCGCTTCGAGAGTGTCATCATCGGTCTGGAGCGGCGCCTGTGCGGCCTGTCCGCCGAGGACCCCCTGGCCACACGCCGGTCGCTGCGCCTTGCCGACCTCAGCGAGCGCATCCTCCTGATCGACCGGCGGACCGGCACCACCACACCCGAGCTGTGGCCGCCCGGCTCCCGCCCGGCGACTGAGGAGACCCATAACGTCGACGACTGGCTGACCATGATCTCCAGTGGACGCTGTGTCGGCATGACGGCGGAGTCCACCGCGCACCAGTACCCCAGGCCCGGCGTCGTCTACCGGCCGGTCCGCGACGCCGAACCCATCGCCGTACGCCTCACATGGTGGCGAGACGAGCCGCATCCGGCGATCCAGGCGGCGATCGAACTGCTCACCGCCCTCTACCGGGGGGACTGACGTACTCGTCCAGCGCGGCCGGACTTGGTCGGGCACGCCGAACACCCGACGGAACGCGTTCTTCCCCGCGGCTCTGGTCTGCTCGGCTTGTCCCGGGTCAATGGCGGCCGTGATGATCAGGCTCGAGCGGTAGCTTGCTGGAGATTGAAGTCATGGATGTGGCAGAGGAGCCTGCTGTCTGGTGGGATATGGCGCTGCGACCGGGCCAGGTCGGGGCTCACGTCTCCTCGAGTTGCCGCAGGTACCCGGCCAGTTCGGGGACCGTCGGCAGCGTCTGCGGGTCGACGCTCTTCCGGATCAGGCCCGCCTCCTCATCCCCGCGTTGCCCTTCGAGGATGACGACGACGAACCCGGGCGGAAGCGAGCCGTTAATGCCGCCCCGGCGCGCTGTCGTGGTCATCGCTTTGCAGGCGTTGGCCATCGCGCTGTCGTGCGCCGCCTCGAGTGCGTCCATCGCCGCATCCCGTTCGGGCTCGGTGGTGGCGGGCGCCAGATACTCCTCAGTGAGACGCTGATACCACGGCGACATCGCATCGCTCGTGGCGTCCAGGACATCCCACCGCCACTCCGGCGGGACGAACCGTGTCGAGTACCCATAGTCCTCGTGCACCGCTGCCTCAGTGTTGGCGGCAAGGGCGGGCGGCAGGATCTTGGCGCCGTCCATGTAGAAGAGATGGAACGCCGCACCGTACAGTCGCTCGCCCGGGCACGCCGCCGCAAGGTCACTCAGGATGCGGCATCCGCTGTCGTGCCATGCCTTCTCGAAGGCGCCCCAGTCCATCGCCGCATGCTAGCGCGCGCTCTTTTAGCCACGGCCGTCTGGATATCAAGGGCCTCCCCTGCCGACCTTTGATAACAGCAGGTACGAACCGCGCCCTGCGATGAGAACCCCCGCGAGGCGGAAGTGATCTGCCGGGCCTACCGAGGCCGGGTGCGCTTCACCTCGCTTAAGGGGTCAGCGCACGTCGCGCGCCTCTCGAGCACCAAGCGGTCACGACTGACTGCACGAGGGTGGTTGATACGCCGTTCGTAGTGTTCACCTCGTAGTCGTACGGACCGAACGTATGCATGCCGTTGATTTCGACGTGCCCACGGCCTTCCCCGGCACGACGGTCCCCGCGCTCGTGTTCTCTTCGGTCGATCTCCGCAAGATCGCAATGCACCCCGACCAGGAACACGTCGAAGTCAGTCAAGAGGCGTGATAGTTCCTCGCGCCAGGTCCGGTATTCGATGACGTGTTCCACGATCAGGTCGTTGCCTGCGGTCGCAAGGGCAGGCAGGCATCGGTGAAAGCCTTTGAAGAACCGTGGCCGCATCTCGTTCCACCAGGAGAAGGGGCCTTCGTCTTCCCGCCGCTCCGGGAGCATGCCGCTTGCCACGAATTGGTCGGAGGAGACGTACATAAATGGCTCGTCCATTGAGTGCTGTAGCGCCTTGGCCAGCGTCGACTTCCCGGAGCTGGAGGCCCCGTTGAGGATGATGATGCGGCCCGGGCCTCTATTCGGCGGGGTAGCTTCCATGCTCACACGATGGCAGAGGGCCGGATTGTGCCGTGTGCTGGATACACCTGGCGGCCTTTCGCGCCTCGGCGATGAGTCTCGGGCTGCGATGTCGCAACCGGCTCGCTCCCCCGGCCCCTCGCCACCACCGGACTACGCCCGCGTGGCGACTACCAGGGCAGTTCCCCGGTCTCGTCTTGGGAGGTTCCTGTCGGGCCGTCCACGTCGAGAGTGGCCAGGCGTACGACGGCTCTGGCGCTCTCCTCCGGCGATCTTCCGATCCCGAAGGCCGCGGTCATGTCGGTGGCTGTGGTGCCGGGCTCCAGAGCGTTGAACTTGATGCCGGGCTGGGATTTGGCGTACTGGACCGTCAGCATGGTCGCCGCCGCCTTGGACGCGGAGTAGAGCGCCAGCGGCAGGTGGAACTCTGGCCGGTCAGGGTTGTTCACCGCCCAGAAGGATCCGGCGCTGCTCGATACGGTGACCACGGTGGGGTTCGAGGACTTGCGCAGCAAGGGGAGTGCCGCTTCTGTGACGCGTACGATCCCCACCGCGTTGGTGTCGAACACCCGCAGGGCCGTGGGACCGTCGAGGGGTTCGTTCCCGAGGATGCCCGCGTTGTGCACCAGGACGTCGAGCCGACCCTCGGCCGCGTTGATCGTCGCCAGCGCGTTGCTCACCGAGGCGTCGTCGGTCACGTCGAGCTGCACGAACCGTGCGCCGAGGGCGGCTGCGGCCTTCTCGCCCGCTGTGTCAGCTTGGGAGTTGCCGGGATCTTGGCCCGTAGAGGCGTCGACCCGCGGCTGAGGCCGGTCGTGAGCGACCGTGGTTGACCCCTCGTTGCCGAGGTTAATGGCACGGTGATCAAGGTTCTGGCCTCAAGGATAAAGATGGTCAGTTGAGCCGATGAGTGTGGGCCTGGCGTACTGGCTGCGGGAAAGGCGTACACCCGTGGCACGTGAAGCCAGGGCGAGAGCGCTGGAGATGGGGCCGTCGGCGTATCCGTCGTCATCTCGGTACAGCCCAAGTTCACGCACGTCGGCGAGGAATCGGTCAGGCTGGCCACCCTCACGCAACCGGTAGCTGTACAGGCTGAACGTGGTGATCAGTTGCTCGTTGGCCTCGTAGGTGAAATCCGCGCCGTTGAGGTCAGCAAAAACCCTGGCCACTGCTGTGCCTAAGGACAATGGCTCCGCCACCACGGCGGCACGATCATTTTCCACCTGCACCTCCGCCTGTCTGATCATCCCCTCCTGCTGTCGACCCGCCCGAAGGGGAAACGGGCCACGGGCATGCGGCCAGCGTCTACGCATCCCGGGCGATCAGCAGATCGATCGGGCGGCGAGTCACGATATCCACCAGGACGGTTCCGTAGACCTTGCCGCGGCGCAGGGCGAAGTCATCGGCTCCCAGAACCGTCGGCGCCGTGATGGGCAGCTCTGGGAGCGCGCGGATCACCCGCAGGAGTGTCGTCCTGCTGGTCAACAAGCCCAGCGCCCTGGCCAGACGAGCCCCGGCGCGACCGGCCAAGGCCAGTGCGATCGATGCCAAGCCCGTGGTCAGCGGGAGGCCGCGCCACCGCCCATATCGGCAGGTCACGTTCGGCACCCGCTCAGCGAAAGTCTTTCTCCCGCAGACCGCGTTGACGCACACGAACCTTCGGACCGCCAGCTGAATCACCACCGGCTCGCCGCTGACCGCCAGATCCTCCAGCCGACGCCCATAGCGGCCATGCACCCGCGAAGACACCGCGCCACATGCCGTGCAGGCCGTGCTCTCGCTGACGGGACCCCAGGCCCACGCGGCGATCATCCCGGAGCCGAAGCCCCCACCGGAGGCGCGTTCTTAAGGGATGATGAGTGCTGTGCCTGACCTGCTCTGGGATGACGTGAAGGCCCTCCTCGACCCTGAGGTCAACGGAGCGTTGCCTGACGTGATTGTAGAGGGGACGACTGTCGAGGACTGGCAGGTGCTGCTGGATCTCGTCCGGGCGCAGGGCTGGCAGTACGCATACTCGGTAGATGGCGAGCCGATGGAGCTCACTTCGGCTGCTGACATGGCCGCGGCTGCCTATGCCGGTGGCAGGCCCGAGCTGAGAGTCACGCCCGAGCTGAGAATCCGGCCGAGCCCCGACATACTGATGATCTTCCGCATGTATCAGACCGAGTCCATCGACTTCGACGTCGATCTCAGAGAGTTGCAGGGGCAGGAGCGGTTGGACGTCCTGGTGGATTTCTTCTGCGCGATCGGACGGCGTCTCGGGAAGTCCGTATTGATGACCGCGGAGGGATCTCGCGACCATCCGGATCTTGGGTTCGACATAGAGGCTGACCGGGTGGTGCTGATGGTAGAGCCGGTTGATCCGCGCGTGTAGCAACTGTTGAAGGGCTTGAGGCCGGGCTTCATGCCATCAGGGGAAGCGGGCCAGAGCCACAGGGACAAGGTGGAGCCCCCGCTGGTGGCCCTGGCCTGTTCGGCTTGGCCTGGGTCGATGGCGGGCGAGGTGATCGGCTTCCACCTCACCGCCAATGGACCTCCGCCTTTCGCGATCATCCCGGAGCTGGAGGCCCCGCCGGAGGCGTTCGAGAAGGGCATCACGTGCGCGACAAGATTGAGACCGTCAGGCTGCGGCTGACTACTTGCACGCTCAACGACCTTGACGGGTTTCACGGCCTATTTAGCGATCCGCTAACCCACACGATCGGAGCGGGGCCGTTCACTTCGCGGGCTGAGACGGTGGACTGGCTTGAGCGCAGACTCAAGACGAAGCAGGAGTATGGCTTTGTCTGGTACGGCATTCGCCATCGCGACGGCGGCGCGCTGATCGGTGGCTGTGGCATTCTCGCCAGCCGCACAGGAGTCCTGGAGCCGGAGATTGGTTACGAGATCAAGCACTCCGAACGTGGAAGCGGACTCGCGCTTGAAGCGGCTCAGGCCGTTGTGTCCGAGCTACAGGCAACCACGACCGTGAAGCGTCTGTGGGCGACGGTTCGGCCGCGCAATGCCGCCTCGCTCAGGATCTGCGAACGGCTGGGCCTCGTACTGGACCGCGCCGAAACCGACAAGCGTGGTGAGTTGCTTTATCTGGTGCGCGATCTCGCATAGGCGCGGCCCGAGTGGGGTGCGCGAGAAGGGCCCAGGCCGCAAGTCGGGGCATGTCGGGTGCCCGTGAGTCGCCATGAGTGACCGCGGCACGCTCCCGCCGGAGGCTGCTTCCTGCTCAGGTGTTTTCCTTCGCTGCCTTCTGCGGGATGCGGCGGGCGCCTATCAACCCGAGAAAGAAGCCAGCGAATATCACCCAGGAGTTCAGAGCAGCGCTGGAAGCATCCAAAAAGGGCATGCCCTGGATGAAGACCTTTTCCCCAAGAACGCCAAGGAAAGCGCCACCGGTCGAGGCCGCGAGTGTCGCCAGAAAGATCCATGCTCTTCGGGGGGCGCACATGATGTGATCATATACAAGCGGGATGTGCTTCCGATGGCGTGCCAGTGGGTCCGCGTGCTGCCGGGGTCACGAACAGGCGGACGATCTCCGCGTCTCGAGCAAGACCCACGTGGTCAGGCACATTGCCTGCCTCGATCGCTATCCAGGCCGACGTCAGGTCCTCCCGTCGCCCGTCTGCGAGGTCCCAGGGATCTTTCTCGGACACGCGCCGGTTCCTTGACCGCGATGTCGTGGGCCTGCGCCTATCAGCGTGCCACTTGCTCATCCGACAGGGCAGGTCTTGGCTGGTGCTCGTTGCGGACGGTTTGGTGAGCATTCATTCCACCCATTCGCGCACCACACGACGAGTGACCCTGTCCAGCGGCAGATGGCCGATGTCGAGCCCCTGGTTTCAAGGGTGAGAGCTGGCCCCATCTACGGGTGAGTGTTGGCCCCACTGCGTGATCGGTTGATTGCGTTCTGGTGAGTTTTGGCCCCACC
>NZ_JBFAVX010000054.1:0-62982 GCF_040680095.1 Nonomuraea sp. NPDC052129 | reverse complement strand
GCGCTGTTGTCCGCATCGCACGACCGCGCTCGTGCAGGCGAACCTCGTGCTGCAGCTCGTAGAAGAAGGCCGCTACTCAGGATGAAAAGGGCTCAGTGAACACGTCGTCGGACACCGCCCCCGTTCACAGGCACGATCGCGACGAACAGCGCGGCGACGATGGTCTTGGCGTACCGGCCTACCTTCATGAATGCCTCCCGGCATGCGAAAGACCCCGCCGCTCGGCAAGAGCCTAGACTTCTTGATCTTCAACCAGCTCGACAAGCCGTTACTCCACGGATCATGGTCGGCAACCGACTTCTTCAGCTACCGTCCGATCATGACCAGCCAGGACGAGTCCACCCTTCGCCTGCCGTCACCCGCACAGACGGCAGACGTCTCACCGACGCGGAAGCCGCAGGCCAAGGTGACCCGGACCTTCCGAAACCTGGCACGGCCGAAATCGGCCCTAGAATCACCCACCCCTCCTCCGGAGGTTCGGCCAAAGAGACGAAGGAGGCCGCGCGTCACCCCACCCACTCAGGAAGAACTCGACAGATTGCCCACTGAGAAGCGGCAAGAGATGTACGACGCCCGCCGGCAACGACCTTGGCAGCACCTCACGTCGATCGGCGTGCTCCTCGGCCTGATCTTCACTGGTGGCGGTCTCGTCTACACTGCGCGGACATACGACATAGGCCAGGAAACCCTTCGAACCACGCAACAGCAGCAAATCACGGACCGCTACACCAAGGCAGTTGAGTCAATCGGCAAAGACAAGCCGATAGAGGTCCGCGTCGGCGGCTTATATGCGCTCGCCAGGGTTGCCAAAGATTCTCCTCCAGACGCTTCTACTATCGAGCAAGTCGTGACGGCATACACCTTGGAACGTGACCGCGAAGACCTTGAGCGATCGCAAGATATTCGCGAGCCTAGGACCATCACTCCGTGGCACACCGGGGTCGATTTAGTTGCGGCCCTAAAAGTGCTGAGACAAGTGCACCTCGTCGACAACGGCAGCCTTGGGCTCCGCTCCCCTCTTCGGACAGCACGATTCATGGGAGCAGTTTGGAATGGCATGGATCTGTCCGAAGCGATGCTTTCCGAAGCGGACCTGACCGGCGCGAACCTGACTAGCGCTAACCTGATCAGCGCCGATCTGACCGATGCGAACATCAGCCGTGTGAATGCAACGAATGTCTGGCTGATCGACGCGAATTTGACCGGTGCAACCTTCTACGCTGCGGACCTGACCAGTGCGGCCTTGTCCGACGCCAACCTGACAGGCACAGATCTCACAAATGCGATCTTGGCGGACGCGGACATATCTGGCGCGGTCTTGACCAACGCGACCTTGACCGGCGCGGACCTCACTGGCGCGGACCTCAGAGGTGTACGCGGGGTGACGCCCGACAAGATACGCAAGCAGGCACGAACGGACGCCACAACTCAGTTCTGATCTCTCCTTGTTCATGACACTCGCAGCAGCGCCGCCCATGTCTTCGACCCGCACACACCATCCACCGCCAACTTCGCGGCCTTCTGAAACTGGCACAGCGCGTCGTTCGTCGCATCGCCGAACACCGTCTCGGCGATGCCGCCGTTCAGCCCGGCCCCCTCGCGCATGCAGCAGGTAGAACAGCGTCTTGACATGCCAGCGCAGCGGATCATCCTCGCTTCGGTCCTGTCATATGTCGTGACCGCAGGTTGGCTTGGTCGTGAGCATGCCGGTGCCCAGCGTCGGTAGGGCGCGTTTTCGTTGGGACACGCCAATGGCAAAACTGCGCGAAAACGTGGGCTCGTACGGCAAGGCCCCGTATCGTGCCAGGTAGAGGGCCTTCTCCTACTGGATCCACCCCGGACGGCGTCCACTGCGCATGCCGCGCATGGAGCCTGCTTCGGATGGGGTTCTTCGTCGGACAGGAGTTGGTTCGTATGGACCTGCAACGTGCGCTTCTTATAGCGCTCGCGATAGTCGCCTCCACCAGCATCGCGACTGCTCTCATGCTCGCGGACGGCTCCACGTGGCCCGCCGCACTCCTAACTGGCCTCGCCGCCGGCGGCGCCGTTTTGTGGGGGCTGCTCGGCTGTTTCAGGCGCCACCCATAGACGCACGGAAGGGACCCAGCTCTTCTCTAGGTTGGGCCTCTTCCTCGTCACCCCGGCACGGTTGGGGCCGCCACGAACAGCCCGTCCGGCAGCCGCCGCCCTCGCCCGTCGCGCCGTTCGACGCTTGCGACCCAGCCGTGCCGTGTCAGCTCGACGGGCGCTGCCCGCACGTCGCTCAGGCTCGCCTCCATCTGAGCGCGGCTACGGCGTTCCTTCGTCCAATCCCTTGATGTACGCCAGGTTGCCGTTGTCGGGGTGGACCCGGCTTTCCATTCGATTCGCGGTCCAGGTGCAGGGATTCGGCGTTGGGGCTGATCTGCATGGCGATGGGTCTCGCCGGCCACCTCCAGGGCATGGGTAGGTGTTCTCCCGGCGAACCCGGCCGCGCCAGACGCCCCCCGGCCTGGCGCGGCCACCTCATGCCCTATCCCTTGGCCAGGTAAGCATCTCCCCAGGCGGCACGGATGAATCCCTGACTCGTTGTCAGTTTGGATACTTGAAGAAGCTTGGCTTCCAAACGGATGCTGATCTGCCCGCCTATGGCCAGGTCGAATTCAACAGGCTTGCCCGGGGCACTGTCCTTGGTAGCCATGGGCGCATCGTTCTGATCATAAACGGTGAACCTGACCACGGCCCCCTTGGGACCGTTATCCGGGGTGCCCGCCATCGCATGGAAGCGCGCATACTCTTCCGATGGGGTGACGGTAATGGAGTCGTCCTCGCCCGGCTCGGTCAGTCTGGTATACACGCTTGTCGGATAGTCGGCGTGGTCCATACGGACGAGCGCGCGAGGGACTTCGAAATCCTCCGAGCTACTGATCTCGGCTTTGTTGCGCAGGTGGGCGAGGTAGGTCATCCCAGGGCCGCTGACAGATGGCGTTGAAGTCTGCGAACTCGGAGATGGCGCGGTAGGCCCACCCGTAGGGGACTGCATGGGCTTTGCCGAGGAATCTCGCGGCGTGGCAGCCGCCGCACCGGGTTTGGGTGGGGGCGCCTGCAGGAGCCGGGAGGAGCCGACACCTGCCGCGGCCGCCCCTATGGCAATGACGGCGATCCAGGCCATGACCACGAATCCGACCGCCCTGCCCCAGTGCTGAATGACGGCGACCACGCCCAGGATGACGCCAATGACACCGCCATAGAGAGCTGTATGCGAGGGTCCGTCCATCAGAACATCGGTGATCGCAATACCATCGGCGATAGTTCCCGTAGTGGGGAAGAACCATGGTCGCCGCCTAGAATGCGCTTCATCGCCGATTTGCGGTTCCTTGTCCTTTACGTCTGTCACATGAACTCCTTAGCCGCAGTGGACTACAGGGCGTGCATGCTAGCGCTTCACATCGCACCATTCACGGGGAACCGACTAAGTGCTACCAAGGACGGCGGCTGTGACAAATGTGGCTAATTCCCGGCATATGAGCTTTAACCGCTCTGAGATGATTTGTCGCGCCCCTCATCTCGCCGCCGAGAGGACGATCACTTCCTGCTGTACCAGAGGGTGACCGCCTTGAGTTCCGTCGCGGGCCCCTCGGCGAGGACGCGCTTGGTCTTGCCGTCCAGGCCGGCCAGGACCAGCCGGGTGGTGTCTGCCTTGGTGACCGTGGCGAGGAAGTGCTCAGTGTCCAGCCAGCCGTTGAAGGTCGTGCTCGTGTCGCTCGGTATGACGGCTCGCCTGGTGCCGGTGGTCGCGTCCCACAGGCAGACGCCCTTGAGCGTGCCGGGGCAGGCCGTGGCGAATACCGTGGCGGTCGCTGTTCCGAGACGTACCGTGGCGGTGCCCACATTCATCAGGTCGCCCTTGGCGCGGAACGAGCGGACCACCGTGCCGTCCAGCCCGACGAAAGAGATCGCGCCGTCCGTCTCCTGGCGCATCAGCGTCGAGGCGTCCGGGCCCCAGGAGTAGCCGCCCTTATGCCCTCCGGGCGTCAGGCGGGACCGGACGCTCTTGGTGACGGCGTCCACGATCACGAATCCCACCGCGTTTCGCGAGGCCGGCTTGCCGGTGGAGAGCGTCATGAGCAGGTGACGGCCGTCGGCGTTCCACCTTGCGTCCAGCGTGTCACCGGGTTTGTCCGCGGTGCGGAGCTCGACATTCTCGCCGGTGGCCATCGTGACCAGCCTGATCGTGTTGTAGTCGGTCCGGCTCAGCGTGGTGATGGACAGGGCGGCCACGTAGGCTCCCTGCGGCGCGACCGTTGGCTGCTGGAAATTCCCGAAATACTGGAATCTGCCGGTCTTGGGGTCGCGGACATAGGCGGGAGAACCTTCACCCCGCTGCGCCGTCCCGTAGGCGGAGCTGACCCAGACAGGGTCGGCGGGGTTCTCGTGCAACGTGATCTTCGTGCCGGGGACCTTCGCCGTGGTGGTCGAGGTTGTGGGCAGCACTTCGCCGGTCGCCGCCGCGCCGGACGACGTCGAGGACGGGCTGCCGGTCTGGGCGGTGGCTGTGGTGCCGGTCTCTGGGATGCTGGTCGCGCCGGGGCTGGTCCCTGGGGTACCGGTTGCCGTGGTGCCGCCTGAGACGGTCGTACCGGCCTGATTGATCGTGACGGCCACCGCCGCGACCGCCACCAGCACCGCGGCGGTACCGATCAGTGCCAGCCGGCGCCCGGAGCGCCGCCCCGGATCCAGCGTCGACGGGGCCGGCCCAGAGGGCACGGAGGCCGCACCGGAAGCTGGCGGCACCGAATGCGGCACAGACGGCGATCCCCCGGATGGGGCCGCAGACGATGGGGTGGCAGCGGGGCTAGCGGCGGTGGGCGAGGCTGAGGTTGCGGTGGGCGGAGTGGCGGTAGGCGAGGCGGAGCCAGGGGTGGGAGGGGCGGCGGATTTGGTGCCTTCGGTGAGCAGGCCCTGGGGCGGGACCGGGTGCCCGAGCAGGGTGAGCAGTGCTCGGGCGGCCGTGGGCCGGGCGGCGGGGTCCTTGGCCAGGCAGCGGGCCACCAGGTCACGCAGGTCGCCGCGCAGGTCACCGAGGTCGGGTTCCGCCGACAGGATCCGGTTCAGTACGGACGGCAGGTCTCCCGAGCCGAAGGGCGGTTTGCCGGAAGCCGCGCACACCACCGTGGCCGCCCAGGCGAACAAATCCGCGGGCGGCCCGGCGCCGGCGCCGCCGAACTGCTCCGGAGCCATGTACGGAGGCGTGCCCGTCAGATGCTCGCCGGTGAGCTCACTGGAGTCCAGCGCCCGGGAGATGCCGAAGTCGATCACCCGGGGACCGTCCCTGCCGAGCAGTACGTTGCCCGGTTTGAGGTCCCGGTGCACCACCCCGGCCTGGTGGATGGCGGTCAGCGCGGTCAGGCTGCCGATCGCCAGGCGGCGCAGCTCGGCCGGCCGCAGCGGGCCCCGCTCGGCGAGCACCCTGGCGAGGGAGGGCCCGTCGACGTACTCGCTGATGACGTACGGCACGCCGCTCAGTTCGCCGGTCGCCAGCACGGTCGCCGTACAGAACGCCTTGACCCGTCGCGCGAGCTCGATCTCCTTGGCGAACCCCGCCCGCCCCTCATTCCCGGTCGCGCTTGTCAGCAGCTTGATCGCGACGCGCTCCCCCGCCGCCGACTCGCCGAGATAGACGACCCCCTGGCCGCCCTGGCCGAGCCGGCCCGCGACGCGGTACGGCCCCACCTGGGCGGGGTCGCCCGCGAGCAAGGGGCGCGGTTCCATGGTCACGGGGCCTTGGGCGCGAACTGCCGGGCGCTGTTGTTCGGGGCGACGTCCGCGAGGACGCGCTTGACCTCGCCCAGGAAGTCCACGATCTCGACGTGGGCCCTTCCCTTCTTGGCGGACTCCTGCACAAGGATGTTGTCCTCGTTGAACCAGCCGAGCACGTAGGAGTCGTCTTTGACGCCGGGCACGGTGGCCGTGCGGTCACCGGTCGTGGCGTCCCAGATGCAGATCTCCTTGTTGTTGGGGCAGACCGTCATGAACTGCTTGCCCGACGGGGAATACCAGGAGACGTCGCGGGGCCTGCCCACCCAGTGCATGCTGTGGATGACCTTGCCCGACATGTCGTACGTCTCGATGCCCTGGCTCTTGGTGGCGCTATAACCTCTGGCGATCTTGCCGTCCGGGGTGAACGCGAACGGCAGGCTGCTGGCGTCCTTGTACTGCGCCTGCACGACAGTGGCCGTCCGCGCTTGGACGTCAATGACCGCGAAACCCGTGATCAACGTCCGCTTGGCGTTCGAGACCGACAGCAGCAGCCGCCTGCCGTCCCGCGACCAGGCCGGGGACCAGGTCTGCGCGGGCTTCTTCACCGTGTTGACGGTGAAGGACTCCTTGGTGTTCAGGTTGGTGAACCGCACCTGGTCCATGTCGGAGCTCTGGAACTTGACCCACGGGTTGAGCGCCACCCAGTCGCCCGTCGGTGACAGGCGCGGCTCCTCGGCCAGCCCGACCTCCTTGAACTGGCCGGACCTGTCCCTGGCGAACGCCTTGTACGGGCTCTTGACCTGGAGGTAGGCGGCCAGCCATACGGGGTCGGCGGAGTTCTCGTGCAGCATGGCGTCGACGTCGGCCAGCTTGACGTCCTTGTCGGCCTTGGGCGCGACGCTGGCGACCGGCGCGCTGGTCACGCTGGGGGTGATCGGGGGCGCGGCGGTGATGACCGAGGTGGGCGCACCCGACGCGGCACCGGAGCGTACGGGGCCGGGGCTGACGGAACCAGCCGATGTCGAACGGGGCGCGGACGGGCCGGAGGCCGCCACGAGCCGCTGGCCGGTCAGCGCGTAGACGCCGATGCCCGACACCAGCGCCCCGGCGACGAACGCGGCCACGGCGATCAGCACTCCCCGGCCCTGCCGTGCGGGCAGCGCCGCCGCGACACCGTCCGACCCCCACCCGTTCGCCCCCTGCCGCTCAAGCCCATCCGGCCCTTGACCGCCCGACGCCCACCCTTCCGGCGCCCGCCCTTCCGCTACCTGCCCGGCCGGCCCCGGCCACTCCCCTGCCTGCCCAGCCGACGACGGCCGCCACGGCGACGGCGGCGAATCCGGCGATAACGGCGGCGGCAAATGCGACGAGGGCGACAGCGAATCCAGAGATGACGGCTGCGAGTCGGGTGGTAACCGTGGCGGCGGCAGGTTGTAGGGCAGCCCGGACGGTGGCGGCAGCCGGGCGGTCAGGAAGTTGGTCTCCCCGACCAGCCGCAGCAGCACCTCACTCGACGTGGGACGCGAGGCGGGATCCTTCAGCAGGCAGGCCACCACGAGATCGCGCAGGTCCCCGAGGTCGGGCAGGTCGGGCTCGCCGTTGGTGATCCGGTTGACCGTGCCCGCCATCGAGCCGCCGTCGAAGGGAGAGCGCCCGGACGCCGCCGACACCAACGTCGCCGCCCACGAGAACAGGTCGGCCGGGGGCTCGGCGGCGGCCCCGCCGAGTCGTTCGGGCGCGGTGAAGGCGGGCACGTCCACCTTGCGGGTCGTGGCGGACGCCGTGCCCGCCATCGCCCGGCCGATGCCGAAGTTGATCAGCCGCGGCCCGTCGGGGCCGAGCACCACGTTGCCCGGCCGGATGTCGCCGTGGACGACGTTCGCCTGGTGGATGGCCACCAGTGCGGTGACGGTCCCGACGGCGAGCCGGTGCAGCGCCGTGTTCCGCAGCCGGGTGCCCGTCGCGGTCGTCCGCTCCAGCGTGGGGCCGTCGATGTACTCACTCACCACGTACGGCCGGCCGTCGTGCAGTCCAGACCCGAGCACCTGGGCCGTGCAGAAGGCGGAGACCTCCTGGAAGGGCTCGATCAGGCGCAGGAAGCGCTCCTGGTCGATCTCCGGGTGTAGCAGCTTCACCACGACGAGTTCCGCCGATGACGGCGGCGAAGCCGACTCGAACCGCGACGGCGACGGCTCAAACTCCGACTCCAACAACGGCGGCGGCGACGATTCTAACTCCGACGGCGACGGCGGAGCCGACTCAACCTCCAACTCCGGCGGCGACGGCGGGGGCGGCGATTCATCCGTTCCTGCGGGGTTCGGCGTGCCGACGAAGACGTCCGGGCTCAGCCGTCCGATCAACCGGTACACACCCACCTGGACGGGCTCTTCCTCGCGCAGCGGTTCGAACTCCGGCATCCGGATTTCTCCTCCCGGCACAACCAGGCCGTAGATCACCAATTATGGTGACTTGCCGCCAGGAATTGCAGGGGTTGGCCGCTATCCGGGGCTCAGGAGGAGCCGGTGGCCGGAGCGGTGACCGTTTCCGATACCGATGGGGTGATCGACGGGTCCGGCGACTCACCGGGGCCGTCCTGCGGGATCGTGGTGATGGACGCCGACGGTGGCGGGCAGTCGCGCCTGACCGAGCCGCCGCGCCTCTTCCCCGCGGGGCCGGCACAGCCGCCCGTGTCAGCGTCGCCCGGTTCGCCAGGTTCGTACGTGGTCGGCGGATGCCAGGCGGTCTTCCGCTCGGGCGAGGGGTCGAGCACGATGACCGGGGCGGTCATACGGGCCCGGGTGGCGGACACCGGCGGCGAGGTGATCGCCGTGCCCGCGACGGTGGCCGGGACGCTGTTCAAAGGCATGATAACGGGGCGCCTGGTGGAGTCAGCCGTCTCATACGGCTGGACGACGGGCCGGTTCTCCGGCGGAGGAGAGGCCCCGCCGATGCTCGGACCACCACCGCCGCCCGACGCCGCGATCACGGTGACGGCCGCGATGGAGACCGTGGCCAGCGCCGCGAAGGTGGCGTGCGACAGGTGCGCCCCGGCCTTGGCCCTGCGTCCGCGCTTCGGCGTGGTCGTCGCCTCCTCGCCGGTCTCAGGCGTGAGCCGTACCCCTTCGCCGGTCTCGGGCGCGAGCCGTAGCCTGCCCGCTCCCGGCGGATAGGGCACGGGCGTCCAGATCTCCGCGAGTACGCCCGCCACCGCGGTCCGCAGGTCCCACGGATCGCCCACGCCCCCGGCGGCGAGCAGGACGCGTAACAGGTCGGCGGCCTTGGGTCGGTCGCCGGGCGCCTTGGCCAGCGCCGCCTCGACCGCGGGCCGCAGCAGGGCGGGCACGCCCTCGACGCGCGGCGCCTCGAACAGGATGCGGCGGGTCAGCACATCGGCCTCGCCGCCGCCGAACGGGTGGTGCCCCGTGGCGGCGAACGCCACCAGGCAGCCCCACGCGAACACGTCCGACGCGGGCACGGCGGGCCCGCCGGTCAGCCGCTCGGGCGCCACCCAGCCCGGACTGCCCATGACCTGTCCCGCCTGCGTGTGCGCCGCCAGCGTGTCGACGTCTCGGGCGATGCCGAAGTCGATCACTCGCGGCCCGTCCTCGGACAGCAGCACGTTGCCCGGCTTGAGGTCGCGGTGGACCAGCCCCGCGTCGTGCACGGCGACCAGCGCCGCCGCCACGCCGAGCCCGGCGGCGTAGGCCAGGTCGGGCGTGAGCGGGCCGCGCGCCATCACGACCTGGGACAGGGCGGGGCCTGGAATGTACTCGGTGACCAGGTATGGGCGGTCCCGGTCGGTGCCGTCCTCGATCACGGCTGCGGTGCAGAAGGGCACTATTCGCCGCGAAAATGCGACTTCCTCCGCGAAACGGGCCCGCAACGTGGGATCGTTGAGGTGTACCGCGTGCGGCGTCTTCAGCGCCACCAAATCGCCCCGCGGGTGTTCGGCCAGATAGACCACCCCCATGCCGCCGATGCCGAGGCGGCCGAGGAGCAGGTATCTGCCGATGATGACCGGGTCGCCCACCGTAAGCGGCCGCACGCCTGGAGGCATGTCGCTCGCACCACGCGCCATCGGTTCTCCGCTCGCTGTCTGGGACACGGCCAAAGCACACTGTCGTCCCATTCGAGCGGGGTTTCCGCATGGTTTTCACAAGGGGTATCGGAGGTAAGGCGGTCGTTCCTCCACGGTAAGTAAGCGGTGTGACTCGATGGCCTGAAGTGGCGTTTTACCACCTAGCCGAGCGCCGCGGCCTCCTCGGCCTCGACCTGGCGGTTCCAGTCGCGCTTCGCGGCCCGCCAGCCCTCGTCGTCGGCGCCGAGCCGCCAGTAGCCGGAGATCGACAGCTGCTCCATCGGCACCTTGCGCTCAACCCTGAGGTGGCGGCGCAGCTCCTTGACGAACCCCGCCTCACCGTGGACGAACGCGTGCACGTCACCGTCGGGGAACTCCAGCTCGCGCACCGCCTTCACCAGCGCCTCACCGACGGGCGCGCCGTCGCGGTGCAGCCAGACGAGCCGCGTCTCACCCGAGACCCGCAGTTTCTGCTCCTCCTCCGGCCCGTCGACCTCGATGAAGGCGTAGGCGGTGGCGCCGCCGGGCAGCGTCTCCAGCGCGGCCGCGATCGCCGGAAGCGCGCTCTCATCTCCGACGAGCAGATGCCAGCCCGCCTCCGGGCGCGGCGCGTAGGCACCGCCGGGGCCGAGCATGAACAGCTCGTCACCGGGCACGGCCCGCGCGGCCCACGGCCCGGCGATGCCCTCCTCGCCGTGGTAGACGAAGTCGAGCGTCATCTCCCCGGCGTCGGGGTCCCAGGCGCGCACGGTGTAGCTGCGCAGCCGCGGCCAGACCTCCCGTGGCATGGTCTCGCGTACATGCTGAACGTTGAACGGGACCGGATAGTCGACCCCCTCGTGCGGGAAGACCAGCTTGACGTAGTGATCGGTGAGACCCGAGGTGGCGAAGTCCCGCAGATCCTCACCACCGACCACGACACGGATCATGTGCGGCGTGATCCGCTCCGTACGTATCACTACGCCACGATGGTGATCTCTGGGCTTGTCAGCCATCGGAACACTCCTCAAAATATTAGGTATGCCTAACCTACACCCTGATCCCCGGTTCGGTCAGGGCGAGCGGCCACGGGTAACGACAAAGACCTGATTCCTGCACACCATTCACTCGCCGCGACCCATCCAGCATCGCATCACGACGACCACCCTGGACCCCGAGGGGTCAGGCCGCGTCCTCCAGCGAGGACGACCGCACCGCCGCGACCGCGCCGAAGAACCTCGCCATGTGCCGGAAGGCCAGCCTGCCCTCGGGCAGCACATCGGCCAGGATCGGGAACACGTGCGGCATCCGCCGCCACTCCTCGTACGTCACCGGCACCCCCGCCAGCCTGGCCTTGACCGCCACGCGCCGGGCCTCGTCCCTGAGCACCTCCGTCGAGCCGGTCACGATCATGAGCGGCGGCAGGCCGGTGAAGTCGCCGAGCACGGGCGACACGAGGGGGTCACGCGAGTCCAGGCCGGAGGTCCAGCGCCGGGCCAGCCAGCGGATGCGACTGGCCGACAGCATCGGGTCCTGCCAGCGGTTCGCCCGCTTGGGCAGGTCCGTCAGGTCGGCCCAGGGCGACAGGCAGACGGCGGCGGCCGGGAGCGGCAGGCCGCGGTCACGCAGGGCGAGCAGGGTGGCGAGTGTGAGGTGCCCGCCCGCCGAGTCGCCACCGAACAGAACGTCCTCGGGCGCGTACCCCCGCTTCAGCAGGCAGTCGTAGGCGTCCAGCGCGTCGCTCAGGGAGTCGGCCAGCTTGTGGACCGGCCCCTGGCGGTAGTCGAGGGCGAGTACCGGGCGGCGGGCCGCGACGGACAGGCGCCAGGTGATCGGCCGGTGCGTCCTGGGCGAGCAGGAGAAGTAGCCGCCGCCGTGGAAGTACAGCAGCACCTTGCCCTCGTCGGGCGCCGCGCCCGCGCGTACCCACTCACCGCCGCACGCGGAGAAGGCGGCCGGCTCGACGTCCACGTGGCTGGGCGGCCGTAACGGCACCAGCCGGCCCAGCTCGCCGAGCCGGGCGGCGCAGTCGATCGTCGCGGGGTGGCGCATCAGGAGGTGAGAGGCCGGCTTGAGGGTCCCGCGCATCAGACCGGTGACCGCGCGAGCCTGCCAGCTCAGTGGATAGTCGGGAGCGACATCCCTGTCCAAGTCCATATATCCCTCCGATGAATCTCCTTCCCCCCAGAACATCGCTCTACTCGCAAGTAAGTATCTCCTCGCTTACGGGACTATTTCGGCAACGTGTCCCGGACGGGGCCGCGCGTCGTTTATCGCGTTGCGGATCGCCGACCGTGAAGCAGATAATTCAAGGCTTCCATCGGCCGACCCGCGTGCGGGTCCGGGCACGGTTGGTCACCGTGCCATCACTCTCCGGAGGTGCAAAACCATACCGCTCTATGCCCGGCTGGTCCGGTACGGCTTCCGCAAACACGCCACCTACGTCTGGGCCGCGATCGCGGGCGCCTTCACCAACAGCGTCTTCGGCATCCTTCGCGCCTACATCCTCATCGCCCTCTGGCAGGCCAGGCCCGGCCTGGCCGGTTACGACGTCACCCAGGCCGTCACGTTCTGCTTCATCACCCAGGCCCTCATCGGCCCGATGCAGCTGTTCGGCACGGGCCTGGCCATCCCCGAGCGGATCCGCAGCGGCGACATCGCGCTCGACCTCGTCCGCCCCGCCTCGCTCCTGCTCTGGTCCCTGTCGGAGGACCTGGGCCGGGCCTGCTACCTGTTCCTGGTACGCGGCATCCCGCCGATGCTGCTGGGCGCCGCGCTGTTCGGCGTCACCTATCCGGCCGGACCCGGGCAGTGGTTCGCCTTCCTCGTCAGCTTCCTGGCCGGGATGATCGCCAGCTTCGGCTGGCGCTACCTGGTCTCGCTGTCGGTCTGCTGGCTGATCGACGAGCGTGGCGTGGGGGCGTTCTCGCTGGTGCTCACCACGCTCTTCAGCGGGATGCTGCTGCCGCTCAGCCTGTTCCCCGGCCTGCTCGGCGACCTGGCCAAGGCGCTGCCGTGGGCCGCGATGGTCCAGGCACCCACGGACATCTACCTCGGCGAGGCGCCCGTCCTGGAAACCCTGGCCTTCCAGAGCTGCTGGGCGGCGGTACTGCTCGCCGCCGGCGCGCTCGGCACGCGGGCGATCCGCCACAAGGTGGTGATCCAGGGTGGTTAGCACATATTTCCTGCTGGCCTGGACCTGGACCCGCGCCGCGATGGCCTACCCGGCCTCGTTCGCCCTCGCGACCGTGCTCGGCCTGTTCGTGGCGGGCACCGACGTGGCGGTGATCCTCATCATCTTCGCCAACACCACGTCCCTGGCCGGCTTCTCCCGCGAGGAGACGCTCTTCCTGTACGGCACCGCGAACCTGGCCTTCTGCCTGTGCGACCTGTTCGTCAGCAACATCGACCGGATCAGCCAGCACATCAAGGCGGGCACGTTCGACACCATCCTGATCAGGCCCGTGAGCGCCTGGATCCAGCTGGCGGCCGACCGTTTCCTGCCGACCCGCGCCGGCCGCGTCCTGCAGGCGGCGATCGTGCTCGGCTACGCGATCAACACCCTCGACCTCGACTCCGGGCGGCTCTGGATGGTCCCCGTCATGATCGCGACGGGGATGGTCATCTTCGGGGCGCTCTGGACGCTGGCCGGGGCGCTGCAGTTCGTGCTGACCGACGCGCCCGAGGTGACCAACGCCTTCACCTACGGCAGCGGCCAGCTCACGCAATATCCGTTCGCGATCTACGGCCGCGACCTGGTGCGCGGGGTGACCTACGTGCTGCCGCTGGCCTTCATCAACTGGCAGCCCGCCCTCTACGTGCTGGACCGGGACGACCCGTTCGGCACGCCGGGCTTCATGCGCTTCCTCGGGCCGGTCGCGGCCCTGGTCCTCGCCCTGCTCGCCGGGTTCGCCTGGCGCCTGGGCATCCGGCATTACCGATCCACGGGGAGTTAGGGATGATCGAGCTCAACCAGGCCGGGCGCTCGTTCAAGGTGCGGAGGAGCCTCAAGCTCAAGGGGAACATCGTGCACGCCGTACGCGACCTGTCGTTCACCGTGGCGCCCGGAGAGTTCGTCGGCTACCTCGGCCCCAACGGCGCCGGCAAGTCCACCACGATCAAGATGCTGTGCGGCATCCTGACACCCACGTCGGGCCGGGTGCGGGTGGCCGGGCTCGACCCCTCGCGCAAGCGCACGACGCTGGCGCGGCGCATCGGCGTGGTGTTCGGACAGCGTACGACCCTGTGGTGGGACCTACCGCTGCGGGACAGTTTTGAGCTGATCCGGCTCCTTTACAAAGTAGATCGCAAGGTCTTCAAGACGCGGCTCGACGAGCTGACCGAGACGCTCGACCTGGGGAGCTTCACCCGCACGCCGGTGCGTCAGCTCAGCCTGGGCCAGCGCATGCGCGGCGACCTGGCCGCCGCGCTGCTGCACGCGCCCGACGTGCTGGTGCTCGATGAGCCGACCATCGGGCTCGACGTGGTCAGCAAGTCGAGCATCCGGGCGTTCCTGCGCCGGCTCAACGCCGAGCAGGGCACGACCGTACTGCTGACCACCCATGACCTGGGCGACATCGAACGGCTCTGCCGCCGGGTCATGCTGATCGACCACGGGCGGCTGGCGTTCGACGGCACGCTCGACGAGCTGATGGCCACGGCGCCCGAGAAGTCCACGATCGAGGACGTGGTCACCCACCTCTACACGGGCAGCCGCTGAGCACCCGACTCCCACGAGCACCTTTGAGAGCGAGGCGTTCATGCGGACGCCGGCCCGCATGAACGCCGGCCTCGAGGACGACGATCAGTAATAGCCGCCCTGGGGGCTCTCCTCGTAGTCCTCATCCTCGTCCTCGTGCCGCCGCGACCAGCGCGACGGCATCAGCACCGGAATGAACAGGGCGACCCCGAGCAGGGCGAACACGCCCGTGGTCAGCAGGATCTTGTCACCGGTGCCGATGTCCCTGATGATCTGGTTCACCGAAGGCTCGGCGGGGATCAGGGAGATCGCCCGGTTCACGTCGAGGGAGTAGACCACGGTCCAGGCCAGCAGCACCATCGAGGGCACGAACGTGGCCATCGGCGAGACCCGGCCCGCCACCACGAGTCCCACGACCAGCCCGACCGCCGCCATCGCGCCGAGGGCGATCCACATCTTCTGGCCGCCCACGGGGTTGGCCGACGCACTGGATAATGCCTGCTGAACGGCCCAGCCGCCGCCTCCCAGCACCGCTGCGGTCACCACGACGCCGATGAGCAATCCTGCAAAGTGCCGCAACGTTCTCACCTCAATGTCAACGTGTTCGGCACGACCCTAGCGACAATTGCCGCAAATCGACCAGCATTGCGCGGCTTGGGAGTAGCGGTCTCCCCGAACCCTGCCCCCATGAGAGCATGTGACACACCCATGCGCGCGGAACTTCCCCTCAGACTCGCGCGGACGGCCGCCTTCGCCGCCGTCTGCGTGGGACTCGCCGCGCTCGCGCACGCGATGGGCGGCGGCTCGGTTCCCCCGCCGCACACGGCCGCGCTCGGCCTCGGCGCCGTGCTGCTGCCGGCCCTGGCGCTGAGCGCCCGGGAGCGCTCGGCCGCGACGATCAACATCGCGCTGGTGTGCGCCCAGTTCGGGCTGCACGAGTTGTTCGGCGCCGACGGCACCGCCTACGTCATCTCGCACTCGCACGGCCGCGGGCTCGGCCAGGCTGCCGGCATGCTGCTGGCGCACCTGACGGCCACGCTGATCACGGGGTGGTGGCTGGCGCGCGGTGAGAGCGCGCTCTGGGCGCTGCTGCACCGCCTCGGTCACCGTCTGGTGCTGCTGCGCCCCGTCGCCGTTCCCGCCGTGCGGCCGGGCGTCCCGATGGTGATCATACGGATCGTCCCGGTCGATCCGCTGCTCCTGCTCTGTGTCGCCAGGCGTGGTCCTCCACTGCCCGCCTGATCCTCTGACACCTTTTCGACCCCCGCTTATCCCAGTGGAGATTCCCCATGTCCTTCGTGCGTCTGTCCGTTATGCGTCGTACGGCCACGGTCCTGGCCGCCGCCACCGCCATCACCGCCGGCCTCGCCCTTCCCGCGCTGGCCCACGTCTCGATCAACCCGGGCACCGCCGAGCAGGGCGGCTTCAGCAAGGTCGCCTTCCGGGTGCCCAACGAGCGCGACGACGCCTCGACCGTCAAGGTCGAGGTCTCCTTCCCCACCGACCACCCGCTGGCGTTCGTCTCGGTCAAGCCGGTGCCGGGATGGAGCGTCAAAGTCACCGAGGGCAAGCTGCCCAAGCCCGTCAAGACCGAGTACGGCGATCTGAAGGAGGCCGTCACCAAGGTCGTCTGGTCGGGCGGGAAGATCGGCAAGGGCGAGTTCCAGGAGTTCGAGGTGTCCATGGGGCAACTGCCCACGGACACCGATCAGCTCGCGTTCCCGACGACGCAGACATACTCCGGCGGCGAGGTGGTCAAGTGGGCGGACGCCCCGAAGGCGGACGGCAGCGAGGCGGAGCACCCGGCTCCGACGCTCAAGCTGACTCCCGCGACCGCGTCCGACTCGCACCACAACGGCTCCCCATCGGCCGCCGCGTCAGCCCCCGCGGCCTCGGCGCCGGCCTCCGCTGACGGCATGGCCCCGTCGGTCAGCAAGGTAGCGGCCGGCTCGTCCTCGGACGGCACCGCGCGCCTGCTGGGCGGTGCCGGGCTCGTGGTCGGTGTCATCGGCATCGTGGTCGCCGTCCTGGCCCTGCGCCGCCGCCCGTCCTAACTGCGCGTTTCCTGAAGTCCGGGCCTGCGCCGCCGCCCGTCCTGACGTACGGGCGGCTCGGGCGGCTCTCCGCTGAAGGCGGACCGCCGAGACGGTCCGGGTCGGATCTCACCGGCCCGGACCGCTCAGGAGGTGATGTCCTTGCCCGAGAAGCGGGCCCACGCGATGGAGCCGAACAGCAGGATGTACGCCCCGAAGACCAGCAGTCCCTGACTGAGCCCCGCGAAGTCGATAGGACTGCGCAGCACCGCGTCGAACTTGGTCCACCAACTGGGCAGCAGGTAGGGCGTGATCGCCTCGAGCTGCGGGATCGCCCTGAGCACCTGGGTGACGATGATCAGGACCATCGTCGCCGCGATGGCGCCGATGGACACCTCGGTGAACGTCGACAGGGCCACCGCCACGGCCGCCAGTGCCGCCATGCCCGCGCCCACGTACCCGACGGTGAGGAGGATCCGCAGCAGGCCCTCGGCCACCGAGATGGTGCTGCCCGACAGCAGCGTCACCGGCCCCACCGGGAACAGGATCAGCCCGGTGACGAGCGCCGACAGCGCCACCACGACGGTGATCGCGTAGCCGAACACCACCGCGTTGAGATACTTCACGACCAGCAGCCTCGTCCGGCCGGCGGGCGCGGCGAGCAGGTAGCGCAGCGTCCCCGCGCCCGCCTCGCCCGCGATCGAGTCGCCGCCGACCACGCTCACCGCGATCGGCATCAGCAGCAGCACCAGGAAGGAGAACGAGGCGAAGGTCAGCATGAGGCTGTTGCCCGCCACAGCGCCGATGAGCCCGCCGACCGCCTCGTCGGCGCTGGCGATGCGCAGCGCGATGCCGATCAGCACCGGCACGCTCGCCAGGACGGCCAGCATCACCTGATTGCGTGGCCGCCGGAACGTCAGGCCGAGCTCGGAGCCGAGCAGCCGCCAGAACGCCGACGCCAGCCGCACCGGCGGCCCGGCGGGCTCGGACGGCTCGGATGAACCGGGCGCCGAGGACGGCCGCCGCTCGGCGGTGCGCATCGTCTCGGTCACCGGCACCAGCCCCGGTGTCCGGCGCTCCTGCGTCTCAGCCGTCGACATCGAATCCCTCCCCTGTCAGTCCCACGAACACGTCCTCCAGGCTCGGCCGTACGACGGCCAGTCCGCGCACGGCGACGCCCTCCCGTACCAGCGTCGCGTTGATGTCCTCGGGCGCGTGCGCGCCCAGGTCCGCCGTCACCGCCGCGACGCCCTCGTCAGGCGTGCGCACGTCGGCCAGGCCGAGCGTGCCGAGCACCCGCGCCGCATCGGCGACGTCCGGCGTCTCGACTCTGACGCGGGTGGTGAGGCCGCCGTTGAGCGAGGCGATCGTGCCCTGGGCGACCAGGTTGCCGGCCCGCATGATCGCGGCGTGCGTGCACATCTGCTCGACCTCGGTCAGCAGGTGCGAGGAGACGAAGACCGTGGTGCCGTCGGCGGCGATCTCCTTGACCAGCGCGCGCACTTCGCGGGTGCCCTGCGGGTCGAGCCCGTTGGTGGGCTCGTCGAGTATGAGCAGCTCACGGGGTCCGAGCAGGGCGGCGGCGATGGCCAGGCGCTGGCGCATGCCGAGTGAGTAGTTGCGGAAGCGCTTGCCCGCGGCCGCCGACAGGCCGACCCGCTCCAGGGCCTCGGCGACCCGCGTCTTCGCGGTACGGCCGGGGGCGGTGGGGTCGGCGGCGTCGAAGCGGTACAGGTTCGCCTCGCCCGACAGGTACGGATAGAACGCCGGCCCCTCGACCAGCGCCCCCACCCGGGGCAGTGCGTCCGCCAGGGGCAGGCCGAGCACGGAGTACTCGCCGGCCGTGGGCGCCACCAGGCCGAGCAGCATGCGGATCGTGGTGGTCTTGCCCGAGCCGTTGGGCCCGAGGAAGCCGAAGACCGATCCGCGCGGCACGGTCAGGTCCAGTGCGTCGACCGCGACCTGGCCGCCGCTGAAGCGCTTGGTCAGGCCCTGGGTGACGATCGCCGAGTCGCCGGAGGGCGGGGCCGCCCCGAAGGGCGCCCCCGCTTCATGCGTGACAACGGTCACTTGGTGCCCGCCGCCTTGGTGATCTCCTCCGGCGTGACCGCGCCGACCAGCAGCCGGCCGTCGTCGGTCAGCAGCGCGGTGACGAGCTTGGTCTTGATCAGCTTGCCCGAGCCCCACGTGCCGCTGACCGGGGTGGCCGTCTTGAGCACGTTCTGGACGAGCGCGCTCGGGTCGGCGCCCTCCGAGCCGCCCTTCCAGTGGCTGCCCGGCTTGCCGTCGGACGGGGTCTCGGCCGGCTTGGCCGTCAGGTCCGCCAGCGTGGCGGGCAGGACCGCGACCCTGGTCCAGCCGGCGCCGACGACCTTCGTGTCCTTGCGAGCCTCCTTGGCCGACTCCGCCTGCTGCTCGGCGTGCTCGGCGTCGCCACCGGCACCGAGCGTCTCCTCCTTCACCTTGGCGCCCGCGGGCGGGGTGAAGGCGAAGTTCTCCTCCGCCGGCGGCGTGAAGGTCACCTGGGTGAAGCCGACCTGGAAGGCCGGCTCGGCCGAGCCCTTGGCGAAGACCTGGACCTGCAACGGCATGTACGTCTCACCGTCGAGCGCCAGTCGCACCTCCTGCACCAGCGAGCCCTCGTCCTTGGGGGCGAGCACGAGCTGGTAGGCGGCACGGCCGGCCACCTGGGCGTTGTTGGTCACCCGGATGGCGGTGTGCTCGTCGGCGTTGGCCAGGAGCTTGGCCGCCACCTGCTGCGGGGTCACTTCGGCCGGCCCGGGCGTGGGCAGTTCGTGCGGCTTCCCGGCGGCGCCCGGGGCCATCTTGATCTTGGTCGCCGTGTTGTCGCCGCTGTCCCAGTACCAGACCTGGTCGCCGTTGACGATCAGGTTGGACTCGTCGAACTGCGTCGGCATGGCGACCCTCAGCTTGTCGCCGGCGCCGTACCAGACCTTCACCTCATGCGAGCCGGACAGCAGGCTCAGCGGCGACGCGCCACCCATGTCGGGCAGTGCGGGCAGACCGAGCGAAGCGGTCTGCTGCACGGTGCCGGACATGGGCGGCGGGCCGGCCTTGTCCTTGGTGGCCGCCGCGGCGTCGGCGAGCAACTGCTGCGCCGTACGCTCGGGCAGCACCGGATCGCCGCTGACCGCGGCGATGACCGGACCGGCCCCCATGGCTCCGGCGATCACGGCCGCGGCCGCGATCGGAACTCCCCATCTCACGAACGTTCCTCTGCGCATCTCACTCCTTAACGGTATGTCGATGACCAGAGCCTGCGTCATGCATGCTTAGGCGAGCCTGAGACCAGCTGAGACGGCTCTCAGCGCGGACGCGTTTCCGCCGGTAGAAGCGCTGCTTCCCGTGTGGACTCAACCCAACGTAGTTGGACGGTTTGGTCGTTGTGGGGATGTCCCCGAAGTTCCACGCGGAAGCGGGACCTTCTGACTGAGCCCGAAACCTCCGCGATGCGATCAGAACTTTCGTCTAGGACGGCTTCCCGATCGCGTACCGGGGGGATTCCCCTCGAATGGGGATGGGGCGTCCGCTTCCCCTCTCAACGATCGCGTGGTGATCTTCTCGATGAGGATGCGCAGGATTTTCTTCCGGTCCTCCTGATTGGTGGTGGGCGCGTGCCAGATCCGCGGCAGTACAAAGCAATCAGGGGTCCGCCCGCCAAGGGCGGTCCTCCCAAAGGCCCGCAGCGAACAGGGCGTGCGAGACCTGCCGCGCATCGAGCCGGATGACCACCTCGCCGCCCTCGGACTCCGTAAGGTCGCCCGCGGCCAGACCGATGAGAGCGAGCTCACCGGCCAGCAACCTCATGAGCCAATCCTCGAAATCCTCGTCCGGCAGCTCCTCGTCCTCGTCCCGGAACCACGCCGCACGAGCCCTGCCGATCAGCTCCGCAGGCAGGCGAACCGTCACGGGCGGCAACTGCGCCCGCACCTGGCAACCTATCTCCGCCAGATCACGGCTGTCCTTCCGGAATCGCTCCTCCGCTGTGGACCCCTCCATGCGGACCTCTCTTACTTCTTGAATCGCTTGTCGGCGAGCAGCTTACGCAGCGTGGTGTCCTTCCCCGCCTTCGCCGCCAGGCATGCCCAGAGTGAACGAGCACGCCCGCATCCCACTGGATGCGCGGTTCTCCCGCGCCCACCTCACCGGCGCTGTTCTCAACCCGCCTTCCGGCCGTCAGGAACACTGCCCCCGAACTGATGCCGACGGCCTCACTGGAGCGTTCGAGGCCCGGGTAGGCCAAGTTTCGAGGCTGGAGAAGTACTGAGCCCAGCTTCGTCACGCCCGCCACGCAAAAGGCGACTGCCGGCTGCTGCCGCTTCATACCTAGCTGTCATCGTCGGCGTAAAACGCCTGCCCAAGAATAGAGAAGGCATTCCAGCTTTCAATAAGAGCTATTCGTGTACGAATATGGAAATGTCCTCCAAGGCATTCTCTGCCGCCCCGACAACCTGCTCATCATCGAGCATGGCCATGAGAGCAGGAATAACAACATCCTTATCTATTCGTCCATGAATTCTTGCAACATGTCCAAGACAGGTTGCCGCCACCTGCCTTATTGCTGCATCGCTGTTCGATAGGAGAGAGAGGCAAGCGCCCTCAACCCACTTCCAGTCCGTGTCATAGAAGGACAGTGAAACCAAGGCCCTACAGATGCCATCTACATCTCCCTTTGTGAGGGCCGCAGCCAAGTCTTCACGTCGTCCCACACGGGGCTCTTCATATCTCATGATCAGAGGATCCTTCCCCGCCTCGTTGCAAGGCCGGCTTTCACGAGCGCGTTCTGTTGCTGCTGTGAGAGCTCACTCCAGTTCCGCACATGACCATGGAAGATACTCTGCCCGGGGTGCGTCTCATCGAAAATCACGAACTCGCCATTAGCCTTGTCCACGCCAACACGGCGAGTTGTGTTCGCGCCAATGCCGACCGAATTATCCAGTGCCGTTTGCCCATCTTTCGGCCCAGGCGCAGCGGTCCCCGCTGAGTCATACCATGCTTTGGGCTGGCCTCGAATGTGCCATTACAGCCAGGCGAACCAGCGTTGTGAACCAGGACATCCGCCCCGCCTACGGCCACATGATAGGTGTGGAGATCGTAGACGGTCAGGTTGTACACCTGCTGGATTGCCGTCCAGGTGCTGATCGCGACGACTCGTGCATGGACGCCGGAAGCCGTCCGGAGGAGCATCCCAGGACGGAGCTTTCCCGCATCCACCCATCGCCGCACGTTCGCGACCCAGATGGGGTGCGCGTCAGTAGCGATCACCACTCCTGTGGCGTTGCCTTCATCGCCGTCAACGTCCATCGTGATCTGTACGAGGTTTTTACTTCCCTCGCCCGTGATCAGTGCAATAACAGGTCTAGCGGATACTCTACCGGTCCGGGGGTCGGCGGCAATTACCCGATCGCCAATCTGAACATCTTCGATTGACTTGCGAGTGCCGTCGGCCATGAGCACCAACGTGCCGGGAACGAAGCTGTTGCACGCTTTGACGACCTGCTTAACATTCTTTTCAGCGGCTTGGATGCGCTTTTTGGAATCAAGATAGCGGTCCAAGGCGCGCATGGCGCGGCCACCCTTAGCGAGGATTTCCTTGCCGATTTTTACTGCCTTGCTCCACTTCCATGGAGGGGCATACTTGACTGCGAGCTTGCCCGCCAGGCCGCCAACCAAGGACCCAAGGATATTAAGAGCGGTATCGCCACAGGCTGACAAGTCTCCTGTGGTGAAGCACTTGATTCCAGCCGTGATACCGAGTTCATCTGCAGCAATCTTGGCGAGGTCGAAGAGCGCGTCCATGAACTGCTGCCAGTACCGCTCGGCCTCCGCCTTCTCACGTGCCAGCTGGTCCTGAGCGCACTTGACCTTGTTCTTCTTCTCGCACTCGGCCTGAGCATTGTTGTCGCATTCCGCCTGGGTGTCGCAGGTCGGAGCGAGCCCGGTGGGGTCCGAATACCCAATCGGGTTGTTACCCGCGTAGCTGTACGGGTTGGCCCACTGCGGCCTCCGTAGATCCAGCAGCGCATCGGCGGAGATGAACTTGCCAATGCCGGCGTCGTAGAAACGGGCGGACAGGTAGACGAGGTCAGTACTGGCGTCCTCGGTCTTACCAAGGAACCCAAGATCGGTGAAGGGCAGTTCATCCCGGCCGCGTTGGTCACCGAAGGGGAAATAGCGCTGACGACGAACTTGTCCGGTGGTGTCGTCGATGGACATCTGGTTGCTGCCGTGCAGCCCGGCGGCCATCCAGGACAAGGTTCCCGACGCGCGCGTCGCTACCTGGCTGCCGTCGCCTGCCTCGTAGTAACGGGTGCCCATCACCTGACCGTTGACGAGGCGAAGCTCCATTGAGCCCAGGTAGAGAGTTGTGCCGTCTGGATCGCGGCGGATCAGGCGTTCACCGTCAGCGTCGTAGACGTTGCTGGTGGATTTTCCGTCGATGGTCGCCTGTTCCAACTGCCCCAGGGCGTTCCATGCGAAGGTGCCATTCACCCCGCCGACAGTGCGGTTGGTCAGTTGACCAGCGTTGTCGTATCTATAGCTGTTGGTTTCATTGGGGCGGTTGATGCTGGTCACCGCGTTCGGCCGGACGGCCGACGCGCCCGGGACTGGGTAGGTGTAGGTGCTGGTCTGCCCCTTGTCGGTGACGCTGGTGATGTTGCCGACCGCGTCGTACTTGTAAGACTGGTTGTACGGGTCGAGCCCGAGGCTGTCGGATGTCCCGCTCGCGCACGAGTCCTTGGTGGTGGTCCACGCCCCGGTTAACCGGTACAGCCCGTCGTAGTTGAAGCATTCCGACTGCCCGGCCGTCTGCCCCGGTACCGCTGAGGCGGCGTCCAGGATGCGGGTGATCTGCCCGGCCAGGTCGTAGGTGTAGCGGTCGTCCTGCACAACCTGCGGTGAGCTGGTGTCGGACTTGACCGTAGTGGTCATCTGCGACAACCAGCCGGTCTTGGCGTCCCACGTCAGATTGCGTTTGACCTGCCCGGTCGCGCCGTACTGCCGCTCGATCAACCGGCCGGTCGGCGAATACCCGGTGGACTTGACGTAGGTGAAGCCACCATCCCAGTCCGAGGTCAGCCCGTTCACCAGCCCCTGATCCGTGAGTGTGGTGGTGAGCGTTTCCTTCGGCAGCCCTCCGGCAGCGGGCATGGTGTACGTGGCGACTCCGCCACCGGGGTGGTAATTCACGGAGAACTGGTAGTCGCCGGCCAGCGCATCTTCCGCCTCAGGAACGGAAAGCACAGACCCAGTCGGCCGCCCTAGGCTGTCATACCCTGTCACTCGATCGACATAGGCGTTTCCGTTGTGGAAACGCGTAGCTGAGGTCAGTTGTCCCTTGGCCAAGGTGTCGTAGACCCATTCGGCCAGTTTCGTGCCCGTGTGCGGTTCACCCTGCCAAATGGCGGTCTTCCGGCCGAGATCGTCGTAGCTGAAGGAGACCTTGGCGCCGTTCCCGTCCACGGTCCAAGCCAGTCGACCTGCGGCGTCGTAGCCCTGGCTGGACGAGCCGGCGTCTGGGTCGGTCGCCGCGATCCGCTGTCCGCGCAGATCGTAGGTGAACGTGCGCACGTTGCCATTGGCGTCGATCTGTTTCGTCAGGCGGCCGTCGATGTCGTACTCGTACCGCGTGCCGTAGTGGGTGGCGCTGTCCACCCACTCCTCCGCCTTGGTCACCCGGTCACCTGCATCAACATGGGAGACCGTCTTACCGCCCACAGGCGGGGTCGTCTCGGTACGGTCCCCGAAGTAGGTGGTGGTACTACGACGCAACTCGGTGGTCGTGGACATGTCGATTTGAGCGGTCGCCCTGCCCAGCCCGTCGTAAACGCTGGTGGACCACTGGGGCAGCGAGGTCAATGCCGGGTTGAGCAGCCCTGCCCCCGCAGCTCGTCCTGAGTGAGTTTCTGAGCTGGGCTTTTATGGCCGCGACTGTTTGATCGGGGAACCGCCCTCTACCGTGGGTGCAGGCGTGTGAGGCGGTGGTGACGGTGGGTTCGTTGCTGGAGGAGTTGGCGCGGCGGGAGGCTGTGGTCCTGCAGCGGATTGAGGAGATCCGGGAGCAGATCGCCGCTTTGGAGTCACGGCTGGAGGCCGAGCAGGACCGGTTGTCAGCGCGGGCCGCGTCGCTGACGCATGATCAGCTGGAGGAAACCATCGCCGAGCAGGGGCGTGAGCTGCTGCGCCAGCTCCTGCAGGCGCACCTGGACCTACGGGCGTGGCGTGAGCAGCAGGCGGTTCTGGCCGCCCGCCGCGACGGCGCCGGGCTGGCCGCGCCTGACGGCGTGGTGCGCCGACGGGTCGAGATGGGGCATCACCGCCTGCTGGCCACCGTGGTCGGGACGGTGACGGTCACCCGGTGTGCCTGGCGCACTCCGGCAGTTCGCAACGTCTATCCGGCGGATGCGGCGTTGTCGCTGCCGGCGGTGCGGCACTCGGCCGGGCTGGCCAAGCTGGCGGTGGTCGAGACGGTGCGTGGCTCGTTCGACACCGCGTACGCGGCGATCAGCGCGCGCTGCGGCCAGGTGATCGGCAAACGGCAGATCGAACACCTCGTGGCCCAGGTGTTGCCGGACACTCGTTGCGTCCATGACGGCGCCACTCGTGATGGGCATGTAGATTCCGGCATTTCAGGCAGTGGTCGGAGGTGTGCGCGCGAGCCCGTGGACACCCTGTCGCCGTGATGCTCATGATGGAGAACACGTCGTCAAACCGGTGAGGCTCACGGTCATGCGGAAGATTCGTGGGCATGCTGTCGCCGGGTTGCGGGCAGGTGGCAGCGACGGGTGGCGGTTTGATCAGCTTCCGCGAGGGGCGATGAGCAGGTGGCCGCCCGCGATCATGGCCATGATCGACCAGAGTGGCGTCTCATGCAGACTCAGAACGCGGGCCGCGCCGATCGCGGCAGCGATCAGTGCGTTGAGGGCTTCGGCCAGGCGGGATCCGAGAGGCTTGAGGGCGCAGGCATCTGGGGTGAACCGGACCAGCGCGATGTTCGCCTGCACCCCCGCGCGGCCTCGGCGTCCAGAACCACGATCACAGCGGTCCTCATCCGATCAGCCTCGCCCGCAGACTCGGCCGGGCGACAGGGGGAAGCGGTGCTGCGGTCGGCCCGACCCTACCCACCGCTCATGATTGCCCGGCCGGAACGAGCAAGCCCGACAGCATGTCCATGACTACGAACGCCCACATGGTCCCCCACCAGGCCGTACGCCCCTCATGCTCACCCCCGTGTCGCTCGGCGTGGTCTACGACGCCGAACCCGCGCCCCGGCGCCCCCACGATGTGATCGCCGCCCCGGGCAGACGAGCCGGGCAGTGCCGACCGCGGGCCAGACCACGCGCGGAGCGCAAGTGGCTGTGCGGCTCCATCATCACCGACCCCGGTACTGTGATCGCCAAGGTCTTCGACCACGCCGAGACCCGCGACCCCACGCACGCCCGTCCCTGGGTCGTACTCGTCGACGGAGCCCGCCACCAGCTCAATCTGATCGACGCCGAGGCCGCCCGCCGCGACATCAGCGTGCACATTGTCATCGACTTCGTCCATGTGATCGAAAAGTTGTGGGCTGGGGATCGCATGGCGGCCGGGCGGTCTAGGTGCGGCCGGTGATACGCCGCCGCAGCCAGCGCAGGCCGTTGACTAGAGGGTCGTAGATCAAGACCATCGCGACGGTGGCCAGCGTGCCGACGACGGCAGTGACTATCACGGTCAGCGCGTAGATTTCGCTGCTAGACATTCTCGCGCCGCAGCTCGGACACGTGCACTACCAAGGCCCGGGCAAAGGTGAACGCCAGCGTGTGCAGGTCGTCCCGTGGGACGTCCCGCAGGACCGGCTGACGACCCGGGGATACGACCAGGCCTTTCACCCCCCACACGCAATAATCGCCCGAACCGTACACATGGGCCTCGCGGCGCAAGTACGGGCATACGGTGATCGCTTCCGGCAGGCAGCCTCGACAGATGGGCGGCTTGCTGAGGCGTCCAGAAGCGGCAGGCGGCTCAACGTGGAAAACCCACGTGAGGAGCCCAGTGTCCGGGTCGGAAGCCGGCCCCTGACACACCTGGCAGAGTCTGCTCAGCATGCATTCCTTCTGCCGCAACGTGTGAAGCTCGTCGTACAGGACTTTCCCGCGGCGGAGCGTCTTCTGCCGGGCCCACATCACGCCCATGTCCCAGTCGCTCGACGTGGGGTCGGTGTAGGACAGCCGCACCCCACTCAATGACCACGTATCCCTGATGAAGGTGAGGTTGAGCGCGACGGTCTCCTCGCTGTAGGCGGTGACGTACGGCACGACTGCCTGAGCGGCGATCACCATGGATCCCCCGTCTGGAACGGTGTCACCGCCGCGCCCGTTGGATGCCTGGCGTGCAACGCGGTGACGCGCGCCAGACGGGCTCGATGACATCAGCGGCTCCCGACCGCCTGCCGCCATGTACACGCGATGGCGAGCCCGGTGCCGACGATGAGCGCCTGCCGGTCAGCCTGCGCAGTGCGCACGCGGCCGGAGTCCAGGTGGGTGACGAAGAGCGCGCCGTCGCCGAACTTCACGATCTCGCAGTCGGGGACGTACGGAGCCGGTTCGGAAGCATTGGCCATGGCGTCGAAGCTATCACATGTACGTACAGGCAAACAGACTGTATATGTGTCTATGCGCACACGTGTACAAGATAACAATATGTCTGTGTGTCTATACCCTCACCTCTGTGGAGATCAATGTGCGCTCGCACGTACCCGTCTACATCCAGGTCGCTACCGGCCTGCGCGAAATGATCAGCACTGGCGAATTGGCCGCCGGCCACGTCTTCCCGGGCGAACACGCGATGGCGCAGGAGTACGGAGTCGGGCGCGAGGCCGTGCGCAAAGCTCTCGGCGTACTGCGCCAGGAAGGTCTCGTCGCAACCAAGCGCGGCGAAGCCTCCTACGTCCGGGCCCAGCCGGAGCGGCGCCGCATCGAGTTGGAACCAGGCGCCCGCGCCTGGTTCCGGCAGACCACGCCAGACGAACGGATCGACCTCGGCATCGACGAGGGCGTCGGCCTGGTGGTGGTCGAGCGGGACGGCGAGGAGACCCGGCTGCTGCCAGCCGATGAGGTGGTCCTGACCGCGAAGAGACACAAGGCTCGCCAGAGCTGAGGAAGACGCGGCCGGGACCAGTGACGGCGCACCGGCCCGCGCTGTGTCAGGTGGGATACCCCGGTCTATAGGTACCTATGCGGCCGCGTGCGCCCTCTTGCGCACGGGGGGACATTCCTTAGGCGAGTCTGAGACCAGCTGAGACGCCTCTCAGCCCTCTCAGCGTTGTCTCAGGGCAAGAACGGGAGAATCGCCACATGAGAGTACTTGTCGTCGAGGATGAGCGGCGAATGGCGGCCGCGCTGCAGCGGGGGCTCCAGGCCGAGGGTTTCGCCGTGGACCTCGCCCACGACGGCGAGCAGGGCCTGCACGCGGCCAGGCACGGCGACTACGACATCGTGGTGCTCGACATCATGCTGCCCCGGCTGTCGGGCTACAACGTGTGCAAGCAGTTGCGCGCCGAAGAGAACTGGGTGCCGATCCTGATGCTCTCCGCCAAGGACGGCGAGTACGACATGGCCGACGGCCTCGATCTGGGCGCCGACGACTACCTGACCAAGCCCTTCTCGTACGTAGTGCTGGTGGCCAGGCTGCGCGCGCTGCTGCGGCGCGACTCCGGGCGGCGGCCCGCCGTGCTGACGGCGGGCGACCTGACACTGGACCCCGCGCGGCGCAGGGTGGAGCGGGGTGAGCAGGTGATCGAGCTGACGCCCAGGGAGTTCGCGCTGCTGGAATATCTGCTGCGCCGGCGCGACGAGGTGGTGTCGAAGTCGGAGATCCTGGAACACGTGTGGGACACCTTCGACACCGACCCGAACGTGGTGGAGGTCTACGTGGGCTACCTGCGGCGCAAGGTCGACGCCCCGTTCGGCAGGAACGCCCTGCAGACCGTGCGCGGCGCGGGCTACCGGCTGGCGGGCGACGGTGGCTGACTCGCCGCTGCTGTGGTGGCGGCGCCAGGGGCTGCGCTTCCGGCTGACGGTCGTGGCCGCCGCCGTCCTCGCGCTCGCGCTGGCCATCTCGGCGTCGGTGCTGCTGACCGTCCTGGACCGGGCCCTCATCGGCACGGTGGACGACTCGACCAGGCAGCAGGCCCAGACCGTGCGGGTGCAGGCCGACGCGGGCACGCTGACCAGCCCGATCGCCACCCACGACGGCACGATCGTGCAGGTGATCGACGCGGCGGGCCGCATCACGGACGTCACGTACGGCGCCGACCGGCTGGTCCCGCTGCTGGACGCGCGGGAGCGGGCCGAGGTGCTGCGCGACGGCCAGGCCACGTTCCTGGACGGCCGGCCGTTCGCGATCTCGGGGCCACTGCGCGTGGTGGTCATCAGCGCCGACCATGGCAGGACCGTGGTCGCGGCCCGGCCCATCGGCGAGATCCAGACCAGCCTCGGTACGGCCGGCCGGGTGCTGCTGGTCGGCACGCCGATGCTCATCGTGCTGCTGGCCGTGGCCAGCTGGGTGGTCATCGGCCGGACGCTGCGGCCGATCGCCGCGCTGCGCAGAGGCGCCGCCGAGATCACGCACACCGCCAGGTCGCGCCGGCTGCCGGTGCCCGAGTCGCGTGACGAGGTGCACTCGCTGGCCACCACGCTCAACGACATGCTGGCCCGGCTGGAGGAGGCCGAGCAGCGCCAGCGGGCGCTGGTCTCCGACGCCGCGCACGAGCTGCGCAGCCCGCTGGCCAGCATCCGGCTGCAGCTGGAGGTGGCGCTCGGCCATCCGGAGGGCCAGGACTGGCCGGAGACGGCCGAGGGCGTGATGGAGGACGCGATGCGGCTGTCCAGGCTCGCCGAGGACCTGCTGGCGCTGGCCCGCCTGGACGAGCGCGGCGGCGTGCCGGCCAGGCGCGAGCCGGTCGATCTCGACGAGGTGGTGCGCCAGACCGTCGACAGGTACGGGGAGGCCCGGCTGACCGTGTGCGATCCCGTCGTGGTCCGCGGCGACGCGCTGGACCTGAGCCGGGTGCTGACGAACCTGGTGGACAACGCCGTACGGCACACCTCGTCGAAGGTGGAGGTGGCGCTGACGGCCGACGGGGTACTGACGGTGACCGACGACGGGCCCGGCATTCCCGAGCAGGATCGCGAGCGGGTGTTCAACCGGTTCACCCGGCTGGACTCGGGCCGCAGCCGCGACGAGGGCGGCGCTGGGCTGGGCCTGGCCATCGTCCGGGAGACCGTGCGGGCGCACGGGGGCGGGGTGCATCTGGAGGACGCCGCACCGGGGCTGCGTGCGGTCGTGCGGTTGCCTGTGGCGAGGTGAGGAGGGGGTTCGCGCACTGGGTGCGTGCGGGGTTCGTGCGGTTCGTGCGGGGGGTTCGTGCGGGGGTGAGTCCTCGCTTCCGGCCGGGCGCGGCGGCGGCCGAAGGCGATGTGCTCAGGACGGGTCAGGCGGCGCTGCCCTTTTCGGCGGCGGCCAGGAAGTCCTGGGCGATCAGCGGCAGGCGGCGACGGGCGTGCACGACGGCGATGACGCGGCGGACCGCGGGTTCCAGCGAGCGCACCACGAGGCCAGCCCGGCCGGCCTGTTCGGCCATGCCGCGGTACCACAGCAGTGACGCCTGGCCGGTGCGTACGGCGTTGAGCCAGCCGTTGCGCTCGTCGGTTTCGAGCACGACGACCGGGCTGACGGCGTACTTGCCGAACATCGCGTCGAGTTCCCTGCGCCGGACGCTGCCCCGTGCGGGCAGGGCCAGGCGCATCCCGTCGAGCTTGCTCATGGGCACGGGATTGGGCAGTTCGAGGCCGGGCGGGGAGATCAGCACGATCTCCTGGCGTTCGAGCGGATGGGTGATCAGATCGGTGGGTACGGGCAGATCGGTCAGGCCGAGGTCGGCCCGCTGATCCCTGATGGCGTTGACGACGGCGTCACGGCCGTCACAACGGACGATGTGCACGCGGACACCTGGGTGCTCGGCGGTATAGGCGGGCAGCAGCCGTCCGGCCAGGCCGGGTTCGAGGCTGGGCGTGGCGGCGATGCGGAGCTCCGCCTCCCCTGTGCTGCCGTGATTGGACAGGCTCTCGATCTCGTGTACGGCATCAAGAGCCTCCCTTGCCAGTTTGACCACCCGCCGGCCTTGTGCGGTGACGACGACACCGCGTCCGGACCTGGCGAAGAGCGTCATGCCGAGTTCCCGTTCCAGATCGCGGATCGCGCGCGAAAGCGCAGGTTGCGCGATATAGAGCGATCTGGCCGCGTCGGTCATGGTGCGGTGCTCCGCAGTCGCGACCACGTAGCGGAGCTGCTGGAGGTTCATGTCAAAGAAGCTAGGACACCAGCTGCCGCGCGGTCCGGGACATAGCAGAGATCACCTCGAATGATTTCGGACCGTAGCCGGGCACCGCGACTTCTGTGACGGGTGATAAATCGGTATGCTTCTGCCCCAAATTCGGCAAATGTCCAACCAGTGACGTACCAAGTCACCCTTTACGGACAACCGAGTCAAGGGGGATACACGGTGACAGGCAACGGGCAGCATCCACCCCCGCCTCAGGGGCCAGGTCAGCCCCTGCGGCCACCGTCGCGTCCGTGGCCGCCGCCGGGTCACCGCGAGCCGCAGTCCCAGGGTTACGGTCATCCGGGGCAGCAGCCGCCTCCCCCGCCTGGACCGGTCTATCCGCCGCCTCCGCCGGGGCCCGTCTATCCGCAGGGGCCGGTGTATCCTCCGCAGGGCCAGCCGTACGGGGCTCCGCCCCAGGGGCAGCCGTACCCGCCCCAGGGGCAGCCGTACCCGCCAAGTGGGCAAGGGCAGCCACAGCCGCCGGGCGGGCCGTATGGGCCGCCACAGGGCGGCGCCTGGCATCCGCAGCAGCCGCCTCCTCCCCCGCGTCCGCCCATGCCGCCGGGGCCGTGGGGGCCGCCGCCGCGGAAGAAGTCGGGCATGGGGGTGATCGGCATCCTCGGGGCGGTGTTCGGGTCGATGGCGGCGCTGTTCGTGCTGATCGTGATCGCCGCGGCGATGCTCAAGGGCTCGTCCAGGCCCGACACGACCACGCCGGTCGCCATCCCCTCCTACACCTACGACGACGACCGGACGCCGTCCCCGTACGAGTCGCGGAGCCAGACCCGGTCGAGCGAGCCGACGGCGACGCGGTCCACCGAGCCCGAGACGCCGACCCGGCCCACGCTGAACACGAGCACGAGGAACAACACCCTCTACCGGGTCGGCACCCTGCCCAGGGTGGCCTGCCCGGCGGGCGGTGCGAGCATCTTCAGCCACAGCCAGCTCAAGGCGCTGATCCTGAAGACCGGCAGGTGCATGGACCGGGCCTGGGGGCCGATCATGCAGCGGCAGGGCATCCGGTTCACGCCGCCGAGGTACTCGATCGTGGCCACGCGCGGCAGGGGCGCCTGCGGCGACTACCCGTCGCCGGGGAGCATGGTGCCGTACTACTGCCCGCGCAACAACACCATCTACGCCTCCACCTCGGCCATGGCCAGGGGCAACGGGAACGCCCGCGGCTACGGGGAGATCATCTCCTGGCACGGCGGGATCATCAGCATGCTGGCCCACGAGTACGGGCACCACGTCCAGAACATCTCGGGCGTGATGGACTCCTGGTGGAAGCAGACGGTCGACTCCAGCAGCCGGAGCGGCAAGCTGGCACTGAGCAGGAAGCTGGAGCTCCAGGCGACGTGCTTCGGCGGCATGTGGATGCGGTCGGTGGCCGCGTCCTACCCGGTCAGCACCGCGAACCGCGCCCGCCTCTTCGCCTTCTACGGGCAGGTGGGTGACTATCCCGGATATCCCCGCGACCACGGCAACAGAGTGAACAACAACCGGTGGTTCCGTCAGGGCTGGGAGAGGAACCAGGCGTTCCAGTGCAACACCTGGATGGCGGCTTCGTCGACGACCTCCTGATGTCATGGCCTGTTCATCTCAGGTTGGGTACATGTCTTGGATGTCCCTATATGGGAGCTAGACTCCTGGCAATCTTGTGCCCTACGGGGTGCAAAAACCATGGGTTTCGCCAGGTAGGCGTGTGAAGGAGCCGGTGTGAGCAAGCGCGATGGGGTGGACACCGCGCCCGAGGGCAGAAAACGGCGCGCTCCCCGCCGCTCGGGCACAGGGTCCGAAACCGGACCAGGAGAGGGTTCGGACGCCGGCCGTACGGGCGAACCGCCGGACGCGGACGACATCCCGCAGAACCGCACCCCCGCGGACGACACACCGCAGAGCGACGCCCTCGCGGACGGCCCCCCAGCTGCGGGCGGCCACGGCACGCGTCCGGCCGGCACGCATCCGGCGGGTCCCGGTGGGACCGGGCCGGGCGGCACCGGTCCGGGTGGGAAGGGTCGGGGCGGCAAGGGCGCTCGCGGTCCCGCGTCCTCCGGTGCCGGGCGGCCCAAGCCTCGGCCGCGGGCGGGCTCGGCGGCGCCGCAGTTCGCCAAGCCGCTCTCCACGGGCGGCCTGCTCGGCTGGACCCTGCTGTCCGCCATCGTCCCCGGCGCCGCCCACCTGCGCGCCGGGCGTCGTCGTACTGGCCTGATCCTGCTCGGCGCGTACGTGGTGCTGCTGCTCGCCGGGCTGGCGTACGGGCTGACGCGCAACAAGGACAACATCGCCCAATTGGTCGGCGCCGACATGCAGCTGACGGTCATCGTCATCGCCGCTGTGCTCGCACTGGCCTGGTTCGCCATCATCGTGCTGTCGTACGTGGCGCTCGGCCCCAACCGGCTGCACCAGCAGGGCCAGATCGTCTCCGGCATCGTGGTCGGCGTGCTCTGCGTCTCGGTCATGGCCCCCTTCGCCTTCGTCGCGAACACCGTGCTGACCTTCCGCAACGCCTCCCAGAAGATCTTCGTCCCCATCGCCCTGAGCACGGACCCGAGTGTCGCGCCGATCAAGGAGGACGATCCCTGGAACGGCAAGGACCGGGTGAACTTCCTGCTGATCGGCGGCGACGCGGCCGGCGACCGTACCGGCGTGCGCACCGACAGCATGACGATCGCCAGCGTGGACATCGCGACGGGCAAGACGGTCCTGTTCAGCCTGCCGCGCAACCTGCAGCACGTGCGCTTCCCGACGACCTCGCCGCTGCGCAAGCAGTTCCCCAACGGCTTCATGGCGGAACTGCCCAACGGCGGCCTGCTCAATGAGGTCTGGCAGTACGCCACTGAGAACCCGCAGATCATGGGCGGCAAGAACAGGGGCCCGCGCGCGCTGATGGACGCCATCGGCTACACGCTCAACCTGAAGATCGACTACTACGCCATGATGAACATGTACGGCTTCGCGGACCTGGTCGACGCCATCGGCGGCCTCAAGATCCGCGTCGAGCGCGACATCAAGTGGGGCGGCCACTTCGGCACCGCGGGCACGATCAAGGCGGGCTACAAGAAGCTGACCGGCGAGCAGGCCCTGTGGTACGGCCGGTCTCGGGTGGACAGCGACGACTTCTCGCGCATGGCCCGCCAGCGCTGCGTCATCGGCGCGTTCGCGCAGCAGGCGACGCCCGACAAGATCCTGTTGAACTTCGGCAAGATCGCCGATGCGACGAAGCGGCTCGCGCAGACGAACATCCCGCAGGAGCTGGTCGAGCCGCTCGTGGCGCTGGCCGTCAAGGTGAAGAGCGCCAAAATCACCAGCTTGCAGTTCGTACCGCCGGAGTTCCTGTCGGGGCGTCCCGACTGGCTCAAGATCAGGCGGGCCGCGGACAAGGCGATCAAGGACTCGGTCCGGCCGGCTCGGAGCGCGCAGGCGGCTGACGTCACGTCCTCGCCCGGGACGCCCACGACCAAGCCGACTCGTTCGTACGCCGCCGCCAAGCCGACCCAGACGCCCACCCAGAACAGCCAGAAGACCGCCCAGAGCCTGTCGGAGCTCTGCGGGCTGTAAGCCCCGCCGCCCGGGTCACTCGGGTCGCTGGGGTTACTGGGTCGCGAGGGAGAGGAGTCGGCGCAGGTAGGTGACCTGCTCGGGGTCGCCGGTGACCGACACCTCGCCGCCCCTGCCCCACACCCAGCGCAGCAACTCGTCGGGCGCCCCCGACACGACGGTCCGCGCCTGCTCGACCGCCCTGTCGGCGGTCTCGTCGGCGACGGTGATCTCGGTGGGCGTGGCCCGTACGAGCCAGGCGCGCTCTCCGCCGACGACCGCGATCGCCCCCTTGAGGTCGGGGCGCAGGGCCTCGGCGAAGCTTTCGGGGTAATGGGCGAACTCGTGCGCGAGCATCACCTTGAGCCCCTCGTCCACCCCGTCGAGGGCCAGGTCGTCGGCCGCGGGCGTCACGGGCAAGCCGGCCGCGAGTTCGGCGTCGACGCGGTGGATCACCGTCTCCTGGGCCATGCGCCTGATCCAGAACCCGACGCTCTGGTCGGGCTCGTACCAGGTGAGCGCGTGGTCGTCCGGGGCCCTCGCGGCGAACTCCGCCATCAGCTCGGCATAGGCCCGGTCGAGCACCGCGAACGGTTCCTCACCGGACAGGTCGGGCGGCCATGGCGTCGGCCACTCCCCGCGCAGCATCGTCTCGGCCTTGTGCAGGTAGACCTCAGTGATGTGGGCGACCAGATCGGCGGCGGTCCACCCCGGGCAGCTCGGCACGGGCGCCGCGTCCGGCGCGGCGGAGGCTGCGGCTCTGAACAGGCCGTATTCGTCGGCCAGACAGGCCAGCAAGCGAGGGGCATCCATGGCACCCACCCAACCACGCATTGCCGGCACACGGCATCGCATTAAACCGGCGGCGTGTCGCCATATCAGCCAGCAGCGTGCCCTGCCTGGTCGGCGGCGTATCGCCTTAGGCCAGCGGTGTGTCGTTGTGAACAGCTCGCGGATCGAACAGGCGCCCCCACAGCGCCCGTTCCTCTCCCGCTCCGGCGTCAGGTGCTAGGCGGCGCTTCCGGGCCCTCTCCCGGCGAACAGCCCGCCCCGCCGTATGGCCGGCATCCTCGGACGCCGGTACGGCAACGCGAACCATGTCGCCTTCCCGATACGCCCCGGACTGGTGACGTACTTCTGGGGATGGCATCCCCAGAAGCCTTCGGAGAGCGCGGCGACGATGCACAGCCCCCGCCCGCGCTCGGCGTCGGCGTCGACCACACGGGTCACCGGCAGCGGCGGACCGCAGTCCACCACCATGCACACGATCTCCTCGGGATCGGCGTGAAGCACCAGCTCATAGGGCGCCTCTCCATACAGAAAGGCATTTGTCACCAATTCGCTGGCCATTAGCACGGCGTCATCGACGAGATCGGGACTCAGTTCCAGTCCGGTCAACGCGTCACGGACGACCGTTCGGGCATACCGGACGGCCTGCACGTCTTCGCGCAGGGGCCAGGCATGCTCGGGGTGTGTTCGCGGGACGGATCGCAGTGGGGACATTGGCTTCTCCTTCCGCGTTCAACTGTCGAAACGTGTACGGAAGAGAGGTCAAAAAAGGCGGATCTTGAAAAATCGTTTTTCGCCGGCCCCCCGCGCACCGCGACCCGCCGCACATAGTGGCCCGCCCCGCAACGTTGCCCGCCGCGCACCGCGACCCGGCGGCCTTTACACACGGCGACTCTCCATCACGGCCTGCCCGGCAAGCCCCGCCCCCAGCCGCAGCCGGGCCCGTCCGATCGGTCCATGGCACCGCACGCTGATCCCCTTTCGCCGCACTGACTCCTTCCACAAGGACATGTCAGCGCCACGCCAGCGATACGAAAGCCGAAGCGGCGAGCATGATGTCCGCAGCCTCGAAATCCCTTGGAGATTCGCGACAAAAGGAGAGTCGCATTGAGAACGACAGCACGGTTACTCGCGATGACGACACTGGTCGCAGGCATGGCGCTCATCGCGGCACCGGCGAACGCCGCCACGGGAACATTGGTTCTTATCCATCAGCCCGCCGGACAAAGAATCGTGTATAACAATCCCACGGCCGGTTGTTACAGCACCACATCAGCCTTCAACAATGTCACAAATCGCACGAATGTCGCTGTCACCGTTTACCAAGGAACGCACTGTCAGGGACTGTCCGTAATCATCGCTCCGGGTACGAGTCCCGTGCCGGTCGGAGACCGTCTCAGCGTCTCCGTCCCCGTCTAAGGGTTTTCGATCCAGAAGAAGGGATGAAGTATGCACAATCGCATGGCGAGGCGAATAGCCGTCGGCGTAGTCGGCCTGGGCCTGGCGCTGACTCCCGTGGTCCCCGCATTCGCGGCACAGAGCAGCTCGGCGAGCCGGCAAGTGGCGGGCCCCGCGCAGGTGGAGAGCCACACGGAATGGGGCGGGTGGTATTCCAGCCTGGACAGCTGCGCCGAAGTCGGCAGGGCATACGTCCACCAAAACGGAGCTATTGGATTCACCTGCCGGCCCCTCAACGGCCAGTGGGCCCTGTGGGTCGTCTACGACCCCTCCCCCTGATCTTCGATCCGATGAATCAAACTCAGGAGAGAACAGTGCGGAAAATCAAGAAAACCGCGACGACGCTCGCGATCACGGCCGCGCTCGCCGCCGGCGGCATGACACTGGCCGCGCCGACTTGGGCGGAAAGCGCATCCTCCACCACGCAGGCGAACGCCGCGGCGGGAGTCTGGTACATCTTCAATTTCTATCCGGACGAGGGGACCTGCGAAGCGCAGCGTAGATGGGGCGCCAGTCAGGGCTGGTGGACCTGGGACCATTCGGCCTGTGCGACCAACGGGCGGGACTGGGCGCTCTTCATCCTCTACGACGCGGCCCCTTCCGCGAAGCAGGCCCCTCTTCCCGAGGGTTGGCAACGGTCCTGATTTCTCGGCGAAATATGAGATAGCGCGAAAAGGTGCCTTCTAACCTGTCTGGCGGCGACTTGCTGGGGTCGCATCCGAGGCAGGGTGGAAGGCACCTTTTCGTACCGGAATTCGGAATCCGGCATTCGTACGATCGCCAGGTCAGCAGGCCCTGACTTCGTCGAGGTAGGAGCCCCAGCCGTGCCGGAAGAGGAAGGTCTTGTGCGGCTTGAGCACCTTGCACTCACTGTCGAAGTTGTACTGGATGACGATCTTGACACGGATGGTGTGCCCGCAGTCGTTGCGGACCTTGACCCACTTGTTGTAGTCGTGTCCGGTCCAGGTCGTGGCGCAGTCGGGGGCGCCGTCCCGGGCGGCCGACTCGGTCGATGCCGAGGCGCTGTAGCCGGGAAGTACGACCAGAGCGGCAGAGACGAGTGCCGCCATCGCCGCGAGTCGGATCTTTCCTCTCATGCTCATCTTGCGTGTCCCCTTTCTCCGTCCGAAATGTCACGCCGACCGTAGGAGCGGGGATGTTGAGGTCATGTTGAAGATGCGTTGACCCCTGGTCTGGCTGGAGTCGGCTGCCGGTCGCAGAGGCCAAGCCGCTGAAACGGCAGGCGTACGATCGCGCCGACTTCGCCCTGCTGCGGCAGTGACGTCGCGGACGGGTAAGGCCTGGCGCTACGCGCGGGCGTGCGGGCGCAGGGTGGCCAGCCAGCGGCGAAGGAGGCCGGCGAAGGCCTGGGGGCGTTCCAGGTGCAGGAAATGCCCGGTGCCGTCCCACGTGACCATCTGCGACCCGGAAGGTGCGGGGATCGAGGACTCCCATGCGGCCGGCTCGCTCAGCGAGGAGACGCAAAGAACCGGGCGGGTGCGCCTGGCCAGGTAGCGGCGCGTCGCGGGCCGGGCGCCGAACGCGTCCGGGCCCAGGTACATGCCCTCATAGCAGGCGGCCAGTACGTGACCGGGGGTGGCGAGCAGCTGGGCGCGTACCTCAGCGGGCAGAGTGCCGAGCTGGCGGATCATGGGACGCCCTCCTTGAAAGCGCTTTCCCGCCATCTTGGGCGCTGCCGGCCCGAACCCGGCCGATGAGGTCGGTCTCCTGGACACCGTCGGCGTACGCGTCGCGGCCCGCACGCACCATCGACATTCACCGGCCGTCCACGCGGCCGCAAGATGCGTCGGAGTGATCATGTAGGTTCCAGGCATGCATGATGACGACGGTGAAACCGACGACGCTACGGATGAGTTGGCAGCGGAACGCGCGTTCTTACGGGAGCAGATCGAACTCGCAGTTCTCGGCGGTTTCGACGATGAATATGACATAGAGGACTGGCTAGAGGACGAAACGACCGACGAAGATCTGCTGGAGGAGCTGAAGGCGTACGCGGAAGAGCTGTTCCGGCAGGAGCAGGCGCGTGAGGACACTTGGCTCACCCCCACCGTGAACGACGCCATCGACCAGGCATTCGAGGAGCTGAACGAGCGCGGCCTCGTCGCGTTGCAGAACGCGGGTTTCACGATGTCCGACGGTTGGACCGACGCGCTCGAAGCCGCCTCGGAGTTGCCGGACAAGCCCCGCGGCGCGGTCTTCTATCACGGCCAGGACCTCGAGTCCGGGGTTCAGGGCGACGGGCTGATGCTGGCGTTCGGCGCCTTCGAAGACGACGAGACGAAGAGCGAAGCGGCGAGCGCCGCCATCGCAAGAGAGGTGTGCGACACCCTCACCGCTCACGGGGTCGAGGCCAAGTGGAACGGCTCCGTCAACTCGCGCATCGAGATCGCGCCGTTCCCGTGGCGAAAGCGCCGCTGGACCGATGCCCCTTGATTCTCGGCCCGCTGCCGAGGGAACAGTCTGTGACGCCATCCCCCTGGATCGGCGGATAAAGACGCTGATGCGGCACTCTTGTCACCTGACGTGCAGCAAAATGTGACCAAGGCACGTGTCCGTCTTATCGGGGTGAGGGTGAGGGTCTTGACAATCTCGGTGCCGGCGGTTCCGGAGGCCGCTGGGACGCTGCGCTACCCGGCCGGCTCCCTGGTGATCCTCACCGGCCTGCCCGGCGCGGGCAAGACCACGCTGCTGCGCCGCCTGTACGCCCTGGACGGCACGGAGAGCAGCCCGGTCGTGGCGGGCGCGGTGGTGGTGATCGACTCGGCGCAGTCACGCCTGCGGTGGAGCACGAGTCTGGGCTGGGCGCCGAAGCCGGTGCGCACCGCGGTGGTGTTCACGACGCACGTGTGGCGCATCGGCCGGGCGTTGCGGGGCGGGACCGCGGTGATCGCGCACAATCGCGGCTGCGGGTCCACCGTGTTGCACGGGTTCGCCTGGCTGGCGCGCCGGTCGGCGGTCCCGTTCCACCTGCTGCTGCTCGACGCCCCTCCCGCGGACGCGCTGGCCGGCCAGGAGGCCAGGGGCCGGGTCGTGACGACGCGGACGTTCGCACAGCACAATCGCCGCTGGGAGGCGCTGCTGGGGCGGGTCCGGGCCGGCCGCACCAGCCCGGCCACCGGCGCGCACATCCTGGACCGGCCGACCGCCGACCTCCTCGAAGGCATCCACTTCGACGGGCCTGTCCCCCGCTGACCACACGCGCGCCTGGCCCCGCGGCAGGAGCCTTGAGGTTCCTACGACACCCACCACCTGCGGGCGCTGCCCGATCACCACCCCCGAAGGACCTCCCGTGACCAACATCCCTGGCACCGTGCTGCTGGCCGGCATCGTCGGCTCCACCGCCTACGGTTTGGCCGGGCCCGACTCCGACGTCGACCGGCTTGGCATCTTCGCCACCCCCACGCTGGCCATGGTCGGTCTGTCCCGGCCCAAGGACAGCATCGTCCACACCAACCCCGACCGGTCGCTCCACGAGGTGGGCAAGTGGTGCTCTCTCGCGCTGGGTGGCAATCCGACCGTGATGGAGCTGGTGTGGCTGCCCGACGACCTGTACGAGACCCGTACCCCGCTCGGTGACCAGCTGATCGCCATCCGGACCGCGTTCCTGTCCGGCCCGCGGGTCCGCGACGCCTACCTCGGGTACGCCACTCAGCAGTTCCAGCGCCTCGACCGGCGCGGCGACGGCTCGTTCTCGGCCGACACCCGCAAGCGGACCAGCAAGCATGCCCGCCATCTCGCCCGCCTCCTGCACCAGGGGCGCGAGCTGTACGAGACCGGCCACCTGCCGATCCGGCTCCCCGACCCCGAGGCGATCCGCGCCTTCGGCGAAAGGGTCGCAGAAGGCAACACCCAGGAGGCCCACGACCTCCTGGCGGCCACCGAGAAGGCGTTCGACACCGCGCCCACGCCGCTGCCCGCCCAGCCCGACGCCGCCACGGTCGAAGCATGGCTGCGCGAGGTCCGCATCGCCCACTGGAACCCACCGCCCGACCGCTGACCGCCCTGCTGCGGACCACGGCTGTCGCTGTCTACCGGGGCGGCTCAGAACTGGTTGTGTTGGGCGCGGAGAAAGATGGTGGATCTTCAGTGAAGATCCACCATCTTGACCTCGGTCAGTCGATGCCTTCGACGATGCGGAAGTCGCGCTCGACGCCGTCGGAGAGGACGACCAACGCTTCCTGGTAGGCCGCACTCTCGTGCGCCGCGACGGCCTGCTCGAAGCTGTCGAACTCGATCAGGACGGTGCGCTCGGCGATTCCGGCGTCATGCGCCACGACCCGACCGCCACGAACGAGGACCCGACCACCCCCGGCCGCGACGGCCGGACCGGCCAGCTTGTTGTAAGCAGCCAGCTTCTCAGGGTCTGAAATGGTGCGGTAGGCGCTGACCCAGTAGCCCTTGGACATGGAACCTCCAGTGTTGGGATGAGTGCATCTGACTTACGGGTTGGTCTCGGACGAGCGTCGGCGGGCGAGAGCGAGGCTTGTCAGCGTCGTGATCGCCATGGCGCCGATGCCGACCAGCGCCGCGGTGGTGTAGGCGCTGTCGTCGGGGAAGAGGTGGCCGGGGCCGGTGCCCGCGGCGAGGATCAGGCCGCCGATGGCGCTGCCCAGGGAGTACCCGACGCTGCGGACGACGTAGTTGAAGCTCATGGCGCTCGACGTCTCGCTCTTGGGGGTGACGGCCAGGATGACGCCGGGCATCGCGGCCGAGAAGCCGCCGACGCCGAAGCCGAGCACGCCCATCGCCGCGAACAGTTCGGCCAGGTCCGACCGGGCCGCCGCGAACAGGGCGAACCCGCCGCCGACCACGACGGCGCTGCCGGCCAGGAGCAGGGGGTCGGTGATCCGCGTCCGGACCCGCGGCGTGAGCTTGCCGGCGACGAACCCCAGCACCGAGAACGGGATGAGGACCAGCCCGGCGACGAAGGTCGTCAGCCCGAAGCCATAGCCGGCGCCGTGCGGCGTCTGCGCGTACCGGGTGATGAGCGTGAGCAGGAGGTACATGCCGATCCCGCCGACGAACATGGCGAGGTTCGCCCCGGCGACCGCCGGGTGCCGCACCGCCCGCACATCGACCAGGGGCGTCGTGCTGCGCAGCTCGATGACGGCCCAGACGCAGAGCAGCACCACCGCGACGACGGCGAGGCCCGCCGCCACGGCGAGATGCCGGCTCCACAGATTCCGTTCGCCGGCGAGGAACAGCACCAGGAGCAGCGCAGCGGCCAGGACGACCGCGCCTGCCACGTCCACGTGGGCGGAGCGGCCTTCGGGGGCTTCGGGCATGGAGCGCCACGCGGTCAGGAGGGCGGCGGCGGTGACGACCAGGCCGAGGCCGTAGGCGGCCCGTACCCCGCCGAGCTCGGCGAGCAGTGCGGCCAGCGGGTAGCCGACGCCGGCCCCGATGATCGAGACCACCGAGATCAGGGCGATCACGGCCGCGCTGCGCTCCTCGGGGAGGTGGTCCCGGGCCACGCCCATCATCAGCGCCGTCAGCCCGAGCCCGACGCCCTGGGCCGCCCTGCCGGCCAGCAGCCACGCGAACGGCAGCGGCAGCACGGTGAGCGCGCTGCCGGCGACGGCTACCGCCAGCGTGGCGAGGATCGTGGCTCGCCGGCGCGGGCCGGCTCCGAGCCGGCCCAGGACCGGCGTGGCGACGGCGCCGCTGAGCAGCGCGACGGTCAGCGTCCACTGCGCGCTGCCGAGCGAGACGTGGAACGAGGTCGCCACGCTGGTGATGAGCGGCGTCCCGAGGCTGGCGACCGCCGCCACGACCAGAGCGATGAACATCAGGGCGGGGACCAGCAGCCGCGCCTCGGAACGCGCCACCGGGAACGCCTTCACCGCGACCCCGCCGACCGGCTGCCGGTCACTGCTTCGGCCCTTCGCGGTCCTGGCTTTCGAGCTCTGCCAGATGCTTCAGCGCCGGAAGGGCCGCCACCAGCGCCTCGACCTCCTCGTCGGTGAGCTTGCCGATCAACCGCTCGAACGCGTGGACGCCCGCCTGGCGCCGCGTCCGGACATAGGAGGCGCCGGCCTCGGTCAGGCACACCAGCGTGACCCGCTTGTCGGACGCGTCGCCCCGCCGCTCGACCAGGCCGGACTCCTCCATCACCCGGACCAGGGCGGTCATCGCGGGCTGGGTGACGCCCTCGACCGCGGCCAGATCGGTGATGCGCCGCGGGCCGGTCCGGTCCAGGGTGGCCAGGGTGGCGGCGGACGTCAGACTCATGTCCCGGGGCAGGCGTCTCGCGGCCCTGGTGGCCAGGCCGTAGAGGGCTGCCCCGATGGCGGCGGACGCGCCAGGAGCGGTGTCTTGACGACTCATGCCCGAAGCATAGCATTTTTATATTCATAGTTTATGGAAATGGCGCTGCGCTGGGCGCCGCGACCGCCCTGTCGCTCCACCTCGACCACGACCCCACCTACTTCGAGACTCTGCGCTGCGCCGATGGACCGCAAGCTGAGCAGGCTGAGGGCGCTGGGCGAGCAACTGCGTCACGGCAGACGGCGGAGGCTAACAGACGCCTGACCAAAGGACGCCGGAGCTGAGGCGGCACGCCCGGTGCGCGCGGCGACCACCATCACGGCGAGGCCGAGCGCCACGACCGCGGCGCCCACGTACAGCGGCGCGGTGTAACCCAGGCCCGCGCTGATCGCGAGGCCGCCGAGCCAGGCGCCCAGGGCGTTGCCGACGTTGGAGGCCGCGACGTTGGCGCTGGCGGCGAGTGGCGCGCCGCCGGCGGCGTCCGTGACGCGGGTGATCATGCCGGGCACGCCGGCGAACCCGAAGACGCTCAGCAGGAAGACCAGGACCACTGACGCGACCCGCCCGTCGGCCAGCAGCCCGAACGCCGCGAGCGTGGCGGCGAGTCCCGCCAGGGACACGATCAGCGTGCGGTCGCGGTCGCGGTCGGCCGCCCGGCCCCCGGCGACGTTGCCGATCACCAGGCCGCTGCCGTAGACGACGAGCAGCCAGGCGACATCCGCCGTGGTGAAGCCGGTGACCTCGGTAAAGGTGTACGCGATGTAGCTGAACGCCCCGAACATGCCGCCGTAGCCGAGGGCGGTGGCGGCCAGGGTCAGCCAGACCTGCCAGGAGCGGAAGGCGCGTAGCTGGGGGCGCAGACCGGCCGGCCGGTGGGCCTCGTGCACGGCGCCCGCCCAGGCCGGAACCCACACGGCGATGGCGGCCAGGGCCAGCACGCCGATCCCGGTGATGGCCCAGAACGTGGCGCGCCAGCCCCAGCGTTCGCCGACCAGAGCGCCGAACGGTACGCCCAGCACGTTGGCGACCGTCAGCCCGGCGAACATCACGGCGACCGCCTGTGAGGCCCGCTCCGATGGGACCATGCGGCGGGCGACGAGCGAGCCGATGCCGAAGAAGGAGCCGTGGCACAGGGCGGCGACGACGCGGCCGAGCAGCGCAACGGCGTAGCTGGACGCGACGGCGGACAGCAGGTTGCCGAGGACGAACAACGCCACCAAACCGACAAGGACGGCCTTGCGCTGGATGCGGGTGGTGGCGGCGGTCAGCAGTATCGCGCCGATCGCGACGCTCAGGGCGTATCCCGAGATGAGCCATCCGGCCGTGGCCTCGGAGACGTCCAGGCTGCGGCTCACCTGGGGCAGCAGACCCGCGATCACGAACTCGGTCAGGCCGATCCCGAAGCCGCCGAGCGCGAGCGCGACCAACCCGGCGGGCATCGGCCGCGCGTTCCTGTCCTGTCGGATGTTCATGTATAGATCATGGGGGGGTCGGTCGCCAAGCTTGACAAGGCTGTCCGCGACAGAGGTATGGGCCGGACTCACATGTGCGCCTCCGGGAATTCTGGTGCGTGCCACATATCAGGCCGTTCGCCCGGAACGTACCGTCACGGGCAATCGCCAGGCGTGTGAACCACGGAGTCGCTGATGTTTCCACTCCCCAGCCGAGCCGTCGTCAGAGCCGTGACGGCGCTCGTCCTCATCCTCGCCGTACTCGCCGTCGCGCGCCCGTCCCGGGCGGCCTCCCTGACGAAGGTCACGGGGTTCGGCTCGAACCCGGGCGCCCTGAACATGTGGGTCTACCGCCCCGACGGCCTGCCCGCGGGCTCCCCCGCCGTCGTCGCTTTGCACGGCTGTACGCAGAGCGCCAACGCCTACTACACCAACTCCGGCTGGCGGAAATTCGCCGACCTGTACGGCTTCGCGCTGATCTTCCCCGAGGCCACCACCCCGCCGTCGAACTGTTTCCAGTGGTTCCAGGAGGGCGACATCGGGCGCGGACAGGGCGAGGCGCTGTCCATCGCCCAGATGGTGTCGTACGCGACCAGCACCTACCAGCTCGACCCCGGTCGCATCTCCATCACCGGCCTGTCCGCGGGCGGCGCGATGACCGCGGTCATGGTCGCGGCGTACCCGGAGCTGTTCGACGCGGCGTCAATCGTCGCGGGCCTGCCGTACCGCTGCTCCCCACCCGCCTCGACCAGCACCTGCATGAACGGCCCGGTCACCAAGACCCCCAAGGACTGGGGAGCCCTGGTGCGCGGCGCGTACTCCGGGTACACCGGGTCGCGGCCGCGAGTCTCGATCTGGCACGGCCAGGCCGACTACGTGGTCAACAAGGCCAACGGCGTCGAACTCAGGGACCAGTTCACCGACGTACTCGGCCTGTCGCAGACCCCCGTCTCGACGACGAGCCTGCCGGGCGGCACCACGATGGAGACGTACGGCGGCGGTGAGGTCCGCTTCTACCGGATCGCCGGGATGGGGCACGGCACACCGGTCGATCCGGGCGGCGCCGCGGAGCAGTGCGGCACGGCGGGCGCCTATTTCCTCGACACCATCTGCTCGGCGTACTACGACACCCACTTCTTCGGCCTCGACACGGGATCGCCGCCGCCCACACCGACGCCCACCCCCACTCCGTCGCCGCAGCCCTGCTTCACCGCCACCAACTACGCGCACACCCAGGCGGGGCGGGCCCACCAGTCCGGCGGCTACGCCTACGCCAACGGCTCCGACCAGGTAATGGGCCTGTGGAACGCGTTCGTGACGACGACCTTGCGGCAGACGGGACCGAACTACTACGAGGTGGCCGGTACCACCTGTTAGGTCAGAGGGAGCGGCTGATCATCAGGCGCTGAAGAAGAAGCGCCCGCCGCCGTTCTACGGCGGACGGCGTGCGACGACCTGGCGGTCCGCCCGTGCATTGGCGATGCTGTGACGCGTGAAGTACGTGTCCAGAGTGCCGCGACCGCCGCTGGACGGGCTGATCGACCGGCCTGGGGCTGGTCCGCCAAACGAGCAGCGTCATCGCGGCGACCAGCGGGGCGGTGGCGATCGGCGACCTGAGCGTGGCAGCCGGTGTCAGCAGCACTCATCTGGCGCGGCGGTTCAAGGAGCTCATCGGCGTCACGCCGAAGCGGCTGGCCCGCACCTACCGCTTCGCCGCCACCGTGTTCGCGATCAACCCCGCCGGACCGATCGACTGGGGCGACCTCGCCGGTGGCGCAGGCTACTTCGACCAAGCCCACTTCGGCCACGAGTTCCGGGCGTTCACCGGGCTCACGCCGACCCGGTACGTCGAAGTCCGGCGGCGGTTCCTGCGCGAACATCCCGGCCACGTGCTGGACGGCTGGCCACTGCCGGCCGATTGATTTCTTACAAGAGCGACAGCTCACGGCACGCTAATTTGGGGCACCCCAAAGCAGAGGAGAGCCCCGTGGGCAAGGTGGTCATGTACAGCTCGGTGTCGGTGGACGGCTTCGTCGCGGACGAGAATGACCAGCCCGGACCGCTGTTCGACTGGTTGTCCAGCGGTGACATCCCCTTGGACGAGAGCGGCGAGCTGAAGGTGTCGCAGACGTCCTACGACTACACCCGGCCGTACTGGGACCAGATCGGAGTCACGATCGTCGGCCGCCACGTCTTCGACATGACGGATGGCTGGGACGGGAAGCCTCCGGGCGGCATCGACCACGTGGTCGTCGTGTCGCACCGGCCGATGCCCGAGGGCTGGGACCCCGAGGCGCCGTTTCACTTCGTCGACGGCGTCGAGGCAGCCATGGCCAAGGCGCAGGAGCTCGCGGGTGACCGCATGGTCGAGGTCGCCGCCGGCGACGTCGGTGGCCAGGTGCTTGCCGCGGGCCTGATCGACGAGGTGCGCATGGACGTCGTACCCGTCGTGTTCGGGTCCGGCAAGCGCTACTCGGCATGCACGCGATCACTGGGACCGTGCTCCGGCCACAGCGCCTGGGACAGCGACTCCACGGCGACGAAGTGCCCGGCCTCGAGCGACAGCCGGATCAGCGGGGCACGTAACCGAGCGCCCCCGATTTCCACGGACTCATCGCCGGTGCGCACCTCCAGCGGGCCGAGGACCCCCACCCGCACAGACACCACCCGCTCGCGCTCCTTCACCTGGGCACAGCTTCACCCGGGGCCACAGCGTAGGCCATGCGGCTTCCCGGCCGCTTTCCCCCGCCACAAACGGGCCACTTCGCGTCGAACGGGTCGCTTCGCGTCGAGACGCAGAGGGTCGTGGCGTCCCGGTGCAACCAAGCGGGGCAACACGGGGTTCAAAGGGCGCATCAGGACGGTGAACCGCCCCTGACTCCTGAAATCTCGCGCACGATGGCGGTCCGATATGTCGGCAGTTCTGGACGGCAAGGCAGCGCTGGTGACGGGCGGCAGCCGTGGCATCGGCACCGATATGAATCCCGCCGATGGACCGGGCGCCCGCGCTCAGAGCGCCTACACCGCCCTCGGGCGCTACGGGGAGGCGGCGGACATCGCCGCGACCGTCGCGCATCTGGCCGGCGAGGGAGGCCGATACATCACGGGCGCCTCCATAGCAGTCGATGGCGGCGTCACCGCCTGACCCTATGCCGGTCCGCGAGGACGAAAAGGCCGTCGGGAATCCCCCGTTCCCCGGCGGCCTTTGTGCCAGAGCGTGACCGAGCGGACCTCTAACCTTCTGATCCGTAGCCAGTTCGAGATGGATCAGGTAGCGCGTCGCCTATCACCTCACCACTGGTGACGACGAAACACGCACACGAAAAGGGGACGATCCCCAGTCATCTTGTCTACTTTGAGGGTGTTCACGGTGTCGAGCTTCCACCCCTGGGCTTCAACTACCTCGATGCCACGGCCGAGCTTCTCGATCTCACCGGAAACGTTGAGATGCCCGATCTCACTGATGATCTGAGCCGTGAACACCGTACGTCCCTCTGCTGCGGCGTTTCGGGCACTGGCCGCCAAGGCGTCGTTCGTGGCCTGCTTGAAGATCCCCATCCCTACTCCCCTCACCGTTGGATCCCACAAGGGATCACGGAGATGCCCCAGTGACTCGGACAGCGCGACTTCGTTCAATGCGTTGGACGCGCCTCTCATCCAAACGGTTGAGAGCGTCCGGCGATTACTCGAAACCAATCTTCTGATCCGTAGGAAAGGGCAGACGCTTTGTCAGCAGTGACCTTCTGAGCTTGGCGTTTACTGGCCTGGCTGTTTGATCGTGAAACCGTCTTCTACCGTGGGTGCGGGTGTGCGAGGCGGTGGTGGCGATGGCTTCGTTGCTGGAGGAGCTGGCGCGACGGCAGGCGGAGTCCCGGCGGCGGATCGAGGAGCTCGGTGAGCAAGTCGCCGAGCTGCGGGCACGGCTGGAGGCCGAGGAAGATCGGTTGTCGCGGCTGCTGATCGCGCGAGAGGTGGTGGAGGAGATCCTGGGCGAGGCAGGCCGGCTGGTCGCAGGCTCGATCTTGGAGGGTGAAACATGCCGGGGCCGCCGAATCACCGCAGGACGGGAAGGACAGAGGTTCGGCCGGGGAACCCACCCGGCCCGAGCCGGTGGATTTCCCGGCCCGGGCCTCTTTCTTCGGGTCGGCTATGCCGTGGCCACGCGTCAGCCGCCACCGCCACCGCCGCCGGGTGAAGCCCCGGTGACGGCCCGCGTCTGCTGTCCGGTGATCTCCTGCAGCGGTATGTCGTCGTAGTTGCTGAGGACGACGCCGACCCACCCGGCGTCCGGGTAGATGCTCCAGTGGGTGGAGCTGCCGGGGTGGACGCCGCTGCGCGAGAGCTCCCACTGGCCTTCGACGATGTGGGCTGTCGGCCCGTAGGTGCTGAACCCCGGGGAGCCTCGGAAGTTGGGGGCCTTGACCGAGGTGAACACGTCGGCCCAGGCCGGGTCGAGCACGGTGCCGTCGTACAACGCTTCCGCGAACCGGATCAGGTCCGGTGCGGTGACGAACCCGCCGTCCGGGACGAAGTTGCGGGCATTGTTCTGGCCCGCCAGGCCCGGGCTCGGGCTGTCCTTGTCCAGGTTGCGGACGGCGTCCACCCAGCTGCCGTCGGCCTGTTTCATGTACGAGTGCGCGATGTGCTCGTCGGCCAGCCACTGCGGCCTGGTGTAGTACGCCGAGCCGGCCATGCCGCAGCGCCCGAAGATGTGCTCATGCACGTAGTCCCAGAACGTCATGCCGGTCACCGCCTCGACGATCTGCACAGTGACATCCGCACCCCAGCCGGGTTTCTCCGAACCCGCGCCGGGGGCGGCCACCAGCTTCGCCTGCCGGGCGTACTGCTGGTAGTACTCGTGCTGCTCCTCCTTGCTGTGGAAGATGCGTTTGTAGTCATGCTCCGGAAAGGACAACCCGGAGGTGCCCATGAGCAGGTGGTGGATGCGCACCTGCTCAGCGATCTCCGTGGCGAAACCGGTCAGGTAGGTGCCCACCGTGTCCCACAGCTTCAGCTTGCCCCGCTGCGCCAACTGCACAATGGACAGGCTGACGAACGGCCCGCCGTAGAGGTTGAACGCGACACCTTCGTGGTTACGGATCCCCTTCTCCTTGTCGGCCATGCCGTAGCTGCGCGACAGCACCGTCCGGCCCCGGTGCGACAGCAGCACCACTCCGGAGAACTTGTCCTGTGCGGCCAGCTTCGCGACGTACCGGTCGTAGGCCCCGCCGGGCAGGGTGTCCGGCGGGATCCGGTCCTGCTCGGACGGCTCGGACGCGGCGGCGGGGGCGGTGCCCAGCCCGGTGCCTAACAGCGTGCCGGCCGCCATCACACCGGCAGCCAGCCCGCCCCATCCGAGCAGCCGCCGCCGCTCGACACCACGTACGGAATCCGAGTCCATGTCATCGCCCTCCCCGCGCGAGGCAGGAGGCGAGTGCTCGTTGAAGGACGCGATGGTCCCGCGCGCTGTTGGTCATGGCTGCGATATTTCGTCGCGAATATCACCGGCCCGCGCGCGTGATGTCACCGTTTCTCGACAAACCCCTGATCTCGACCGGGACTCCGTGGCAGTGGGTGCCGGCCGCAGCGCGGCGGAATGCAGCCCGGGAGCGTTGACATCAGCGTTCGGTGTCGGCGCTTGCCCCCGTCAGTGGGAGGCCGCAGGTTGAGCACGGAGGTCGACATGCTGCGCACACTAGGGCCGTTGCGTGAGGAGGGTTTCTCGTGTTCGGACCCCCCTAGCCGGCCAGATGTCTTCGCGGCCCCGTCTGTCTTTCAGCTGTCAGCCGGCAACGAACGGATACCGGGCTGCCGCAAGATCGTCGGCGAGATCCTCCACGGCAAGATCAGCGTTCAGCGCGGTGACCACCGCCCGCGTCAGCGGACGGAGGGCATAGACGTGCCGCACCGCATCGAGATCCACGGGCACCTCGTAGTAGTCCTCCGCGAACCGCCGGAACGCCTCCGGAGACGGATCGACGAGCCGTGCGAACAACCCCGCCGCACCATCGGGATCGCTCACACCGTCCGGGTAGTCAATCTCACCCACCCGCCAGCGACCATCGCCTACCTCACGCCATAGGCACGCAGTCACGACCGGCATTCCGTCCTCGTCGCAGAACGCCGGCTCCTCCACACAAGGGCGGAAGACCTCGGGGACGGAATCGAGCACTCCCGGCCACGGCCCGTCGTCGCCGTACGGGCTCATCATCGCCTCATGGGCGAAGCCGCGGACATACGCACCCGCCGCGGAGAAGACGATGGAGTATTCGTCTCCCGAGCCGTCGCGCATGGAGGCCATCTCCTCCCCAGGGTTCCAGCCCGCGTCGAAGGAGTGGTAGCGACTGGACCATTCCGGACTCAGGATGGCCTCCAACACCGCCATGGACCGGCACAGATCGCGCAGCACCGGGACATCAGGCAGCAGCCGGGCCACATCATGAGCAGTCATGAGCCTCATCACCGGATACCTTGCCGTTCGCCTCGGACGAGCGTGCCTGGGATATCCCAAGCCGTGGCTTTACATGATCGTATCGCGAGCGATAGACGCGTCGCTGGTGTCGCCGAAATTCTCCGTACCTGCCTAATGCACTGTGGCGAACCTGATGCAGTTTGCCCCCGCAGTCATCGTGCCCAAGACCGCGAACGTCGTCATCGGTGCGGTCGTCGCCGCACTGCTGGTGGTGCCCACCGTGGTGCTGCGCCGCCGGCGGTGGGCGCCGAAACGGGGGGCCGCGCTGCTGGCGCTGCTGGCCCTGCTCGCCGCCCTTGGCCATGTGGGGCATCGCCCTGCTACTGGTGAGCATTCCCCAGACGATCGTCCTGGCGGCCCTCGCCGAGGGGACGACCGACTACTCAATCATGATCACGGGCGGGGACTGTGGCGGCGGAATGGAGGAGATCCTGTTCGGACCGACGGCCGTTCTGATCCTGATCCCGCAGCCGATCGTGGTCGCGGTGGGCTTCGGGCTGTGGGCGCTGCGGTGGGCATCGACTGCGGCGAGTGGGGCGAGTGGGGCGAGCCGTTCGCCGGGAACGTACCGCACGACGAAACCGACGGATGACGCCGGGCGCTGAGGGGGTGACCTACGGTCATGCCACCGGCCCTGACGCTCCCGCCTCATGAAAGCGACTGCGGGCCGGCCGGCGAGGTCAGCCGGCGAGCAGGGTGTCGAGCCAGTCGAAGGTGCGCTGGTGGAACAGGGAGAGCGCGCCCTCGTGGCAGTGCTCGCCCGCGCCTTCGTCCTCACGGAAGGAGATCAGCTCCTTCTGGCAGGTCAGCTCATCGAACAGGCGCTGCGGCTACCCCTTGAAGAACTGGTCGTTCTCGGCGTCGAGGACGAGCGTCGGGCAGGTGACGCGGTCGGCGATACCCGCCATGGTGTACGCCTTGGTTGCCTTCACCAGCTCGTCAACATCGGAGACACCGAAGGTCCACCGGCCGTTGCGCACCACCCATCGCACCGTGGTGTTCTGCGCCATCTATGCCTCCATGCCACCGGGCATCGAAGCGGCACGGCCGGCGGTCGCGGCGATGACCGCGTGGAAGTCGTAGACGCCGTCGTGCAGCACGCACGCGGCGGCGCGGTGCTCGAAGTCGGCGGCGGGATTCTCGCGGCGGTAGAAGTCGGCGGTCCGGTAGTAGTTGGACGCGCGCAGCAGCGCCTCCCGGGCGCTGACTCGGTGACCGGCGGCCAGCGCGTCCCGACCGATGCGCTCGACGCGCGCCGCCATCGCGGCCCACTGGGCCGACCAGGCCTCCTCGTCACCCTCCGGGATCTGCCGGCAGGTGACCAGGACCTCGCCGAGGCCAGGTACGACGACGCCCTGGCGGAGGGGCTCTACACCGGAGTGACCGCACCGCGGCGGGCAGCGGCGCGCGCGATACTGCAGGGCGCGATTGACCGCGGCGAACTCCCCCAAGGGCTGGATCTGGACCTCGGCACCGACCTGCTGATCGCACCGCATTCCGCGTACTGGTCATGAAGAACGCCCGCCGCTTGAGCCGGGGGCCGTGAAGCAGTCGCAGCCCCGTTGCGGTGAGCCTGTCGCCGTCCGCGGCGACATGGAGCCAGGGATGACCGATCCACACCATCGAACGAGACGGCTCACGATAGCGCCTGGCCTGGATCGCGCAAGCACGGATGGTCCGCATGCCTCAGTCGCCCCGCCACCGGAAAGGATCATCGCCGCGCCGCTCCATCGCGCACCGCCGATTTGCCTCTGACACTGATGTGAGGTCTTAACGTGGCCCAGTGTGGCCGATGCGTTCACGGGTGTATGGGCTCGGAGGAGGCCACAACGTAGAGGGAGGAATCGGCGATGTCGACTCTGGGAATCATCGGAAGCGGAAAGATCGGCTCGGCGGTCGCGCGGCTGGCGGTGGCGGCGGACATCGACGTGGTGATCGCCAACTCGCGTGGCCCGCAGAGCCTGGCTGCACTGGTCGAGGAACTGGGGTCGCGAGCCACGGCAGGCACCGTGGAGCAAGCTGCCCGCGCCGGCGAGGCGACCTTGCTCAGCATCCCGCTGAACGCCTACGGTTCCGTGCCCACCGAGCTGCTGCAGGGGCGTACCGTGCTGGACACCGGCAACTACTACCCCTCCCGCGACGGCCGGATCGCCGAACTCGACTCCGAGAAGGTGACCACGACCGAGCTGGCCCAGCAGCTCTTGCCCGGTGCCTTGCTGGTGAAGGCGTTCAACAACATCCTGGCCCACCACATCCCGCAGCTCGCCCGGCCCACCGGAGCCCCGGACCGCAGCGCCCTGCCCATCGCCGGCGACGACCCCGGCGCGAAGGCTCGGGCAGCGCAGCTGATCGAGCGGCTCGGCTTCGACACCGTCGACGCCGGAACTCTGAGCGAGAGCTGGCGTTTCGAGCCCGAGTCCGGCGCCTACACCCAGATCTACCTCGCTGACCCCGACGTACCGGTCGAGCGCATACTCCAGGCTCCCGCCGCGCCGCTGCCAGCCGACAAGCTTCGCGCCGCGTTGCGGGCGAGCCAGCGGGCGAGGGTCGCCGAGCGCACCTTCTAAAGCTCACACCGAGGCCTCCATCGGAGAACCAGTGAAGGCCTCGCCTGTCTGGCGCGCCGCGGCGAAGCCGCCGGGTCATGCGGGCAACGTGAAACCATCTCCAGGGGCTCGTGGGGCACGCCGCTACGCTAATCCTGACATCGGTGTGAGAGGCAATCCTGGATGGAGGTGGCCGTGCGGATCGGTGATCTCGCACAGCGGACCGGGGCCAGCGTGCGCTCCCTGCGCTACTACGAGGAGCAGGGCATGCTCGCCAGCCGGCGCAGTGCGAGCGGGCAGCGCCACTACGGCGAGGACGCTGTGTGCCGCGTGCTCTTGATCAAACAGTTCTTCGCCGTCGGAATGACCGGCAAGGTCATCGCCGCGCTGCTGCCGCACGTCAAGGACTCCGGGGAGCGCTGTCCTCCGGCGGTGCTACGCCAGCTCACCGCGGAGCGCGACCGCATCGACGCCCAGTCGGACGAGCTCGCCCGCACCCGGCAGACCCTGGACGCTCTGATCAAGACCACGCAGGAGGCCATGCGTGGCGCCCCACCCATGAACACCACCTGACCGGCATTCGATCAGGCCCGCCGCCTTGCGAGGGCTGACCGGCCTCCATGTTTCACCCCGGCCACCGACAGTCGCTCTTAGCGGCCGGTTCAAGCACGCTCACACCGGCCGCCCAACACGCCGAGGTCAACGCGCCCACCACGGTCAGCGCCCACAGCCCCGGGTCTGACTCCGTGAGAAACTCTGCGAGCCTGGTCAGGCCGCGATGGCCGGATAGGGACTGATCATTGCGCCGAAGTAGGCCTCGGGCGCTCCTTCGATGTGCTCAGGCAGTTCGTCCATGAAGGCGCGCAGCAGGGGGGTGGCGTTGTGCCGGTCGAGGTCCTCCTGCGAACGCCAGACCTCATAGAGGAAGAAGCGGCCGTCCTCCTGCTCGTGGAGGTGGTATTGAAGGCTGCCTTCGTGCCCTCGAGACGGCTCGACGAGGTCCATCAGGAGCTTCCTCAGCTCGTCGGCGTGTCCGGGCTTGGGGGTCAGGAATCCATAGAGCGAAACGGGCGCCGGTGCGGTCGAAGTCGTTGTCATGTGAGCAACGCTAGGATGTGACATCGGTGTCAGATTCAAGCCGCTGCGCTATGAGGTGGGTCACATGAAGATCGGGGAGCTGTCCCGCGAAACAGGCGTGGCCATACGTCTCCTCCGCTACTACGAGGCCCAGGGGCTGCTCACCTCCCACCGCAGCGAAGGCGGCCACCGCCATTACGATCCCGAGGCTCCCGCCACCGTCGCCCGCATCCGCACCCTGCTCGCCGCCGGGCTGCCTACCAAGGTCATCCGCGAGCTCATGCCCTGCTTCGTCGGCGACGGCACCGAACTCCAGGCCTGCGTTCTCGACCACCTCAGAACCCAGTACGCCGAGCTGAACGCCCGCATAGCCGACCTCACCCAGGCCCGCACCGCTCTGGGCGACATCCTCGAGGTCTCCACCCGAGCGCTCACCCACGTCTGACCGGCCGTCACGCGTCGGAAGCCGTCGCCGAGCCTGCGCCGAACACCGGTGATCAACCTACAGAACAGACGATCAATACCACCCCGAGATCATTCTGTTAGGCGTTCTTTGAGCGCTTTGCCGCATATAGCTTCCACTTCATCGGACATGACCGAGAAGTAGGGCGCTCCACATGCTGTCCGCTGCATGGATGGGCCAACGGTCGCTCTCATGTGTGACCATCTGCCCGTCCCGACGATCGGTCCTGCGAATGAACCGCAGTCCGCCGAGCACGATTAACTTTCGCCACAGACAGGAACGACCTGACTCGTGCGCACCTCCGCCCAGACCATGAGCTGCCGACCGCCCAACCGGCGCACACCCCATGCGGCCGCGTTCTGCTCCACCAGTCGCAGACCGCGCCCGTGAGAGGCCAGGTCATCCGACAAGCGCGGACGCGGAACAGTGTCCGCTCCGTTGTCGGTCACCTCGATCCGAGCCAGCCCCGTATTGAGGCCGATCACTTCCACCGCGACAAGACCGCCCCCACGCCCAGAGGCGGTGTGCTGGAGCGCGTTCGAGGCCAACTCACTCACGATCAACCCTGCGACCGGAAGCCTTACCGCTCGTAGTTGTGGCTGCTTCGCGTGGATCGGGAGGCGAGATGACGGGTGTGATCGAGGGTGAGCCGGACCTGCCTGACTCCAGGCGGGTCCGTACCCGGCAGGACTTCGCGCGAGAGCTGGCGCTGCCGCGTGAACGGTCGGGGAGGACGGTCCGGCAGGTGGCGGTCAAGATCGCTGTCGGTGGTGCGCACAGCACGATCGCCACCTACGTTGACGCACTCCCCAACGACGACACGGCCGCCGGCCAGAAGGAAGCATGAGCCGTGGACCGCATCGTCGAGGGGTACATCGAAGGCGTCTACTGTGCCGTGACCGTGGGCCAGGTCCCGCCGGAACGCCACGGCGACGATCGGCACGGCATCGCGCTCCGCGCAAGCGTGCCGACTGCTGGAGTTTCACAACGGCCGGGCGCTGCCGCAGTCCGGACAGGTGCTGGACGTCAATGATCCGGAGATGGTGGTTGCGGCTCTCCAGGAGTTGCCGCACGTTATCCGGGTCAGGTGGGTTTCTATGGATGGTAGAGCCAGAGCTCGACCCGGTAATCCGAGACTTCCCAGCAATATGCCTGGTAGCCGCTGGCGTTCCAGACCTTTCCCATCTCGATGCACTTGTTGCAGTTGTTGGTGCCGGTGAATGCCGTGCTGTAGTTGTACCACCATGGCGGCGGCGTCGAAGAACAACTGGCGAGCAGAGCGTTCTGCGGAGCGCTCGTCGTTATCTGATAAGAACTGGCGAAGGCCGACTCGCCGACACCGGCACTGGCGGGGAACGTGCCAGCAAAAAGGGCCAGTAACGCCATGAGGAACATCGTGATAAGCGCCTTGCGGCTCATTTCTCTCCCCTCGATCCTGCGTGGGTCACTGCTTCATCCTGTGGTTTCGCACTGGGTACACCTGCGGCAGGTTCTTGGTGCCTATGCGTTCGATGCTGCCTCGCCAGGGTGAACACAGCCAGGACATCCGCCGGACATTCGCCGGGCATCGCCGTCCTGAGCCATTGCCGTAGGAGGCCACAGAAAAAGATCGGAGCGAGACACTAACCCCGGCGGCCCGGCAGTGTTCGCGGCGTGCGGGGGTTCGGCGGACCTGGCCGTCCTGGATGAGCGGCTGGGGGGCGACCTCGACCCGGCGGGGCGACGCCAGAGGACCGAACTGGGGCCAAAGGACCATGACCTGTTCATGCGGAACCGGGCCCTGGCCGAGCAGCAGATCGCGGAGGGCCTGAACCGCCGCACCGCGCACGTGAACAATCCCTGGCCGTCCAGATCGCCGCCCGGGACATGTTCGGACTCGAACGGACGACGCTGGACGACGTGGACGACTACAAGCTGGAGAGCGTTGCTAGTGTCGGACCTGTCGTGCCGGCCAGCGCGGTGTACCCGCTCAACGGAAAGAGACCTGATGCGCCCGACGATCCGCAGGGCGGTGATCCCCGCCGCCGGACTCGGCTCCCGTCTCCTGCCGCTGACCAAGGCCATCCCCAAGGAGATGCTGCCGGTCGGCGACAAACCGGTAATCGAGCACACCGTCCGGGAGCTGATCGCGTCCGGCATCACGGACATCACCATCGTCGTCTCCGGCGGGAAATCTCTGATCCAGGACCACTTCCGGCCCAACCCCGCCCTGGTGCAGCAGCTGCGCGCCGACGGCAAAGGCGCCTACGCCGACGCTGTCGAAGAGGTCGCCGAGCTTTCCCGGCAAGGCCACATCACCTACCTCGACCAGCACGGCCCGTACGGCAACGGCACCCCGGTCCTGAACGCCGCGCACGGCATCGGCGACGAGCCGATGCTCGTCCTGTGGCCCGACGATGTATTCGTGGCCGAGGTGCCCCGCGCCCAGCAGCTGATCCGCGCCTATGAGGCGACCAGGTGCCCGGTGCTGGCCCTGATGCCGATCGACCGGCAGGACTCCGCACGCTACGGCGTGCCCGTCGTCCAAGAGAACCTCGAGCGCGGCCTGCTGCGAATCACCGGCCTGGTCGAAAAACCCAAACCCGCCGACGCCCCCTCCGCCTACGCCGCCATCGGCGGCTACATCATCACCCCCGCCATCATCGACGAACTGCGAGAGCAGACCAAGCGCTGGTACGAACACCGCACCGGCGAGGTCTACCTGGCCGACGCCATCAACGCCTACGCCCGCAACCACGTCGTATACGGGCAGGTCATCTCCGGCCGCTGGTACGACACCGGCAACCCAGCGGACTACCTCACCGCCCAGTTCGCCTCCGCCCTGGCACACCCCGAATACGGGCCGCTCCTGCGCCGCCTCACCCGCGACCTCAGCGGCAACCACCGCCCCGACACCGGCACCTGATCCGCCGCTCCCTGTCTGGGAAAGGCGACGCCCCACGATCGTGAGGTCGCACCTGCCATCCATGCCGGGCGGCCATGGTCAACAAGCGCCGTGCAGGCGAAGCCTGCCTGGGTGGGGCGTCCGAGCGTAGGGCCCTTTTGAGCCACGCTCGCCGGAGGCGATATGGCTACGGTGGGAACCGTCGCTCGGGTGCGCGGGTGGCCCGAATGAAGCGGGCGCCCCATTCCTGGACGTGTGCGGCGAATTCCGGCGGTCCCAGCACCTCGAACTCGGCGCCCACGTTGCCCAGGGCCTGGGTCGGCCAGTCGAGGGAGGTCGAGGTCATGGTGATCCGGCAGCGGTCCTGATCGAGTGGTTCGATGGTGCCCCATTGGCCGACCGCCTGCCGTACCCGGGCCTCGGGGGCGTGGACGAGCGCCTGGACCGTGTACGGCGCCGGGGCTCCACCGGCCGCCTGGACGAAGGCCGCGGCGTCCTCGGCCGGGAGTGTGCGTGGACTGAAGCGGGTGCCGGTCGCGGTCGGCTCGGTCAGCCGGTCGAGGCGGAAACTGCGCCAGTCATGCCGGCCCAGGTCGTAGGCCACCAGGTACCAGCGTCCGCCGAGTGCGACCACGCGGTGCGGCTCGACCTCGCGCTCAGTGGTTGCCGAGCCCCTGGCCGTGTAGCCGAAACGCAGCCGCTCCTCGTCCCGGCAGGCCTGGGCGACCGCGGTGAGCACCTCCGCCGCGACGATCGGCCCGGAGGCGGCGACGGCCAGGGTCATCGCCCGCAGGGCGTCCACCCTGGCCCGCAGCCGGGGCGGCAGGACCCGTACCACCTTGGTGAGTGCGCGCAGCGACGCCTCCTGCATCCCGGCGATTCCGCTCTGCGCCGCGTCGCCGATACCCACCGCCAGCGCCACCGCCTCCTCATCGTCGAGCAGCAGCGGCGGCAGCACGGCGCCGGGCGCCAGCTGGTAGCCGCCGTCGGTGCCACGGGCCGCGCCGACCGGATAGCCGAGCTCGCGCAGCCGGTCCACGTCGCGGCGCAGGGTCCGCTCGGAGACCCCGAGCCGGTCGGCCAGTTCCAGACCGGGCCAGTGCCGGTGGGTCTGCAGCAGCGAGAGCAGTCGGAGGGTCCGTGAGCTGGTGTTCGCCATACCCCCATCCTCGCCTGACTTCCGGTCAAAAAGTGGCCGGAAGTCTTCCTAGTGTCGAGCTCAACGGCAACGCCCGAGGTAAGGACAGAAGAATGATCACCCGTGAGATCCAGCTGACCGCCCAGATCACCGGCGCCCCCACGCTCGACCATTTCACCGTCGCCAAGACGGAGGTGGACGGCGAGGTCCTGGTGCGCACCGACCAGATCGGGCTCGCCGCGACCTACCTGGAGCTGATGCGGGCCGACTGCACCATCCCGGTCCCGGCCTGGCAGCCGGGGCAGCGGGTGGGCGTGGCCACCATCGGCACCGTGGTCCGCTCCGACAGTTCCGAGCTCGCGGTTGGCGACCTGGTCCAGTCAATGACCGGCTGGAGCGAGTACTCGGCGGGCCCGGCCGCCCAGTACATGAAGCTTGATCCCGTCGCGGACCCCGGCTACTACCTCGGTCAGGGGCCGACGGCCTACTACGGGATGGCCGACGTGGCGGGCGCCGGCGAGGGCGACGTGGTGTTCGTCTCCGGCGCGGCGGGCGGGATCGGCTCACTGGCCGGGCAGATCGCCAAGTGCCTCGGCGCGGCGCGGGTGATCGGCAGCGCCGGCAGCCCGGCCAAGGTCGACTATCTGGTGAACGAGCTCGGCTACGACGCCGCGTTCGACTATCACGACGGCTCGTCGGTCGAGCGGCTACGGGAGCTCGCGCCTGAGGGCATTTCGGTGTTCTTCGACGTCGTGGGCGGCGAGCAATACCAGGCCGCGCTGCAGGCGGCCAGGCCCGGCGCCCGCTTCGCGCTGTGCGGCTCCCTGTCCAGCCAGCTCGGCGACGCGGCCGAACGCTTCCCCGCGCCCGACCATGCCGCGGCCCAGGCCAGCGGCATCCAGCTGCTGCCGTTCTCCTGCTACCACACCCCCGACCAGATCGCCGCCTGGTGGGAGCACTTCAGCACCTGGTTGGGCGAGGGCCGCTTCGTCTATCCGCAGACGGTCATCAAGGGCGGGGTCGAAGACGTGCCGCAGGCGTTCTTGTCCCTGCTCCAGGGCTCCTACCGGGGCAATGTCTCGGTGCGGCTGTCATGAGGACTCTTTCGAGCAGGGCTCTGAACCGGGCCCTGCTGGGCCGCCAGTTCCTGCTGGCCCGCACCGACCACACCCCGCTGGAGGTGATCGAACGCCTGGTCGCGCTGCAGGCGCAAGAGCCCAACTGGCCCTACGTCGGACTGTGGAGCAGGATCTGCGGCTTCACCCACGCCCAGCTCACCACACTGCTGCAGGACCGCAAGGTGGTCCGCTCCGGCCTGCTCCGCAGCACCCAGCACCTCGCCGCGGCCGACGACTTCCGCCGGCTGCGGCCACTGCTGCAGCCCGTCCTCGACCGCACCGCCCGCTCGGCGTACTTCGCCCGCGACAACGCGGGCCTGGACACCGCCTCGCTGGTCGCCACCGGACTTGAGCTGCTGGCGGGCGAGACGACACCACGAAAGGAACTGGCCCGGCGGCTGGCCGAACGCCACCCAGGCCGCGACGGGCGCGTCCTCGCCGGGGAAGTCGAGCTCAGGACCCCTCTCATTCACAACCCCGCCGTCGGCACATGGGGATCCTGGGGCACCCGATCGGCCGTCTCCGTCACGCCGGCCGAGACCTGGCTCGGCCGGCCCATGGCCCCGGCTACCGCCAAGGACCTCATCCGCCGCTATCTGGCAGCATTCGGCCCAGCCGGGATCATGGACGTACAGGCCTGGTCCGGGCTGACCCGCCTCGGCGAGATCGTCTCCGACATGCGCGCCGAACTGCGCCACTACCGCGACCCCGACGGCAGGGAACTGATCGACGTCGCCGACGCGGAACTGCCCGACCCCGACACGCCCGCCCCCGTACGACTGCTGCCCGCCTTCGACAACGCCCTGCTCGGCCACGCCGACCGGACCCGCATCATCAGCCACGAGGACCGAAAGCGCGTGATGCCGGGTCAGGCACGAGTACGGCCCACTTTCCTCGTGGACGGCCACGTGCACGGAAGCTGGTCCCTCCAAGGCGACACCCTGCTCCTCACGCCGTTCCGCCCGCTGTCCGCGCCCGATCAGGCGGCCTTGGAGCAGGAGACGAAGCGCCTGCTGCCGTTCGTGGGAGGCAAGAACGTCTCCTACAGCAGCCCGGCCGTCACCGGTCTGTCGATCTAGGTAGTGGGCGTAGATAGGGTGGTGGCGCACACCTTCACGTGTAGGGGTGTGTGTGCTGATCGGGCCGGTTGGGGCTCGCGTATCTGGGCAGGACGGAGGCGCGTGGGCGTCGATATGCGGGAAGAGTCGGACGTCGATCACGTGGCGGGCGAGGCGAGGCCGAAGAAGCTGCTGTTGCGTGCGCTCGCGGGCGAGCGCACCGAGCGACCACCGATCTGGCTCATGCGGCAGGCCGGACGCTATCTGCCGGAGTACCACGACGTCCGAGAGGCTGCGGGCGGGATGGTGGGGCTGTGCAATTCACCCGAGCATGCGGTCGAGGTCACCTTGCAACCGCTCCGCCGCTTCACGCTCGACGCCGCGATCCTGTTCGCGGATCTTCCCCAGATCGCCGCGGCGTTGGGGCAGACCTTGGAGTACCGGGTCGGCGACGGACCCGTCCTCACGCCCCCGATCCGTTCGGCTTCGGACATTACCGAGTTCTTAAGCGCGTCCCGCTTGCACGAAGAACTGGCCCCGATCTATGAGACCGTCAGACGGCTCACTCGCGCGTTGCCCGACGAGGTCACGTTGATCGGCTACGCCGGTGCGCCGTGGACGGTCGCGACTTACATGGTCGAAGGGCGCGGCGGCGCCAGCTCAGAGCACTCCGTCGTCAAGCAGTGGGCGCTGAGCGATCCGGAGGGGTTCCAACCCCTGATCGACCTGCTCACGGCGGCCACCATCGAGTTCTTGGACCGTCAGATTCAGGCAGGTGCCGAAGCGATCCAACTCTTCGAGAGCTGGGCCGGAATACTCCCCTACCCGCTGTTCCAGCGTTGGTGCGTCACGCCGGTTGCCGCCATCGTCGCGGCGCTGAAGGCGAAGCATCCGAGTGTTCCCATCATCGCCTTTCCGCGTGGCGCGGGGCTCGCCTACAACGGCTTCGCCGAGGCGACCGGCGTGGACTGCGTCGGGCTCGACTCGACAGTGCCTGTGGAGTGGGCCGCGCAGAAGGTGCAGCAGGCACTCGGCCGGTGCGTACAGGGCAACCTCGACCCTCAGCTCCTGGTCGCGGGCGGGCCCGCACTCCACGCGGAAACAGACCGCATCCTGAACGCGCTCAGTGGTGGCCCGTTCGTGTTCAATCTCGGACACGGAATCGTCAAGACCACACCTCCCGAGCATGTGGCCGCTCTCGCCCAGCAGGTACGGTCCTGGTCCGCGGCTTTGACGCAGTAGAGAGCCTGAACAGGTCGGCGTCGGCTAGAAGGCAGCCAGTTGGCGAGCAGCGCCGGGTCAGTCGGTGCCTGGCCGCCGACGGTCAGCCGCATGGGTACCGACACGTCGCGGAGCTGCTCGCAAGTCGGCTTTTCCGGAGAATGCCGTGAGTACGGCGATGCCCTAGCCGGCTTTGTCCAGGCTCGTAAGCTGCGGCCGATCAGGTTCTGCGTGAGATGACCATGATGTATTCGCAGGGAGCGTTCGTTCGGTTGGCGAAGCCGTGGTCCGCGTCGGCTTGGAAGAACAGGGAGTCGCCTGTGTTCAGGGTCTCGCTGATCCCGCCGATCGCGACGGTGAGGGTGCCTTCGAGCACCACGAGTTGTTTCTCCGTACCCGGCGGATACGCGGGCAGCAGCCCGGTGGAGACCTGCGCGGGGAGGTAGTGGACGACCATCTCGGCTCCTCCCGCGCCCGGGGCCGCTGACACCATGTGTCGCTCGAAGCCGGTTTCCGGGTCACGGAAAACGGGGCGATCGTTCTTGCGCATGACAATGGCCACACCAGA